>NZ_ARVX01000001.1:0-651069 GCF_000384375.1 Methylotenera versatilis 79 | reverse complement strand
TTGATGAACCAGATGCTTTTAATAGTTTAGATTATCAAGAAACCAGCACGACTAACTCCCAAGAAAACACAGAATCGATTGATGCGCCGCAAGAATCCAGTGCAGGAGAAGATTTTTCAGCAACTGATTTTGATGAAAATTACGAAGAATATGGCAGCGCGAGTAACTGGGATGAAGGCGGGCGTCAGAATAATAGTGACGATGATGATGGCGACTACACGCGACAAGAAATCGTCTCAGCTAGTTTGCGCGAGCATTTATTAAGCCAGCTTAAGTTAATGCCTTTATCTGATCGCGATCAGACACTGGTGCTGTTATTAATTGATAGCATCAACGAAGATGGTTATTTAGAAGAGTCATTGGCTGACATGGCAGAATTATTGCCAGAAGAGCTTGAAATTGAATTGCTAGAGCTAGAAACTGCGCTAAAACTGATTCAGCATTTGGATCCGCCAGGTTTAGGGGCAACCAATTTACAAGAGTGCCTACTGTTGCAGCTCAATGTGCTGCCAAAAGAAACTGACTTTTTGAACATTGCCAAAATCATTGTTCAACAACATTTAGCGGTATTGGCAAATAAGGATTTCGCTAAGTTACGTAAATTGCTGAATTGCGATGATATCGCCTTAAAAGGCGCACAAACTTTAATCAAACAGCAAAATCCGCGCCCAGGTAGCGATTTTGCGCAACTCAGTCGCGATCACTTTATTCAGCATGAAGTGCTGGTTAAAAAAGTGAAAGGCATTTGGATTGCAACGTTAAATGATGGCGTGATTCCTAAACTACGTATTAACCAATTGTACGCAGACATTTTGAAGCGCAATCGCGAAAATTCGAATCAATATCTGCAAACGCAAATGCAAGAAGCCAAATGGATGATTAAAAATATCCAGCAGCGTTTCTCTACTATTTTGCGCGTTAGCCAAGCGATTGTTGATCGCCAACGTAATTTTTTTGAGCATGGTGAAATCGCCATGCGGCCACTCGTTTTGCGTGAGATCGCAGAAGAGCTTGAGTTGCATGAATCGACTATTTCACGCGTAACAACGCATAAGTATATGCTCACTCCGCGCGGTGTTTTTGAACTGAAATATTTCTTTGGGAGCCATGTAGCAACTGATGCTGGCGGCTCTGCTTCTGCCACGGCGATTCGTGCGCTGATTAAACAATTGGTCGCAGAAGAAACGCCTAAAAAGCCATTGTCAGATAATCAAATCACCGATATTTTGGCGAAACAAGGCATTATTGTCGCGCGCCGGACTATCGCAAAATATCGCGAATCGCTGAATATTCCGCCAGCGAATTTACGCAAATCGCTTTAAGCAATTTTACAAAAGCGTTACAAATAATACTGAATAATCTGCTCAAACCACCTCGCAAAAAATAATCAAAGGTGTACACTTAAATTGTTCGATGAGTAAAGATGTGCTACTTATTGGCAAGCTTTACTTGGAGAACAATTTCAATAAGGAGCAAGTCATGAATTTACAATTAACTGGGCATCACTTAGAAATTACACCTGCAATGCGCGAATATGTGCAGAGCAAACTCGTTAGAATTCGCAATCACTTCGATCATGTGATTGACGTTAAAGTTACCATGAGTGTAGAAAAGCTCGCTCAAAAAGTAGAGGCTACATTACACGTACCCGGCAATGATTTACACGCTGAGTGCATCGATGAGAATATGTATAGCGCGATTGATATGTTGACAGACAAACTAGACCGCCAAGTTCTCAAACATAAAGAAAAACACGGCAGTCATCATAAAGCGAATGGTGCTGTTAAACATCAAGATATAGGTCAACATCCGTCTATTGATGAAAATCCAACTCTTAACTAACTTAAATAATCTATGGCTCAAATTAACGTAGCCGAACTCTTCAAGGAAACCCGCCTCAAGCTCAAACTCCACTGGATTGCAGGGCTTGATGGCGGCAATAACCAACTCAATTCCGAAAAAGTCACTAAGCCTTCTCTGGCTTTAATTGGCCATCTCAATTTCGTACATCCTAACCGTGTGCAGGTGTTGGGTTGCGCTGAAATGGACTATCTAAATAGTCTGAGCATTATTGCGATGCAGCAAGCTATTACTAATTTATACGCAACCGATTTAGCCGCAGTTGTCGTTGCAAATGGTGAAAAAGCGCCGAAAGAATTAATTTCAGCAGCCAATACTCACCATATTCCATTATTCACTTCCACCATGCAAAGCCCGCAGTTAATGGATTTATTAAGCCATTATTTAAAACTTGCGATGGCAGAAACCATCAGTTTGCATGGCGTTTTTATAGAAGTACAAGGTTTTGGCGTGCTAATTAAAGGTGATGCTGCGATTGGTAAAAGCGAGTTAGCGCTAGAGCTTATTACACGCGGACATCGTTTGGTAGCAGATGATATTGTCGATTTTTTTAAAATATCACCGGAACGCATTGAGGGTCGTTGCCCATCGTTATTACAAGATTTTTTGGAAGTACGTGGTTTAGGTATTCTTAATATTCGTGCACTTTTTGGTGATAATGCAGTGAAGCCAACCAAGCCGCTGGATTTGATTATTCAGTTGGAATTAGCGGATACATTGAATCCACTTAAGCTCGATAGACTGAATGCCAAAACGCAGCATGAGCGCGTGTTGGAAGTAGAGATTCCAAAGGTGAATATACCGATTGCGGCGGGACGCAACATTGCGGTATTGCTGGAAGTTGCTGTGCGCAACCACATGTTGTTATTAAGAGGCATCAATGCAACGAAACAGTTTAGTCAGCGTCAAAAGCAAATGATGCAAAAAGCCAGTTTAGAAAATGCCAATTTAAAAAGAATTAACAGTCAAAGCGCTGATACTGAAAGTGCTGAGCCAAAATCCAGTCTTAAATCAGCCCCAAAATTAAAGCTTAAGCAGGCAAAGTAATGCAGATTATTATTGTGACAGGTCTTTCTGGCTCAGGTAAAAGTATTGTCTTGCGCGCATTAGAAGACAACAGGTTTTATTGCATCGATAATTTGCCCGCCACTTTATTGCCCCATATTTCACAGCACCTTAATGCGATCCATCATAATAAAGTCGCCATCAGTATCGATAGTCGCAGTGCAGCATTAGAAGCTTTACCCAAAGCGATTGAAAGCCTGAAGGCTGATGGCAATCAAGTGCAAGTGTGGTTTTTAGAGTCCGCTGCCGAAACTTTGGTAAAACGTTTTTCAGAAACGCGTCGTAAACATCCGTTAAGTAACGAAAGCACGACATTGGCCGAAAGTATCGCCAAAGAACGCGAACTGCTAGCTGGTGTTGCAGAGCTTGGTCATCATATCGATACCAGCAACTTAAGTGCTAATGCATTACGCAACCATATACGCGATCTGCTCAAGCAAGATAACAGCACGGATGAGCCGAGTAGCCGCGGCTTAGTTTTACTATTTACTTCTTTTGGTTTTAAAAATGGTATTCCGTTGGATGCGGATTTTGTGTTTGATGTGCGCAGTTTACCTAATCCACATTACGATGCAGTTTTAAAACCATTAACAGGCAAAGATTTGCCTGTACAGGAATTTTTAGCAAAACAGCCTGCAGTCATTGAAATGCTGGCAGATATTC
Organism: Methylotenera versatilis 79; assembly: GCF_000384375.1. NCBI lineage: Bacteria > Pseudomonadati > Pseudomonadota > Betaproteobacteria > Nitrosomonadales > Methylophilaceae > Methylotenera > Methylotenera versatilis. Next base: position 647,481 of record NZ_ARVX01000001.1, on the reverse strand, counting down.
AGCATTATGTAGAAAAGTGGTTGCCGAGTTTTAACCAAGATAATCGCAGCTATTTGACGGTGGCGATTGGTTGCACTGGCGGGCAGCATCGTTCTGTGTATTTTGTAGAGCAATTGGCCTTATATTTTGCGGGCGCACATTTTAAACAGCACGCGAATTTGACACATAGACAACAAGTGATTACTCGGCATCGTGAGCTTGATTAATCACTATTATAATTAGAAGCATATGATTAAAACTAGGTTAATGAACGCTTAAGTTAACGCGTCAGAAAGTGGAAAAAGTAACATGATTGGACTTTTAATTATCGCGCATGGTAATTTGGGTGAAAGCCTGATTCACTGTGCTAGCCATGTATTAGGCAAACGGCCGCCGCAATTGGAGGCGTTAGAGGTTGCGACCAATGACGACCCTAGCGTGTTATTGCCACAAGCACAGCAATTGGTTAAATCGCTGAATACTGGCGATGGTGTATTAGTGCTGTCGGACATGTATGGCGCGACGCCATGTAATATGGTACTTAAATTGCTAACACCCAACCTGGTTGAAGGCGTTGCAGGCGTTAATTTACCAATGTTAGTGCGTGTACTCAACTATCGTGAATCCAGCATTAAAACATGCATGGAAAAAGCCATTAGTGGCGGGCGCGAAGGAGTGGTGCGTTTTACCGAAATCAGTTGTGAACATTATCATGTAGCAAATCGAAAATAATCAATCTAACTATTAATACAATTATTTAAACTTAAGTATTTAGCTTAAGTAGTTAAATATGAGTATTCAAACCTTAAGAGCAAAAAATGATTAAACAAGAAATAGAAATAATCAATAAACTGGGTTTGCATGCACGCGCCAGCAGTAAATTAACGCAAACTGCCAGCCAGTTTAACTGTGAAATTTGGATAGAAAAAGCCGGTCGTCGCGTCAACGCCAAAAGTATCATGGGTGTGATGATGCTAGCCGCGTCAAAAGGCTCAGTCATTACTTTAGAAGCCGATGGTAAGGATGAAAGTGAAGCAATCGCGGCTTTGCAGGCGCTAATAAACAATTATTTTGGCGAAGGCGAATAGCCTTGAGTAATCAAGAAAATCAACCATCCAGTTTTAGCATTCACGGCATTGGTGTATCCAGCGGTATTGCCATCGGTCGTGCACATTTGGTTTCTAATGCACTGCTTGAGGTAGTGCATTATCAATTACCCAAGCATTTAATTGACGATGAAATCGCCCGTTTTAATCTAGCAATTGAAACAGTAAAAAAAGAGTTAGAAACCATTCGCGCATCATTATCCAAAAACGCGCCAGCTGAAATCAGTGCGTTTATCAATACACATCTTATGATGCTGGCAGATAAATCTCTGTCCGAGATTCCCAAAGAGATTATCCGCAAAGAACAATGCAATGCCGAGTGGGCGATTAAGCAGCAAATGGATGACATTGTTGAGCAATTTGACGCCATAGACGATGAATATCTGCGTGAGCGCAAACAAGATGTGGTGCAAGTTGTTGAGCGCGTAATCAAGGTTTTGTTAGGGCATCCTAATCAAACGCCTAGTCAAACTTCCAATCAAGCGTCGACCAAACAGCAGACTGTTAAACAGCAAGAAAATGCCACCATTTTGGTCGCGCATGATATTTCGCCAGCAGATGCGATTCAGTTTAAACAGCACCATTTTGCTGCGTTTATAACCGATGTTGGCGGCGTGACATCGCACACGGCAATTTTAGCGCGCAGTTTAAATATCCCGTCTATTGTGGCTTTGCAGCGTGCCCGCGATTTAATCAATGATAATGAATTGATTATTGTCGATGGCAGTTTGGGTGTGGTGATTGTTAACCCAAGCAAAGAAATTCTGGCCGAATACAGGCTGCGTCAAGACCAGTGGGAGCTGGAACAACAAAAATTACAGCGCATTAAATCAACCAAAGCCGTGACGATTTGCGGCACGGCGATTGATTTGCACGCGAATATCGAAGTGCCAGAAGATGTGGTTGCGGTAAAAGCATCAGGCGCGACTGGCATTGGTTTGTATCGTACCGAATTTTTGTTTATGAACAAGCGTGAAATGCCAGATGAAGAAGAGCAGTTTTTGGCTTACAAGCAAGTGGCAGAAGCCATGAAAGGCATGCCCGTCACTATTCGCACGCTGGATTTAGGCGCCGATAAACAAATGAATCCCGATACAGTGAGCAATTGCGCGAACCCAGCTTTAGGTTTACGTGCGGTGCGGCTATGTTTAAGCGAGCCGCAAATTTTTCATACGCAATTGCGCGCGCTTTTGCGTGCATCGCATTACGGGCATATCAAAATATTGATTCCGATGTTGTCTACGCTATCGGAATTGCGTCAAACCAAACTGTTGCTAGAGCGCGCAAAAATCAGTCTGCGCAAACAAAATATTCCTTTTGATGAAAATATTGCACTAGGTGGCATGATCGAAGTGCCAGCGGCAGCCCTAAATGCCGAGGCGTTTGCTAAAGAGTTAGATTTTATGTCGATTGGCACCAATGATTTGATTCAATACACGCTGGCGATTGATCGTACCGATGATGCAGTCGCGCATCTTTACAATGCGCTGCATCCCGCGGTGTTAAAGCTGATTTCAATGACGATTAAAGCGGGTGAGAAACTGGGTAAATCGGTATCAGTGTGTGGTGAAATGGCCGGCGATGCTAAATTAACGCAGTTGTTAATTGGCATGGGTTTGCGGCAATTTTCTATGCACCCGAGTAATATTTTGAGTGTTAAACAACAGATACTGCACAGTGAAGTATCTGTGCTAAATGTGCACGCACGCAAAGTGTTAAACCATACCGATATTGAAAAAATTGAACTTAAGGTTGCCAGTTTTAATCTGCATTAATGTTAAAAAGGAATCAATATGCCAACAGAGATTATTGTGTCGAGCGACTTAACACCTACAAATGATGAAAAAAATATCGCCACCATCACGCATTTAGGCGGTACAGTTTTTTCATTTATTCCATCACTAATCGTCTGGTTTTTAAAAAAAGATGACAGCGCCTATTTGAGCGATCAAGCCAAAGAAGCGTTGAATTTTCAAATCACCATGCTAGCTGCGCAATTTGTTGCAGGCATTTTGGTGTGGATATTAATCGGATTTATTCTGATTCCACTTGTTTGGTTGTTTAATATTGTTTTTTGCATTATCGCCGCCATCTCTACCAGTAAGGGTGAAACGTATCGTTACCCATTATGTTTAAGATTGATTAACTAGAATCAATCTTCATTTTAGAATTCAGGCTAAAAAGTAAAGGAAGTCCCCGTGTCAAATCCATTGTTATATGTCGCTGGTTTACCCAAATTCAATGAAGTCAAACCAGAGCATATCAGCCCTGCGGTGGATAGTTTGATTGCTGAAGGTCGTGCGTTGGTTGAGCAATTAGCTACTAGTACAGAAACGCCAACGTGGGAAAATTTTGCGCTTAAACTAGAAGATCACAGCGAAAAATTGGGCCGTGCCTGGAGCCAAGTCGGCCATATGAATGCAGTGGTCAACAGTCCAGAATTACGCGAAGCTTATAACGACAATTTAGCGAAGTTAACCGATTATGGCAGCGATATTTCGCAAGATGAGCGCTTATATGCGAAATTCAAAGCAATTCAAGCAAGCAGTGCCTTTGCTAAATTAAGCCCAACCCAACAAACAATTATTAACCATGAAGTGCGTGATTTTAAATTAGGCGGGGCTGAATTACCTGCAAATGAAAAAGCACGCTTTAAAACCGTGAGTGAAGAGCTTTCTAAATTGGGTGCTAAGTTTGAAGAAAACATTCTGGATAACACCAACGATTTTAAATATATCGTTGAAAATGTGGCTGATTTAGCGGGCTTGCCAGAAGATGCGATCGAAGCAGCCGCTGAAGCTGCCAAGACAGATGGCAAAGTTGGCTATCAATTTAGCCTGCAATTTCCCTCTTATATGCCAGTTTTGCAATATGCGGATAATCGCGCTTTACGTGAAACTTTGTACCGCGCTTATGCAACGCGCGCGTCTGAATTGAGTAAAGCAGATGAAAATGGAAACCCAAAGTGGGATAATACGCAATTGATTAGCGATATTTTAAAGCTCAAGCAAGAAGAAGCACGCATGTTGGGTTTTAAAAATTATGCAGAACTTTCGCTGGCTACCAAAATGGCTGATACGCCAAAGCAAGTGACTGACTTTTTAGACACGCTTGCCAAGCGCGCTAAGCCTTATGCAGAAAAAGACATGCAGGAGCTTTTAGCCTATGCAAAAAAATTAGACATTAACGAGTTGCAAGCGTGGGATGTTGGCTATGTAAGCGAAAAACTACGTGAAGACAAATATGCGTTTTCTGATCAAGAAGTAAAACAGTATTTCCCTGAAAGCAAAGTATTAGCCGGTTTATTCAAAGTAACTGAGACTATTTTTGGCGTACAAGTGCGCAAAGCCGAAGCGCCAGTTTGGCACGCCGATGCCGCATTTTATGAAATATCTGACTCCCAAAATAAACCAATTGCCTACTTTTATTTAGATTTATACGCCCGCAACAACAAACGTGGTGGCGCTTGGATGGATGAATGCATTACCCGCCGCAAAAAACTTAACACTCAAAATCAATCAATAATTGAATTGCCAGTGGCATTTTTAACCTGCAACTTCTCTGCGCCAGTTGGCGGTAAACCAGCCTTATTCACGCATGACGAAGTCATCACCATGTTCCACGAGTTCGGCCACGGTTTGCATCATATGCTCACGCAAGTCGATGATTACAGCGTTTCTGGCATTAAAGGCGTGGAATGGGATGCCGTAGAGTTGCCTAGCCAGTTTATGGAAAACTTCTGCTGGGAATGGGAAGTGCTACGCCATATGACCGCGCACGTAGAAACTGGCGCGCAATTGCCGCGTGAGTTATTCGATAAAATGGTGGCCGCCAAAAACTTCCAGGCTGGTATGCAAACCGTACGCCAAATCGAATTCTCATTATTCGATATGCGCTTACATGGCGAGTTCGACCCAAACGGAAAACAAACCGCACTCGATTTGATCGAACAAGTGCGTGACGAAGTAGCCGTGGTTAGGCCACCAAAATGGAATCGCTTTCCTAACAGCTTTAGCCATATTTTCGCAGGCGGCTACGCGGCAGGTTATTACAGCTACAAATGGGCAGAAGTTTTATCTGCAGATGCCTACAGCCTGTTTGAAGAAATGGGTACGCTATCCGCAGAAGCCGGTAGCCGCTTTAAAAATGAAGTGTTAGCCAAAGGTGGAAGCCGCCCAGCGATGGAATCATTTGTAGCGTTTAGAGGCAGGGAGCCGAGTTTGGATGCGCTGTTGCGACATAATGGAATGGCTTCATAACAATTTACCTTAATATTCAAAAAGCTAAGTGGTTGTCACTTAGCTTTTTTTACGTCATTATCTCTACAATAATATCTAAAAAAGGAGAGTTACAGTGTCAGAATCTCATCCTTACATATCAGGGCCAGGTAATATTTCTCAGATGGTTACTCATCTTAGAAAAGCATTTCCTCAAACAGTAACATCTGAAACAGTCAAAAAACTTGGATTAGCTTCAAATAATGAGAGTTATGTAATTAATGCATTACAGTTTATTGGAATTATTGATGAAGATGGTAAAAAGACTCCTGAAGCTTCCAGTGCATTTTCTAATCACAAAGATGACGAATTTAGTAAATCTTTCGGAGAGTTAGTTAAGAAATCATATTCAGCTCTGTTTGAGCTACATGGGGAGAGTAGTTGGGCTTTAGATATAGATGAATTAATTACTTTTTTCAGAACCAGCGACCAGACTAGTGATGCAATTGGCCGCAGGCAGGCAAATACTTTTAAAACTTTTGCCGCCCTTTCAGGCTATGGCGAAATTTCAATTCCAAAAAATACGAAATCCACCACAGTTTCCACTAAAGCAAAAATAAAAACAAAAACTAGCATGAAAGATTCAACTGTTCAAAAACCTGAAGTTAAAATTGAAACTCCTCAAACGAGAACTAAGGACTTTGGTCTGACCGTAAGAGTCGAAATTAACTTACCCTCTGATGGCACCAAAGAAACTTATGACAATATCTTTAAAAGTATTAAAGAGAATTTAATTGATGGATAACAGTTTTGATAGATTCCAATCTATTACTAGAGAGGTGCCTAACTTTACTCACTCTAGAAGAGAGCCTACTAAAATCAATCAACTACATCCTTATGAAGAGAGGAATGTTCATCCTGAAATAGATACAATTACAAGAGCACTTTTCGACAATGGGCATTATTCCCATGCGACATTTGAAGCATTTAAATATATTGATAAAAAAGTTCAAAAGCTATCCAGTTGCAATGAGTCTGGATATAAGTTGATGACTCAAGCTTTTAATGAGGCATCGCCTTTGATTAAATTAACCAATTTATCTAATACCAGTGAAAAAGATGAGCAGAAAGGATATATGTTTATATTTACTGGCGCTGTTATGGCCATCAGGAATCCAAGAGGACATGAGGTTTCAATGAAAGAAACCCCCACTCAATGTTTAGATCACATAAGTTTAGCCTCTTTGTTATTAAGACGTTTGAGTGATGTTAAGTAGTAGATTAATTATTGATATGTTGAGCTAACCAAAGTGTTAGGTTCTTGAACCATGCATAATCCTGCAAGCATTTAACCAATCTTTCAAGCTAACAACTACTTCGTGGCAATTTTCCCTGACGTATTCACTTGGTTGCTGTAAATCAGGCACTACCACCACCTTTAAACCTGCAGCAATTGCAGCGCGAGCGCCAGTCTCGCTGTCTTCAAATGCAATACATTCTTCAACATTCAAGCCCAATTTTTTAACAGCAAGCAAGTAAATATCCGGGCTGGGTTTGCCATGTGTGACTTCTTGCCCGCTGGTGACATGGCCGAAAAAATCCAGCACGCCGACTTGGCTTAAGCGGTGATTGATATGCTGCGTGGGCGAAGAAGATGCCACGCTACAAACAATATTGTTGGCTTGATAATATTGAAGCAAATCCAGCGCGCCAGGCTTAAGCGGAAAGCTTTGATTGCATTCTGCCAATCGAGCATCTAAACCTTGCATGACTAAGTTAAAGTTTTCCACGCCATTTAATTGCTCAATCATCCTATGCGTGGAATCTGGTCCCGCGCGGCCAATCAGCTGGGCATATTCAGCTTGAGTGTAAGTAATGCCTATTTCCTTGGCGGCGGAGATGCACGCTTGCATAATGATGCGCTCAGAATCAATCAACAAACCATCCATATCGAATATTGCCGCTTTAATCACTTTTATAATGCCCAAAAAAAGCTCAAACTTTAACACATGCTTTAATAAGAGCTAAAATACTTAACACTAAAAAACAGTCAATTTTTAACGCGTGATAAAATAAAACCCGTTATTTAACAACAAGGTAATTCTGTGAAACTAGCAACGTGGAATGTCAACTCGCTGAATGTGCGTCTGCCGCACGTGTTGGATTGGTTGCGGGATAATCCTGTCGATGTGTTGTGTATTCAAGAAACCAAGCAAGAAGACAGCAAATTCCCCTATGCTGAATTAGCCGCTGCAGGTTATCAGTCTGTGCATGCGGGCCAAAAAACCTATAACGGTGTGGCGATTCTAAGTCGTCATGAAATGACCGATATTGAGCGCGGGATTTTCGATTTTGAGGATGCACAGCAGCGCGTGATTAGTGCGACGATTACTGATGTTTCTGGCAAGCACATTCGTGTTGTTTGTGTGTATATCGTCAATGGTCAGGCGGTGGATTCTGAGAAGTATATTTACAAAATGCGTTGGTTGGATGCATTAACCATTTGGCTTGCGGAAGAGCTGAAAAAATATCCTAATTTGGTATTGCTAGGCGATTACAACATTGCACCGGAAGACCGTGATTGTCATGATCCTGCTGCGTGGATAGGGCAGATATTGGTCAGCCCCAAAGAGCGAGAAGCGTTTCAGCGTATTATTAATTTAGGTCTACACGATAGTTTTAGATTATTTGAACAGGTCGAAAAAAGTTTTACTTGGTGGGATTACCGCATGATGGGTTTTAGACGCAATTTTGGCATGCGCATTGACCATATTTTGGTCAGCGATGCGCTTAAGCCGCTTTGCCAAACTTGCGTGATTGATAAAACACCGCGCAAACTAGAGCGTCCATCGGATCACACGCCTGTAGTTTTAACGCTGGGTTAAAAGTTGTTATCTAAATTAGCTTTAAATTTAGTACAGAAGCTAGTCTGCAAAATCTTTGCTAGATATTAGCTAGCCTTTGATTTTAATGCCCAACTGCTTAAGTTTGCGATACAAATGCGTGCGTTCCAAGCCAGAAATTTCGGCTAGTTTGCTCATATTGTTATTGATGAGTTTCATATGATATTGAAAGTAAAAACGTTCAAAATCATCGCGCGCTTCGCGTAAAGGTTGAACCAATTCGATTGGTAATGATGGCGAGTTAGTGGTTTGATTTATTTCGCTGGCAGTGAATTGCTCAAGTACGCGGTTTACGTCGCTCAGTGTGATTTTGTCGGTCAAACTACTTAACATAGCGTTTTGTACAACCGCTTCTAATTCAGCCAAATCGCCTGGCCATTCCGCATTTCTTAACGCATTTAATGCGGCAATATCAAAGCTTTTGTAATCCGCTCCAGAGGTTTCTACTAGCAAGCTTGCCATGGCGGTTGCTAAATCGGGAATATCTTCTTTATGGTCATTTAGCGCTGGTACTTTTAAGGTACTTTGCGATAAGGTTTGCATTAAGCTGTAATCAAATTGTGCGTTATCCGCCAATTGCGGCAAACTGAATGCACTGGCACATACAACACGCACTTGATACTTTTCTGCTTTGCTTAATAGCAATTGCAGGCCTTTTTGTTCGGTTTTATTCAGTGCGGCAACTTCATCCACGTACAAAACGCCATCGCGTGTTGATTCTAAAATCTCTAGAGGTGCACTGGCGAGCTTTTCATATTCTGTAAGGCTTAGCCAAGGCGTGCCGGCGGTGTGCAAAAAGCGCGCGCAGAGTTCTACGCTACCGCCTTTTTTGCCGATTAGTAGCAACGCATTTTTAGTGCGAGAAATTTGCTCTAAGCGTTGCTTTAATTCGTTAATCACCAAACTTTTACCAAAACTGGCTAAATTCATCTCCGTTTTTGGTAGATTTTCAGCATGTTTTAATGCCGCTAATACGGTTTTCAGTAATTTTTGTAACGCGATTGGTTTCTCTAAAAAATCAAAGGCGCCAATGCGTGTAGCTTCTACCGCCGTATCAATCGTGCCGTGGCCAGACATCATCACAACAGGCATCGTCAGTAATCCGGCGTTGCCCCATTCTTTCAGCAAGCTAATACCATCACAATCAGGCATCCAAATATCTAATAACACTAAATCTGGACGCTGTTTTAGGCGCGCATCTCTAGCTGCTTGGGCGTTTTCTGCCAGCGTAATATGATGACCTTCGTCCTCTAAAATATCTCTTAATAATTCGCGAATGCCTATTTCGTCATCCACCACCAAAATATGCCGTGATGTCATGCTTTGTTTTTCCTAACCAGTTTTTTACTGTTACTTTTGTTCATTTTACTCATATTTTTCTGGGCCTTACGTCTACTATTTTCTTTTAGCTTCATGAGTAATCGGCAAAAAAATTGTCACACAAGCGCCACCAGAAGTGTTGTTTTCAATTTTAATTTGGCCTGCATGTTCATCTACCATTTTTTTTACAATCGCCAAACCTAAGCCAGTGCCATGCGCTTTGGTGGTGACATACGGCTCATAAGCGTGTGAAATTAATGCTGCGGGAAAACCCTGTCCATTATCTCTGACCATCAGCTTAATCGTAGATTCATTAAAACTGGTTTGAACTAAAATTTCCGGATGACTAATAGGCTGATTTTCTTCAGTAGGCATAAGTGCATCTTGCGCGTTTTGCATTAAGTTATGTAACACTTGCCGTAACATCGTCGCGTCGCCTAAAATGTCCGGCATATTGGGCATTAAGTCATACGTCATTTTAACGCTGGAATGCTCATTTGTGGCCTCATCGCGCACATTTTCATACAACGTCGAAACATCTTTAATCAGCGCGTTGATGTTCAGCTTACTCAAGTTTGCCGAGGGCGCGCGCGCATATTCGCTAAACTCGTTCACCATGGTTTTCATGGCGCTCACTTGGTTAACAATTGTATCAGTGGCACGTTGTAGCATGCTGGCATCATCGGCATTTAATTTACTGCTCAGTTTGTGTTGCAGGCGCTCGGCAGACAATTGAATCGGCGTGAGCGGGTTTTTAATCTCATGCGCCAGCCTACGCGCAACTTCACCCCAAGCGGCATCGCGCTGAGCTTGCACCATCGTTGTTACATCATCAAACACCACCACAAAGCCGTTATCATTACTACCTGCACTAGTGTTATGTGGCAGACGAGTCGCACGGACTAAAAGCAATTGTTTGCCTTGCTGTTTGACGATTTCAATTTGGCGCGTCAGCTCAGTTTTAGCTAGCTCATCGGATTTAGTCAGCTCAAAATGCGATTTCACTAAGCTAATAAATTCTGCTAGAAAAAGATTACTTTCGCTAATTTTAGTAAATTGTTGATTTTCAAACGGTGCAAGATTTAAACCTAAAATCGTGCTGGCAGTCAGGTTAAAGGTACGCAGTTCACCTTGTTCATTGATCGCCAATACGCCAGATGACAGATGCGCCAGAATGGTGGCCAAATAGCTACGCGCGGCTTCCACACGCACACGGTTGCGCTCAGTCGCTTTGGTGGCGTCATCTAATTGGCGCGTCATACTATTGAATGACTTAACCAATACACCCAGCTCATCTTTGCCATGTTCTGGCAACATAGTGCTGTAATCGCCACTGGCAATGGCGCGCGTGCCTTCTGCTAATACCGTTAATGGCTGCGTGATACGGCGACTTAATACAAATGCAATCGCCAATGCGGATAACATCGCTAACATCAATACCAAAGTTAACGTTAACGCGAAAACATCTTTAAGCGAATTGCGGCTGTAAGACAATTCTTGATAATCGCGATACACTTCTTGCACGGCTTCAGCGGTATTAGACAGTGACTTTGGTACAGGCTGCAATAATTGCAAAATGCGCGTTTGGCCAGCTAACTCTTGTACATTAACTGGCGCTAATACCCGTAAATACAGGCCTTTGTTGGGTATGGGTTCGATTTTGCCATAGATGCGAGTTTGTGCTTGGCGTAACTGTGGAATGCTGGGTAATTCTGGCAAAAAACTACTCGGGTCACTGCTTGAAACTGAGATGATTCGGCCTTGCGGCGATAACAATGCAGCGTCCTGTATGCCTGATTTTTCGCGCAAATCATTCAGTAAACTATAGTGTGTACGCGATGGCTGAAACGCCAAAGTAAGCGCCATATTCTCAGCTTTTTCTTCTACATCTTGCAACATGATATCTAACGCGCGCTGGCCTAAACTTAAGCCACCATCTAACGCAGACTCCACTTTAACGTTAAACCAGGATTCAATAGAACGCGTCAGAAAGTTAACACTCACCAAATATACGATTAAGCCAGGGATAATCGCCATCAAAGCAAATGTGCCTAAAAGGCGCAGGGTTAAGCGGCTACCCATCACGCCACTTCTGATTTTTTTGTACAAATGCCACAGTTGGATGACAATAAGCACGATTAAAACGCCGGCCAATGCGACGTTAAGGTAGAGCAGGATTTTGTAGTAATCATTAGAAACCGTCGTATTGGCGCTGGCTAATGAAAGTAAATACAGCAGTACGATGCCTAGCGCTACACTTACAAATACAATATATCTCATCAGCTAATCTGCAATATCTTATTTGAGCTCTTTACCACTCGACTCTTTAAAGTTGTACTGGTCTTTAAAATTCAGGTCTTTAGAATTCAAATCGTTAAGATTGATATCTTTAGTATTTGAATCTCTATTATTTGGCTCTTTAGTATTTAAATCTTTATTGCTCAAGTCTTTGTTATTTAAGTCTTTATTGTATAAATCTTTAATGTTAAAGTCCTTGCTGTTCGGTTCTTTAATATTTTGCTCTTTAAAACTCGGCTCCTTAATAATCTGCTCTTTATTATTTAAGTCCTTCAAAGGCCATTCATATTTTTGGGAAGTTAAATTCCATTTATCCGAGCCGATCGCATCTACTTGAATCGCTTTTGGCAGTTTGGATTGATCTAAACGTATCAGCAAAGCCGCCTTATAAGTCTCACCTTTTTCAATCAGCGATTTATCCAATACCTTCCAATTACTGATTTCCAGCAACGCATCTTTGGCTTCATACAGCGTTTCGAACGACTTTTGATGCATGCCGTGATTCACCAAATATTGCCGACTTAAAGCGTGATAGCTCAAACTAACACCATTGCTAGCCGTCACGATTTCATCATCAAACCAATATTTCCAAGGCTTAACCACTTGGAACTCGATTAAAAAATGCAGCGCGACACCTTTATTTACTGCCTCTTCAATCGCGTCATCAAAATCAATATCCACATCGGCATTCAGCGCGTAAAAATTATCTAAAGGATGTAATTCAGCTTGATTAATGATAATGCTGCTGGCGGCAAACGCTTGCGACGTGCTATTCAACAATAAAAAAACAATACTTAACCGTACAAAATGACCAAGTTTTTTGAAGTTATGTTTTTTGAAGAAGTGCGTAAAAAAGACCATCATGTTGACGGTTAGGAATAAGTTGGCCGTGCTCAAGCTGAATGTTTTGATGATTTTCATTAGTCAGCGTTAAAGGCAATTGAGTTGCATCATGATTTTTCAGTAAAAAATGGTCAATTTGTTGTTGATTTTCTTCATTAAAAATCGAACAGGTCACATAAAGTAATTTACCGCCTTTTGCTAATAATTGCCACAAATTAGCCAAAATTAGCGATTGTTGTTGCGTAAATGTCACAATATCGCGCTCTCTGCGCAACCATTTTATATCCACATGGCGCCGCACAATGCCAGAAGCAGTACAAGGGACATCGGCCACAATACGCTCAAAAGGCTGGTTAGCTTGCCATATGGCGGCATCGCCCAGTTGCAAATCGGCATCTAGATTCAGTCGGTTTAAATTGCTTTCTACCCGATTCAAACGGCTGGCATCGTTATCTAGCGCGGTTAACTTAACATCAGTTAACTCTAAAATATGACCAGTTTTCCCACCCGGCGCACAACACGCATCCAGTACAGTCATGCCAGCTTTTAAATCCAATAAACCTGCCGCCAGCTGCGCGCCATAATCTTGCACAGAAACAACACCATCTGCAAAACCCGGTATTTTTTCAACGGGAATCGGCTGCTCTAAAATGACCGCATATTCGCCCACTTGGCTGGCTGCAATATCTTGTCGCGCCAATAATTGCACATATTCTTTCGCACTGGTCTTTTGCGCATTTACGCGCAAAGTCATGGGCGGATGCGTATTTCCAGTCGTTAAAATACTTTGCCAAGTTTGTGGATATTGAATTTTGAGCTTGTTAATCCACCAGCTTTGATAAGAATAAATCGCGACTTCATTTGTTTTTGTATCGGCCTGAATCTGCTGACTTAACACTAATTTTTGACGTAAAAAATTACGCAAAACACCATTAACTAAACTTTTTGACCAACGCGGTTTTGCATAACTCGCTGCTTCAACGGCTTGATTCACCACTGTAAAATCATCGGCTTTATCATGTAATAACTGATAAATCGCCACCAATAATAGCGCGGTAATATGTTCATTACTCAATGGTTTTTCAAGCAATTTAACCAAGTAAGCATTTACTTCACCATAAAATCGGAGCGTGCCATAACTTAAATCTGCCGCAGCACCGCGCTGTTGCGGTGTTGAATTTGGATAACTAGAAAGCGCATCTGGCAACGCCAACGTAAGATTGCGGCCAGATAACACTTGTGACACTGCAATGGCAGCGATTTGTTGGGAGATATACAAAATAACTTTCTAAAAAGTAGCACCTAAAAACTAGCGCTAAGATTGCGCTTATAAGCGGATTAAAATAAAGCTTGAATATAACGTAAGGCAGCTTTAGCTTTAAACACAACGCGCCAATACATATTGGTAAATGGCGTATCAGCTAAAATCACTTGTTTTTCAAATGGCTGAGTGACGCGCCAAACACAACGTAAACCTGGTGCAAAAGTGGCAAAATCACCTTGCTGAATCAGCACGCTATCGGTTGAACCATCTGGCGTGACATAGACTTCGCCTTTGGTCACATAAATTGTTTCCGACTCAGGAAACTGCCACAAAAATGTAGATGGCTCTTTCTTCCAAGTAGCCCATTTATCTACATTTAACTTAGCTAACTCGTCTGCAGGCAAGTGGTGGCGCACATAAATACTGTCTTTAGGCGCATTCTGATTCACTAAAAAAGTGAATAGCGCAGATAATAATAGAAAAATTACAATCAAACTGCGGGTTAACTTATTCACAATTACTCTGCCTTAAAGATTGATAAAAAGTTATAAACCTTTAAGCAGTATAAAACAAGGTTTTAGTTGATTGCTATCAAATCGAGCCATTATTAAATGGCTTTTGTGCCTAATGTGAATAGTAATATTAGCGTTAAATCGCCATTGCCATCAATCTGCGCACGCGCTCTTCAGTCTTAGGGTGCGTGCTGAATAAGCTGTCGAACGAAACGCCTGAAAGTGGGTTGATAATCATCATTTGCCCAGTTTCAGGATGCGCTTCTGCGGTTTCGTTAGGGATTTGATGTGCGTAATTATGAATTTTTTCTAACGCGCTGGCTAAGGCTTTTGGGTCTTTGCTGATTTGCGCGCCCATTCTGTCGGCTTCAAATTCGCGACCGCGTGAAATGGCCATTTGAATTAAGCTGGCAGCTAGTGGCGCCAAGAACATCATTAAAATGCCGATAATCGGACTGCCGCGTTCACCATCTCTATGACCGCCGCCGAAAAACATGCCGAATTGCGCGATAGACGCGATTGCACCCGCCATAGTGGCCGATATAGTTGAAATAAGCGTATCGCGGTGTTTGATGTGCGCTAATTCATGTGCCATCACGCCACGCAATTCGCGCTCATTTAACGTTTGCATAATACCGACAGTTGCCGCTACCGCTGCATTTTCTGGGTTGCGACCTGTAGCAAACGCGTTGGGTTGGCTCTCGTTCATCACATACACTTTTGGCATTGGCAATTCAGCATTTTGTGCTAATTCTTTCACCATGTTGTAGTAATTGCGAAATTGTCCATCGCCATAATTGTTGTCTGGTGAGACTTCTTGCGCACCATACATTTTAAGCACGGCTTTGTCCGAAAACCAATAGGCGTAAATGTTCATGCCTGCAGCAAATAAAAGCGCGATTAACATGCCTGTACCACCGCCAACTGCCGCGCCCACTGTACCAAACAGCGCAACGATGGCTGCCATTAAAATAGAAGTCTTTAACCAATTGCCAAACATATGAATCTCCTAACGATTACAAATGTGTTTAAATATTTTTTTGCTGAATTATTATGGTTAATATGCTGCCAAATCACCTAAAATTCAAGGTTGTTTGCATGCAAGCGGCTATATCAGTCTGGCTAGAAAACTTATCTCTTCAATTGAATAGTTAACTAACATTTAATAAGTATAAAGTTAATTAACTAAAAGAGTATTAACCAAAAAAATCGCCGACTTTTAAATGCTGACCTTGCGCAAATTGCTGCGCTGTCTGGCGTTTTGCGCCTGGCATTTGTAGCTCAGTAATCTGCAAAATGCCATCACCACAAACAATATTAATGCCGTTTTCTAGACCAACTATTTCGCCAATGTTCTTTTTATCAAGCTTACTGGTTTGATTGTTGTCACTTGCAGTCGCTTTTGCAAACCAGATGCGACAAGTTTCACCTTTAAATTGTGCGGTAGCGACAGGAAAAGGATTAAATCCGCGTACTTGGCGCGATATTTCAATCGCACTTTTCTGCCAATCAATCGCCGCTTCGGATTTTTCTAGTTTGTGCGCGTAGGTGACTAAACTTTCGTCTTGCACTTCGCTAGTTAACCCACCATTTTTACTCAAATCTTGCATGGCTTGCACCATTAAGTCCGCGCCGATGATGGCGAGTTTGTCATGCAAACTTTGAGTCGTGTCGTCATCAGTTATCGGCACAATGCCTTTACTTACCATCGCACCTGCATCTAAAGCGGGTACAACCTCCATAATGGTGACGCCAGTTTCTGTATCGCCAGCCAATAAAGCGCGATGAATAGGCGCAGCACCGCGCCAGCGTGGCAATATTGAGGCGTGAATATTGTAACAACCAAATTTGGGCATATTCAACACGGTTGTTGGAATAATCAAGCCGTAAGCGGCGACTATCATCACGTCAGCATTACATTGCGCAATTTGTGCTTGCACTTCTGCAGGTTTGAGAGAGTTGGGTTGAAAAACAGCTAGATGATGTTGTAACGCTAATTGCTTTACTGGGCTGGCTTTCAGTTGCATGCCACGTCCGGCGGGTCGGTCTGGTTGTGTGAGCACCATGACGATTTGATGGCCAGCTTCAATCAAAGCGGCAAGTGCGGGTACTGCGAAATCAGGCGTACCTGCAAAAATAATGTTCATAAATTTTAAAGTTTTTTAAATAAGCTGAAAATAAACGTTAACGATCGCGCTGCAATTTAACCATTTTGGTCTTAATGCGATTGCGCTTAAGCGGCGACAGATATTCAACAAATACCTTGCCTAATAAGTGATCCATTTCATGTTGAATGCATACGCTCAACAAGCCTTCAGCCTGCAATTTAAAACGTTTTCCTTGCGCATCTAATGCTTCAACCGTGATCTTTTCTGCACGCGTCACGCTCTCATACACGCCAGGCACAGATAAACAGCCTTCTTCATAATCTTGCAAACCACTTTTTGCCACAATTTTAGGGTTAATAAACACTTGCAGCTTGTTTTGCTCTTTGCTGGTATCAATCACAATCAATTGAATGTGCTGATCCACTTGAGTCGCTGCTAATCCTACGCCTGGCGCGTTGTACATGGTGGCTGCCATATCGTCAATCAATTGGCGAATTTCAGCATTCACCTCTTTGATGGGTTTTGCCACTGTATGCAAGCGTGGGTCTGGGTAATTGAGTATATTCAGTAGTGCCATAATCGTTAAATGTTAAAAGTGTTGCCTTATATCAACAACTGCTTTTGTAAAAAGTTTCATTTTTGCAAAAAAGCTTGATTGTTGAATGAATTACGTGATAAATTTAATGCAATTTCGCGGATGCAATTTCCAATTTTTACCCGCTATCTTGACCGAGGTCATGCAATGAATAAACGCATTATAACGCTGCTTGTGCTTGCTTGCTTAAGCTCGAATGTAAATGCTGATGAAATTCAGCTACAAAAAAACCATCCAGAACGCCATGTGGTGGTAAAAGGCGACACATTGTGGGGTATTTCAGGTCAATTCTTAAAAGATCCTTGGCAATGGCCAAAAGTTTGGCGCATGAATCGCGAACAGATCAAAAATCCGCATTTAATCTATCCAGGCGATGTCGTGGTATTAGATACAAGCAGCGGTTCGCCTCAACTTAAACTGTTACGCGAAACAGTCACCTTGCAACCCGGTATTCGTGAAGAAGCTTTAGAAAAAGAAGCTATTTTAACGATTGCTCCAAAAGTGATTGGGCCATTTTTAAATCAACCTTTACTAATTGAAAATGGGGCATTAGACACCGCGCCACGTATTATTGCTGGCCAAGATAATCGTGTGGTTTTAAGCCCTGGTACGCGCATTTATATCAACGATATTAAAGACGGTGAAAGTGTACATTGGAATATTTATCGTCCAGGTGAGCTGTTAAGAGACCCAGATAGCAACGAAGTGTTAGGTACGGAAGCGATTTATTTAGGCGATGCCGACATTGCGCGTTTTGGTGAGCCAGCAACGGCCGATATCATCCGTGCTAAAGAAGAGATTTTTGCTAAAGATAGGCTGGTTGTTTCGCCCGAAGAATTTAAAGGTAGTTTTGTACCACATGCACCAGATTCACAAATTTCAGGGCGCATTGTGCGAATTTACAGAGGCGTAGCAGAAGCTGGACCTAACACTGTGATTGCGATTAGTCGTGGTAAAAAAGATGGTTTAGAAGAAGGCCATGTTTTGGCCATCAGTCGTTACGGGCGCACTGTGAAAGATTCAGAATATAAAGAGTTGGATGCTAAAAAGGTGTCTTCTGATGGCAAGCCAGCTTTAGCGCCGGGTGAGGTTAAATTGCCTGATGAGCGGGTCGGTTTAATGATGGTTTTTAGAACATTTGATCGCGTATCTTACGGTTTAATCATGAACTCAACAGACGCGGTTTACACAGCAGACTCTGTCCATACGCCATAAGAGTACTGACATAGTTAAGTCATGTTAACCAAAGCCAACATGCAAGAAAATGATGTTGCACTTTGGGTTTCTCTCAATTTCATTGCTGGCCTAGGTAGTGCGGGTATCTGTCAGTTATTGGCAAGGTTTGGCTCGCCCGAAGCAATTTTCAGCGCTAAAAGTCATCAGTTACGCGAAGTGGTTGATGACAGCGTTGCGCAAAAAATCTCAAATGGTATCAATGTCGAACTAATTCAATCCACACTTGATTGGCTACAAAGAGACAATGCGCACATTGTTACGTTGGCGGATGACACTTACCCTCAACGTTTATTAGAAATCAGCAATCCGCCCGCATTATTGTATGCAATTGGTGATTTGCATTGGCTGAATCATCCCTCTATTGCGATAGTCGGTAGCCGAAGCAGCACGCCGCAAGGTGAAAAAAATGCCGAAGATTTTGCCGCCAGCTTGTGCAATTATGGTCTATGCGTGGTGAGTGGTATGGCGTTAGGTATTGATGCTGCAGCACATCGTGGCGCATTGAAAGCAAATGGTGCAACGATTGCGGTAGTCGGCACTGGTTTAGATATCGTGTATCCCGCTAGACATCGTGATTTGGCACATAAGATTGCAGAACGTGGCTTGATTCTATCTGAGTTTCCATTAGGCACGCCGTCAAAAGCGCAAAACTTTCCCCGTCGCAATCGAATTATCAGTGGCTTGAGTTTAGGCTGTTTGGTGGTAGAGGCAAATGTGGAGAGTGGCTCTTTAATTACTGCGCGCATGGCAGTAGAGCAAGGGCGTGAGGTTTTTGCCATTCCAGGTTCAATTCATTCGCCTGTGGCAAAAGGGTGCCATCAATTGATTAAGAATGGCGCTAAGTTAGTTGAAAGCACCGAAGATATTGTAGAAGAACTAAAAAATTTGTTACCGAGCATTAGCCCGTTGGGGCTAATGGGCGAATCAAGCCAAAATTCATCAGAACCCAATGCTGTATTGGCTTGCATGGGTTTTGACGCGATTAATTTCGAAACAATTCTAACGGCCTCTGGATTGACTACAGAAGCGCTTTCCGCCATGCTTATGGTGATGGAGCTAGAAGGCAAAATAACGACCTTGAGCGGCGGCAAATATCAACGGTTAGTGTAGTGAGTGCCAGCAATAAATAGTCCAAATTGATAGCCAGGAGATGCTATGTTTGAAGTGTTAGTGTTCATGTTTGAAAATTATTTTTCGCATCATGCAACATTAGATAGTGATGTGATGGAGCAGGAGCTTTCAGCTGCTGGATTTGACTCGTCTGATATTACAGGCGCGTTTGATTGGTATGCGGAAATGAAATCAAGGTTAACCGAGCCTGCGCTGCATTACTCACATAAACACTCAGGTATTCGCGTATTTTCGGATACGGAATTAAAGAAGATTAATACTGAAGGCATCGGCTTTATCTTGTTTTTACAGCAAGCCAATGTCATTAACGATATGGAACGCGATTTGATTATTGATCGTGCGATGGCGCTTAAACAACAAGTGATTACGGTTGAAGAGATGCGTTGGATTTCAATGATTGCTCTGTGGAATGAAGGCCGCGAAAAAGATTATCTGTTTGTAGAAGATGCTTTGTTTAACCCGCGTGGATTGGCTATTCATTGATTGATTAGATTTTAAACCTAGTACTTAACGTATTAAAATTTATAAAAATGGGCAAGTTGAATAACTTAAATATTCAACTTGCCCATTTTTTTAGCTAAATCAATCTGTTTTTCTAGTTTTTACTGTTTAAATTATCAATAATTTTAGAAATGACACCCGCTTGATTCAACGTGTAAAAGTGTAAGCTCGGTACGCCCCAGCTCAGTAACGTTTCACATAGTTCGCTCACCACATCAATACCCAACGCCCGTAAAGACGGCATATCATCTGCATAAGCTTCTAAACGCAAACGTAGCCAACGTGGGATTTCCGCGCCACAAACGCCAGAGAATCGAGCCAATTGTGTGTAGTTATAAATTGGCATAATGCCTGGCACAATCGGTATGGTGATGCTGTCCGAGTCACAACTTTCGACAAATCTAAAATAAGCATCTGCATTGTAAAAATATTGCGTGATGGCAGAATCAGCGCCAGCGTCTACTTTACGTTTAAAGTTAGCCATGTCTTTCGCGGCAGATAACGCTTCTGGGTGAAACTCTGGGTAAGCAGCAACTTCCAAATGAAACCAATCACCAGTTTCTTGGCGGATAAAATTCACCAGTTCATTCGCATATTTAAAATCACCCACACTCACTTCGCCCGATGGCACGTCTCCGCGCAGGGTAACTAAACGTTTGATGCCTTTAGCTTGGTAAGCTGAGAGTAATGCGCGAATCTCATCTTTGCTGGAAGAAATACAAGAAATATGCGGCGCCGCTTGGTAGCCATCTGCTTGAATCTCAAATACGGTTTCTTTAGTACGATCAGTAGTAGAACCGCCTGCACCAAAGGTTACTGAGAAGAATTCAGGATTGAATTTGGCTAGTTGTGTGCGTGTTTCGCGTAAATTGGCGATGCCTTCCGCCGTTTTTGGCGGAAAAAACTCAAAACTTAATGGAATATTTTGCTTCATTTTTTGCGTTAACTTTTTTGTTTTTAGATTTTCTATGTTGTTCGGGTTGCTTATTAATGAGCCTATTTTTTGTCAGTCACAATTGCGCTTAAAATCCACGAAATAATACTGTAAACAATCGCGCCAATAATGCCAGCAGTAATTGTCTTTACATCAAAACCTTGTAAAAAATAACCTGCCAGCCAAAACATTAAGCCATTGATCACAAAGATAAATAAACCTAATGTCAAAATAGTCACAGGTAATGTCAGTATCAATAAAATAGGTTTGATCAGTATATTGGCTAAGCCGATTACCGCTGCCGCGATTAAGGCATAGGTAAAGCTAGACACATGAATACCCGGTACAAAGTATGCAACAGCCAATAATGCCAAAGCATTTAGCAACCATCCGATGAGTAGTTTCATGTGTCTGCTTCCTTTTTCTTTAATTAAATAATTTTAAAACTTAATAACGATAAGTATCAGGCTTAAAAGGACCATCTTGCGAAACGCCAATATAAGCCGCTTGCGTTTCAGATAATCTTGTCAATTGTGCATTTAATTTTCTCAATTGCAACACAGCGACTTTTTCATCTAAATGTTTTGGTAATACATAAACACCGACTGGATAATCCGCTTGGCGCGTAAATAACTCGATTTGCGCAATCGTTTGATTGGCAAAGCTTGAGCTCATCACGTAGCTTGGATGGCCTGTACCGCAACCTAAATTTACCAAACGACCTTGTGCCAACAGAATGATTTTTTTACCATTAGGGAAAATCACATGATCCACTTGTGGCTTGATTTCATCCCACTCATATTTTTCAAGTGAAGCAACGTCAATTTCATTGTCGAAGTGACCAATATTACACACAATTGCTTGATCTTTCATTTTTGCCATGTGGTCATGCGTAATCACGTGGTAATTGCCTGTTGCAGTCACAAAAATATCACCATGCTCACAAGCATAATCCATTGTAACGACACGGTAACCTTCCATTGCTGCTTGTAACGCACAGATTGGATCAACTTCTGTCACCCAAACTTGGGCAGATAATGCACGCAATGCTTGTGCAGAACCTTTACCCACATCTCCGTAACCAGCAACAACAGCTACTTTGCCTGCAATCATCACATCTGTTGCGCGTTTGATCGCATCGACTAATGATTCGCGGCAACCATATAAGTTATCGAATTTTGATTTAGTCACTGAATCGTTTACGTTGATTGCTGGGAAAGCCAATTTGCCTTCTTTATGCATTTGATACAAGCGGTGCACGCCAGTGGTGGTTTCTTCAGTTACGCCAATAATTTGCGCTAAACGTGTTGAATACCAAGTTGGGTCTGTTTTTAGTTTTGCTTTAATGGCATCGAATAAACAGATTTCTTCTTCGCTAGTCGGTTTAGAAACAACGGATAAATCTTTTTCAGCGCGCGTACCAAGATGTAGCAATAATGTCGCATCGCCGCCGTCATCTAAAATCATGTTTGAATAGCCGCCATCAGTCCATTCAAAAATGCGATGCGTGTAATCCCAATATTCGGTCAATGTTTCGCCTTTTACCGCGAAAACCGGTGTGCCGCCAGCAGCAATCGCAGCCGCAGCATGGTCTTGTGTAGAGTAGATATTACATGATGCCCAACGTACTTCTGCGCCCAAATCTTTAAGCGTTTCAATCAGTACAGCAGTTTGAATGGTCATGTGTAACGAGCCAGTGATGCGCGCGCCTTTAAGTGGTTGTGCAATTGCGTACTCTTCGCGAATAGCCATTAAACCTGGCATTTCTGTTTCAGCAATAGCGATTTCTTTACGACCGAATGTTGCTAAATTAATATCAGCAATCACATAGTCTTTGACATCAGTCACAGTGTTCATTTTCAATTCCTTGAAGTGTGACCAGACTGGGGATATTGAGAGCAAACCGGATTAAGCTTGAAAAAACTATAACGGTTTTTGTTCACCCAAATCCCGTGTCTGGCACGGTTTAAATTAGGTGAACGCCGTTACAAGTTAACCAATATTTTGATTTAACTTGTAAACCGAGCCTGGGATTTGTATGAAACAAACCTCGCAACGTTCCTCGGTTATCAATACTACTAAAAATTAGCTTGCCATTATAATGAAACCACTGCTTTTGTAAAGCAATGATTTCATTCATAAAACTGGCATTATAGCCCTGCAGCTGCTTTCAATATTGCAGCTTTATCTGTCGCTTCCCATGTAAACTCTGGCTCATCACGGCCAAAGTGGCCATAAGCTGCGGTTTTAGTGTAAATCGGACGTAATAAATCTAACATTTTCACAATGCCTTTAGGGCGCAAGTCAAAATGTTCGCGCACTAATTGCGTTAATACTTCATTGGAAACCTTACCAGTTCCATAAGTTTCAACCATCACTGAAGTCGGTTGTGCAACACCAATCGCGTAACTGACTTGTACTAAGCAACGTGAGGCTAAACCTGCAGCCACAATATTTTTTGCCACATAACGACCTGCGTAAGCCGCGCTTCGGTCTACTTTTGAAGGATCTTTACCAGAGAATGCACCGCCGCCATGAGGTGCAGCGCCACCGTAGGTGTCGACAATAATTTTACGGCCTGTTAAACCGCAATCACCTTGTGGGCCGCCGATGACAAAGCGACCTGTAGGATTCACTAAAAACTTAATATCACCTTTGATCAACTCTTTAGGCAACATTGGTTTGATAATTTCCTCAATCGTCGCTTCACGAATATCTTCTAAGCTGATTTCAGGCGAATGCTGCGTAGAAACTAAAACCGTATCAATTTTGTATGGTTTACCGTCAACATATTGCACAGTTACCTGACTTTTGGCATCTGGACGTAACCACGGCAAGCGACCATCTTTACGCAGTTGCGCTTGGCGTTCCATTAAACGGTGGCTTAACCAGATTGGTAACGGCATCAACTGCGGTGTTTCATCAACGGCATAACCAAACATTAAACCTTGGTCGCCTGCGCCTTGGTCTAGCGGGTCATCCTGCGCGCCATCTACGCCTTGTGCGATGTCTGGCGATTGTTTGTCGTAAGCAACTAATACGGCACAACCTTTGTAGTCGATGCCGTATTCTGTGTTGTCGTAACCAATGCGTTTAATGGTATCGCGCGCTACTTTAATATAATCAACGTTGGCTGTAGTTGTGATTTCGCCTGCTAATACGACTAAACCAGTATTAGCCAAGGTTTCCGCAGCCACGCGTGCGGTTGGATCTTGCACTAAAATAGCATCTAAAATGCTGTCTGAAACTTGGTCTGCGAGTTTGTCTGGATGGCCCTCAGAAACAGATTCTGAGGTAAATAGGTATTCATTCATGAGTTGCGCCTTGAAAACTTAATTTAATAAAAGAGAAAACAATATCGACTAAAGGCTGAAGCAAATATTGTTAATCACTGTTGGATTACGGATTGTACATGGTTAACCACTTGTAAACACTCAAATTTGGTAGAATATAAGTAACTGATTGAGGTAAAAATGCAAGTTAAGTTCACAAAAATGCAAGGCGCGGGCAATGATTTTGTCGTCATCGACAGTTATTCACAAATTGTCACGCTAAATGCAAGCCAGATTAAGCAAATCGCCAATCGCTATTTTGGGGTTGGATGCGATCAATTGTTAATGGTTGAAAAAAGCACATCAGCGGATGTCGATTTTAAATATCGCATTTTTAATGCAGATGGTGGCGAGGTGGAGCAGTGCGGAAACGGCGCACGTTGCTTTGCCAGATTTGTCGCAGAAAAAGGTTTAACCGATAAACGTGAAATAACGGTTGAAACGGCTAGTGGCATTATTGTGTTGCAATTGCAAATGGACGGACAAGTAACGGTGAATATGGGTGCGCCTATTTTTGAACCGGCGCGTATTCCTTTTGCTGCGTCAAATCAGCAAGCGCAGTATGCATTGCAGTTGCAATCAGAAATCATCACAATTTCCGCTGTTTCCATGGGCAATCCGCATGCGGTTACGTTGGTGAGTGATGTGGAAACTGCAAAGGTAGCGCAATTAGGGCCGCAAATTGAATCGCATACAAGTTTTCCGCAACGCGTTAATGCGGGGTTTATGCAGATTGTGAATGCGCATGAAATCAACCTGCGCGTGTATGAACGCGGCAGTGGCGAAACGCTTTCTTGCGGCACGGGGGCATGCGCAGCGGCGGTGAGTGGTATTGCATTAGGGCTTTTGCAATCGCCAGTTTTAGTGAACACGCGTGGTGGAAAACTGAATATTGCATGGACTGGGGAAATTGCGCCAGTAATGATGACTGGGCCCGCTGAGTTTGTGTTTGAAGGATTGATTGAGCTTTAAAAAGCATACAAAAAAATAAATAACTAAATTTAGGGAATAATGCATGTCAGAAGAAATGAAGTTAGACGAAATAAAAACTTATTTAAAAAATCACCCTGAATTTTTTGAAGAAAACGCCGCGTTATTAGCAGATATTCACCTACCTAGCCCGCATGGTAGCGGTACAATTTCATTGGCAGAACGACAACAATTGGCGCAGCGTGACAAAATCAGTGCGCTTGAAGGCAGGTTTGTAGAGCTGGTATTGAATGCGCAAGAAAATGATGCGTCTGCGAACAAGATTCATACGTTTAATTTGCGCTTACATCAAGCGAAAAATTTTGATGCGATTGAGCAGTTAATTAGCCATGATTTGCCTGAGGTTTTTGACTTAAGCGATACGTGTTTGCGTATTTGGGTGCAGCCGTTAGCCCAGTCGAGCCAAGCAAATTTGGTGTTTAGCGAAACTTCTGATGCAGTTAAAACTTGGATTGCTGAGCTGAGCAAGCCTTATTGTGGTAAGCCGCCTGCGATTGTAGGCGACGATTGGTTTATAGATTCAGCGAATACGCTTGCTATCATTCCATTGCGTCATGGACAATTATTCGGATTTTTGGCATTAGCAAGTGAAGATGAAAACCGTTTTTATGCAGACATGGGTACGGATTTCTTAAATAAAATGGGTGAGCTGGTGAGTGCTGCATTATCTAGACAGCTGACTTTTGCTTAAATCTTACTAAATGTTGATTTAATTTGTTATTTAAATTGGGAGTCGATCACAAAAACCAATGCTAACTCAACACTTAACCGATATATCTGATCAGAATGCAGCTTCTAAAAGCTTGGTGAATCAATATCTTGATTTTCTAAATTTTGAGCGTGGTTTAAGCGAATTAACGCGTAAAAATTACGCTAGGGATTTATCGCAGTTATTGCAATTAAGTAATGAAATAGCCTTAAATGAAATACAAAATACGCACATCAGGCGTTTTGTCGCGAACTTACATAGCAAAGGTTTGGGTGGAAAAAGCATCGCGCGCCTGTTGTCTTGCTGGCGAGGATTTTTTAGTTATCTCATTCGCGATCACGACTATACGCAAAACCCTGTATTGGGTTTACGTGCACCAAAATCAGCGCAAACCTTGCCACAAGTTTTATCTATTGAGCAAACTACAAAGCTGGTAGATATTGAAGAAGATAGCCTGTTAAGTACGCGCGACCATGCGATTTTAGAATTGTTTTATTCGTCTGGTTTGCGTTTAAGCGAGTTGGTTAATTTAAATGTGAGCGCACTGGATTTTGTAGAAGGTACGGTAACCGTAACGGGTAAAGGCAATAAAACGCGCATCGTGCCCTTAGGTGCTTTTGCCATAAAAGCCATCCAAAATTGGTTAACAGTGCGCCCAACTGTGGTCAATGAATTCGCTAATAAACCAGTATTTACCAGTTTGCAAGGCAGGCGAATTTCAGCGCGCAATATTCAATATCGCATTAAAGAATGGGCAATCAAACAAGGTATTCATTCGTCAGTGCATCCGCATATGTTACGCCACAGTTTTGCCACACATGTGCTGCAATCCAGCGGCGACCTACGCGCTGTGCAGGAAATGCTAGGACACGCCAACATTAGTACCACTCAAGTGTATACGCATCTAGATTTTCAGCATTTAAGTAAAGTTTATGATGCGGCGCATCCAAGGTCAAAAAAAGTGGACGCTAAAAAAGTGCGCTAAGAAGCGGCTAATATAAAAATTGTTGCTAATTAATATAGAAAAATTGAATCTTTCTTTAAATTTGTAGTTTAAATTATTACTTAATGCCCAATATATATTAATGTACGTTATATAAATTAATAATCACAAACCATTAACCAATGTTAGGAAAACAAAATGGAACATACACTACCAGCTTTACCCTATGCTAGAAATGCGCTTGTACCGCATATTTCAGAAGAAACACTGGATTTTCACTATGGTAAACATCACCAAACCTATGTGACTAACTTGAATAATTTGATTAAAGGTACTGAGTTTGAAAATAGTAGCCTTGAAGAAATTATTAAAAAATCATCTGGTGGCATTTATAACAATTCTGCACAAATTTGGAATCACACATTTTTCTGGAGCAGCTTGAAGCCAAATGGCGGCGGTGCTCCTACAGGGGCATTAGCCGATGCAATCAACAAAAAATGGGGCAGTTTTGATGAGTTCAAAAAAGCTTTCCAAGCTTCAGCAGTTGGCAATTTTGGTTCTGGTTGGACATGGTTAGTTAAAAAAGCCGATGGTGGCGTGGATATTGTCAACATGGGCGCGGCGGGTACACCATTAACAACTGGCGATAAGGCTTTGTTAACGATTGACGTGTGGGAACATGCTTATTACATCGATTATCGCAATGCGCGCCCTAAATTTGTAGAAACATTTTTGGCTTCATTAGCCAATTGGGATTTCGCAGAAAAGAATTACGCTTAAGCCTTGTTATAAGTTAATAATTAATACCTTGTATGAAAAAGCCCTTGGAGGAAATCCTTGGGCTTTTTTATTTCAGATATCTGAAATAAAAAGTAAATCCCAAATAGAGATTGGAGAAGTGAGTAATAATTATCTTGACATAGTTAGCCAGCTAACTATAATGATGCTAATTAGTTTGGTTTTATAGGTTGTCTTTTAAAGCCAATTTTTTTAGAGTTGTTATTTACTCAATTTAATTAGGAGAAATTTTAAAATGAAAAAACTATTAAGTGGTGCATGTGTGTCTTTGCTATTAACTTTGGGTCTAGCAACTAGCGTAATGGCTAAGGATGGCAACATTAAATCAATCGTTGAATCAGCAAACTCAGCTTGGAATCAAGCGCTTAATACTGGCAATGCAAAAGCGTTATCAAACCAATATGCAGAAAATGCAACACTATCTCCAGGAGATGGGAAAGTTTTGGTTGGAAGGACCGAAATTGAAAAACTATTCAAAAGCTTTGTTGAAAACGGTGTTCACAACCACGCGATAGAAGTAGTCAATGTGGGTGGAACTGGCAATGTCATTTATCAAATCTCTAAATGGAGTGCCAACGGAGCAGAGGCTAATGGTAAAGCGCCAGCTTTTGGTGGGATAACAACAAGTGTTCTGATCAAGGGTGCTGATGGCAAATGGTTGACGCAATCACAGGTCTGGAACGTTGCTAATTAATGACCAAAGCTAAGCTAGCCATTCATGCATTTTGATGTTGAATGAAATGTGCGTAGATGGCTAAGTCATGAAGGGTTTGTGTTGACCAGATATTTTTAATAATAGCTCTTTAGACTTAGGATTTATGCATTTAAAAGGCCGCTGTTCCAGCGGTCTTTTTTTAAGTTAATCATATTTTTGTCATCATTTTCTGCTAATATTGCAACTATGTTGCAGAGGATGTTCATTCATTTAAGTTTAGTCGTACTATTTGCTTTCACGCAAATGGGCATTGCGACGCATGAAATCAGCCATCTTGCCGACTTAACGCAACAAAACCAGCAACATAAAAATACGCCGAATCATCAGTGTGAGCAGTGTATTAGCCATGCAGGTATTGAAAATGGCTTGAATTCGCAGCCTTTTGTTTTTGCGTTGCAGCAAACCATTTCGATTGCACCTGTCAGTTTAAAATCTTACTTCTTCAGCACCACTAGCCAGCATTACGCTGCGCGCGCTCCTCCTCAAACTGCATAAATATTCATGTTCCAGCAGTATCTATTGCTGGCTAATGCTATTTTTTTGAGGATTCAACCATGTACCAAATCAATCAATCGCAAATGCGTAAGGCATTTGCATGTAAACCTATTATCTTGGCAGTTGCGACGCTTTTTACTGGAAATGCATTCGCCGAAGAAACCAATATCGAATTAGCGCCAGTAGCGATTACTGGCAATCCTTTAGGCGTAGAGTCTGATGAGTTGGTTGTGCCAGTTAGTGTGTTAAATGGGCGTGAATTAAGCCTTAGGCGAGAAGGCACTATTGGCGAAACGCTAAATGGTATTCCAGGCGTGACAGCTACCCAATTCGGGCCAAATGCATCACGTCCAGTGATTCGCGGTTTAGACGCAGAACGTGTGCGTATTATGCAAAATGGCGTCGGCATTTTAGATGCTTCATCATTAAGTTTCGATCATGCCGTGAGTGTGGATCCGCTGATTATTGAGCAGATTGATGTGGTGCGTGGGCCAGCCGCATTGTTATATGGTGGCAGTGCTGTGGGCGGCGTGGTGAATGCGATTGATCACCGCATTCCTAAAGAACAATTAGATGGGATTACAGGACGCGCCGAAACACGTTTTGGCGGGCCAGATAATACAAGAAATGGTGCGGCGGTTGTCGATGTAGGAAATGGTCAATTTGCGATTCATGCGGATGTATATAAACGACAAACAGACGATTTAGATATTAACGGTTTTGCAGTATCCAAGCGAAAATCTGAAGCAGATGGCACGCCGCGTGAGAATCGTGGAAAATTAGTGAATAGTAGTTCTGATGGTGATGGCGGTGCAGTTGGTGCAGCGCTAACATTTGATAATGGCTACGCGGGCGTTTCATATTCCACCATGAATAATAATTACGGTACAGTGGCGGAAGAAGCCGTGCGCATTGATATGAAAAGCGACCGCTGGGATGTGGCGAGTGAATTTACCGACTTGGGAAATGTGATTAATCGTGTGAAATTCCGCATGGCACATACCGATTATGAACATGTTGAATTAGAAGATGGCGAAGTTGGCACGACTTTTAAAAACCGGGGTGTCGAAGGTTCTTTTGAGGCTGGACATGCGCCGATTCAAACAGGTTTGGGTACTTTGAACGGCGTGATTGGCTATCAGTTTAGCAATACCAACTTTGAAGCCTTGGGTGAAGAGGCGTTTGTACCAGGCGTTAACTCACAAAGCCATGCTGTCTATCTGTATGAAGAGTTGCCGATAGCTGGTAGTGAAAAGGCGCAACATAAAATCACTTTTGGTGGTCGTTTAGGTCATGCTTCGGTTGATTCGAAAGATAACGCAAACTTTGGCGTAGGGCAGAATAATAGCTTTAACCCAAACAGCTTTGCGCTGGGCGGTTTATATAGTTTGAATGAGCAATGGTCGTTAACCAGTAATTTATCGCATAATGAACGCGCGCCGAGTTATTTTGAGTTGTATGCCAATGGCGCACACATTGCGACAGGTCAATTTGAGTTGGGAAATACTAATTTTGATGTAGAAAAATCAAATGGTATTGATGCGCAGATTCGCTGGAAAGAAGGTAAAAACTCATTCAGCATTGGCACTTATTACACGCGATTCGATAAT
The DNA here is from genome assembly GCF_000384375.1 of Methylotenera versatilis 79. Taxonomy (NCBI): domain Bacteria; kingdom Pseudomonadati; phylum Pseudomonadota; class Betaproteobacteria; order Nitrosomonadales; family Methylophilaceae; genus Methylotenera; species Methylotenera versatilis. The sequence continues at coordinate 616,942 of NZ_ARVX01000001.1, read as the reverse complement.
TTTATTGGACTATTTAACACTGGCAATAGTCGCGAACTCGTTCTTGGGTCAGGAGATTTTTTACCTGAAGCACAATTTAGGGCGGTTCCAGCTGTATTCAAGGGTTTGGAGGCAGAAGGTAAATTTAACGTTGCCAATAATTTAGACTTAACTGTTCGCGGCGATTACGTGCACGCGAAAGAAACGCGTACAAATGACTATTTACCGCGCATCTCACCGCTACGCTTAGGCGCTGGGCTTCAGTATAGTCTGAATCGTTTCAGCGTCAGGTTAGATGCATTGCATGCTTTTAAACAAGACAATACTGCTGAAAATGAATTGGCAACCGATAGCTATACCAATGTGAGCGCGATTGTGGCGTATAAATTACCGACCAAACTTAATTTGGAGTTGTTCGCTAAAGCCAATAATCTATTGAATGATGAGATTCGTGAGCACGCGTCGTTCTTAAAAGATATTTCGCCAGCTGGTGAGCGGTCATTGTTAGTCGGGTTGCGTGGTGATTTTTAGGCGACTTTTAATTTAAGCAGCCTGCTGAACCAAACAAATCAATAAGGACTCAATTAATTATTGAGTTTTAATTGAGGTTAATCATGAGTCCGTTTAAATATATTGTATTAGGATTGGTTTTTTTTGTTTCAGTCGCAGCGGGCTGGTTAACTTTATTAGAGTACAGAGATGATGGCCATGGCAATCATGGCTGGTATCTTAAACAGTAGTTAAAAACGTAATCAAGCATATTTGGTGCTTAATTAATCAATATATTTAGTTAACCAAGATTAAGCACCAAATAATCACTACATTTGCCAGCGCAATAAACACCGCCGCGCTGCCGATATCTTTTGCGCGTTTAGCGAGTTCATGGCGTTCTATCGAAACACGGTCAACAACTGCTTCAATCGCAGAATTCAACAATTCCACAATCAGCACTAATAAAACGCTGCCAATCATCAGCGCGCGATGAATGGCGGTTGGTTCTAAGTAAAATGCCAAAGGAATGAATATTGCTGCTAACAGAACCTCTTGCCTAAAGGCATCTTCATGTTTATAGGCGGCTTTAAAGCCTTCTAGTGAATAGCCAAACGCGTTAAAGAGTCGGCGTAAACCGGTTTTACCTTTAAAAGGGCTTTCAACATGTGGTTGGTTTGACATTTGGTCTAAATCAGGCGGATCTATTTTCATTGCGCGATAGTATTCATTAAAATTAATCGGATTATTTTAACATGCGTTATCATATTGTTTTGTTTCATGTTAATTAATCTATAAAGGTTTGCAGATGGCACGCACAGTACAATGTATCAAATTAGGCAAAGAGCTAGAAGGCATGGATTTTCCTCCTTACCCTGGCGAGTTGGGCAAGCGCATTTACCTGCAAGTTTCTAAAGAAGCTTGGGCGGCATGGCTAAAACAACAAACCATGCTAGTGAATGAAAATCGCCTCAGTTTGGCAGACCCAGCCGCGCGAAAATATTTAAGTGAGCAAACTGAAAAATACTTTTTTGGTGAAGGTGCTGATACCGCAAGTGGCTATGTCCCAGAAAAGTATAATTAAGCGTTAATCAATGCTGGGTTGAGTGTTTTAGCCTGTAAAAGCCATACTATTTTTAGTATGGCTTTTTTGTTTTTAGGCGCTATCTCAGCATGCAAATGAGTTGTGCATAGATTAAAGACGTCAATACAAACATTGGTTGAAAATTACGGTTGTAAGCAATTACATTTATACAATATATATTTGTATAAATGTAATTGCTGGCGTACACTTAAATTTATAAAAATGAAGTTAACACTATTTTGAGTGCAAATTCTGTGCATTTAGATTTTGCACTCAGCTTTATAAAATCGTTTTTACAAACTCAGTAAACCAATCTTTTCAATTCTTATTTTTACCTAAAATATGACAAATACCCCAGTGCTTTTAGTTAACCAAGACTTGCAAGCTAAATTGGCAACCGCTTCTTTACAGCATTTTCGCGTGATTTTTAGTTCAGTAAAAAAACATTTGAGCGATACAGAATCGGCTTGCGGCATCAGCGGTTCTCAGCTTTGGGTGCTTTACGAGTTGAACCGAGCGCCGGATTTAAAAGTCTCAGAATTGGCTGCTAATTTAGCGATTCATCAATCGACTGCCAGTAATTTGATTGAAAAACTGGTTAAGAAAATGTTGATCGTTAAAAAGCGTGAAACCACGGACCAGCGTGTGGTGCGTTTGTCGCTGACAGAACAAGGTTTGGAAATGATTAAAAACGCGCCGCCTTCACCAAGAGGCGTGTTGCGGGATGCGCTCGATCGTTTAGATGCGGATGTGCTAGAAACTTTAACCGAAAGTTTGGCGCAATTGTCGTTGCAAATAAATAGTAAGGATGTTGGTGCAGGTTTGATTCCGCTGGCAGATTTATAGCATCTGGTTATTTAGGTTTAGCGTCATTTAAGCAACACATTTAGCAACAAAAGGAGCGACATTGTCACCTAATGAGATTCATGCCAACACACATACAGTGATTGGCATATTTGGCGAAGTATTAGCAGATATTTTTCCGGATGAAACGGTATTGGGCGGTGCGCCGTTTAATGTGGCACGCCATTTACAAGCATTTGGTTTGCATCCGGTGATGATGACAAGAACCGGTAACGACGCGCTACGCACGCAATTTTTGCAAGAAATGCAGCGATTAAAAATGGACGTTTCTGGTCTGCAAATTGATGCTAAATACCCAACAGGGCAGGTAAAAGTAAAGTTAACCAATGACGGTCACCAATTTGAGATATTGGAAGATCAGGCATACGACCATATTCATGCGGGCATTACGCATATGGTGACGATGTCACTTAAGCCAGAAATGGTTTATTTTGGTACGTTAGCGCAGCGTAGTATGCCGTCCAGATTAGCGTTAGATAAATTTTTAGAAGATGGCAAATGTCCACGCTTTTTAGATGTTAACTTACGCGCGCCTTTTTACAATAAACATACCATCAATCGCTCTTTGCTACGCAGCGATATCGTTAAACTGAATGAAGAAGAGCTAGTGATTATTGCTAAATACTTCAAAATTGACGCTAGTAATCCATCGCCATCCAGTAATCAACCCCAGTCAAATTTGTATGAAAAAGCAAAAAAATTAGCAGCAGAGTTTGATATTAAACAAATCATCGTCACAGCAGGCGCGCAAGGGGCCTGGATGGTAGCTGGCGATAAATTAATCAAAACACAAGCGCAATCAACTGAGCAATATACGATTGATACAGCAATTAGTGATACGGTTGGCGCAGGTGATGCTTTTTCAGCCGTATGTATGTTAGCTAACATACTAAATTGGGATCATGCCAGTATGCTTGATCGTGCGAATGCGTTTGCTCGTGCAATTTGCACCATTCGTGGTGGCGCGCCAACAGATATGGGTTTTTACACGCCTTTTATCGATAGCTGGAATCTGCGCCAACAATAACTATTTAAGCAAACGATTTAAAAATTTGATTGGGTTATATGATTAATGATGCTTTAGCTAAAGCAGCACAAAAGTCTGAATCGCCCATTTATGTGCTGATGATTAGCATGCACGGATTGATTCGTGCCAACGATATGGAGCTGGGAAAAGATGCCGATACGGGCGGACAAACGACGTATGTGGTGGAATTGGCGCGCGCGTTAGCAAAGCATAAAGGTGTGGATAAAGTCGATTTACTTACCCGCTTAATTGAAGATAATAGTTTATCGACTGATTATGCCGCAACCGAAGAATCGCTAGACCCTGGCGCTCGCATTATACGGTTGCGTTGTGGGCCCAAACGTTATTTAAGAAAAGAATTGCTGTGGCCACATTTAGATCAAGTGGTCGATAAAGCACTACATTTTTTAAGGCAGCAGGCGCGCGTGCCCGATTTAATCCATACGCATTACGCCGATGCTGGTTATGTCGGCCAGCAATTGTCACTTTTGCTGGGCATACCGCAAATACATACTGGTCACTCGCTTGGTCGGCCGAAACGCGATCGCTTAATGGCCAGTGGACGAAAAACATCCGCGATTGAAAAGCAATTTAATTTCGAACGGCGCATTGCGGTTGAAGAAGATATTATTCAACATGCCTCATTGATTGTGACCAGCACAAAGCAAGAGATTGAGCAGCAATATGGCATGTACAATAATTTTAACCAGTCACGATTCAGCGTTATTCCACCAGGCACAGATACATCCAGATTTTTGCCGCCCGGTCGCGTTAAACAAAAAACATCTATCCAGCAAAAAATTGATAGCTATTTAGCTGACCCAGAAAAACCGCTTATTTTTGCCATGAGCCGTCCAGAAATTCGCAAAAACATTCGCGGCTTAATTGAAGCTTATGGCAACAGCCCAGCATTGCAGGCAGCAGCAAATTTATTGATTGTTGCGGGCACACGTGAAGACATTCACGATTTAGAAGAATCGCAGCAAAAAGTCATGAAGCAATTATTGTTCGATTTAGATCGTTATGATTTATGGGGCAAAGTGGCGATTCCAAAATTCGTCGCGCAGGAAGATGTGCCTGAATTGTATCGGTTAGCAGCAAGACGTCGTGGCGTATTCGTTAACCCCGCTTTTACCGAACCATTTGGCTTAACCTTGATTGAAGCCGCCGCTAGTGGCTTGCCATTTGTGGCGCCTGATGATGGCGGGCCACACGATATATTGGGCAATTGCCGCAATGGTGTCATTGTAAACACGCTGGATAGCAACGCGATTGCGGGTGGCTTGCTGCATGTGTTAGAAGACAAAAAACGCTGGCGAAAATGGGCAACTAGCGGTTTGGCAGGCGTTTGGCGACATTACAGTTGGTCGGCGCACGTAGACAAATACATGAAAGAAGTGAATCGATTATTGCGTCGTGACCAAAAACGTTTGCGCCGCCAGCAAGCTTTAATTCTAAACGCGGGAATGTCCAGCACAGAGAAGTCGCGCATACCTTTGGCTAAAATGGCGCTGATTAGTGATATTGATAATACCTTGGTTGGAAATAAAAAATCGCTTAAAGATTTAACCGTTTGGGTAGATAACAATAAAGCAGATTGCGTTTTTGGCATTGCAACGGGAAGATGGCTTGAAAGTGCCGTGGAAATACTCAAAAAAAATCAGGTTAACATACCCGATGTGTTGATTACATCGGTCGGATCTGAGATTCATTACGGTAAGAAACTAGTGCCAGATACTGGCTGGGCAGCGCATATTCGCTATATGTGGCGAAAAGATGCACTTGAAAGCGCGTTAAGTCATTTCCCTGGATTAACCTTGCAGGCACCTGAAAATCAGCGTGAGTTTAAATTAAGTTATATTGCTACGCCAGAATTAATGCCGCCTTTAAGTGATATTAAAAATTATCTGCGTCAAAATAATTTACACGCGCAACTGATTTACTCACATGAGGAGTTTTTGGACGTATTGCCTGTGCGCGCCTCTAAAGGTCATGCTATTCGCTACTTGGCCTATAAATGGGGTTTGCCGCTGGAAAATTTTGTAGTGGCAGGCGATTCTGGCAATGATATTGAAATGTTGATTGGCGACACGCAAGCGATTGTGGTGGGCAATTATAGTCAGGAATTAGAAAAATTACGTCAAAGTGAGCATATCTATTTTGCCACACAACATTATGCAGCCGGCATTCTGGAAGGTTTGTCGCATTATGGATTACACCCTAAAAGTACTCTAGTTTGAATAAAACACTTAACACAATAAAAAGTAAAGAAATTGAAACGGTGAAATAGAAGTTAGCGAAATATAAGACAGTGAAATACGGTTTAAAACAGAAAACATTAAAGTGAAATAAGAAATAAGTGAAACAGCGCATCAACTAAAATTGGATAAAATTTATGTATGAACAAGTTTCACATTCGTTGTTAAACGACATATTGACCGAAATTGAAGCGGAAATTAAAGATAAAAATCTGCAATATTTTTATACGCGATTAGGCGCAAATTTTTATGCCATTTATTCGCTGTTTCATCAATTGTATGGTCAACGTGATGACTTTAAATCACAATTAAATCAGCTAGTTAAAATTCTCACACGTTCCTATGTCGCGCGCTCAGTAGAATTGCGCCAGCTTGATCTAGCGCGAGAAAAAAACCATAACTGGTTTTTAAGTCAGCAATGGGTCGGTTATGCAGTTTACTGCAGAGAGTTTTCTGGCGATTTAAAAGGTTTAGAAACCAAGCTTGGTTATCTGCAAGAGTTGGGTATTAATATGTTGCACATTATGCCGATTTTAGATTGCCCAAAAGGCAAGAGTGATGGCGGTTATGCGGTACGTGATTTTAGAAAAATCAATGCAGAAATCGGCACGGTGGAAGATTTAGATGCATTGGCGGCGAATCTTAAAAAACGCGATACTTTACTTGTGTTGGATGTGGTGGTGAATCACACATCAGATGAGCATGCATGGGCGCTTCAGGCGGTTGCTGGCGATAAGAAATACCAAGATTATTACTACATGTTTGATGACCGTGCTATTCCAGATTTGTATGAACAATACATGCCGGAAGTATTTCCCGAGAACGCGCCGGGCAATTTTACCTGGAATGCGGAAATGGGTAAGTGGGTGATGACCGTATTCAATGATTATCAGTGGGATTTGAATTATCAAAATCCTGCTGTATTCATCGAAATGGTGGATATTATTTTGTATTGGGCAAATCACGGTGCGGATATTATTCGCTTGGATGCAGTGGCGTTTTTATGGAAAAAAATTGGCAGCACTTGCCAAAATGAGCGTGAAGCACATTTGATTCTGCAACTCATGAAAGACTGCTGCCAGGTGACCGCGCCAGGTGTGCTATTTATTGCCGAGGCAATTGTTGCACCGATTGAGGTGATTAAGTATTTTGGCGAAGATGCGATTAATGCCAAAGAGTGCGAAATTGCGTATAACGCTACTCTAATGGCTTTGTTGTGGGAAGCTGTCGCCACCAAAAATGCTACGCTACTCAATCGGGCGATTCGTTCGATTCCCGATAAATTAGAGCGTGCAACGTGGCTAAATTATGTGCGTTGTCATGATGATATTGGCTTAGGTTTTGATGACAATGATATTCGTCTAGCGGGTTATGAACCTGCATTGCACCGACAATTTTTGCTACATTACTACACAGACCGTTCGGCAAACTCTTCTGCCAAAGGCATCGCTTTTGGTACCAATGTAAAAAATGGCGATGCGCGCATTGCGGGTTCGTTGGCATCATTGGCGGGATTAGAAACGGCGATTGAACATCATGATGACGATGCCATTACGCGCAGTATCGATACTATTTTGCTGTTGCATGGGTTGATTTTAGCTTTTGGCGGTATTCCGCTGATCTATTATGGCGATGCGATTGGCACGTTAAACGATCAAGCTTATTTGGAAGACGATTACAAAAAAAATGATAATCGTTGGATTCACCGCCCAGCCATGGACTGGAATAAAAGTGAATTAAGATATGAAAAAGGCACTACGCAGCAGCGTATTTTTTCTGGTCTGAAAAGAATGATTGCGACTAGAAAAGAGATTACCGCCTTTGCAGACCACAATAATCGCGAATTGATTTCGTTGGATAATCCACATTTATTCTGTTTTGTGCGTACGCATGGCACAGGCAACCATCCGCGCGTGCTAGTGATTTGTAATTTTGACCACAAAGTACAAGTTTGCAATATCGATGGCTTACGTAAGTTAGGTTTATTGCAGCACGCCGCAGTGAAAAACTTATTCTCAGATGACACCATCGATTTGTCTAATGGCATACTTACAATCCCGCCGCTTGGCATGTATTGGCTGGAAACTTAAATACGTTAATAAAAATTTTTAAGTAAAATTTAAAATAAATTGACACTAAAAAAGTGGTTAACTAAGTGGATAAACGCCAATAGTTGATGTGATATAAAATAAAAAAAGCAGCTTAAAGCTGCTTTTTGAATACCCATTTTTTTAATGAAACTGATATTAAGGCTCCAGGGTTTCGCGTTCCATATCGGCTAAACTGGTATGGCGAACATCTTTGCCTTTCACCATATACACCACATATTCGGCGATATTTTTAGCATGGTCGCCAATACGCTCAACGGCTTTTGCCACAAATAATACTTCTAATGACATCGAAATCGTGCGTGGATCTTCCAGCATGTACATCACCAATTGACGCATCGCCGCGCGAAATTGCTCATCGACTAACTCGTCTTGTTTGGCGACTTCTACAGTTTGGCTCACATCTAAACGTGCAAATGCATCTAATGACGTACGTAGCATTTCGCGTACGATTTTAACCATCGCTTTAATTTCAGTAAAGCGCGGTTTGTACATGCGGTCTTCATCAAAAATACGCTGTGCTGTACGCGCGATTTTAGTGGCTTCATCGCCAATACGCTCTAAATCGGTGATAGTTTTTACCATCATCATCACCATGCGTAAATCGCCCGCTGCTGGCTGGCGGCGCGCGATAATGTGGCTACAGTCTTCGTCAATCTGCACTTCAAGCGTATTCACACGCGCATCATTTTCCATGACTTCTTTGGCGAGTTTGATGTCGGCTTTAATTAATGCTTCTAACGCGTTAACAATTTGCTGCTCAACCAAACCACCCATTTCAAGCACTTTAGCGCGAACGGATTCTAATTCAGCATCATATTGTTTAGAGGTGTGTTCAAATTGCATGTTTACTATCCTTGTGATTCATTGCTAAATTTAGTCGATTTTAATGATAGCGAACAATTGTTACAGTAATATTATTTAACTTAACACATTTTTTTGCTGCATTTTTCTGGCTTACTTTTTATAGGTCACTACGCCATCAGCCGTGGCTAACAGTAATACATTGGCTGGGCGCGCGGCAAATAAACCATTGGTTACTACGCCGACGATTTGATTTACTTTGGCTTCAAAAGCAATTGGGTCGCTAATGGTTAGGCCGTGCACATCTAAAATGAGGTTGCCATTATCAGTTGTAAAGTCGCGCAATTGGGGCTGGCCGCCCAACTTTACCAATTCGCGCGCCACATAGCTTTTAGCCATTGGCAACACTTCTACTGGCAATGGAAATTTACCTAAAACTGGCACGTATTTGCTGGCATCACAGATACAAATAAATTGTTTAGCCACGGCTGCCACGATTTTCTCACGCGTCAATGCGCCGCCGCCACCTTTTAACATATGTAAATGCTCTGTAATTTCATCGGCGCCATCTACATAAATATCCAGTTGGTCTACGCTGTTTAAATCAAACACTTCAATACCATGGCCGCGCAAGCGTTGCGCAGTTGCTTCAGAACTGGCTACAGCGCCGTCGATTTTATGTTTTACTTTCGCTAATTCTTCAATAAAAAAGTTAGCTGTTGAGCCTGTGCCCACACCAATAATGCCGCTTTTTACATATTCAACTGCTGCTTTAGCTACTTGTTGTTTTAATTCGTCCTGAGTAAATGCCATTTTCGTCAAATCCCTAATAATTTCTTTATAATACAAACAATTCAACATCATACACTGCGCTAGTTAATTTCTAAATAGCGTGATTTCTGAGACATAATTTAAGACATTAGTTAAGGCATTAAAACCGCGCATGACCATCAATTACAGACAAAAAATAGAAAATTCCCACGTTTACGACGTGGCAAAAAAAACGCCTTTGGAGTTTCAGCCTAATTTATCCGCACGTATTGGTAACCGCGTATTACTGAAGCGCGAAGATATGCAGCCAGTATTTTCATTTAAATTGCGTGGCGCATATAACAAGATGGCGAATTTATCGGCAGAGATTTTGGCGCGCGGTGTAATTGCAGCCAGTGCAGGTAATCATGCGCAAGGCGTTGCTTTAAGCGCACAAAAATTGGGTTGTCGCGCGGTGATTGTGATGCCAACAACTACGCCATTAATCAAAATTAATGCAGTCAAAAGCAGAGGTGCGGAAGTTGTGCTGTTTGGCGATAGTTACACTGATGCTTATGTGCACGCTTTAACGCTCGAAAAGACAGAAAATCTGACTTTTGTGCATCCTTATGATGATCCAGATGTGATCGCTGGACAGGGTACGATTGCGCTAGAAATATTGCAAAGCCATCCGGAACCCATAGAAGCCATATTCTGCAGTGTAGGCGGCGGCGGTTTGATTGCAGGTATCGCGGCTTATATAAAAGCCTTGCGGCCTGAAATTAAAGTGATTGGTGTAGAGGCAAAAGACGCAGAAGCAATGAGCGAGTCACTGAAACAAGGCAAACGTGTGATGCTGGACCAAGTAGGTTTATTTGCCGATGGTGCTGCGGTTAAACAAGTGGGTGAACATACATTTGCATTGTGCCAACAGTTTGTCGATGAAATGATCATTGTCGATAACGATGCAATATGCGCGGCGGTGAAAGATGTATTTGAAGACACGCGCAGCATTTTAGAGCCAGCTGGCGCATTAGCGACGGCTGGCATTAAAGAATATGCCAAACGTAATAACATCACGGGCAAAACATTGGTTGGCATCGCATCGGGTGCCAATATGAATTTTGACCGTTTACGTTTTATAGCGGAACGCGCGGAAATCGGCGAAAAGCGTGAAGCGGTTTTGGCGGTGACGATTCCAGAAAAAGCCGGCGCATTTAAAACGTTTTGTCGCTTGCTGGGCGACCGCAATATTACCGAGTTTAACTATCGTTATTCTGATCCAGTAGCCGCGCATATTTTCGTCGGCGTGGCGATTGCAGATCCAGCAGAGTCCGTCAAATTAGTGCAAGATTTGCAAGCGCAAGGTTTACCTGCGCTGGACTTAACCGACAATGAAGTCGCAAAACTGCATTTACGCCATTTGGTTGGTGGTCACGCGCCGCAGGCTGAAAATGAAGTGGTGTTTCGCTTTGAGTTCCCTGAAAAGCCAGGTGCACTGATGAAGTTTTTAGATACAGTGGGACACGATTGGAATATCAGTTTGTTTCATTATCGCAATCACGGCGCCGATTTTGGCCGCGTGTTAGTTGGTATGCAAGTGCCGCCGAACCAGTTGCAAGATTTCGCTACGGTTTTGCAAACGTCAGGTTATCCTTATTGGGATGAGACACAAAATCCTGCTTATAAACTGTTTTTGGGTTGATGCTTAACGTTAATATTTGAGCTATTTAATCCTGACTTAACCATTATTTTTGGTCAAAAATTAAGTCTGGTTAAATTGGTTCAACCACCACCACTTTGGCTGTATTCAGCCAATTCTAATATTGGTTGAAAATAAGCAATTGTTTATATTGGCTTTTTAAGCGTATACTAATGAGTATAGTTTTTGCTTGATAATAGATTATATTGAAAACTAAATACAAATTCTTTGGAGATTTGGAATGAAATTAACCTTAAATAAAACACGCATCAGCTTAATTTTAATTGCGCTAGTTGCAAGCGTGACGGCCTGTAATAAAGAAAAAGCAGCAGAACCTAAATTAGACGAACCAGCAGTGCAAACATCTGCCGAAACGCCGACAACATCAGCAGGCGTGGCTTATGTAACCAGCCAAGATGCAAGTGTGAGTGTGATTGATTTAGCGACTATGGAAGTGGTTAAGCAGCTTGATCTTAAAGCTGCATCACCACGTGGTTTAGGTGTGACAGATGATGGTAAAAAACTGATTGTAGCGACGCGCGACAACGAAAGCGTTTCTGTCATTGATACTGCCACTGGCGATGTGCTGCAACAAATCAAAGTCGGTAAAAATCCTGAATTCGTGCGCGTAAGTGGCAATTTTGCTTATGTATCTTCTGAGCCAAGCTCAAAAGGTGGGCCTCCACCAAAACCGGGTGAAAAAGCCAAAGCAGAGGAAGAAGATGACGACGACGACTTGATTCCAGCAAAAATTGCGGTGATCGATTTAGCCAAAGGTGAAAAAATACGTGAGATAACTGGCGGACCAGAAACAGAGGGTATTGAGTTCTCAGCCGATGGTAAGCAGCTAGTCATTACTAACGAAGCCGATAATACAGTGACCGTACATAATATTGAAACGGGCGAGTTAGTTAAAACCATTAAAACGCATGAATTGGGTGACCGTCCACGCGGTATTAAAGTATCACCGGACGGCACGACTTATTTGGCCACATTAGAATATGGCAACAAATTTATGGTGTTGGATAAAGATTACAATTTGGTGCGCACCGTAGATACGGCAGAAACACCTTATGGTATTGCGTATGACAAAAAAGGCGAGCGTATTTTTGTGGCGACTAACAAGGCTAAATTGCTGCAGGTGTTCGATGCGAAAACCTACGAAAAAATTAAAGAAATCCCAACAGGTAATCGCTGCTGGCACTTTAGTTTTACGCCTAATGAAAAAGAAATCTTATTGGCATGCGGAAAATCAGATGCGGTTTATGTGATTGATGCAGAAAAATTAGAAGTAACCAAACAAATCGAAGTAAAAGGCATGCCGTGGGGTTTGGTCACTTATCCTAAAGCGATGGGAAGTTTGGATAAGCCTTAACTCAAGTTTGAGTTAATCATTAAAAAGCCCGCGAAAGCGGGCTTTTTAACATCAGTTAACCTAAAGTTAACACTAAAATTGGCTTAATTTATGTGTTAAGTAATTCTAAAATATATCGCCAATCCTGTGCCTCCACAGGCGTAATGGATAAGCGATTGCCACGTTGTAAGATGCGTAAGTTTTCTAGTTTTGGCGTTTCACGCAACTCTTTTAAGCTCAATAAACGTGTTTTGCGCACTAGTTTTACATCCACATTAAACCAGCGCGGTGTTTCTGGCGTGGCTTTCTCATCAAAATATTTGTGACTTTTTATAAATTGTAATCGGTCGGGATAAGCCAAGCTGCTCACTTCTGCAATGCCTGCGATACCTGGCATTTCGCAATTGGAGTGGTAAAACAGTACGCCATCGCCAATCTGCATTTGGTCGCGCATAAAATTACGCGCTTGATAATTGCGCACACCATACCAATCGACTGTTTGATTCGGCATCGTGGCCAAATCGTCAATCGATACATCTGTCGGTTCTGACTTCATCAACCAATAACGCATTGCAACTCATCTTTCTTCATTTAAAAAATTTGATTTAAAACTAGAATCCATAATTTTGGGTATGATAATTGAAGTTTATCATTTTGGAATAAAACATGGCGCGTAACGTATTAGGCACAACTCTGCAAACTTGTGGTTTAGATCCTGTAACCGGCTTTACCCGCAATGGATGTTGTGAAACGGGACCTGAAGACAGTGGAAGCCACACGGTTTGTGCGCAAATGACGGATGAGTTTTTAGCCTATTCAATTTCGCGCGGTAACGATTTAAGTACGCCAAGACCTGAATATGGTTTTGAAGGGTTGGTCGCTGGTGACCGTTGGTGCGTATGCGCAGCGCGATGGTTAGAAGCAAGTGAAGCTGGTTTTGCACCGCCAGTGGTTCTAGAAGCGTGTCATGAGAAATGTTTGGAAATTGTCAGTCTGGCTGATTTGAAATATCACGAATTGCGTTAAAACTAGCTGTCACAAGCTAGTTTTGAGTGCGAGTTTAAAGTGCAAATATTGTTCAAATGAAGCTGAGGCAAAGAATTTGAACGAATGCAGTACATCAAGTACGGGGAGTGAAAAACAACACGGGAATTTCGCTTTAAAAACAAAACCTATTCTCTGTGGTGTTGCCTGAGCCGTTATCCTGAACCAAAAAGGTCCAAGTGGTAACAACCTAAAGCGCTTAAGGTTCACTCGCCAAGGGTGCCTTAAAAGACATCCCAATTTAGAGCGCTCACACCGCGACTTGAATAGCTGAAACCTATAACGAAAACTAGTTCAAGGAATTTAAGACTCAAGCAACACCACAGAAAACAAGTTAAATGTTAAAACTAACTTGTGACGAACGGATGAATAAAACTGATTACAACAGCCTAGTTGAAGAACTAGGTTAAAAAGCCATGTTAACTAAACCAGTTTACTATTATTTAACCAATAAAGTTAACACATAAAAACGTTTAAAAACTACCTTATAACAGCTTTGTTTGATCAGTCATTGCATCGTCAATTTGATTCTGCATGGCACTAATCCTACGCTTATAATCGCCGATGTCAACATCGCCAGTCTTGGTATGCAGCAATTCGTGCGACAAATTTAGCGCGGCCATCATCGCAATACGTTCAATACCAATTACTTTTCCAGTATCACGAATATCGTGCATTTTTTTATCTAAATAACTCACTGCCTCAAGCAAACCTGCGCGCTCTTCATCCGTGCATGAAACGGTAAATTCACGTCCCATAATGGTTAAATCGATTGATCTCGCGATACTCATGATATTTCTTCATCCGTAGTAACTGTGCCAGAAGCAACCGCATCAGCTGGCATTGTTTCAAGCAGAATTTCAAGCTTTTGGCTCGCTAATAGCATATTGCTTTTTAAAGTATCGGAGTTTTGTTGTGCTTGCGTCAAGTTGCCGCGCAACTGTATATTTTCTTCGCGTAACGTTACGCACAAAGAAATGAGCTTGCTAATTTTATCTTCTAATCTTTTTAAATCTGCATCCATATCCCACTATAAAGGAAAAAAATCATTATAGTCAATAGCTAACGGTGACTATTCAAAGTAATTTAATATGTTTTAACCCACTTGTTGCGTAAACATTCAAGCGTTTGGTAATTGCTTAGCCAAGCACTTAAGTGATGGTTGCGAGTATTTATACCGCACTTGAATAAATAACAGGTGCAATAAAATTAAAGATATAATCCCGCCTAGTTGATAGGTGCCTAACGTTAATATTCGATTAACAAAGGTGAAACTGGGAAATAAGTGCGTTTAGTTGGTATTTAAGACTAAAAACAATGCTTATGCTGCCCCCGCAACGGTAAGTGAGTGTAGTTTTGCAAATCAAGCCACTGAGTGAAATTAACTTGGGAAGGCGCAAATCATTCCTCATAAGCCCGGAGACCGGCCTACAACAAACTCGTTAGGAAATACCGCGGGGTGACGGTAATCAAAACATCATGTGCAATTAAAATTGACGTCAATTTTTTGTATATTTCGTTCTGGTTTTACAAACATTTCCGGTATTCCTCATTATAAAAACACGCGGGGTCGCGTGATAAACAGGGATATCCACCAATGAAACAGTCTATTATTGTCAGCTTAGTCGGCTTGGCAATCACTTCTCCACTTTTTGCCGCTGAAAATATTAATTTAGATGACGTGACCGTTAAAGCGAATCGCTTTGAGCGCAAAGATACCGAAACCACTTATGCTTCAGAAATTCATACTGCGAAGCAAATTGAGGACTCTGGTGTTACGACACTTTATGACTATCTAGCGCAGCAAACGTCACTAAATGTGTCACCTAACATCGGTAATCGAGCTACTCCAGCGATTAATTTACGTGGTTTTGGTACCGAAAATGGCTATCAAAATGTAGTCATAACTATTGATGGTCAGCGTCTAAATAATATTGACTTATCTCCCGCTCTACTCGCTGGTATCCCTCTTGGCAATGTTGAGCGTATTGAGATTGCTAAAGGTAGCGGTTCTGTACTTTATGGTGATGGGGCGACTGCTGGTGCAATTCAAATTTACACTAAAAATAAAACGGGCATCTCATTAAGTAGTTCATTAGGTAATTTCGGTCAAAAGAACTCATTAATTACTGCTGGGATTTCAGAGCAATATATTGATTTGTCTGCGAGTTTATCGCATGACAGTAATGATGGTTTTAGTAAAAAAGATGTTACAGGGCACAAAGACCAATTTACCAGCAACAGCCAAAACGTAAAACTGAAAATTAAGCCCACTGAAGATTTGCGTTTTTTTGCAGAAGGTACAAGTTCACGTAATGATATTAGATACGTAAACACACTTACTAAAGCTCAGTTTAGAGACAATCCAAGACAAAGTGGCCCATTTCCTTATACTCACCAATCATTTAATAGTGACCAATGGCGAATTGGAACTGAATTCAATATTACAAAAAATATACAAATTAGTGCATTCCATTACCAAGAAGATAAATACTCAGATTTTATTTCTGCATTTCCATCTACAGCTAATTATAACTACGACTCGAACGAAGTAAATCTAACCTATAAAAATGAGTTTTTAAATGCAATTGTAGGTTATCAAAATTTTGATGGTGAAAGAAAATCTGTAAGAGCTTTTGGTACACCTAAAGACACATCGACTAAAGATAATTATGCGTTCTTTGCCCAAGCTGAATATCGTATTGATAATTTAACGTTATCAGCAGGTGGTAGAAACGAAAATGTTAAATATAAGATATCTCCCATAGGTGGACCTATTGATAAAGCATCAAATGATATCGACGCATGGGACATTGGCGCAAATTATCGTATCAATAATGAAGTCAGTGTTTTTACAAACTACAATCTTGCGTATCAAGCGCCTGACCTTGATCGTTTATATGATTTTTTTGGGGGTGGCTTTAATGGGTTTATTGATCCTGCTAAAGTTAAAACGCTTAATGTCGGTTTAAATCATGTTGTTGAGAATAATCGTTTAAAACTAAATGTATTTCATGCGAAATTAGACAATGAAATTTACTTAGATCCAACACTTGGATTTTTTGGTACAAACTCAAATATTGATAAATCATCAAAATATGGCTTTGAAGTACAAGATTACTTTAAATTTAATCAAAATTTAAATGCTAGCGTAATTTATAACTATACTCGCGCAATTATTGATAAAGACGTTACACTTAGTAATGCAACTGTTAGAAATAAAGACTTACCAGGAGTGCCGAAACATACCATAGTTGCCAATTTGAACTATCATTTTTATGAGCATGCCAATTTAAATCTTAACCATACATGGCGTTCAAAAGCCTATTCATTTAAAGACTTTCAAAACAATTTGGATCAAAAGCAGGATGACTACAACTCAACTAGCATCGCACTAAATTATCAGTACAAGAATTTGAATTTCTTTACATCAATTACTAATTTGTTTGAAGAAGAGAACTCAATTCAAATTGCTGATGACTCAATCTATCCTGTCGATTTCGTGCGTACTTGGCGCGTTGGAATGCGCGCAGATTTTTAAGTTTTAATCGTTCATTTGAAAAATAAAAGCTACATAATGGTATGATTCGTCATTACTAATTTGTGGCTTTTAAAGCGCAGGGCAATCATCTATGCAAAATCATTTAACATTATCAAAACAACTGATTATCGCGGCAGTTATTACATTTTTTATGCTGTTAACGCGCGGCAGTCATGTGTTGACGCATGTTTCATTGCCTGATGCCAGTTTAGTATTGTTTTTATTAGGCGGTTTATTGTTAAAACGCGCTACTTGGTTTATTGTATTTTTTGTATTAGCCACGGTGATTGATTTTGGCGCTGCTGCGTTTGATCCTGCACAAGGCTTTTGTTTAACAGATGGCTATTGGGGTTTGATTCCTGCTTACGGCGCAATGTGGTTGGGCGGTTTATGGTTAGCTAAACAAAAAGACACATTCGCCGCTAATGTAAGTGCTGTGTTGTCTTATATCTTAGTGAGTGTAGGAACGACATTTGTTGCTTTTGTTATTTCTACTCAAACTTACTATTTGTTTTCTGGCCGTTTTCCAGCTGAAGGTTTAGTCGAGTCTATGCGACATGGTTGGGAATATTTGCCAAACTGGATGGGATTCTCAATGATGTATTTTGCGTTTTTTTGGTTGAGTGTTGCGCTTTGGCGTAATGTTAAACCCTTGCAAACTTCAAAAATATAATCATGCATAATAAAAAAGTCGCTTAATTTAAAGCGGCTTTTTTTGTATTTAACATGTCTAATTCTCACGCATACAGCCCAGCGGAACAAGCCGCAATTTATAAAGTCATTGCTGAACGGCGTGACATGCGACATTTTCTATCAACAGCTGTTGCGCCTGAGGTTTTGCAGAAAATTCTGCAAGCTGCGCACCACGCACCTAGCGTCGGTTTAATGCAGCCTTGGCGATTTATCCATATTACTGATAATCAATTGCGTAAGAGCATTCATCAATTGGTCGATATTGAGCGCATTAAAACATCACAGGCCATTGGCGAGTTTGAAAATACAGCGACTGGGTTTGTTCATAATGGGTTTGATGCTAAAAGTGCTGAATTTTTACGCTTAAAAGTTGAGGGTATTTTAGAGTGTGGCGAGTTGTTAATTGCTACGCTCTGTAATAATCGTGAGCAACATATTTTTGGCCGCCGTACCATACCAGAAATGGATATTGCATCGGTGAGTTGTGCAATTCAGAATATGTGGCTTGCATCACGCGCGGAAGGATTAGGTATGGGCTGGGTGTCGCTTTTTGATCCAATTCAGTTAGCACAATTATTACAGATACCCGAAGACGCAACACCAATAGCCATACTGTGTTTGGGGCATGTGAGCAGCTTTTATAAAGCACCTATGCTAGTGGAAACGGGTTGGGCAAAAGAAAAGCCCTTAAGTGAAATGTTGATGGAAAATAGCTGGAAAACGAACGGTTCGCAAGGCGATAATTTGTCAGAAATGGGTTCAAAAAATGAATAAAGTAACGCTGGTTTTAGGTGGTGCACGTTCTGGTAAAAGTAGCTATGCTGAAAAGTTGGCGATTGAATCTGGCTTGCCAGTGACTTATATCGCCACTGCACAAGTTTACGATGATGAATTTAAGCAGCGTATTGCATTGCATCAGCAAAGCCGCCCATCACATTGGAAAACACTAGAAGTGCATCATCATCTTGCAGATGCGCTAGTAAATGAAGCCAAACCAAACACTTGTGTGATTGTCGATTGTTTAACATTATGGTTGGCGCAATGTATTTGCCCAGAGTGTGTGCCGCCTGAAAATGTGAAAGATACCGCTAAATTTTGGCAAGATACACGCAAGGATTTTCTGGATATTTTGCCGAAACTAGAAGGCAACATTATTTTAGTGAGTAATGAAGTCGGTATGGGAGTCGTACCTTTGGGGGCAATTAATCGTCAGTTTCAGGATGAGCAAGGCAGGTTGAATCAAGCAATTGCTCAACAGGCGCATGAAGTAGTATTTATTGCAGCAGGTTTGCCGCTTAAACTAAAAAGCGCTTAAATTTTAAGTATTAAAGGATATATATGGAAACCAGCACATTTGAATTAAAAGGCGAGTTTATTGCGCTGTGCGATTTGCTTAAAACGACTGGTATCGCCGATAGCGGCGGGCAAGGTAAAGCGTTTGTTGCAGACGGTATTGTGTTAGTAGACGGTGCGATTGAATTGCGTAAAACCGCCAAAATCCGCGCAGGGCAAACGGTGGAATGTTTCGACAATAAAATTTCGGTGATTGCAGCGACTTAACACTTAAATAAGCGCAAAATTCTTAAAGATTCACAAAATTAATTTTAGGCACAGCACCTGATTGAGCATCGCCAAACTCCAGTTGCGTGATACTGCCGTAATCAATATTAAAGCGAAATAAACCTTTCAGCGGCATGTTTAATACATGCGCAAGCAGGGCGCGTATCATGCCGCCATGCGTCACGATTGCAATATTTTCTGCAGAATGACTGCTTAAGATTTCATTCAAAAAATCGACTCCACGCACTTGTAATTGGCTAAAAGTCTCACCGTTTGGTGGTGCAGTTTGGGCATAATTTTGCGCCCACACATCGAAATGTTCACGTGGAATCGCATCCCAGGCATGTAATTCCCAATCGCCAAAATGTAGTTCTTTTAGACGAATATCCAGCATCGGAACGCCGATATTCAGCGAATGGGCTAACTTTTCGCATCGCTGTAACGGGCTGCTATAAACCGCATCAAATGCCATGTCAGCTAGTTTTGTTTTAGTTTTTTCAGACTCTTCAATAAATGTGGCGGCTACATCGATATCGCTTTGTCCATAACAAATGCCAGGTGCAATCTGTAAACGCGTGTGGCGAATCAATGTTAATTTCATGATTTTAATTTAATGTTTTAAGCGACCAAGCCAATACGCCTAAATAGAAGGCCAGTTCTGTTAATTGCTGGATGGCGCCTAAAGTATCGCCTGTGTATCCGCCTAAGTTCTTTTCCAGTTTTGCGCGCCACCAAAGCCACACAATCAAGCTTGGTAAGAGTGACATTAAAATATAATGAGCGATGTTTAAATGTGAGTGATCACTCACAATTAGCATGCCAACAATGCCTAAAAATGGTAATAAGCCAAAGATGTTCGCAATGACTAAATCGCGCTTGCTTAGTTGTGTCGCTAATGGTTTAGCTTTACCTACAGGTTTGGCATAACTTAAAGCCGCCATTAACCATACCGCCCATAAACGACTCAAAGCGTGCCCTGTGATTAAGGTGAGTGGAATTAAAATGGGGTTAAGACTATTAAGCGTTTGAAATTTAGCCATCAACATTAAAAATAATGCCACTGCGCCATAAGTGCCTAATCGCGAATCTTGCATGATAGTGAGTATTTGCTCACGCTCCCACCCGCCGCCAATGCCATCTGCGCTATCTGCTAAGCCATCTTCATGAAACGCACCAGTGAGGTAAATAGTGGCTGCCATGCTGATTAATACGGCGATAGTTTGCGGAAAGACTAGGCTGCCTGCGTAAAAGAAAACAGCACCAATCAAGCCGACAAAAATACCAACAAGCGGAAAATATTTGGCGGAATGATTTAAGTCTGATTCTTGAAAATGGGCAAAATTAGGCACAGGAATGCGCGTGAAAAAACCTAAAGCCAATAAGAAATATTGCCATTCTTTTTGCATTAAGTCGTCCTCTCAAGCTGGCTATCAATACTTTCATGCGCACTTTCACCAATACTTTCACTGACGCCTGCACTGGCGAAGCTGGCCATTTCATTTAAAAAATTAACCGCTGCTTCAATCAATGGATAAGCCAATGCCGCACCAGATCCTTCGCCTAATCGTAAATTAAGATTTAGCAGAGGTTTTGCTTTTAAATAATCTAACATTTGGCGGTGCGCGGTTTCGTTGGAGCAATGCGCAAATACACAATAATCCAAGATATTGGGTTGCAAATTGTAAGCGACTAATAAGGCCGCCGTTGCAATAAAGCCATCAATGATTAACAGTGTTTTATGTTCAGCGGCACTTAGCATTGCGCCTGTCATCATGGCAATTTCAAAACCGCCAAAAGTCGCTAAAGTCTGTATAGCATCTTGTCCGTTTAAGGCGTGCTGTTGAATTGCCTGTCTCAAAATAGCCGTTTTATGCTCAACGCCTGCATCATCCAAACCTGTGCCACGACCGACACATTGCCCAATCGGTATGGCGCATAACAGACTCATTAAGCAACTGGCGGATGAGGTGTTGCCAATGCCCATTTCACCAAAACCCAGCACATTGCAGCCGTTATCTATTTCGGCTTTTGCCAGTGCCGCACCTTTTGCGATTGCCTGCTCACATTGCGTTAAACTCATCGCTGGTTCAACTAAAAAGTTATGTGTTCCATAGTCAATTTTTGCATCAATTAAAGTGTTAAGTATTTGGATATCAGGCGCAAAAGTGTGATTCACGCCTGCATCGATCACGCGTAAGGTCATGTTATTTTGTTTGGCGAATACATTAATCGCCGCGCCGCCTTGCAAAAAATTGATGACCATTTGCGCAGTCACCGCCTGCGGATAAGCGCTGACGCCTTGATTGGCGATGCCATGATCTGCCGCGAATACCAAAATAGTAGGATTATTTAATTGTGGTGTGAGCGTGTTTTGGATTAATCCGATTTGCAGTGCGAGATTTTCTAATTCACCCAGCGCGCCAATCGGCTTGGTTTTTTGCTGGATTTTTTGTAGTAGAGAGGCTTGCAATGCAGTTGATTCTAAATGACTATTTAATGGCGTAATTTTAAATCGATTCATAGTAATAAGTGTAAATGAAAAACCCGTAAAACCTCACGGCTTTACGGGTTAAATTTTAGTCTAAATATAGGGTTAACTAGGTACAGTTAACCTAATTATTAGCAGAATAATTGAGAGTGGTTATTTTGTTGCTTCGTGAGCTGCATCTTTAGCTGCTTGCACTGCATCTACCGCTTCTTCTTTTGCCTCAGCCGCCGCTTCTGATGTTGCCGCCGCTGCGTCTTTTGCTGCGTCAGTCACGGCATCTTTTGTTTCTGATGCAACAGCACCAGCCGCTTCTTTGGTTGCGTCTACGGCTTCGCCAACTTCTTCTTTCATGGTTTCCACTTTGTCATCCGATTTATGACAACCAGCTAATAATGACACTGCAAAAACACCTGCTAATAATGCGCGTAAAAATGTATTCATGGTAAAACTCCCTTATTGATATTATGTTGATGAAAAATAAATTACTGCGGTGGAATACGTAAAGATTGACCTGGATAAATTTTATCAGGATGGCTTAACATTGGCTTATTTGCTTCAAAAATTTTCATGTACGCATTCGCGTTGCCATAAAATTGTTTAGCGACTTTTGACAAAGTATCACCACTAACAACCGTATAAAATTGTGGCTCAGCTTCTGCTTCTATCACGCCTAATTGATCCTGCACATGCTCAACACCTTTTACATTGCCACAGCATAATAAGATTTTCTCTTTGGTTTCTTGCGTATCCGCCATACCTTGCACAATCACCGTGCCAGATGCGCCATCAAAACCAATCGTTAAATCTTGTGCGGTTAAATTCATTTTGGCAACATAAGCTGCAATCGCATCAGCCGCGGCTTTATTGGCTGCGTCTACGTTTACAGGTGTTGGTGCTTTTTTTGCGACTTCTTCAGCGGCTTTTGCTTCGCCAATACCAAATAGTTTTTCACCAGCTTCTTTAATAAATGAAAACATTCCCATACCAAACTCCTTTTAATTTTATTGTCGTCATTCGAACGTAAAATAAACTGTGCCACTTGTTAGTGGCAGCAGCAAGTTGATTGTTGCTAATATCATCATAAAACAATTAAATTAACTTAACACGCAAAGTTTGAATTAAATTGCACTTGTCTGTGTAAATTTATGTGAAGTTTGCTATAATGCGCGACTTGCAAATAATTATGTTATTGCAGCTGGCCGGGTAGCTCAGTCGGTAGAGCAGCGGATTGAAAATCCGCGTGTCGACAGTTCGATTCTGTCCCCGGCCACCAGTATTTAAAAAGGGTTTAACTTAACTGTTAAGCCCTTTTTTTCTTGATGACTGTGACCAAATTGTGACAATTCAATCACATTGTGACGAGAACCAATATCCAATCGACTAGCTGCATGTGCAAGATGTTCTGTTGCAAATTTAGCATACCGATCAACCATTGATCGCGTTTTCCAACCACCTAGTTCTTTCAGTTCATCACAACTTGTACCAGCTTGACGATGCCAAGAAGCCCAAGTGTGACGCAAGTCGTGAAATCTAAAATCCTCTAATCCTGCTTTCTTAAGTGCTGTGATCCAAGCATGATTCGTGATGTTGTAACGAATCGGTTCACCGTTATAAGTAAAACAAAATTTCGCGTGTTTCCCAACTTGATCTGATAAAACCTTAACTGCACTTTTATTTAATGGAACCCCTCTCGGTGTGCCATTCTTAGTTTGATTGAGCCAAGCCGTATTTCGATTTAGATCAACTCTATTCCATTCCAAACCAAGAATTTCCCGAGCGCGGCATCCTGTCGCTAAAGCAAAGTTCACAACGGCTGCTAGGTGAGGTGGGCAAACAGCTAACAAACTATCTGCTTCATCTCTTGTTAGCCATCTATCGCGTTCCACCTCGCCAGTTAACATGCGAATTTTAGGGATATGATCTATCCATTGCCATTCGTCACGCGCCATACGCAATAATCCACGTAAAGCAGCTAAGTATCGATTTACGGTTGCTGGTTTATTTCCCTTTTTAAATTCACCCTCAATGATCAACCAAACAATGTCGCCATTAATTTGATTAAGCATCAGGTTTCCTAAATAGGGATGTAAATTCAGACAAATCCGTTTTACATCACGATAACTTCTAAGCCTTGCTTTAATTTCGAGATACCTTACAACAGCTTCCTGCCAAGAGCGTTCAGCCTTTATACCAAAATGAATTGCACGATACGAATCTAACTTAATTTTAGCTAGAAGGGCTTCGGCCTCTTCTCGGATTTCAGACCCAGAACTCTTGCGTATTCTTTTGCCGTTTGAGAGTGTTGCACTGATCCACCAATAAGGTGAACCATCTCTCCTGTAGATTCCGGTTTCACGAGCCATAATGTTTCCTTTCCGGCTCGCCCTCGCTGCTTATATTCCTCTAACCAAAGATCCAAGTCAATCACGTCATAAACGGATCGACGACCAAACTTAATGATTGGAATATCCAGTTCACTTAATAAAGTAACTCCAATACCCAAATATTTAGCCGCCTCTTCTTTAGAAAGACAACGCACAACAGGCAAAGGCAAGTCGTTATCTTTCATGTTTATTCACCGTCAGAGGCGCGACGATAAGCGTCAGAGTTAAACGATAAGTATTCTTCTTGAGGGTTGGTGTTTAAGGTATTAAACAACCTCGCTTTGTAAGCCACCTTACTCATGATCATTTCATCGACATGCAAATTAAACTTATTGGCCTTATCGGATATATGGATTGCTAGAGCGTCACAGAATTGTCGAAAGGCGGTATCTGGATCATCTTTGGCATTACACGCCATCCATGTGGTAAAAGCACTTAAGCCGCGATCCATGACTGCTTCATGGTTTGGTGTACGTTGATTATTAAAACGACTCTTAAGTGGTGAATCGTTGGTTTCCCAATCGAGTGTTGCGAGTTGCTGCCACATCGGATGAACAGGCCATCTGGCGCGAGTATCATCGTTTGCATTAGGAGTAGTAAGTTTTAACCATTCAGTAGTGGCGTAAGACCATAAGCCGTTTAAATTGGCTAATGCATCTTTAAGTGGGATTAAATCTTTCTGGCTTAAAAAATCACGCTTAAACTCAAACTCTAATCGCCAGACAGGTTCATTAACTAGTCTTCCAGCAGCTTCCCATAAGGGAATCAGATAGCCTTTGTTGCTGGTAGTAATTTCAAATAGCTTGTTATATAACCTAGCACCAATGACCCCACCCATGCCAATTGCCCAGCCAGTGAACTGTTTATTAATGGCATAGGAACTGATAGAGCCAGCACGTGTGACCCATGCTTCTCGTGTCCATGCTTCCATGTTCTGATGCGATACAAAGTCCACGTACAGATCAATACGACTGACATTGGCAGAAGACTGTAAGACGCCTAGTTCAGTGAGAATATTATTAATCGACTTTTCTGCATCGGCTGGTGTTTTGTAAGTGAGGTATTCACTAGATACTTTGACATAAGCCATCGGTACTGATTTTTTAGGTCGTGATAGCTGAATTCTGAACGCATTGTCTTCGAGGATATAGGCAAACATCGAAGTGCCTTTATCTTTGACCTCAAATAGATGATCGCCTATCTTGTATTGGGCTTTGGCTTGTTGACCTTGATTGTCTGATCTAGCTAATAGTTTAAGCTTGGATAATTTCTCATCTACACTTTCAAAGATTTCACCTTGATAAGAGATATAAAGACTATCAACTCCAAATCTTAAAAACTTAATTAAATTTATATTATTGCTGTTATTAGTAGCTGTGTTACTAGGCACCGCTACCGATTCTCTTTCTCCTCCCCCGCGCAGTGCGCGGCAGTCGTCGGCCAGAGAATCGGTGTTGGGTTCATTGTGTTGTTGCTTATTCATTTCTAACTCCGTTAATTGGTGGAGTTAGAATCCTGACTTTTTAAAGATGGATTAAAAATTACATGCTAGAAAAACAAATACTACTTAAATTAGCAGTAGTATTTTTTAGCTAGCATTTATACGGTTTTCTATAAAAAAAATTAAATGTCTTGAGTAGTGATTTTGTTAGATCGTCGACCTACTCTAGCACTAACTTCGGGAGGAGCAACTTCACTTAGCCAACGCCTAACGACTTCGTAAACATATGGTTTTGCACCTCCCAATATTTGAATTTCAGGGCGACGCACCATATCAGCTATAGAAACATTATTATCAGTCCTCCAAATGTTTTGAGCAATCACTTGACAAGCAATTTTAGTTAATTGGTTTGGACGATTACGGCTTGAGTTTTTGAGATCATCATTTTCAGCGATGTGAATCTGATCCTCATCTACTTCTGGCCAATGAAAAGAAAAAGAGACAGAAACTCCACTTTCTTTGGGCTCTTCATGCCGCATAGCAAAACCAGGATATCCACCGATTGGTTGATCATAATCAATCTTCCAGCCTGGGGGAAACCAGAACTCGGGAGGAGTTATGGCTCTACGAACGCACCATTCATAAAACCAATTACGATCAAGCGTCGCCCATTTCAGTAATTTAATATTATATTTTTGACCATGAATACATGCGTAAACATTATCGATATGAGTTCTGATGTAATAATCCGGATCTGCTTTTGAATTACTAGGCCTCTTGTCTAAACATAGGGTGTTACAGATAATTTCCCCTTCAAGTATGGCTAACATTAGTAATCGAAAGTTATCTTTGACTAATAAAGGATACCTTAAATAAAATCTGTCAGGATCAAAGCCAGCCCAGCGAAAACTAACATCCCAAACAGTTAATTCTTCAACTAATAAAGCCATAAATTTTTTGGTCTAAATCACTGTAAGGTTTTGATTGGCTAGGTCTAACAACTTTGATCTGATACTTCTTTGATTTTGCTTGTTGTCAACTGAAATGTGACAAATGTCTGCGTGAGAAGAGTCTCTCTCCAAAGCTGTATCATAAATCCCAAGACCAAAATTATTTTCATAATCAGTTAATGTTCTGATATTTATTGCAACAAATTTGGTCAAAGCATGCAATTTTCTTTGCGGCTTTTCAGGGTTTGTAATATTAAATACTTTTGTTTTTAGAGAGGCAGCATCAATTACTTGGGCTTCACTTGTAATGAGATGTGATCTGTTTACTGATAAACCTTTATTAAAAACATCATCAAAAGCTGTAGGTTTAAGAGTTTTTGAATCAGTATCCAAATGAATTGGGGAAATTATTTGTCTTATTAATGGCTCTTCGTCTTGAACTGGGTGTGGTGAAAACTTAGAAGCAGACTCCAGTTGCCAAGTGTATTTGCTCGGTTCTTTTTGGAGTAACTTACATTTATCATTATTATTTAAATGTACATCGAAAAAGTCTTGGCAAGTCATTATTTACTAACTACTTAAGCCAAATATAAAATACTTGCGTTCTCTTTAATCCAATTAGTAGTTAAAGAATCTTCGGGTAAATTATCGAAAAAAAACTCATCCAAACCATCGATTTTTTTTCTAATATATAAAGATATATTTTGATAGTCTTCTAAATGGAGATCAGCGTAGAAAAAGTCATTACTCCAGTAAAGTCCTAAATTACCATTTTTGGAAATCATGGGAATTGGATTAGCTATTCCAGATGGCAACTTACCTAATAGATTTTTAGCTCTATTTAAGGCATCTACTGACGGCGCATAACTGTCATCACCATCCCATCCATCTGAAAGAAAATGATAGCTATCAATTTCATTGTTGATGGCTTCAAGATGATTATAATTAAAATGTGTGACTATCTGAGGTGCTATTAAAAAATCAGTAACAGGGGA
The DNA here is from genome assembly GCF_000384375.1 of Methylotenera versatilis 79. NCBI lineage: Bacteria > Pseudomonadati > Pseudomonadota > Betaproteobacteria > Nitrosomonadales > Methylophilaceae > Methylotenera > Methylotenera versatilis. The sequence continues at coordinate 589,427 of NZ_ARVX01000001.1, read as the reverse complement.
AAAATCCTTCGTTATTGTATAACGCGTTTCTAATTCTGGCAGGATACCAGATGCCACCTCATTTTGATTTGAATGAAAATAGTCTGGCTTTCTAGTTGCAACTGGTAAGCAGGCTAAATAGCTAACAAAAAGCGCTGAAGTAATTGGCTCAAGCATTATTAACCTCTAATTTTATTTTTTTGCATAGCTCGTCAGAAAGCAATTCTGTCATTATAAGTTTATTTTCAGTATGTAAAGAATTTATAACTTGGTCAATTAGAGACATAATTTGATCATTAGTAGACCAAATGACATTCTTTAAAGTTGCTCTATGTGAAGTTGTTATTTGAATTGATAACACACCAGCGTCATTAATTAAATTAACATTTACGTTATCCAACCTGCTATTTGGAATAGGTTTATCTGACTCCACGATATAACCATGATGGGAATGCCACAAGCCATTAAGCAGTAAAACATTAGGAGTTAAGAATTTACTATTAGGTTTAAAAACCTCTTGTAATCTTAATTGCTTAGGATCATCTTTCCATACAAACACATCTGAATACTGCAAACCAATGTTGGCAATAGCAGCATTCTTTAATTGCTTAAGTATTATTGAAAAATACTTATTAACGTCTGCCCAGACATTATCCCATCTACTATATTCGTTTATTAATACTATTAAGCTCTGTTTTGACAGCGATATTGAGCGTGTAGGATTAGTAGAATACTGCGATCTTTTCTCATAAAGAAATCCTCCTAGTTCAACACTAGGCGAAATCTTATTTGGGGAGTTAGTATCCATAACAAAAGATATTTTTTGATGATGTTGCGGAAGCTGATTAGGGAAATCTTGCTTCAACTCAGATTCTATTGCTGAGTGAATAGATTGCAGTTCACTAGAGCTTAATTCAACCTGCCATTCAATGGCAAATGCTGCATTTTGAATTGCGTTATTGCCAGCAATTGGAAATAAATTTTCAATAGACATAACTCGAGATTATACATTAACCATATAGTTTTTAAATTAATCATGCATAACAGGAACAGATAATTCACATATTCTGAACCTTAAAATTCATTACATATTACAAGAAACACATTTGAATTGACAAATATCTGTAGTTTTAGAGGTAAATAATTGCGAAAAAATTTTCGAATTTTGTAGAAATAAATTTAATATTAATTATTGAATGTGACAATTTTATTTTACTTTGGCGATTATTCGAGAGCGAGGGCGAACCAATACAGTAAATAATGTAAGTCTATTTAAAATTGAAAATCCGCGTGTCGACAGTTCGATTCTGTCCCCGGCCACCAGTATTTAAAAAGGGTTTAACTTAACTGTTAAGCCCTTTTTTCTTAGTGTTATGAATAAGCTTCGATAATTCATAACACTAAGCCTAGCCGTAATTCAATTTAGGTTCACTCTTTACACTCTCGATGTGGGTGATCATGATTAACTTATTTAAGATACCTAATTCATATAGTAAAAAAGCCCGTTTTAATACGGGCTTTTTTGTACGGCTAATAATATCAAGTGTTTTTAAAATCTCATGCGTAAACCTGTACCCACTGTACTAACGTTGGCATAGTTAGTAGCGCTTGGGTATTTATCGCCAGTAAAATGGTTGGTGGTATATGCAAAATAGGTATCAAAACGTTTGTTAAATTTGTAATCTGTCACCATGGTCCAAGTATCTATATTGCCTTGTGAGTTGGTTGAAGTTGTCGGCCCATCAATCGCGTCAAACTTGGTATCGTAAAAGCCTATAGAGGATGTTAAGCCAGTAAGCGCTGGCATACGCTGAGAAAAATCAAAGTTAGCACCAATAAAATAAACATCATTATCTTGTTTGTAACCTGGTTTTAAAGCAGAGTTTGCCACGCCACCAAATAAAGTTTGGTCGAATATCGATGAGTATGTCAGTGAACTATCAGAGGAAGGTTTGAGTTGATAGTGTTCCCAGCCGCCAGAAATCTTTAAATCTTTGGTCGGCGTCCATTTGAGTGTAACGACAGTGGCATCGGTATTGTAAAGTGATGCTGAAATAGTGTCATTCGCCAAAGGATTTCCGATTCCAGCGGTAGCAACTTTAACGCTATCGGTGAATTTGTCATAAGCAAATTGAATTCCAAATAAGCTATTTTCGTAACCTAATTGTGCGGTTAGGCCATCACCATGTGCGCTGCCAGCAGCATTACCAAACTCATACATTAAGGCGTAATTCACTTTTGCATGTTCACCTGTATCAAAAGTGTTGGCATATTTAATGGAGTTTTTCATGCGTGCATTTTCAGAAATACCACCACCACCGCCAACTGTGCCACTTTCACCAAATGGTGAGAAAGTATCGGCTTTGTTATTCGGATCATAAGCTGCAAAAATTTCGAAGAACGGATTGTATTGCGTACCGTAGGTTAATCGACCTAGTTTGCCGCCATCGACGCCTGCCCATGCTTGGCGCGCAAAAAACTCTCCGTTTAAAGAAGAATCAGAGTTGAGGCTTGAATTTGCGTGTGTGCCAGAGTTGTCTGCAACGGTTTCTGCTGCATTATTAAGTTTAAAATCAATCGGGTTAAAGCCACCCTCAAACTGATAGACAAATTTAAATGATTCATCCATTACTTTAAATTGACCAACATCACCTTTTAAACCAAACCTTGAATCTTGTAGGCCGCCATTAATCCATTTGGTACGAGATTTAACTGCCGGATTAACTTTAGCGCCAGAGTAGGGATATAAATTATTAGGCAGCTCGTAATTGGCTGGCAGAGAGTGGTTAGCGTTAGCGAGGGCAATATCGATAATGCCGTAAAATTGAATATTGACTGGCTGATCACCTATATTAAAACCGTATTTGAATGGTGCGTCAGAATTTAGGAAGTCAAAACCTGGTTGGCTTGAAACGTTGTTCTGAGCAACTACAGGCTCATCTTTAGGCGTGTTTTGAGTAGTATTGTTGTTATTGGTAGATGTGTTGTCTGCGAATTTATTTAAATGCGCAGCATTGGCATGACTGATAGTAGAAAATAAAACTAGCGCTAACTGAATTTTAAAATTTGTAGGCATATAGAGTTTTTTAATTCTTCCTCGACGATTTGTGAATGATAGGATTGAAATTATTAAAAATAAATATGACATTAATATGACAAGACTATATAAAAGGACTATATATTGCATCGTTTTAAGTAGCGGCTAATACTTAACTAATTTTTTAGCGTGATAATTTTGTCACGTTACTGCCAGCATTTATAATAGATTCCGCATGACCGATTTAATCGGGAACTAAAAACCGATATGCTTGCCGATACAAGGCCTATTTATTTGGTCATTGTGCTTTAAGCATATTATTTTTAGCTACTTGAAAATAAGTACACGAAATAAAAACATGACAACGATAAGTTGTTACAAGATTCACTATTATTTGACTTTTTAAGTTATGAAACGTATTAAATTCTGTTTTTGTTCTATTTTTGCAATTATCGCAGTACCTGCATATGCTGATTTTACTGAAGGAACAGCTGCATTAAGTAGTGGTAATCCACATATTCCGGAGCCGTTATTGTTTGACCTTGTCAGGCCGTTGGGGGCAAAGAAAGGCGAGCTGGAAATCAATACACTTGCACAACAAAATATTCATGGCGGACCATTGGAATGGGCGCCAGAAATTGAATATGCCTTCGCTGATGGATTAGCTTTTGAATTGGAGTTACCTACCGAAAACTCCAAAATCACCGATTACAAGGTCGCGTTTCAAGGCACATTCTCTAACAGTTTGAATAACCCCAATATGATTCATGGTTGGCAAGTAATCGCGACAAAAAATCGAGAATCAGCCAAGTATTCATCAGATGTTTTATATATTAATGGCTACCGATTTATGGGTAAGTGGAGCACATTGAATATGGTTGGATTGAGAAAGCCCGAATTCGGCAAAAGCAGCAATGCAATCGGGTTGATAAACAATAATTTGTTTTACGATTTCTCGCCAAGATATACGGTTGGGCTAGAACTGAACCATGAAGTCGATACAAAAGGCGTGTGGAGATACAGTGTTACACCGCAAATGCATGTGGATTTAAATAGCAATATTACCGTACAAGCAGGCACAGGCGTTTCAAGATTAAACTTAGCTAAAAAGTCTGAAAAGTTATTTGCGTTAAGAATGATTTACGCTTTTTAAACTTAACCTATATTTTAGGTTAAGTTTAATGATGGAATCGCTTGCAATGTGCAATGTTTTTAAGCGTTTTAATGCTTAGTCTTCATGTGTACAATACAAAAATTATTGTGAAGTTCGCCCTATGAAAGTTACTATTTAAAAGTTACGATGAAAAATTATTCAGATATTGAAGCAGCAGATTTACTCAATTTAATTACCCAGCCCAAAGTGATGTTAGTGGATGTGCGCAATGACGACGAAGTCGCGCGCGGTATCATTCCTGGCGCAATTCATATTCAATTATCCATGTTGCCAGTGGAATATGAAAAATTAGTCAATGCAAATAGCGTTATATTTTACTGCCACAGCGGCGTGCGCTCTGCACATGCAGCGGATTTCGCCACCAGCAAAGGTTTAAAAAACGTACATAATTTGGTCGGCGGCGTGCTTGCTTGGGGCAGAGCTGGTTATGCTTTTGGCGCAAAAAAATAAACATTGTGAGCACTTAATTTTTTGGCTCATTTATTGTGTTAAGTTGCTGTTAAGTTAACGTCATAGTGTTATTAAGTTAAAAATCGGCTTATTGGGAATAGCTAGCTTATTCAGGAATAACTGTTCAGAACAGAATAGGAATAAAAAATGGAATTTGATAAAGAAATTGACGCGCGTAATTTGAATTGTCCCTTGCCGATTTTGCGTTGTAAAAAAGGCTTAAGCGAAATCGAAGCCACGCAAACACTAAAAGTGTTGGCGACTGACCCTGGTTCTGTGAAAGATTTCCAAGCGTTTTGCAAACAAACTGGCCACGAATTATTGCAGCAAGATGAAGTAGACGGTTTGTTTACGTTCTACATTAAAAAGCGTGTGGCTTAACTCAAAAGCAATGACTAAAAAACTCGCATTAATTGCTTCTAAAGGCACGCTCGATTGGGCATATCCACCTTTTATATTGGCTTCAACTGCGGCTGCATTAGATTACGAAGTGGAAATATTCTTCACTTTCTATGGCTTAACTTTGCTTAAAAAAGATATTAGCGATTTAAAAGTTTCACCACTTGGCAACCCAGCCATGCCGATGCCAGTTCCCATGCCGAATTTTGTGCAAATGTTACCCGGAATGGAGAGCATGGCGACGATGATGATGAAACAGAAGATTGCCGATAAAGGCGTGGCAAGTATTGAAGACTTACGCACCGCCTGTTTGGAAAGTGGCGTTAAATTCATTGCCTGCCAAATGACGGTAGATTTATTTGATTTTAAACCGAGCGATTTTATTGAAGGTATCGAGTTTGGCGGCGCTGCGACCTTCTTTGAATTTGCGGGCGAATCAGATGTAAATTTATTTATTTAGTTAAAAATAAATGAAATAAACAGCTCGATTTAGTTGCCATCGCTTTAACAAATATTACTTTTGTTGCTCAGCCAGCTCCCGCAAATACTCCGCAATATCCCACTCGCAACCTGCACAACCTGAAAGTGCGCCCGTTCTTCTAGAAATCGCTTCTTGGTCTGCGCCTTCATTAAATAAACGCTTGATATCCCGCCGCTTAGTGCCGCTACAAGAACACATCACATCGTCATCGTCATTGTAGGTTTTAATCGACATTGATGATTTTTGGTCAAAAATAATGGTTAAGTATTATTTTTCAAGCTTGGATAATTGAACATTCAGCTTTTCTAAACTCGCGCCAAACTCGGCCACTCGCGCTTTTTCTTGCTCAACTACGGCTGCTGGCGCGCGCGCGACAAAACTTTCGTTATTCAATTTTCCATTCGCTTTGCCAATTTCAGCAATCAAACGCGCGATTTCTTTACCTAAACGCTCTTTCTCTGCAGCAACATCAATTTCCACTTTTAACATCAGTTTAAAGTCATTCACTAACATCACCGGCGCATCTGCTTCTGGCAATTCCGCAACGATAGTCACTTCCTCCAATTTTGCTAAAGCTTTTAAATAGGGCGCATAAAGCGCTAATTTATCTGCTTCGCCAGATGCAATCAATGGCACGCGAGCTGCAGGTGAAATGCTCATTTCACCGCGCAAACTGCGGCAAGCATCTACGGCTTGTTTTAATAATGCCACCCACGCTTCTGCAGCTTCATCAATCTTAGCTGGCTGCGATTTTGGATACGCTTCAAGCATAATGCTTGGGCCGTTACGGCCAGACATTGGCCCAATCGTCTGCCAGATTTCTTCTGTGATAAACGGCATAATAGGATGTGCTAAACGTAAAATCGTTTCTAGCACTCGCAATAAGGTACGGCGCGTTGCGCGCTTTTCAGCATCATTACCAGTTTGAATTTGTACTTTTGCCAGTTCTAAATACCAGTCGCAATATTCATCCCACACAAATTCGTAAATAGCTTTTGCCGCCAAGTCAAAACGATAATCGGTAAACGCACGTTCAACATCGGCTTCCGTGCGTTGTAATCTGCTCACAATCCAGCGGTCAGCTTGGCTAAAACTTAAGTAACCATCAGGCTGCGTTTTGCAATCTTCCAAACCATTATCTTGCGGGCTGCCATCTTCATTTTGCGTATTCATCAACACAAAGCGTGTGGCATTCCACAATTTATTGCAGAAATTACGGTAGCCGTCGCAACGTTGTAAATCGAACTTAATATCGCGACCTGGGCTTGCTAATGCAGCAAATGTAAATCTAAGCGCATCCGTTCCATAAGCGGCGATACCTTCTGGAAACTCCTTACGCGTACGCTTTTCAATTTTTTCAGTATCTCTTGGGTTCATCAAGCCTGTCGTGCGTTTTTTAATCAGCGCGTCTAAATCAATACCGTCGATCAAATCAATCGGATCCAGCACATTGCCCTTAGATTTAGACATTTTTTGGCCTTCGGCATCTCGAATCAGGCCGTGTACATACACATGCTTAAACGGGATTTTTCCAGTGATGTGCTTGGTCATCATCACCATACGCGCCACCCAGAAAAAGATAATATCGAAACCTGTAACTAGCACGCTAGAAGGTAGATATTGTTGCAGCGCAAGATTGGCGTCATCCTTGGCTTTATCGCCGGTCCAATCTAGGGTTGAAAAAGGCCACAAGGCTGATGAGTACCAAGTATCCAATACATCATTATCGCGTTTGAGATTACCTGTATAACCTTTTGCTGTCGCTATTGCACGCGCTTCATTTTCATCATGCGCCACATAAAAACTGCCATCGTCACCATACCAAGCAGGAATCTGATGCCCCCACCAAAGCTGACGCGAAATGCACCAATCCTGAATATTGTTTAACCATTGGTTGTAAGTGTTTACCCAGTTTTCTGGATAGAATTTGATTTCACCAGATTCAACAACATCCAATGCTTTTTGCGTGATACTTTTGCCATCATCACTTGGTTTGCTCATTGCCACGAACCATTGGTCAGTCAGCATCGGTTCAATCACCACGCCAGTTCGGTCGCCACGCGGTACTTTGAGTTTGTGTTTTTCAGCTTTAACTAAAAACCCGCCGGATTCTAAATCACTCACGACCTGTTTACGCGCAGCAAAACGCTCTAAACCAATCAAGTTTTGCGGTAAATCAATGGGCTGTTTAGCTGAGCCGTTTGCACCCCAAACTTCTGCGCTAGGCGGCAAAAATCCTTTCAGATCCAGAATCACGATTTTATCTAAACCTTGACGTTGGCCAACCATATTGTCATTAAAATCATGCGCTGGCGTTACTTTTACGCAACCTGTACCAAATTCCATATCCACATAATCATCGGCAATAATCGGAATTTCTCGGTCGCAAAGCGGTAGCTTAACACTTTTTCCAACCCAATTTTTGTAGCGAGCATCTTCAGGATGCACCATCACTGCAACGTCACCCAGCATTGTTTCAGGGCGTGTTGTCGCTACCGTTAAATGGCCAGAACCATCTGCAAGTGGATAGTTGATATGCCACATAAAGCCATCTTCTTCTTCCTGCACTACTTCTAAATCTGAAACCGCTGTGCCGAGTTTTACATCCCAATTCACCAAGCGTTTACCGCGATAAATCAGGCCTTCGTTATATAAATCTACAAAAGTTTTGGTGACGGTTTTGCTTAAACCTTCATCCATCGTAAAACGCTCACGGCTCCAATCAGGCGAAGTGCCCAAGCGGCGCATTTGTTTGGTAATGCTGCCGCCAGAGTATTCTTTCCATTCCCACACTTTTTCCAAGAATTTCTCACGACCTAAATCGTGGCGCGAAACGCCTTGTGCATCCAGTTGGCGCTCCACCACAATTTGGGTTGCGATACCTGCATGGTCTGTACCAGGTTGCCACAGCGTGTTATCGCCACGCATACGGTGATAACGTGTCAGCGCATCCATCAGCGTTTGGTTAAAGCCATGGCCCATATGCAAAGTGCCAGTGACGTTGGGTGGCGGTAATAAAATACAGAAATTATCTTTGATAGCTGGATTTAAGCCAGCGCCGTAATAGCCTTTGCTCTCCCAAAACGCATACCAATGGCTTTCAATGGCTTTCGGGTCGAATGATTTGGCTAATTCTCGGGTTTGTGTGTTTGCAGTGTCCATAGCCGCTATTTTAACACGGCGGAATCGCTAATTTAGCAAACGAATATGAAGGAATTTAAAACGAATGAGTAGGATTTTTTGTGCTTAATTTGTCGTTATTTTAAATGCCACCAATACAAATAAAAAAGTGATGATATGCACCAAAGACCAATATTGATAACTATTGCGCAATTGTTGCGGTGATTGTGCGGATATTAAAAATAGCTGATTATTTGCGGGTTTGGATAAAGTGAAGTTGCCAGTATGCGCCGCCATCATTTGATTGGCCGTTGCTTGTCTGATCGCATCTTGGCGCGCCAATTCCCACTCGTCGGCGTCAATCTTGCCATCCCAATTGTGGTCGTAGCGATTGCGTAACTGGTCTGGACGACTTTTCCAATCGGCTAAAGTATTGCGCACTTCTAGATTCAGTGCGGCTTTATCCGTTAAATGCTTTAGTGTATTTAATTGCCCTAAAACATAGAGTTTTTTAGCTGCAGGTAAATATTGCTCTACGTAACGGTGCGCATTTTTGCGCCAAGTACGCGCTTCAAAATGGATGACTTCAGCATCTTTAGGATTGATTGTACAACTGGCTGTGCCGTCATTTAGCGTGAATGGTTGATTGCTTTCATGATAATTCAGCAGGCGATTGCCACAAATATCGGGCAAGCCTTTTTGGTCTTCTACATTGGCGTAAACCCATGCGCGATACCAAACACAAGGAATGCCGTGAAAAGGTGTTTTAAGTGAGTTTTCAGTAGATGCCGTACCATGCAGCTCGACATAACCTTGCGCGGCGGCGGCAATTGTGGAAATCGGTGCTTCGGAGATTTTAAGCAAACGCCAGTAATTGAAGATAGTGGCAAAACCACTGACTAATAAAGCAACCGCGCATAATAGTTGCCATGTTTCGTGATTGCTTGGACCAATATCTTTCGCATAAGCACCAATCGCCAAGCCGCCGATAATGCCAATCGCAATTAAATTGACGCGATTGGCTTTAAACTTTTGAAGCATTTTAAAGTGTTAACTAAACTATTAAATCTAGCTGTTAAATCGATTGCCCACGTGAATATCTTTTAATTCCTCTGGTGCAAATTGCAGCATTTCTTTGTGCTCAAAATTAAATACACGTGCCACAATCAAGTCAGGAAATTGCTCAATGCGCACGTTATTAATGTTCACAGAATCATTATAAAACTCGCGTCTATCGGCGATTTGATTCTCAAGCCCAGTAATGCGTTGCTGCAAATTAATAAAAGATTGATCGGCTTTTAAATCAGGATAGTTTTCTGCCACCGCATAAAGATCCACTAAGCTCGCAGTCAGTGACGATTCCGCACGATTTAAACCCGCCACATCTTGCGTTTGACGCACTGCATCTAAACCCATGCGCGCACGAATGACTTTTTCTAATGTGCTGGACTCATGCTGCATATAGGCTTTGCAGGTGTCGATTAATTTAGGCAATTCTTCATTGCGCTGTTTCAGCAACACGTCAATATTCGCCCAAGCTTTGGCGACATTATTGCGAATACTCACTAAGCTGTTGTAAGTCATGATGATGTAAAGCGCAGCCACGACCAATATAATCACTAACAAAAAATCCATTCAAACCTCCAAATTAGCATGATTGCCATGCGTTTCATGATTGCAATTTGTTTAAAACTGCTGATTAAAGCGTTCACCCAACAGTTCTGGGCCGACTTTTTCCCAATAACGCGAAAAGCGTTTGAGGCGTTTTTCGCTAATGGTCGCTTGGGTAAACTTAACTTCTGGCTCCCAAATTGGGTTAAAAGGCTCTAATAACGCTTTTATCTGCATATTCGGCGTTTGTTGGGTAATCACTTGGCCAACGCCACGGCTTTTTAATACTTTTCGCGTATCGCCCATCCACACTTCTACATCTTGTAATTCGTTTAAGCAATCCGCTAAAAATTGCAGACGTTTAAGCGGCCATCTACCATGTAGAAATTCATCAAACACAAAAATTTTTGGCATGGATTTATGCATTAATGGGTGTGCGGCAGAGAGCATTTCATCGTGTACGAATATCGCGACTGCTTGATGGCTAGAGATAGACTCTTTTAGCGGCATGCTAATTTTATGTTTTTTGGCGACCGCAGGCGTTTGGTGCGCAAATAATTTATCGCTAAGCGCTTCGTAACTATCATCAAATGGGCAGGTGATTTTACAGTTGGTACAATATTTCTCGCCTGTGTGGCGTGCCAAATTTTCTTTATTAAAATAGTAGGGTTTTGAGCTAAAAAGCGAGGCAACCCATTGCCAAGATAGATGATTAGAAGCTTTGTCGCCGTCTAATAAATTATTCTCAAACCAATCAGCCGCTTCGCGCCAATCGACTTTTAGCCAATGCACCACATAGGCGGCAAACCACATCCGCGCATGATTATGCACATAACCATCATGCATCAAATCGCGGATAAAGCCATCCATACAAGGCAAGCCAGTAATGCCTTGGCGAATGAAATCGGGCATCAATTTATCGCCCAGCGCGACTTTTGGATCTTCCATATCGCTAAAGATATCGTTGCCTTTATCGTGCCAAACTTGGCGCCAGTAATCGCGCCAAGCTAATTCGAACACGAACTTTTCAGCATGTGCACCAAAAAGGCTTTGTGCACCATCGCTGGCTTCTTTTAAGGTTAAACAGCCATGCCGAAAATAGGGGGAAAGTTTGGTGACATTGCCATTCAGAAAGTTGCGATTACGATTGTAAGCAATCGCATCCATGCTATTTAAACGCTTAAGCGCTTCATGTCGACCGCCACGCCAATCGTCACTTAAAAATGAACCGAGTGCTTGTGGGAAAATCCGCCTGATGTATTGTAGACGCTCAGCGCGGTCGCATGGAATGGTCAGTTTGGTCGCTTGTGCCATTAAAATAGCTCTTGTTGTAGATGCTTTAGTTTTGAGAGTGTACTCTTTTTTTGACGTTTTTTTGTGATTAATTCCTGCCCATTCTTGTGTCGTTCACTGCCCAGCATGCCTTTGCGCGATGCGTGCTTTTATCACCGCTTGTGTTTCTTCTAGCCAATATAGATAAGAAGCGGCACTCATTAACATGGCGCGCATATCATGCGTGCGCATAGTGCAGATTCTCAAATTCCATTTCGGGTTCTAATTCTAGTTTTTAAACTAAAAGTGATACCATTAATCACTTTAGTTAACACTGTTTAAAGGTGACAATATGATTGATGCAATGTGGATTTGGGGCGCAATTGGCTTATTGTTGCTGGCTGTAGAGATGGCGATCGGTACCGTTTATGTATTATGGTTTGGTATTTCTGCGCTGTGTGTTGCGATTGCCACTTGGGTATTTCCTACCATGCCGCCAGCCATACAATTTGCGATTTTTGCCGCGTTGTCGATTGGTTCTTTAGCGATTTGGAAGCTTTTTTACAAGAAAACGGAAACACATTCCAGAGTTGGCCAAGCGCAAGGTGAAGAGATTGGTCGCACTGGAACGGTAATTGAAAGTGTTAACGCTAATCAGAACGGCAAAATAAGTTTTGTACAAGGTTTGATGGGTAGCCGCGAATGGGTCGCTGTGGCAAATGAAACGATTGAAGTGGGCAGCCAAGCCAAAGTAATAGCCGTTGAGGGTAATGCTTTACGCATTATCAAGATTTGATTTCAATGCTGGATTTTAAGCTTTGCTTAAATTTTGGTTAGAAAAGTTTAGTTAATCGCATTACATTTTTAGGGAAAATATCATGACAGAAGTTAGTTTAATACTCATATTTTTAGTGGCGATAGCCATATTCAAAGGCGTGCGTATTGTGCCGCAAGGTGAAGAGTGGGTGGTAGAGCGCTTAGGTAAATTTGCCGGCGTGCTTTCACCGGGTTTACATGTGATTAACCCAATCTTTACTAAAGTAAGTTACAAAGTCACCACTAAAGATATTATTTTAGAAATCCCACAGCAAGAAGTGATTACAGCCGATAACGCGGTGATTTTGGCCAATGCGGTGGCGTTTATAAAAGTCAGTAATATCGAACGCGCTGTTTATGGCATTGAAAATTTCCGTGAAGCGATGCGTAATATGGTGCAAACGAATTTACGTTCAATTATTGGCGGCATGGAATTGAATCATGCGCTGACTTCGCGCGACCGTATTAAAACAGAGCTTAAATTAGCAATCGCTGATGAAGCACTGGATTGGGGATTAACGGTAAAATCCGTTGAAATTCAAGATATTAAGCCATCGACTAATATGCAAGATGCGATGGAAAGACAAGCAGCAGCAGAGCGTGAACGCGTTGCGGTGGTAACTGAAGCAGAAGGCGCAAAACAATCACTGATTTTAAACGCAGAAGCGCGATTAGAAGCGGCGCGTAAAGATGCAGAAGCACAAATGGTGGGGGCTAAAGCCTCTGCGGAATCGATTAAATTCATTACTGAGGCGGTAAAAGAAAACAACGCCTCAGCTATGTTCTTATTGGGCGATCGCTATATCACTTCACTACAAAAAATCTCAGCTTCCAACAACAGTAAAATCGTCATCATGCCAGGCGATTTAGTTGGTGCGGTTAAAAGTTTGATTGGCAGTAAATAGTATCAATTTGCATAGTTTTAAGTTACACAGTTTTAGACTCTGCTTTAATTTTTAAAAATTAAGCTTTGCAAGTGGCTAAGTCGTCACAAACTTAACTGCTTGCAATCCAATCGCCTGATTTCCCACCATGTTTTTCTAACAATCTTATGGCGTTAATCGTCATGCCGCGGTCTACCGCTTTGCACATGTCATAAATGGTGAGCAAACCGACACTGACTGCAGTCAATGCTTCCATCTCTACCCCAGTTTGACCTGTCGTTTCACAACTTACCGTGCAGTTAATGCTAGATTCAGGCGCATTTATGTCGAATGTTACCGATACTTTAGTCAGTGAAATCGGATGACAAAGCGGAATCAAATCGGCTGTTTTTTTGCTGGCTTGAATCGCTGCAATACGTGCGATGCCGAGTACATCGCCTTTTTTTGCATCGCCTTGCTGAATTAATTTAAGCGTGGTGGGCAACATGCTAATTGTGCCGGTGGCAATGCCGATGCGGCGCGTAGCGGCTTTGTCGCCAACATCCACCATATGCGCTTGGCCGCTGTGATCAAAGTGGGTAAGTGCTTGATTGGTATTCGCCATGTATTTACAATCCATTCAAAATTTGGCATGAACTTGCGCCATAAAGGCATTATCATAACAATAATGAAATTAAAGTTAACATTAATTAATGAGCAAATTAATCGGCAAAAAACCACCAGCGCAAAAATTGCCTTAGTGATTTTTACGCAGACGATTTTTATAACAGGTTTGTTTGTGACCAATACAACATTGGCAGACAACATCAAACAATCTGCGATTTCTGGCAAACCTTATGAAGATGGTGGGCTAAATACAAATATACCTAGCCGAGATTTAGATACTAATTTGCCAGATTTGGGCGATATTGCGCAAACGGTATTAACGCCACAAGATGAACAGCGCATTGCCGAACAGATTTTACGCCAAGTGGCTGTGAGCGATGATGTATTAGAAGATGCGGAAGTCACCGATTATCTACAGGCGGTTGGTCAAAGATTAGCCGCCAGTGGCCCAGATAAACGCCAGACGTTTAACTTTTTCGTCGTGCGCGATAATTCGATTAATGCATTCGCTATGCCAGGCGGCATTATTGGTGTTCACACGGGTTTGATTTTAGCGTCAAATAGCGAATCTGAAATGGCTGGTGTGTTGGGGCATGAGATCGGGCATGTGACGCAACGTCATTTGGCGCGGATGTTGGCTTCGCAAAAATACGATACCTTCAAAAATATTGCAGGAATTGCACTGGCTTTATTGGTTGCGCGAGCCAATCCAGAGCTCGCTAGCGGAGCATTAACCGCTTCAACTGCGGCAGGCGTGCAACGGCAATTAGATTACACGCGAGAACATGAACGTGAAGCGGACCGCGTTGGTTTAACCATATTAGACGCGGCGGGATACGATGTGCGTGCGATGCCAGCATTTTTTACCACTTTGCAACGTGGCACGCGCTTTGTAGAAGGCACGGCGCCTAGCTTTTTACGTTCGCATCCACTCACGGCGGAGCGCATTGCGGACGTATCAAACCGTGTCGAAACCATGCCTTACCGGCAAGTGCCAGATAGTTTGGATTTTCAACTGGTTAAGGCGAAATTGCGCGCTGGCAACGGCATGGCGCAATCGGCGATTGACCAATTTCAAGATAATTTGAAAGAGCGCAGATTTGCCAATGAAACAGCCGAGAATTATGGTTTGGCAGTGGCGATGTTGCGCAAAAATGATTTAGCCGGCGCAAGCAAACAAATGCAATGGTTAAAAACCAATGCGGCTAAGCATCCTTTTATTGAAAACTTGGCTGCGCGCATTGAAGTCGCGCGTAATAATCCGCAGGCGGCGGCTATTCAATACGCTAAAGCACTGACGTTATTCCCTAATCACCGCGCGCTGATTTATGGTTATGCCGAACATTATTTGGCCACGAATCAGCCAGATAAAGCACTTCAGTTGATTGCGGAAAAACAACCGCTGTTTCCAACGGATGCTTATTTTTATGACATGATGGCAAAAGCGTATGCGGCAAAAGGTAAAGATCTCTTGCGCTTTCAGGCGCAGGGCGAAGCTTATTATCGCAAATATAATTTAAGCAGAGCCGTTGAGCAGTTTGATTTCGCGGTCAAAGCCAAAGACGGTAATTTTTATGAGCATTCCATTGTAGATGCGCGTTTAAAAGAATTACGTCGTTTGCAGGCAAATGAAAAAACCGCACTGGAAAGGATGGGCTGATGCAACGTAGAGATTTTTTAAGTGTTTTTTTGGGTTTGGTAACATTGTTGATTACGCCCATAAATGCGCTAGCCGCCACTTGGAACAAGCGCGCATTTGAAGCAACAAAGTTCAGCAATGCTGCTAGTGATTTGGCGATTAGCAATGAGCTACCGAGTAATGATATCGATATTAACGCGCCAGATCGTGCAGAAAATGGCGCAATCGTACAATTGGAAATCAATAGCCGCATACCGAATACCGAATCGATTGCAATATTTGTAGAACATAATCCGACCACGTTGATTGGACATTTTACGTTTAGCAACGGTGCACTACCAAAATTGGTGACGCGTATTAAAATGGCAGAAACTTCTGATGTGAAAATAGTGGTTAAGGCGGGCGACCAATATTTTACTGCTTCCAAAAATGTGGTGGTGCTTGAAAACGGTTGCGGCTAAAAGGCGAAAATATGGACAATATAAAAATGCGCGCCAAGCTGGTTAACGACTTAACTGAGGTCAAATTGATCATTAATCATCCGATGGAAACTGGCCGCAAAAAAGACGATTCTGGAGAGTTGATTCCAGCCCATTTTATTCAATTGTTAACGGCTAAATTGAACGAAAAAATCGTGCTTGAAATGCAGTGGGGAACTGGCATCTCAAAAAATCCCTACCTGACTTTTTACCTAAAAGACGCGAAAATTGGCGACAAAATAATGGTTAACTGGACAGATAATCTGGGAAAAATAGGTGAAGGCGATGTGTTGGTGATGGCTGCATAATCAGAAATAATTAGTTCTGATTATCCAAATTAAACAAGGATTATGATTAAACAAGTTTTATGGAATTGCGGTCGTAAACAGATATACGCCAAATATCACCAAAAGTATCACGCCTTGTAAAACATTGGTGCGGCCAGTTGCCAGTGAAATGGCGTTTACAAACAAAGCCAACAACACTAAAACGGTCGATTTCATATCGATGCCTAAAAACAGCGTCCATCCTGTTGCCAGCGATAGAATCGCAACGGCAGGAATGGTTAGGCCGATACTGGCGAGTGCTGAGCCCAACGCTAAATTCAAACTGGTTTGAAACATGTTCTTACGCGCGGCGCGTACAGCGGCCAAGCCTTCTGGCAGTAAAACGATACTTGCGATAATCACGCCCACCAATTGATGCGGTGCATGAATCAACTTCACAAAATCTTCAATGGTTGGCGCAAGCGATTTTGCCAGCAATACAACAGCTACCAAGCAAATCAATAACATGCCTGCGCTAATGTAAGTGACTCGATTAGAATCTTTATTCTCGTCGGCAGAAATTGAATTTCCTTCAAAGTCGCTTTCTTCATCGTCGTTATTATCTTTTGCATCTAAAAAATAATTTCTGTGGCGAATGGCCTGCACAAATACAAACGTGCCGTATAAAACCAGCGAAACCAGTGCGATAAAAGCCAGTTGGCTTCCACTGTAAACAGGTCCGCGTGTGGTTAATGTGTAGTTGGGTAAAATTAGCGTTAACACCACAATCGCTGTCAAAGTGGATAGGGCAGCATTCGCGCCATGCAGTTTAAACACTTGCTCTTTGTATAACATGCCGCCGATTAATGAACAGATGCCGACAATACCAGTGATGATAATCATCACTGCTGCGAATACCGTATCGCGCGCCAATGCAGCGGTTTCGGGCCCGCCAGTTAACATTAACGATAAAATCAGCCCGACTTCGATAACAGTAATAGCCGTTGCCAATAATAAAGTTCCATACGGCTCACCCAGTTTATGTGCGATCGTTTCTGCGTGATGGACTGCCGCTAATACCGCGCCAATTAACGCAATGGCCATGACGATGGATTCGATATTGCCTAAATTTAACTGTAACTGAGTTAACCCTAATACGATTAAAGCGAGCACTGGGGCAACGATGGATGATGTTGAAATGGTTGAACCGTTACTCATATAGATGACCTTTTTTTACTACTCGTTTTGGTGCGATTTATAGTTTGTTGATGTCAAGAATGACTGCTTCTGCCACTTTAATGCCATCAACGCCAGCAGATAAAATGCCGCCTGCATAGCCAGCACCTTCGCCGCATGGGTACAAACCTTTGGTATTAATACTTTCAAGCGAGTCATCGTCGCGCTTGATACGGATTGGGCTGCTGGTGCGCGTTTCCACGCCCGTTAAAATGCCTTCAGCCATATCATAACCTTTTATCTGCTTAGCAAACGCAGGAATCGCCTCACGAATCGCATCAATCGCAAATTGAGGTAACGCAGATTCCAGATTAGTCAGATGAACGCCAGGCGTGTACGAAGGTGCAACTTCACCCAATTGTTGAGATGGTTTATTGGCTAAAAAGTCACCAATCAATTGGGCTGGTGCTGCGTAATTATTGCCACCCAGCACATAAGCATGACTTTCTAATTGACGCTGTAGTTCAATCCCTGCCAACGGATGCGCGGGAAAATCTACTTCAGGCGTGATGCCCACGACAATACCTGAATTGGCATTGCGTTCATTGCGGCTGTATTGGCTCATACCGTTTGTCGCCACGCGACCTTCTTCAGAAGTGGCTGCAACAACCGTGCCGCCTGGGCACATGCAAAAACTATAAACGCTACGACCATTGCTGGCGTGGTGCACCAATTTATATTCAGCCGCTCCTAGCTTGCTGATTAAATCTTCACTATAGCTGCTGCCATAACGTGCTTTGTCGATTAACGATTGCGGATGTTCAATACGAAAGCCGATGGAAAAAGGCTTGGCTTCCACAAAAATACCTTTTTTGTGCACCATTTCAAACGTATCACGCGCACTATGTCCAACCGCCAATACAACATGATTACTGGGAATCTGTTCGCCATTCGCCAGCATCACACCTTGAACAGCGTTATCTTTAATCTCAATATCATCTACGCGCGAATTAAAACGAATCTCACCGCCCAGCGCGATAATATTGTTGCGCATATTTTCGACCATACTCACTAAGCGAAACGTGCCGATGTGCGGATGGCTGATATACAGAATCTCTGCTGGTGCGCCAGCCGCCACAAACTCTTCCAGCACTTTGCGTCCATAATGTTTGGGGTCTTTAATCTGGCTCCACAATTTTCCATCCGAAAAAGTACCAGCGCCACCTTCACCAAACTGCACATTCGATTCTGGATGCAGTTTACTTTTGCGCCATAAATCCCAAGTATCTTTGGTTCTTTCTTTCACGGCTTTACCGCGTTCCAGCACAATCGGTTTGAATCCTGCTTGCGCTAAAATCAATGCGGCAAAAATCCCCGCAGGGCCAAAGCCAATCACAATCGGTCGCGATTTTAAATGCGTCGGTGCGCTGGCAACCGCTTTATAGTCTGTATCAGGCGTTAACTTAACATGCGGATCTTTAGCGAATTTTGCCAATACTTTTGCTTCATTTTCAATCACCACATCCAGCGAATAAACCAGCAATATCGCATGCGACTTGCGTGCATCTGTGCCGCGCTTAAAAATGCTAAAACTGGTTAAATCACTCGCGCTAATCCCCAATTTTTTAATCGCCGCCACGCGAAGTTCTGCCTCTGTATGGCCTTCTTCAGCAGATGTGGCGATGGGTAATTTGATTTCGGTGATTCTTAACATGGGTTTAATCTTATCGGTATTAGTCGTTTAAATGGATATTTAAACCGTTGAATATAAATCTCAACCAGTAAATTGAAGCTTACATGTTCAAGCTTATAAAGCCAGACTTACAAATTCAAGACTTACAAATCCAGATTGAGTTGCAATAATTTGCGCAACATTGGCACTGTAATCGGTTTTTGCATGGTCAGCGACCATTCGTCCAGCGCATCTAAAGTCGCCATTAGCGTTGGTAAATCGCGGCGCAGATAACGCAGGCAATAATCCACCACTTCATCGGGCAATTTCATGCCGCGCTCAAAAGCGTGCTGTTTAAGTGCAGTGGCTTTTTCAATATCATTTAGTGGATGTAACTGATACACCAAACCCCAAGCCAATCGCGTTGCTAGGTCGTCGCGCAAACCCATTTGTGTGGGCGCATGCAAACCTGCGGTAATCATAAATTCGTCCGCTTCTTTGCGTTGATTATATTGGTTAAATAAATCAATTTGCGCTGCGTTATCCAGTAAATGCACGTTATCGGCTACGTTCGCACCGATTGCTTTGCATGCTTGTAATAAATGACTTTTACCTGAACCAGACTCGCCCCACAAATAAATAAATCGTGGTGAATTACCGCTAATCGAAAGGGTTAAGCTCGCCAGCGCTTCCGCATTACGCCCCACCACAAAGTTTTGCAATGTGGGTGGCGCGGCAGGTTTAATGTCGAGTAGCAGTTGTTTCATGCAGCTTTTGCTTGAAAAAATAGAGGTGAAAAATGGGTTAACTTAAGGTGGTTTAAGCTTGCTTGATTATTTAAGATAAGTATCGCTATCTAGATAACTATCTTTGGTGCGGCGTAAACCCACTGCAATCATCGCGCTCACAGGTAAAGCCAGCAATACACCTGCAAAGCCGAATAATTGCCCACCCGCTAACAACGCAAAAATCACCACAACAGGATGCAAGCCGATGCGGTCGCCTACCAATTTTGGTGTAATAAAATTGCTTTCTATCAATTGACCAAGACCAAATACCAACAAGACGGGGATTAATTGACCGAAACTACTAAAATGTAATGCGCCAACCAATAAAGCCAAGCCTAAACCGATTGCTGGGCCTAAATACGGGATAAAACCTAATAAACCTGCGATGATGCCGATAGGCAACGCCATTTCTAAGCCGGTTAACCATAATCCAAGCGCATAAAACACGCTCATGATAATCATCACCGTAAATTGGCCGCGTAAAAATTCAGCTAACATCTGGTCGATCTCTTGGGCGATTTCAGTGGTTTTGCCAACAATATGACGTGGAATCAAGTTGCCGATACCTGCAATCATCTCATCCCAATCTCGCAATAAATAAAATAAAACCACAGGCAACAATAGAATATTTGCGACAACGCCGACCAGTGCCATGCTATTGGTACCAGCCGTTTTTAATACGTCACCTAAGACACCGCCGGCTGTTTTCCAGTTTTTGGTGATGACATCTTGAATTTGCGTGCTATCAATCGCCAAACTGATACCAAAGTGTTTTTGCAGCCATGGTTCGGCTATGGTGCGAACGCTTGTAATAAAATTCGGCAGGCGCTCAATAATGAGTTGCGACTCTTTTTGCAATAAGGGAATAATAATTAAAAGCAGTAATGTAATAACACCTACAAGTCCCATCATGACTAATACGGTGGCGGTTGTGCGGCCAAATTGATATTTTTTGTAGCCTAATATGCTCAGCCTATCAACCAAAGGGTCGCACATATAAGCCAAAATCGCGGCGGTTAAAAATGGTGTCAACACAGGCGCCAGAAAATACAATAACAGTAGAAAAACTGCACTTAAAATCAACCAACGATTATCTGACACAATGTTTGAGTCAGATAATGGTTTGCGACTGTTTTTTGGTTGATTAGGCATGGTTAAATTAATTGTGAGTTAAAATGCGAGTTAGTTAAATGTGTATTTAAGTTAAAATTATACTTAAGTTAAATAGTGATATTGCAATTAATTGAATCGAGAACAGTTTTGAACACCACGAACCCAGAAAAAACCGCTACAAACCCAAGCACAAATTCCATTAGCTACCGCGATGCTGGCGTTGATATGGAAGCAGGCGACGCCTTGGTTGAGCAAATTAAACCGTACGCAAAGCGTACTATGCGCCCAGAAGTATTAGCAGGAATCGGCGGATTTGGCTCTTTGTTTGAAATGCCTAAAAAGTTTAAAAATCCGGTGCTGGTTTCTGGCACAGATGGCGTGGGCACGAAATTAAAGCTGGCTTTTGAGCTGAATAAACATGACACGGTTGGTATCGATTTAGTCGCTATGAGTGTGAACGATATTTTGGTACAAGGTGCAGAACCGCTATTTTTCTTAGATTATTTTGCCTGCGGTAAGTTAGAAGTTGGCACTGCCGCACAAGTAATCAAAGGCATTGCTGAAGGTTGTGAGCAGTCTGGCTGTGCGCTAGTGGGCGGCGAAACAGCGGAAATGCCAGGCATGTACCCAGCAGGCGAATATGATTTAGCGGGTTTTGCAGTCGGCTGTGTGGATAAAGAAAAAATCATTAACGGATTAAGTATTGCCGCTGGTGATGTGGTGCTGGGCTTGGCTTCAAGCGGTGCCCATTCCAATGGATATTCTTTGATTCGCAAATTGATTGCGAACTCAGGCATCGATTTCGAATCCGATTTTCATGGTAAAAAATTCAAAGACGTAGTGATGGCACCGACTAGAATTTATGTGAAATCACTGCTTAAGTTGATTGAAACCTTACCTACAAAAGGTATGGCACATATTACAGGCGGCGGTATTACAGAAAATATTCCGCGTGTATTACCTGCTGGCTTAACCGCAGAAATCAATGCAAAAAGTTGGGATTTGCCGCCTTTGTTTAAATGGCTGCAAGCGCAAGGCAATATTACGCACAGCGAAATGTACAGAACCTTTAACTGCGGTATTGGCATGGTGGTCATTATGTCTAAAACAGATGCTGCTGCTGCTAAAAAATTGTTAGAAGATGCAGGTGAAACCGTGTATGAAATTGGGTCGATTCGCGCACAAAATAACGGTGAAGCGCCGACTATTGTTGTTTAGCCACACGATATGTTGGACAACGCATAGTGATGTGGTGCGTTGAGTAGCTTCATTCACAACTTGGAAAAATAATATGTTTAAGCAAAATCAATGGATTATTTTTTTCTGCTTAGCGCTTTACGGTGCTATCGCACAAGCGGCACCTAAAAGTATTCAGCTGGAATATGACTTAAAGCGCGACGGCAAATTATTTGCCAAAGTGGTCGAAAACTATAGTCAAGTTGGCGACCAATATAAAATCGAATCAGTGACAAAAGGCGTTGGCGTTTATGCGTTGTTGGGTGAACGCAAATTATCAAGCAACGGCAGCGTGACAAAAGATGGTTTAAAACCAAAACATTTTGAATCGCATCAAGGGGATAACAATAAAAAATCCTTAATTAACGATTTTGATTGGGCAAAAAATATGCTCAACATGCAGGTGAAAGGTGAAGTGAGAACGCAAGCTTTAGAAAAGGGCACACAAGATTTATTGAGCTATGCCTACCAATTTATGTTTGCGCAGCCAACTAAAGCGCGTGTTGGCCAAAATAGCATCAATGTGACATTAACAACGGGTAAAAAGCTAAAGCAATATCAATATAAAATTATTGCGCGCGGCTTAAAGTTAAACGCGGCAGGCACAGATTTTAAAACTTTGAATATTGCCAATACGCCAGTGGCTGGGGATGATAAAAAAGAGCTTTGGCTAGCTGAAGATAAATATTATTTGCCTGTGCAATATAACTTGATCGATGAAGACGGTGCCAATTTTGAGCAAATATTAACCAAAATACATGTGGAATAATGTTGTAGATATTGTAAAAAACCAGAGCACTAAAAGACTAGCGCTGGCAATCGTTGTTTCTGTGGTTTTGCATGCGTTTTTAGTTGGTGGTCTTAATGTGCATATACCCAGTCTAAAAAAAGAAATGCATGTTATTGAGGCGAGATTACAAATGCCTAAAGTGCTTATTCAACAAGAGGCAACTAAAGAAGTTGTAGTAAATGCACTACCGAAGCCCATTGTTCCTTTGCCGCAAGAGCAGACGCCAAAGCCGGTGCCAGAGGCGATTGAAGAGCCAGTATCTGATATAAAACCGCAAAAAACGGATGTGGCGCCTGAAGTTTTAAGCTCAGTAGCGCTAGAGCCGGTGATAAGCCCAGTGCCAGTTGAAGAAGCACTGCAAGCTGAAAATAGCCAATCAGTACAATCAGAACAGCAAGCTGAATCGCAACCAGTTGATGCTGGTTTGGTGACAAACGAAAACGCGTATCAATACGTGGAAACAGATTTTGATGTAAGAACTAAAATAGATGGTGCAGCTGAAGGCTCGGCTAAGATTACTTATAATCTAATCGATAATCAGCAATATGCGCTTAAAAGCGTGATTAAGCCGCGAGGCTTCGCGGCACTAATTATTTCTGATTTGTTGCAAACTAGCGATGGCATACTTACTAAGAATGGTTTGCAGCCTAATACTTACTTGTACCGATATGGTGACAAAACGGATAAAACTTATTCAGCAAAATTTGATTGGGCTAGTAAAATGGTGAGCTTAATCACCGCTAAAGGCACAAAAACCGCAGAAATTGCGGATGGAACGCAAGATTTACTCAGTTTTATGTATCAATTTATGTATGTGGCGCCGTTAGAACGTATGCAAATTAGTATCGCTACTGGCAAAAAACTCGCCAACTATGACTATAGTTTTGATGGCGAAGAGAGTATTAGTATTCCGATGGGCGAAATTAAAACGCTGCATATTTTTCATGCGGGTGACGATAGCGATGAAAAAACTGAGTTATGGCTAGCACTTGATTACCAATATGTGCCGGTAAAAATTCGCAAAACTGAAAAAAATGGCAAGATATATGAGCTGGTCGCCACACGTATTAATACTGCGCGCCCAGTTGTACTAAACTAGTATTCATATTTGTAATATAGCCACACCAATCTTAACCAATATTTGTTTAATTAAGCTAAACCATGACACCAAATCTACTGCGCCAAGCAGCTATGTTACTCACTAATCTGTTGGATTTTAACAGTCCAGCCGATGCCAAATTAGGCGAGTTTTTTCGTAATAATCGCGACCTAGGCACTAAAGATCGCGCTTTTGTGGCGGAAAGTGTTTATGGCGTTTTGCGTCGACTGCGCTATTTAAGTGCGGTGACGGCGAATGACGAAAATGATCCAGATGATGGCCGTAAACTGATTTTAGCGTGGTTATTGCGTGTGCAAGGTAAAAGTATTCGCGAGCTGGAATTTATTTTAAACGAGCAACAAACCGAGTGGGCGCATGCGATTAAGGCAAAATCTACTCAAGATTTGCCATTAGCCGTGCAAGCGGACGTGCGTGATTGGCTGTGGAATAAGCTGGTGGTGCAATATGGCGAAACGGAAGCGTTAACCATTTGCCGTAGTATGTTTGATCAAGCGGCGTTAGATTTGCGTGTGAACACCATTAAAGGCAACCGCGAAGAAGTGTTGGCGCGCATGCTGTCCGAAAATACCATTAAAGATAACACCATTGAAATTACGCCGTACTCACCCACTGGCATCCGCATGGGCGCACGGTTGAATATTAGCCGACACGTATTATTTGAAGCTGGAAAAATTGAAGTACAAGACGAAGGTAGTCAATTATTGGCATATTTAGTCGCGCCAAAACGCGGCCAAATGGTGGCCGATTTTTGTGCTGGCGCAGGCGGAAAAACGCTGGCGATTGGCGCATTAATGAAAAATACAGGCAGATTATATGCCTTTGATATTTCTGAAAAACGCTTACTTAATTTAGGTAAACGATTGAAACGTTCTGGCTTGTCTAATTTGCATGCGCAAGTTATTTCTAGCGAAACTGACCCAAAATTGAAACGCTTAAACGGTAAATTTGACCGTGTTTTGGTCGATGCGCCTTGTAGCGGTTTTGGCACTTTGCGCCGTAATCCTGATTTAAAATGGCGTTTTGAAGAATCTGATATTGCAGAGCTTAATATTAAGCAAACCAATATTTTAGCGCGCGCAGCCAAGTTAACAAAAGTGGGCGGACGCCTGATTTATGCCACTTGCAGCTTGTTAAGTGATGAAAATGAAGCAATCGCAGAAGCGTTTTTAGCCGCAAATGCAGATTTCAAATTAATTCCTGCAAATGAAGTGTTAAGTCATCAGCAAATTAAACTGGATACTGGGCATTATTTAAAATTATTGCCGCATTTACATGGTACCGATGGTTTTTTTGCCGCGGTGTTCGAGAAAATCAATCCAACGGATGATTCAGTCAAAATCTCAGAAGAAATCGTGCAAGAAGCGGCTGAACTGATTGAAAGTATTAAAGCCGCCGTTTCGGATGAGGCAGAAGCTGAGATTACACCCGAAGCAGAACCCGCGCCTAAGAAAAAAGTGGTGGCGAAAAAGTCCGCAACTACAAAAAAGACCGCAACTAAAAGTGCAAAAACTACCGAGCCCAAAACGACAAAAACTGCCAAACCAACTCTAGATTCAAAAGCAGATAAAGTGTAAATTCACATGAAAATGCCCAGTTTAAATACGCAGATTTTAATTGGTGCAGTGGTTGGCGTTTTAACCGGCTTATATTTTCATCAGCTTGGTGCGAATCATCAGCTTGTGCAAGCGGGGCTTTATGCTTCTGGTTTAATCGGTACTTTGTTTATCGATTTACTCAAGATGATTTTGATTCCACTGGTGTTTTGTAGCATTGCGGTGGGCATCGCAAACTTGCGGCAACACCAAAAAATACACAGTGTTTGGATAACAACGCTGCTGTTTTTTGCGCTCACCACATCAATCGCCATTACGCTTGGTTTAGCCGCCAGCAACTATTTTAAACCTGGTGCGGGTTTAGAGATCTCTCTTTTTGCAGATGCCATGCAAAACTTCAAAGCGCAGCAACTGCCTTTGCCTGAGTTTTTTGCACAGTTTCTGCATGGTTTATTTGTCAATCCTTTTACTGCTATGGCAAATGGTCAAGTGTTGGCAGTCGTGATGTTTGCATTGATTTTAGGCGTTGCTTTAGTGGTAGGCGGTGATCGTTATAAAAATATCTTAGCGCTTTTGCAAGAAGGTTTAGAGCTCACCATGCGCATGGTGAGCTGGGTTATGGTGTTAGCGCCTTTCGGTATCGCCGCGTTGTTAGTCAAGCTTGTCGCCACGCAAGATACAGCCATGTTGGGCATTATGGCGAAATTTATGACCATGGTAATTGGCATCACTTTGCTGCACGGCGTAGTGATTTTGCCGCTACTTTTATATTTGATTACTGGCAAAACGCCATTATGGTTTTGGCGCGGCGCGCGTGAGTCGCTCATTACCGCATTTGCCACCAGCTCAAGCTCCGCTACTTTGCCCGTCACCATGCGCTGCACCACGCAACATTTACACGTTAAGCCAGAAATCGCCGGTTTTGTAGTGCCGTTAGGCGCTACTGTGAACATGGATGGCACGGCTTTATATGAAGCCGCCGCGGCTTTATTTATTGCCAATCTAGTTGGCGTAGAGCTCAATTTAACGCAACAGTTAATCATATTTTTTACTGCAATGATAGCCGCAATAGGCGCGCCAGGTATACCAAGCGCAGGCATGGTTACCATGATAATGGTGTTGCAAAGCGTGGGTTTGCCAGTAGAAGCGATTGCGATTTTGTTACCAATAGATAGATTGCTAGATACCATACGTACAACTGTGAATGTGGAAGGCGATATGATTGGCAGCTTAGTGGTGCAAAAACTGGTGGATAAAGCGAATTAAATTGGTTGCGGTAATGTGTTAACTTAACCATCAAACAATCAGCAAAAAATTCATTCAATAGTGTGTTTTATAATGATTCACATGTGCCTGTAATACGTACTTTCTTGAGAACTTATTTTGATAATATTGTTTATATTCAAAATATTGCATCCAAATTTTCTAAATTAAACAAACCAAATGTTAAACAATTGAGATAGTTAACTATGCTACATTTTCACAAAGCTGAACTAGTGGATGCGCAAGAAATCGCTGCGCTGGTTAACTCCGCTTATCGCGGCGAAAGCAGTCGCGCAGGTTGGACAACCGAAGCTGATTTATTAGATGGCTTGCGCACCACCACGCCAGAAATCGGTAACCTAATTAAACGCGAAGATGCATTTATATTAATCGGTGTGCTAAACGATCAAATCGTCGCCACAATTTGCTGTGAGCTACAAATTATCGCAGGCAAAAGCACCGCACATTTCGGCATGATAGCCGTCAAGCCAACCTTGCAAAATCGTGGCTACGGTGTAGAAATCATTCAAGCGGCAGAAGCCATGACGCTAAGACAATGGCGCGTTGCAGGCTTTCACATGGCAGTCATTTCCATCCGCAACGAACTCATCGCCTTTTACGAACGGTTGGGATTTATGCGCACTGGTGAATTTAAAGACTTTCCCATTGAACCAGCACTTTGGCAACCCAAAGTAGAGGGCTTGAATTTGGAGTATTTGGCGAAAGTGATTAATCGATAAGTTTTAACAGTTTTAAACTAAGCTCAATATAATTGAGCTTAGTGCTTTTATAGCTTGTATTATAATAATCAATTTTTGGTAAGACAGCTTTGTATTAACAGTTACTTAGACTTTAATTTTACGCCAGTCAAAATACGGTCCTGGATCAGTTTTTCTGCCTGGTGCGATATCGGAATGACCAACAATATGCTGAATGGGATAGGTTATTTTTAGGCCATCAATCAATTGTTGTAGCACGGTATATTGAGCCACTTCAAATGCCTCAAAATCACTGCCTTCCAATTCGATGCCGATTGAGAAATCATTACAGCGTTCACGGCCAAGCCAGTTTGATACGCCTGCATGCCATGCGCGCTGCAAGCAAGACACAAATTGAATCAATTCGCCATCACGTCGAATGAAGAAATGTGATGACACCTTGCGCGTGTAAATCTCGGCGTAATAGGGATGTTCATTTGGGTTAAGTGTATTGGTAAATAATTCAACTACGCCGTTACCGCCGTATTGGTTGGGTGGCAGACTGATATTGTGGATAACAATCATGCTGATTTCTGGTATTAGATTATCAGCGCTATTTTCAACGTTGCCATCACTATTAGCACGCTTATCAAAATTGGGCGAAGCGATTTGTTTGGCGCTGTTTGCGAAACCATTTTTGTTGATTTTTATTTCAGCCATAATTGATGCTAAATACGATTAATCCGATAAAATACCATCTTACCTAATTTTTAGAGATGTTTAAGCATGGTTTTCTTACAGTTATTTGCAATGCTGATTGTTATTCTAATCGCGGCAGAAGTGTTTACCAACGCGCTTGAACATTTGGGCGAAAAGTTGGGCATTTCAGAAGGTGTGACGGGCTCGCTATTTGCGGCAGTTGGTACAGCGTTGCCAGAAACCATGGTGCCGTTACTAGCGATTTTTGCAGGCACATCTAGCATGGCGACCAATCATGAAATCGGCGTGGGCGCTATTTTAGGCGCGCCTTTAATGTTAGCGACTTTATCGCTTAGTTTGATGGCGCTTTCCGTGTATAAAAGCCGTGGTGCAAGCGGGCATTTACGCCCAGAGCGCACAGGCTTAACGCGCGATATTAACTATTTTATCGTTGCGTTTATATTGGCCGCCGCGGCGTTATATGTGCCGCATGACGATAAATTGATTCGCTATGGCTTGGGATTTGCGATGGTGCTGATTTATGTGGTGTATGTGTGGCAAACTTTGCGTGCCTCAAAAAGTTTAGTTGAAGAAGGCCACGCCACACAAGCGCACAGCGAGATGTTTTTAGGCCGCATTGGCTTGCCAACCAATACTTTCACCATCACATTACAGATTATCATCGGTTTGGCTTTGTTGGTTGCAGGCGCAAAAGGCTTTATTAATGGCGTCGATGAAGCATCAAAAATACTGGGTATTTCAGCGTTAATGTTATCTTTGCTGATTATTCCAATCGCAACCGAATTGCCAGAAAAAGTGAACAGCATTTTATGGATTCGCAAAGGAAAAGACACGCTGGCATTCGGCAATATTACCGGTGCAATGGTGTTTCAAGGCACATTGTTACCAGCAATCGGTATTACATTAACGCCTTGGGAACCGCGACCAGAAGTGGTTTGGGGGCTTGTAATCACATTGCTTGCGGCGCTTTGGATGCGTTATCTGCTACACAAAGGTGGTATCCGCGTGTGGCATTTGCTTGTTAACGGCGCAATGTATGCGACTTATTTGGTGATTGCGCTTAGTTAGAGTTGTTTATAAATAAGGATTAATGAATAACGACATTCATTAATCCTGACCAACTACTTAATCGTACAGACTTTCATCCGACATATCCGTATCGTCATCTTTAGCCAGCCCCAACTTGGCTAATCGATATCTTAAGGTTCTAAAGCTAACGCCCAACAATTTAGCAGCTGCGGTTTTATTATTATTAGCTTTAGCTAATGCTTTTAAAATCGCACGCTTTTCAATATCTTCTAAATATTCTGATAAACCTAATTCCAGCGTTTTGCCTGAATCACCTTTGCCTAAATCACTTTTGTTAAGATCAAAAGTGATTTTGTCTTCTGCTCTAAATTTAAACTCTTGATCCATCAATAAATCATCGGTGCAGATTTTCTGCCCATCACATAAGGCCAATGCGCGTTCTAGCATATTTTCTAGCTCGCGCACATTGCCGTCAAAATGCAATTTCCCAATTAGCTTAGCCGCACTTTCTTCTAATGCCGGCATTGTAATGGCTTGTGAATCACAGAGTTTTTGCAATAATTTTTGTGTTAACTCTGGTATATCTTCTGGGCGATCTCTTAAAGCGGGCATTTTCAACTGAATCACATTTAAGCGGTAATATAAATCTTGCCTGAACAAGCCGTTGCTCATCATATCGCTCAAGTTTTTATGCGTGGCGCTGATGATGCGCACATCTACACTTTCTTCAGCAGTGCCCCCAACGGTGCGCACTTTTTTCTCCTGAATTGCGCGTAATAATTTAACTTGCATGGCTAGCGGCAAATCAGCGACTTCATCTAAAAAAAGCGTGCCGCCATTAGCTGCTTGAAATAAGCCAGAAGTATCTTGTACTGCGCCTGTAAAAGCGCCTTTTTTATAACCGAAAAACTCACTTTCCATTAGGTTTTCGGGTATCGCGCCACAGTTAACTGCGACAAAAGATTTATCGCGTCTGGAGCTATTGCTGTGAATAAGTCTTGCTGCTAACTCTTTGCCGCTACCAGATTCGCCGCTGATGTACACAGGTGCTTGGCTACGCGCGAGTTTTGCAATCATGGTACGCACATAATCCATGGCAGGCGATTTGCCAATCAAATCAACCGTATTTTGCGTTTGTTTGACGTCCGAACTGGATAGTTTAAGTGCAGATTCCACTAACGGGCGCAGTTGTTTCAGGGAAATGGGCTTGGTTAAATAGTCAAAAGCGCCCGCTTTTAAAGCAGAAACGGCGTTTTCGGCACTACCATAAGCGGTAATCACCGCAACAGGCAAGCCAATATAATTGGCTGCGATATGTTGTACTAATTCCAGCCCTAATCCGTCTGGCAGGCGCATATCAGTCAGACATAAATTGTAGCTTTGGCTGGCCAATAATTGTTTGGCTTCGGCAAGGTTGCTAGCGCTATCCGCTCTAATATCCATGCGCTCTAGCGTTAAAACCACTAGTTCACGAATATCCGTTTCATCATCTACCACTAAGCAGTTAAATTGCGCCATTAAATTTAAGCCTTTTTGATGTAAATGATAAATTGCGTGCCAATATTGGATGTTGCGAGACTCGTTGGCGTTTTATGTTGCAGTTTTGCGCCATTCGCATCGGCCAGTTCGCGCGCGATGTAAAGCCCCAAACCAGTGCCGGATTTTTCTGTGGTAAAAAACGGTTCAAACAAATGACTGCGGACGTTTTCTGGTATGCCACTACCATCATCGTTAATTTCAATTTGCACAGTCTGTATTTTTATCGATACTAATAATTTTAAGCTGTTTTCATTTTGTTGCGAATGCCGCCAGCCATTTTTGCACAGGTTCCACAAAATTTGGTTTAAATGCCTACGGTCAAAAGAAATCACAGTATCTTGAATTTTTTCTAGCGCATTCAGTTCTAATTTAAAACATCGCGGCGGAATTTTTTCTACCGCACAAAATTGCGTATAAAAATCGGTAATAAAATTCCCAAGGTGAATCATTTCTTGATTGGTACGATCACGCCGATTTAGCTCTAATACATCCTTTATAATTTGGTCAACACGCTGAACATTGTCGCCAATGATTTGCAGCATACGCTTCGTTGCAGCGTCGTTATCCTCTTCCTGCAACAGTTGGTTAGCGTGGCTAATCGCGCTCAGCGGATTACGAATCTCATGCGCAATATTGGCCGTAAGTCGTCCAAGAGCGGCCAATTTAACTTGGTGTGCTTGTGTTTGCATTTGTGACCAATCCTCAATAAAGATCACCGCGCCTTGTTGGCGATTATCACTAACAGGCAAAAACCTCAGTCTTAACTCACGTGATAAAGCATTCAGTTTTAAAATGTTAGCTTGAATATTGGGTTGCATATTCGGCAGGATATTTTCTAGTGTATTTTCTGTTTCAGACATCCAATTTTGCAGCATTTTACTAATGTCTGGTGAAACGTCTTTTAACGAATTTTCCTGCCAATTATCTGCATTGCTGTTGTCTGTATTGCTATATAAGCCTAATAAGGTTCTAGCTTGCATATTGTGGTGTTTAATTTGAAAGTTTTGATCGACTACTAATACACCATCATGCATTTCATGTGTGATTAATGCGTTAATCTGCGCCAGATTTTTGACATCTAAACCGCGTTGTGAGGCCAGCAATTCACTTTGTTGAACACGCTTAGCCAAACTATACGCCAGCCATGCAGTCGCAAAACAACTTAAGCTTAGCATCACTGCACCTGTATAACTTTGAATCTCTCTATCGATTATCAGCATCAGATAGGTTTGCTCAATTAATATACCAATCGTGGCGAGCGCTGCGTAAAACAGTGCCAGACGGCCCTCGCTGATTAAACTTGCGCTGGCAATAGTGACAATCAGCAATAAACCCACACCGCTTACGCCATCTTGCTGTGCATGCATTAACAACACAATAAAAATGATATCGATAATGATTTGAGCAGGCAGATTGAAATCGATATTGGGTTTTTCCAGCGAAGTTAAAATGGCAGATATACAGCTAAAAATAAAGTAGCCTAATACCAAGTTTGAAAATAAATATTTTTCGCCAATTTGTAAAAGATGGCCTTCACTCATCGTGCTTTGCGTGATTAAAAACATCAATGCAATCACCAGACGATAGACGTTATAAAGCTTTAAACTGCGCCAGCGAGTAGCGGTAATGGTGGCGTCAATATTGGAGATTAGCTCAATGACCATTTTTTATTATCTAGATGTTCTGGGTATTTTATTGTTTGCGATTGGGCTCTGTATTATTGCATTCGGGATTATTGCAAGTAACAAGATTGTTTTTGATATGGCTGTCCGATTCGGGCACATGCAGGCCACACTGTGAACATTGGACGATCTGTTCAGCCGATTTTTCATTATGATCAGATTTGTTTGCAGCTGAATTTCTTAATTCGGAGTTGGCAATGATGCGCTTAATTACCGCGTAAAGTATCCAAACTAATAAGATTAACAGTAGAATTCGTGCCATATT
Source organism: Methylotenera versatilis 79 (assembly GCF_000384375.1). Taxonomy (NCBI): domain Bacteria; kingdom Pseudomonadati; phylum Pseudomonadota; class Betaproteobacteria; order Nitrosomonadales; family Methylophilaceae; genus Methylotenera; species Methylotenera versatilis. The sequence goes on along the minus strand of NZ_ARVX01000001.1, from coordinate 556,570 downwards.
TTTCCCAAATCACAAATGTGTTTTAACAACAAGGATTGTAACCAAAAGCGTGCCAGTTACAAGCTTATTAAGGCTGCTCGAATCTAAATCTAAGCCTAAATCAAGCTAAAACCCAAGTCAGCATAAAACCTAAAACTGTTATACTGATAGTAACAATTTAATCACTCATCTCATGGCTAGTTCTCAAGAATTATCAGATTTTTTGCGCGATGTAGAGCGCCGCGCATTTAAGCAAACCGTATACGCGGTGCGCGAAGAGCAGGCCGCATTGGATATCGTGCAAGATTCGATGTTAAAGCTTGCCGAAAAATATGCCGATAAACCTGTCACAGAATATCCCATGTTGTTTCAACGTATTTTGCAAAATACCATGCGTGATTTTTGGCGCCGGCAGAAGGTACGCAATTTATGGACAACCTTACTTTCCTCCTTTGGTGCAGGGCAAGATGGCGAAGACGATCATGATCCGTTAGAGACGATTGACGTGGAAGATGAGTCTGAAAATCCGATGACGCAACTTGAACGCAGTCAAACCATGAAGGTGATTGAAAAAGCCATTGAAAAATTACCAGCACGTCAACGAGAAGCCTTCATATTGCGTTATTGGGAGGATATGGACGTTGCGGAAACTGCCCAATCGATGGGTTGTTCACAAGGCAGTGTTAAAACACATTGCTCTCGTGCAGTTCACACATTAGCCGCCATTCTGGAAAAACAAGGCTTGGGCGCACGCGCAATCGCACATTTAGGAGCAGGATCATGATGGAAGACAACATGAATCAGGACAAATCAGACAGTTATTTAGCTGATCATGCCGCAGAAGATATTCAGGGCAAACAAATCGCTGATTTGTTAAACAGTCATGCCAAAAATTTAAGTCTACGCACTTTGAAACAACTGGAAAATGGGCGTGAGCAAGCAGTTAAAGCGCATATCCAACAAACGGGTGCAATCAATCGTGATGGCACGATTAGTGGCATGGTTTATTGGGCGGAACATCATCGCATTGCAACCACAGGCATGTTATTGGCGGCAATTGTCGCTGGGTTTGTATTAACACAAGCTTTTAGTCAAAATATTGAGCACGGCGATGCGTTTTTATTGGGTGCAGAATTGCCGCCAGAAGCATTTGTTGATACGGCTTTTGAGCCATCATTAAATACTGCACACGCAAAGCTTTAAGGAGGCAATAAAACATTCGTTATAAAATTGATCACAAAAATGGCCTTAATAAAATTTAAGGCTTTTGCCGTATTAGAATGATAAAAATATCTTAAAAAAATTCTTAAAAGAAACTGACCGTAATGAATAAAATTTTATTGTTGCTATTACTCGCTGCAAGCCATTTGAATGCGCAAGAAACCATCAATCACAATCAGCCGATAAACTTGGCGATGGGCGATATTGGTAGCATTAAATCTTCACTGAATGATAGTTCAACTAGTCAAGCATCCACTAAAACCTGGGCGCAATTATCGGATGATCAACGTAAAGTGTTATCACCGTTGGGCGCTGAATGGGATACTTTGCGCCCTTGGCAGCGCGAAAAAATGTTGGATATCGCTAAAGATTATCCAAAAATGGATGCGCAAAAACAGCAACGTGTGCAAAAGCGCTTAAATAGTTGGAGTCGTATGACGCCTTATGAGCGCGAAAATGCGCGTAAGCGCTATCAACAGTTTTATGCATTAAGTCCAGAGAAGCAAGATGAAGTGCGCAAAAAGTGGGCGGATTATCAAAAGCTATCTGAAGCGGATCGCGAAAAATTGCGCAAAGAATCGCCTGAGCTAGATTACGATCCTGACTTTGATTAAAGACCTGATTTCGATTAAATAAAGCTCAAGTTTAAACATTAAGTTTAGATGTATGATAAAAAAGCCCACTTAACCATTAAAGTGGGCTTTTTTATATGAAAATAATGGTTAACTTAATCGGCAAATAAGCTAAAAATGACGATTAAGAAACCATGAATAAGAAGATGACTAAAATACGATGATCAAAACTGTAATGAATATAAGTTACTTTCGATTTTTTGCCGCTTGTGTATACGAGTTGCTACTATTAATTGCGTTATGGTTTATAGCGGCTTTAATATTTATAGCCATATTCGGCGATGCCACTCATTCGTATAAACGCTTTTTATTGCAGTTTTTTTTGTGGTTGGTGACAGGCGCCTATTTTGTCTGGTGCTGGAGTAAAAGCGGGCAAACTTTGGCAGCACAAACTTGGAAAATAAAGCTGGTGAATCAAGCAGGTGCGACACTTAGTATAAAAGAATCCGTTATTCGATATGTGCTTGCTAGTTTATCGGCGCTGCTATTCGGGCTAGGTTTTATATGGATTTTTGTTGATAAAAACCAATTGTATCTACATGATAGATTATTGAAATCGCGCTTTATTTTTGTGGATAAAAACTAACGGTTATCAGCTGATCATTATCAACGTCGTTCCACAATAAATAGCATGCCTAAGCCCGCTATTAAAAATAAAATGGTGGGTATGATCGCGCTCATTAATGGTGGCCAATCGTTTAAAACGCCTAAGTGAATAAATACGCGATTCATGATTTGATACACCACGCCAAGCAACACGCCAATAAAGATTTTAGTACTAGCGCCACCAGAACGTTGCTGCAAAAAACCAAACGGCAATGCCAGCACCACCATCACCATACAAGCTAGCGGGTAAATCATCTTGGCCCACAAAGCCACTTGATAACGTGTGGTCTTTTGTTTATTGGTCTGTAAGTGATTGATAAATGAGTAGAGATTCCACGCAGACATTTTTTCTGGCGCGACTAACAGTACATTCAGCAACTCTGGTCGAATCAGTGATTTCCAGTTAGCCTCACTAAAAAATTGCGTCTGTACGTTATTGAATTGCACTTTTTCAAACGTGTTGAATTTTGTTTGTGTTACTTTAGATAAGTGCCAGCGTTCGTTTTCAAACGCACCATTTTTAGCGTTGCTAATGCTGCGCAACCTGAAGTTTTCATCGAATTCATAAATATGGATATTGACTAGACTTGCATCTGGCAGAACAGTCTCTACGTTAACGAAACTTCTGCCATCTTTTACCCACAAGCCAGTTTTAAAGTCTTGGGCAACAACAGAATCAGTGGCTTGAATGCGCATGCGTTGCGCCATTTTTTCGCTGATTGGCGTGATTAACTCGCCCACAATAAAAGTAACAACTGTAAATAAAAAACCGATTTTAATTAATAACCAACCGATATCTGTAACAGATAAACCGCTTACGCGCATGACGACCAGCTCGGAATTTCTGGCTAAAGTGCCCAGGCTGTACATCATGCCAACCAATACTGCCACAGGTACTACTTCGTATATATGTCCAGGAATACTTAACAGCACAAACACCAGTATTTTGCTGATGCCGTAATCGCCGCGCCCAAGCGTGTCCAGTTCTTGAATCAGATCAAAGAATGAGAACAATGCCAGTAAACCCAGCATGATCATCAAGATGCTAATGCAGCATTCTTGCCAAAAGTAACGATTAAAAATATTCATGCTAATTGATGGTTAAGTTTTAGGTTTGGATTTTAACCAATTGCCTGGCCAAAAAAGCGAAAAGAAACTAGGAATAATCGGTAACAAATAAGTGCGGCGATAGTACATGTAAAACGCTAATAGCAAAAAGAAAACGTGTACAGGCCATAATCCAACTAAAGGGTTTAAACGTCCTTGCGTAACCCAAGCTTGAAAAATACTTAAAATATTGTTGTAGATAATATAAATAAGTAACGCAAACATCAGGTTAAGTGAACGACCTGCGCGTGGATCGACAAAGCTTAATGGCACCGCCAATAAAACCAATATTAATGCAGAAATAGGAATCGCTAATCGCCATTGTAATTCTGCTTGGCCTGCCGGTGTTTGGCTGTTTAATAGCTGTTCAGTTGAAAGTGCATTGGTAGAATTAGGTTCGCGCGCGACTTCTTTAGTTTCAATGCGGATAGCGTAACGGTCAAACTCAGTGGTTGAAACTTCAGCCGTATTGGGCTTGGCTTCATAACGACGACCTTTTTCTAGTACGATAAAGTTGTCACCATTTTTGACTTTGTCTCTATGCCCAGTAGACGACACAACCACGCCAGTTTTTTGATGCTGTGTGGTTTGAATGAAAATATTCTTGACCACGTTACCTAATTGATCGAAGCCTTCAATAAAATAAATACGATCACCAGCATTGGATTCTTTAAATACACCTGGGCTGATGGAAGCCAATTCATCGCGACTTTTCAGTTGTACACGGTAATCTTCCACTTTTTGTGTAGCCCAAGGCATCACAAAAAAACTCAGCAAGAAAATCACTACAGTAACAGGTGCTGCAAAATTTAAGATGGGCCGTATCCAATTGCTCACGCTAAGCCCAGAACTAAACCAGACCGCCATTTCAGAATCACGATGCCAGCGTGTTAACGTCATCAGCACACTTAAAAAAATCGTCAGCGATAAAATCATGGGCAGGAACTTAACCATGTTAAAACCTAACAAAGTAGTGATGGCGTCATTTGGAATCCAGCCTTTTGCAGCACTACGCACCAAAGCACCTGCACGTTGCGCGATGACGATGCCCATCAGAATTAAAAATAACCCGCCGGCGGTGCTGATCAATTCATGTGATAACGATTTTTTGAATATACGCAATTTAAAATTGTTCCAAATTGGACTTAACCAATTTTTAAGTACTGTTTTTTTAGAGAACTGTTTTTACAGACCATTGTTTAAAGCTGTTGTTCGAAATGAATGTTCAAATTTAGGCTTTGATTTCGCCCCAAAACGCTGGATAATTGATTAAAACTAACTAGAACTTATTTAGTTAAAACTAAAAGCACTCAATCTATAAAGCACTTAAATTTATTAAGATCATTTATCTATAAGCATTTACTTATAAGGACAAGCAATGGAATTTAGCATAAAAAATGGAAATCCTGAAAAACAACAATCAGATTGCGTTATTGTAGGCGTTTTTGAGGGCAATAAGCTAACCGATGCTGCCAAAGAGTTAGATAAAGCGTCCAATAAAGCCATTAGCAAGGTATTAAAAAATGGTGATTTTGAAGGCAAGTTGAATTCGACATTAGTGTTGCATCAATTAACTGATATCACCGCCACGCGCGTGTTATTGGTCGGCTTAGGCAAGCAAGATGAGTTTACCGAAAAGCATTATCGCCAAGCAGTACGTGCAGCGATTAAAGCGACGCCAAAGGGCGTGGCGAATGCCAGCTTCTTTTTAACTGAAATCGCGATAAAAAAATCAGACACGCATGCCAAAGTAGCGCATTTGGTAGAGGTGGCATTAGATGCAACTTATATTGTGAATGCGATTAAGGCGAAAAAAGCTGATGCCTGCACATTAACTGAAATCACCATTCATGTAGATAAATCTGAAAATACTATTGCTGATGCTGCTGTTAAACAAGGTCGTTCTATTGGCGTTGGTGTGACTTTAGCCAAAAATTTAGGTAATTTGCCGCCAAATATTTGCACGCCGACTTATTTGGGTGAGCAAGCCAAAAGTTTAGCCAAACAATATGGTTTTAAAGTAGAAGTGTTAGAACAAGCTGAAATTGAAAAGCTAGGAATGGGTTCATTTTTAGGCGTTGCCCAAGGCAGCGTGGAGCCGCCGCGTTTAATTGTATTGCAACACTTAAACGGCAAAAAAGGCCAAAAACCAGTGGTGTTAGTTGGTAAAGGTATCACGTTTGATACAGGCGGTATTTCATTAAAACCAGGCGCTGATATGGATGAAATGAAATACGATATGTGTGGCGCTGCCAGTGTGTTCGGCACATTTAAAGCCATAGGCGAACTGAATTTGCCACTGAATGTTGTGGGTATTATTCCAACTTGTGAAAACATGCCAGATGCAGGCGCGATTAAACCAGGTGATATTTTAACCAGCATGGCAGGTTTAACGATCGAGGTATTAAATACCGATGCTGAAGGTCGCTTGATTCTATGTGATGCGTTGACTTATGCCGAGCGTTTTGAACCAAGTGCAGTGGTGGATATTGCCACGTTAACTGGCGCGTGTGTGATTGCGCTAGGTCATCATCCAAGCGGTTTATTTAGTAACAAAGATGCCTTAGCCAAAGAGTTGTTAGAGGCTGGCGATGCCGCGCATGATCGCGCATGGCATATGCCATTGTGGGAAGAGTTTCAAAGTCAGTTAGACAGTAACTTTGCAGATATGGCAAATATTGGCGGGCGTGCTGGTGGCAGTATCACGGCGGCTTGTTTCCTGTCTCGCTTTGCTAAAAAATACGACTGGGCGCATTTGGATATTGCTGGCACTGCTTGGAAAAGTGGTAAGGAAAAAGGCGGTACAGGTCGTCCAGTGCCGTTATTGACTACATTTTTAATTCAACGTGCTAGTTAAAGTGCTGCTTAAACTGAATATTTTGGAAGCAAGCATTTAGCATGACGCGAATTGAATTTTATTCTAATGTGGCTGATAAAAAGCATCTGCTTTTAAGCCTGACAGAAAAGGCATTGGGTAAACATCGGCAAGTGACTGTGTTTACTGAAGACGCTACAAGTGCGGCTGATGTTTCTGATTGTTTATGGCAACATCAGCCAGCCAGTTTTTTGCCAAACGTGATGGCGGATAATGCGCATGTGGCTAAAACGCCTATTATTATCGTCTGTAAAACAAATGCAGCAGGGCAGATGGATAATGTATTACAAGACGAGTTGTTGATTAACTTAACACCACAAGAACCACCATTTTTCAGCCGCTTTACGCATTTGATTGAACTGGTGGGTATTGATGAATCCGATAAGCTAAGCGCACGTCAGCGCTACAAATTTTATCGCGATAGAGGCTATGAGATTCAACATATTGACCATGCAAAAAATGCAGACACTTAAAAACGCAGATTAGAGATTATTTTGGCAGACCATTCATCAGACAGCAAAATCCCAGTGCTCACAGAAGTGTATCAGCCCAAAATTAAGGCTGAACGCGCTGCAGAAACTGCGCAGGATTTTAAACCTCAAAGTAAACAAAGCGACCCAACTTTAGGTATCACGCCAGAGTTTATTGCACGCGTGACTAATCACGTTAGACCACGGCTGGAAGCGGATATTACACAAGCGGTTATTGAGGGTTTGCGTGATGCGATTAGAAAAGACGTCGTTAAAGATTTGCAAATTGAAATTGCAAAAACGCAGTCAGCCATTGAATCTAACATGGAAAATTTTATTGATAAAACCAAAGCTGATCTCAAAACTGAATTGCCGCGTATGTATCAAACCAGCGCAGAGCTAGTGCAAAGTAGCTTGGCCGATAAAATTGCTGGTATGCAAACAGCGGCGGTTACTCAAGTGGATAGAATTTTAACCGATGTGATGCAGTCAGCGACGCAAACTGCTGATGGTGAGATTAATACCTATGTAGAAGCGCTTAAAACTGATGCCATCGCGCGCATTCAAGGTGAGTTAAATCAAGATATGCAGGCGTTTCATAATGAGTCACTACAGCAGCATCAAGCGCTATTAACAAGTGACTTAGCGAATGCTTATCAAACGATTACACAATCAGCCGAACAAGACTTACAGCAGCAAATACAAACGTTGCAAACCGAATCATTAACACAAGTTCGTGCTGAGTTAAGTGAGGCGCTGCCTGCGATTTATAGTACTGCTGCAGAACAAGTAAAAGCGAATGTTGATGCGCTGAATAACGAGGCCAGCGAGCGTCTTAAAGTGGATTTGAGTGAAGGTATGCAGACATTCACTCAAGAGTCATTACAGCAATTTCAGGCGCAATTAAGCAGCGATTTATCGAATGCTTATCAAACCATTAAACAAACCGCAGAGCAAGATTTGCAACAACAATTGCAAGCGATGCAAACTGACGCGTTAACAAAAATTCGCGGCGATTTAGATGAGGCAATGCCTGCTATTTATACGATAGCTGCAGATGAAGTTAAAGCGAAATTCATCAATGAAATGACGACGCAAAGCTTGCTGGTAAAAGAGGAGTTTATAACCAAAGTAAATGGTGATTTGCCAGCAGTACAAGAGGTGCTGCATGCGAATATTCAACATATATTGGCTGGTGCATTGCCAGCTTTAGAAAATGATTTGCGCAGGCAATTAACGGATGAATTGCAAGAATTGCTACTTAAAGTAAAGTTTGTGTTGCCAAATTAAAAACTTATTGGCTTAACCAAAGTTAGTTTAATCCGTTAACTTTTCACTAAATCTGCATAAGCATCAGCAGTTAAAAAATGCGTTATAGCATTAGCATCAGTGGGTTTAAATTTAAATATCCACGCGGCATAAGGCTTATCGTTAATGCCTTCGGGTGCATTTAACAAATCATTGTTAATTTCAGTCACAACACCATCCATCGGCGCATGCAAATCTGAACCAGTCTTAACCGATTCAACCACACCACAAGGTTTACCATTTATCAGTACATCATGGATATTAGGTGGTTGAATAAACACAATGTCGCCCAATAAATCTTGTGCATAATCTGTGATGCCCGCCGACCATTCGCCAGTAGGCGATTGGCTCACCCATAAATGTTCTGCGGTGTAATATAAAGTGTCAGGATTTTTCATTGTATTTATTAAGCCATATTTTATTTAAAATGATTAATTAAACAGATCATTTGAACAATAGTAGATTGCAGTTGGTCTATGTATTTTCGCATAAAGACAACACTCGCACCTAATTTCGGATGTCTTTTAAAGCAGTTGTGTCAAAAAAGTCACAATATTTAATATGTTAATATTATTTTTACAAATATGCGCTAAGCTAATGACAAATAAACATTTTTTATATATTATCTATTTCAAATGTAGTTGAAATAAGGTCATTGAAATGAATAAGCTGTTAAAGAAAATCGTGTTGTTTTATGTGGCATTCTCGCTGGTAGCAATGCCAATTGAGACGTTGGCTGCGCAGAAAAAAGTCAATAAAACTGCCTCTAAAAGTCACAAAAGCACAGTAACTAAATCACGTGTAAAAACGACAATTAAAGGCGGTAAGGTACAAAAAGTCAATTTTAAGCCCCACGCATCAACTAAAGCGCGCACTTTTACACAATCAGAATATTTAGCTGCTGATCGTTACGATGGTAGCGGTATTTTACAATTAGCATCTGCAAAAGCGTTGATCATCAATCAAAATACAGGTGAAATCATCTACGCGAAAAACACCAACGCGCCTACGCCAATTGCTTCTATTACTAAATTAATGACCGCAATGGTGATGTTGGATGCAAATTTATCGCTGGATGACACGCTGACTGTTACCGATGAAGATGTGGATTATTTAAAAGGCAGTAGCTCAAGATTGAGCGTTGGTTCGGCATTAAGTCGTAGCGATATGTTGCAATTAGCGCTGATGGCATCAGAAAATCGCGCAGCTTCTGCAATATCCAGACATTATCCTGGCGGAAAATATGCGTTTTTTAAAGCGATGAATGCAAAAGCCATACAACTTGGTATGACAAACACTGAGTTTTTGGATGCGACAGGTTTAAATAGCCGCAACATATCAACTGCAGAAGATTTGGCGAAAATGGTAGAAGCTGCTTACCAATATCCAGAAATTAGAATGGCAAGTACAAGTCCGTCGCATGAGGTTTATATTAACCATCGTACTAGCCCCGTTAATTTTAACAACACTAATGGCTTAGTTCGCGGTGGTGAGTGGCAAATTGGATTGTCGAAAACTGGCTATATTACTGAGGCAGGCCGTTGTTTGGTTATGCAAGCGGAACTTGGTGGCGAACCAATGATTATTGTGCTGTTGGATTCAACCGGTAAATTAACGCGTATAGGTGATGCAAACCGTGTGCGTAAATGGGTGGAATATAACAGCGAGCCGAAAATGACAACAACTGGCCAAATAGATTTGCAGCTTAAATCTTTGCAAGCTAAACCTACACATAACAATGTGGCGATGTCAGGCAAGATTTCTTAAACTAGAGATACTTTAAGAGTAAGGCTGGTTTGAAATTTTAAATAGAATTACAACCAAATTAAAAAAACGGCTCTGAAGTAATTCAGAGCCGTTTTTTATACAACGTTTACACAATCATTTTAAGTGGTTATTTAGTGTTAACTATTAACCACTTAAATTAAGTAACTTTTATTCAGAAGCCAATTTTTTTGTGGAGGCTTTTTTAGCTGCTGGTTTCTTAGCGGCCACTTTTTTTACCGTTGCTTTAACCTTGGTATCTGATTTTTCAGCAACTTTTTTAACAGTGGCTTTCTTGGCAGCAGGTTTTTTAGCCGCTGGTTTTTTCTTGCTAGTTTTGCCCGTAGCTTCTTCTTTGGCTGCTTTTTCAGCCAACAAGCCAAGCGCTTCTTCCAATGTTAATGTTTCAGGCTCTATGCTTTTTGGCAGTGTTGCACGTAATTTTCCATGCTGTACATAAGGACCATAACGGCCAGCAAACACTTCAATTCTGCCTTCGCCAGATGGATGTGCGCCCAACTCTAATAATGGTGCAGGGCCAGTATTGGCGGCCGCTAGCAATGTAACTGCACCTGTTAAATCGATACTAAAAACACTATCGCTTTTTGGAATCGATTTGAATTTACCATCATGATTCACATAAGGCCCAAAGCGCCCAATATTCGCCACGATTTTTTTATTCGTTTCTGGATGCAAACCTAAATCGCGTGGCAGTGATAACAGCATATTAGCGATATCGATATTCACATTGGTAATCGGTATTTCTTTCGGAATACTGACGCGTTTCGGTTTTTTCTTTTCGCCTTCAATCGCCACACCAATTTGCAGATAGGGTCCATAAGGCCCATTCATTAAATAGATTTCTTTACCAGATTCAGCATCAGTACCAATCGTTACTGGATCAGCTCCTGCTTGTGCCGTTCCGTTCAAACTACGTTTATAGTCACATTTTGGCTCATCGTTATAGCCCGTACAGCCAATAAAACTACCAAAACGACTGAGTTGTTTTTGTAAGGGTTTGCCACATTTTGGGCAAGCTTCATCTATTAGCTCGTTGCCAGGTCTGTCTACATCGGCTTTACTGATAATTTGCGCATTAAAGCCTTGCCAGAATTCATCCATTAATGGAATCCACTCACGCGAACCATCGGCTACGCTATCCAGCGCATTTTCAAGATTGGCGGTAAAGTCGTAATCCACATATTTAGTGAAATGTTCGGTTAAGAATTTATTCACCACGCGACCTACATCGGTTGGCGTAAAGCGTTTCTTGTCCAAAATGACATATTCGCGGTCTTGCAAGGTGCTGATAATGCTGGCGTAAGTAGAAGGGCGGCCAATGCCGTATTCCTCTAAAATCTTCACTAAGCTCGCTTCGCCGTATCTTGGCGGTGGTTCGGTAAAATGTTGGTCGCCGTAGATTTTCTCAACATTCAGAATCTCGCCAGTTTCAAGGTGCGGTAACTTGCTTTCACCTTCTTCCTCTTCATCATCGCGGCCTTCCATATACACAGCAATAAAGCCTGGGAATACCAATGTCTGACCAGTGGCGCGGAATAGATTGGCCTCAGAACCAACACTTAAATCGACGCTCACTGCATCAAATTTGGCAGGTGACATTTGGCAAGCGAGCGTGCGCTTCCAAATCATTTCATATAATTTAAATTGCTCATCATTCAAATATTTGCGCATCGCGGTTGGATTGCGTGAAATATCGGTAGGACGAATCGCCTCATGCGCTTCTTGCGCATTTTTAGCTTTGGTTTTGTACATAATCGGCGATTTTGGCAAGTATTCTGCATCAAAATTCTTTTTGACATAATCGCGAATACTCATCACTGCTTCAGTCGCTAAGCTGAACGAATCGGTACGCATATAGGTAATCAAACCTGTTGTGCCAGAGCCTACATCAACGCCTTCATACAGTTGTTGTGCTACGCGCATCGCTCGGCTAGTGGTAAAGCCAAGTTTACGTACGGCTTCTTGTTGCAGAGTCGATGTGGTAAATGGCGCGGCAGGGCTGCGGCTACGTTGCTTTTTCTCAACGCGCGAAACAGTGGTTTTGCCTGCGCTAGCGAGTAATAATTTGCCGACAATGTCAGCTTGCTGGTCATGATTAATGACGGTGAATTGCTCTACTTTTTCGCCATTTAATTGGATTAACTTGGCGTTAAAGCTATGCGTATGTTTCAGCGCATCTAAATGAATCGACCAATACTCTTGAGATTTGAACGCTTCAATCTCTAATTCACGTTCTACAATCAAGCGCAAAGCAGGGCTTTGCACGCGGCCTGCGGATAAGCCCCTGCGAATCTTTTTCCACAATAACGGTGATAAATTAAAACCAACCAAGTAGTCCAGCGCGCGGCGTGCTTGTTGCGCATTGACCAAATTCATCGCAATATCGCGTGGATTATCGATGGCGTGTTTTACCGCTGTTTGCGTAATCTCATTAAATTCAACGCGTTTTAATAGCTTGTTTTTAAGGAGTTTTTTCTCAGCTAGAATTTCGGCAATATGCCATGAAATCGCTTCACCTTCGCGATCAGGATCGGTTGCCAGATAGATGCTATCCGCATTTTTTACCGCACGCGTGATCGCATCCATATGTTTGGCATTACGCTCAATAATGTCGTATTTCATGGCGAAATGATTGTTAGGATCGACTGCACCATTTTTAGGAATTAAATCGCGAATATGACCATAACTGGCCAACACCTCAAAATCGTTACCAAGGTATTTTTTAAGCGTTTTTGCTTTAGAAGGTGATTCTACAATGAGTAGTTTTGACATTAATGCCTAAGATAATGGCTAAAAGTGAGTAATTGCGTAGATGATAGCAAGCTAATCGACTTGTAGACAATAAGTCAATGCAAAAAACCGATTATTTAATCATTTGCTCGGTTATTTGTATGTTGGCTTATTTGTTTCGGGTGAACTCAATACGTGTGCCATTGTTGCTGGCTAGACTTAATGCGCCGCTGGAATTTGTTGAAATATTTTCAGATTCTTTGGCTGCAATATCACCAAAAAGAGGATCTTCGTCGCAGGTCTTGGCTTGCGTTAAACTTTTAAAATCATATAAATTAGTATCTGCAAGGTGTGAAGGTTCTACATTACCAATCGCGCGGAAAATATTATTCACGCGACCAGGTTGCTCAATCTCCCATGCTTGCAACATATCTTTTACTTTTTGGCGCTGAAGATTTTCCTGACTGCCGCATAAATCGCACGGAATAATCGGAAACGCCATTTGTCGCGCATAGCTGGCGATATCTTTTTCAGCACAATAAGCTAAAGGGCGAATCACCACGTTTTGTTTATCATTAGTAGCCAGTTTTGGTGGCATGGCTTTTAATTTGGCGCCAAAAAACAGGTTAAGAAAAAGTGTTTCTACAATATCGTCACGATGATGTCCCAGCGCGATTTTATTCGCACCCAATTCTTTTGCAGTGGTGTAAATAATGCCGCGCCGTAAGCGTGAACAAAGACTACAAGTGGTCTTGCCTTCAGGAATTTTCTCTTTAACCACTGAATAAGTATCAGCCTCAACAATGCGGTAATCCACACCTAAATCTTTAAAATATTCAGGCAAAATATGCGCAGGAAAATTCGGCTGCTTTTGGTCCAAATTCATGGCAATAAGTTTAAAGTCGATCGGCGCACGCTCTTGCAAAGCCAATAACATCATCAACATGGTGTAACTATCCTTGCCACCGCTCATACACACCAAAACCGTGTCGCCGTCCTCAATCATGTTGTAATCGCCAATGGCCTTGCCAGTGGACGAAATCAAGCTATTGCGCAGCTTAATAAAGTTGTTGGAATGGTTTTCAGGCAAATGTTTAATCATATTGAGTGTTTATTCATGTTTGAAACTATAAATTTAAAGACCGCCCGCCATCCACCGCCAATACATGGCCTGTGATAAATGGTGCATCGGCTACCAAAAATTTGACTGCTTTGGCAATGTCTGATGCTTCGCCTACACGTTTGAGTAAAGTCTGTGAAATCACGCGTTGGCGATACACTTCATCAAATTGCGGATTATTTTCTGGCCATTGTACTGGCCCAGGCGCAACTGCGTTAACGCGTACTTCGGGGCTTAATTCATGTGCCAGTGATTTGGTAAGCGTCACTAAACCTGCTTTAGCCACGCTATAAACCACATAGCCTTTTTTCGGCCGTTCAATGTGCATGTCGGTGATATTCACAATGCAGCCGTGACTTTTGCGCAATTCTGTTGCAGCAGCTTGCGCTAAAAACATCGGTGCTTTTAGATTGCTGCCCATTAGATCTTGCCAGTTATCTTCGGTTATCGCGCCGATTTCAGTGGCGTAATAGCTGGATGCGTTGTTGATTAACACATCTAATTGGCCAAAATGTTTCACCGTTTCTTGCACCAAGCTAGGCAAAACCGCGATATTCAGTAAATCGCCTTGAATGATCGCCACAGAATTCGCGCGTTGCAAATTCAGTTCTGCTTGCAATGCGCGCGCTTCATTGGTGGATGATTTATAGTGAATCATCAATTGTGCGCCGCAAGCATGTAGCTCGCGACAAATCGCCGCGCCCACGCGTTTTGCGCCGCCAGTGATTAGCACGACTTTATTATCCAAGGTTTTATTGTGTAGAGACTGGCTCAATTTTTACTCACTTTAGTAATCGAATATTATAATGGCTTATGGCCTCATCATTAAATCTAAATCACCCCATTCCAGACCTGTTAGCGCAAAGTCGCAGCCAAGAGTTAACCACTTTAATTCAGCAAAAAATTAATGATGCAGGTGGTTGGATAGATTTTGCCACGTTTATGCACATGACCTTATATACGCCCAGTCTAGGTTATTACAGCGGCGGCAGTGTTAAGTTCGCAGACTCTGTAAAAGGTGGTGGAGATTTTGTTACCGCACCGCAAATCTCACCGCTTTTTACCTGCACATTGGCAAGACAAGTGGCGCAAATATTGCTGGAAACACAAGGCAACATTTTGGAATTAGGTGCGGGTACTGGCAAATTGGCCGCAGATTTATTGCTTGAATTACAGCAGTTAAATCAATTGCCAGCACAATATTATATTTTGGAAGTAAGTGATTACTTGCGTCAGATTCAGCTTGAGGCTTTGCAGACGTTATTATCTGCAGATATATTCAAACGTGTAGTTTGGCTAGATACGCTGCCAACCAATTTTGTCGGTTTGATATTCGGTAATGAAGTATTAGATGCGATTCCTGTGCATCTTATCTATCAATCACAACAGGACTGGCTTGAACGTGGTGTTACGTTTGATGCTACAGAACAGCAAAAGCTTATTTGGCAAGATAATCCGTTAGCTGATGTAGATTTAATTAAAGAAGTCAGTACACACTCTTTACCAAACGATTATCTGACGGAAGTTTGCCCTGCAGCAAATGGGCTGATTGCAAGCTTGGCGCAATCATTAAAACAAGGTGTTATCTTGATGTTGGATTATGGGTTCGGTGCGCCAGAGTATTATCATCCGCAACGCAGCGCCGGCACATTAATGTGTCATTACCAGCATCAAGCACATAGCGATCCGCTGCTGAATGTTGGCCTGCAAGATGTGACTGCGCATGTGAATTTTACTGCGATTGCAGAAGCTGGGCTTTCTAATGGGTTAAGTCTGGCGGGATACTGTAATCAGGCCAGTTTTTTGATGAATTGCGGGATTTTAGAAATATTAGCTGAAACTTCGCCATACGATATCGCTGCCTATATTCCGCTTGCCACTGCCGCGCAAAAATTGCTTTCGCCTGCCGAAATGGGTGAGTTGTTTAAAGTGATTGCGTTGAGCAAAGGCATTTCAAACGATTTAATCGGCTTTAAAAGTGGCGATAAAGCACACATGCTTTGAAATAAATTGAGTCTAAATTCAGTATAATGCGCGGCATGATTGAAAATCCAATAGAACTAAACAAAACTTCGGACGAAACGCCAGACAACAATTTAAGGAATCGCCGCATCCGCAGCTTTGTACTGCGCCAAGGCCGATTAACCAAAGGTCAAGAGCGTGCGCTGCAAGAGGTATGGCCGCAATTTGGTGTTGAATATGCAGAACAATTGTTAGATTTGAATGCGACTTTTAATCGAACTGAATCTAAAAAAATCTTAGAAATTGGGTTTGGTATGGGTGAAAGTACAGCCAAAATCGCCCAAACTTTACCGAGTTGTGATTTTTTAGCAGCAGAGGTGCATACGCCAGGCGTTGGCAGTTTACTTAAGCTGATCCAAGAAGGAAACATTAACAATATTCGTGTGATTCAACATGATGTGGTTGAAGTGCTGCAACATATGATTGCTGATGCCAGCTTGGATGGCGTGCATATTTTCTTTCCGGATCCTTGGCATAAAAAACGTCATCATAAACGTCGCTTGATTCAAGCGGGATTCATCAAGCAGTTATGTGCAAAATTGAAAGTGGGTGCTTACATTCACGTGGCAACCGATTGGCAAGAATACGCAGAATGGGTTTTGGACGTGTTGAAATCCGAACCGCAATTGCAAAATACGGCGACTGACTTAACACAAGAGTATGCTGAAAAACCTGCTTACAGGCCATTAACCAAGTTTGAAAATCGCGGTATTAAGCTAGGTCACGGCGTATGGGATTTGGTATTTTTAAAGAAATAAACTGAAAGGCTTAACCGTTTTTTACAGACAGCTTTTTTCACAGGCATTCAACGCTTGATATTAAGGTTGCGATTTTTCAGTGAGCTGGCTGCCCGTCACGCCTGCATAAAACACCACGATTTTTACAGGCGTGTTACCAATATTGCGCCCGTTATGTAAGGTGTTGACCACCTCAACTAGCGCATCACCTGCATGTAAAATTTTAGTGCTGCCGTCTTTCAGTGATACTTCTAAACTACCTTCAAGCATCATGCCAAACGATGGCACTGCGTGCAAATGCCAGCCCGTTTCTCCGCCCACCGCAATTTCTACCAGCATGCCGGTGATTTCTGCCTGACCGTTTGGGTAAGCGATTGGCACGCCGTTCCAGCTGGTTGTGGTTTTTAATAGCGGCGTAACAGTGATGCTTTTCGATGCTTCTAACGCCAATGCTGTGTTGTGCGCAAGACTCAATAAAAAGAGTGTTGCGAGCACTATGGCTGGTTTTTTCATATATTTTGACCTTGTTCACTTGCCTCATCTTCACCTGCAAACAGCCATTTTCCAATTACTTTTTCAGCTTCTTCGACGCCTAATTTTTTAGAACTGGAAAATAGTTGCACTGTGCAATTGCTGCCATAGGTTTTGTCCCAAGTTTCTAACAACTCTTTACGCACTTTTGCCAGCGTTAATCCCGCTTCACCGCGTGATAATTTGTCTGATTTAGTTAATAAAACATGCACAGGTTTACCACTGGGGCAAAACCAATCCAGCATTTGTCGGTCTAGCGGAGTGAGCGGATGACGGCTATCCATCACCAAAACCAAGCCACCTAAACTGGTGCGTTCAGATAAATAACGCGCCAATACACTTTGCCAATGCGCACGCATGCTTTCTGGTACTTTTGCGTAACCGTAGCCAGGTAAATCGACTAAGTGGCGGTCGTTACCAAGTGTGAAAAAGTTAATCAGTTGTGTTCGCCCAGGTTGTTTACTGACGAACGCCAAGCGATTATGGTTGGCGAGCGTATTTAAGGCGCTAGATTTACCTGCGTTTGAGCGGCCTGCGAATGCGACTTCAATGCCGGAAGCTGGTGGTAAATCGCGTAGATGATGGGCTGAGATGAAAAAGGTGGCGTTTTGAAATAGCGGCATTGGATGTTTTGTCAGTGAAACTTAAGGCATAAATGCTATCACGAACAGCTGATTTTTGATAAAATATTAGGATAATTAAATAGTTAGGAAAGTTTTAAAAATGTTTACCAAAGTTTTTGCTAGCGTTAAAAGTGCGTTAAATAATAGCGTTAAGTGCATCACCGTAATGGCTTTTTTAGTGACCAGTTTGTTCATCACACAGAGTTTTGCAGAAACAAAACCAGCAGAGGCGACAAAAGCAACAGCGGCCGCAAAGCCTGTAGCTGCAGCCAGTAAACAAACCGCTGAGCAAATCGTGAAAAATGTCTGTGCAGCTTGTCATGCGGTAGATGGCAATAGTGTCATTAGTTTGAATCCAAAATTAGCGGGTCAGCATCCAGAATATCTGTTGAAACAATTAACTAATTTTAAAGATGGCACGCGTGCGAATGCGGTGATGTTAGGCATGGTGACTAACTTAACACCTGAAGATATGCAAAATCTAGCGACTTATTTTGCGGGGCAAAAACAAACGCTAGCAAAAGCTAAAACCAATGGTGCTGGTTCGTTAGGTGAAAAAATCTATCGTGGCGGAATCGCTAAAACCAGCGTGCCAGCATGCGCTGCGTGCCATGGTGCAAAAGGCGCTGGCATTCCAAAACAATTTCCACGTTTAGCAGGTCAACATGCAGACTATACGCAACAGCAATTAAAAACTTTCCGCACTGGTGAGCGTGCAAATGCACCGATGATGATAGCAATTGCCGCGAAAATGACGGATGCAGAAATGCAAGCGGTTGCAGACTACATACAAGGTTTGCGTTAATTTTGTGATTATTTGGGCGCTGGACTAATAGAGTTTGAATTAAGGGTGATTTTTAATCACCTTTAATTTTAGCCAAATTAATTAACGCTTAATAAATGGAAACTTTCACACCATTTTGCCAAACATTTTATGTTTATATTCCCATTTTAAATTTTCATGTCCTCCAACTTGCTGTAGTCAGCGTTAAAGTCAAACCTTGAAAACACTCACATTTTGAAACCTACTCCTATTCATCATCGTTTTTACGAGCTATTTAGTTCTATGCGCTTTGCCGTGAGCATGCTCACTGTTTTGGGCATTGCATCTATCATCGGCACAGTGTTAAAACAAAATGAACCCTACGAAAACTATATCGTTAAGTTTGGCCAGTTTTGGTTTGAAGCATTTGAAAAGCTCGGTTTGTTCGATGTTTATCACGCCATCTGGTTTTTGGTGATTCTGCTGTTTTTAGTGATTTCGACCAGTTTATGTATTTATCGCAATAGCCCGTTGATGGTACGCGAATGGAAAACCTTTAAAGAACATGCGGCAGAAAAATCGCTACGCGCGTTCAGCCACCAAGCTAATTTTAAATACTCTGGTAATCAACAATCAGCAAGCCTAGTTGAAACACAAAACAAACTTGCAAGCTATTTAAGTGAACAAGGTTTTAAATTCAAATTTAAAACGCAACAAAATGGTGATGAATTAATTGCAGCCAAAGCAGGCACGCATCAGCGTTTGGGTTATATCTTTACGCATGTGGCGATGGTGATTATCTTTTTTGGCGGATTACTAGATGGAAACTTGCCTTTAAAAATACAAGAAATGCTGGGCAATAAAAAAATTGAGGTATTGGATATTCCAGAAAGCCAAGTGCCGGCAATTAGTCGCTTAAGCGCTAATAATGGATCATTTCGCGCCAATATGACATTGCCGGAAGGTACCAGTGATGATGTGGCATTTGTGCGCGTACGTGATGGATATTTGGTGCAAGAGTTGCCTTTTAGAGTGGCGCTAAAAGATTTTCGCATCGAACATTACGCGACTGGGCAGCCAAAATCGTTCGAAAGTGATATTGAGATCACCGACAAAGATTTAAAACAGCCGCTGAAAAGTACCATCAGCGTCAATCATCCACTGGTCTATAAAGGCATCGCCATTTATCAGTCGGATTTTCAAGATGGTGGCTCAAGCGTTAACTTTAAAGTGTGGGATTTAAGTCAACCAAATGCGAATACGACAACGCTGGATGGTGAGATTTTCAAAAAAACCTTGATTGGCGAAGGCGAAGATCAGTTAACGGTTGAATTTAACGAATTTCGTAAATTCAATATCTTAAATTTAACGCCAGATGGCAAAGGCAAGCCGCGTAACGTTGGCCCCAATGTCACTTACAAACTGCGTGACACATCAGGCCAAGCGCGCGAATATGTCACTTACATGCAGCCGATGCAGCTAGATGGCAAATCATTTTTTATCTCTGGCATGCGCGAAACGGTGCAAGAAGACTTTAAGTTTTTGCGCATTCCGGTAGATGATGATTTTGAAATAAACGGATTTATGCGTTTCCGCGCTGCCATGTTGGATAGCAAATTGTATCCAACGATCGCCAAAAAATTAATTGGCAATATGGAAACTAAAGATCCGAAACTGCAAGCGCAGTTTGAAGGTAGTGTGATTCAATTGTTACATACGTTTGCGGATGGCGGTTATACCAATCTTGCTAAAGTCATCGAGGCAGCAGTGCCAGAACCGCAGCGTGAAAAAGCTGCGCAAACCTATATTAAAATGCTGAATTCAGCCGCGTTTGAAGCATATAATTTAAGCCTTTCGCAAGCGAATAAAAAGCCATTGGTATTTGATACTAAGGTGCAATCGATGTTGCAAGATAGCTTAAATGCTTTTAGCGATACGTTTTTTTATGGTACGCCATATTATTTGCAACTGGCAGATTTCAAACAAGTGGAAGCTAGTGGTTTTCAGTTAACCAAATCGCCAGGGCAAAAATGGGTGTATTTGGGCTCTGTGTTGCTGGTTTTAGGTATTTTTTCGATGTTTTATATTCGTGAACGACGTATTTGGTTGTTAGTCAAAGCGGATGAAGTGCTGTTTGCGATGTCGGCGAATCGCAAAAATTTAGATTTTGAGCAAGATTTTGAACGTATAAAAAAACAATTAGGTCAGATACTTTCTTAATAGATTGTTTAGACCAAATCAAGGAAGCAATCATGAACACAAATGCATTAAGTTTCGCGCCTAAAACATTGTGGCAAACGTTAAAAGTGCAGGATTGGCTTTATGCCATTTTATTGGTGGCGGGCGCTATTTTCGCTTACAGCAAATATTCGCAGCATATGGATATTTATGAAGTGAGTTTTTTATTTGGTGCGGCGATTGCATTTAGTTACTTAGGCTGGCGTTGGAAAAATCTAGCCAAATTAGTGATTGGTGTGGGCGTCATTAGTTTGATTTCCATTAGCATGTATCATGGCGACCAAGCGCGCGCCACACAGGCTTTCTTCTTAAAATTTCTGATTTCCAGCCAATCTGCCGTCATGTGGATGAATGTGCTATTTATTTTAGCCATGGTCACTTATTGGTTTGCCTTATATAAACGCAGCGATTTTGCTGGCCGTGTGGCATCTGCCTTAACGTGGAGCGCGGTGTTGTTTGGCTTTGTCGGCTTAATGGTGCGTTGGTACGAATCTTATTTAATCGCGCCAGATGTTGGACATATTCCCATCAGTAATTTATATGAAGTGTTTATTTTATTCTGTTTAATTACCTCACTTTTATATCTGCATTACGAAGACAAATTTAATACTAAACAATTGGGCGGTTTTGTATTGTTAATTATTAACGCTGCCGTCGCATTTATTCTATGGTATCGATTCGATCGCGGCGCAGATGCGATTCAACCGTTAGTACCCGCATTGCAAAGTTATTGGATGAAAATCCACGTGCCAGCAAACTTTGTTGGCTATGGTTCTTTCTCATTGGCGGCAATGGTAGCGAGCGCTTACTTGTTATCCAGAAAAGGCATTTTAACCAGCCGCTTGCCTAGTTTAGAAGTGCTCGATGACGTGATGTACAAAGCGATTGCTGTGGGCTTTGCATTTTTTACTATTGCGACTATTTTGGGTGCGATGTGGGCAGCAGAAGCGTGGGGCGGTTATTGGAGTTGGGATCCAAAAGAAACTTGGGCATTAATTGTGTGGTTGAATTACGCTGCATGGTTGCATTTGCGTATGGTTAAAGGCTTGCGCGGGCCAGTACTGGCTTGGTGGGCATTAATTGGCTTGCTAGTCACAACCTTTGCATTTTTGGGTGTGAATATGTTCTTAAGCGGCTTGCATTCTTACGGCGAGCTATAAATTGTAAGTTTCAAATTTTGTGCAATTATCATATGCCAGCGAAAGCTGGCATATGTTTTTAGGGCGCTAATTGCAACAATTCAGATTCGCGATTAAGCGCTCAACTGCACTCTAAATCTTACTGTGCCATTCACATTGCTATCTAAAATCAAATTGTATCCTGCTTGTTTGGCATCTTGTGCGGCATGATATAAACCAACGCCTAATCCATTGTGCGAGGCGATGTGTTTTTTAAACAAATCATGCGCAATCGCTGCATCCATCGCTTTACCCGTATCCGTCACATCAATACAAAAATGTTTGCCATCATCACCGCTCGTTGCAATGTGATGCATCTCAATGGTAATCAGTGTATTCGGCTGATATTTGGCTTTTTCTAATGCGTTATTCAGCAGATTATCCAACACGCTATCTAGCACTTCTGCATTAATATCTTGTTTAGGTAATTCGCTGGCTTTAAATTCAATGCGATCTTGCGTGTGACGTAATTGCAGGTTTTTCCACCATGCAGACATTTTTTCTACGCGCTTTTTATCTTCATTCGGTGCTTTAAGTTTATCTAAAGTCGCAGCAATACGTTGATTTAATACAGGTAATTGCTTGCGGATTAAGTTAAGTAACGCAGCGTTATCTTTATCTTCAGTTTGTTCAGCCGCGGAAACCAGTGTGCCAACCGATTGCAAAATATTTTTAATATCATGTGTTAAACGTGAGCCTGTTTCATAAAATGCCTGCATATAAGCATTCTGGCGCAAGGTTTCTTCGCGTCGTTTGGCTTCATAAAACTCGCCCATAATTTGGGTTAACAATTTTACATGTACATACAAAGCGGGTGAAATTTGCCAATTGGTGTGCAATGTCATGTGAAAATCTTTAAAGCTAAAATTGGTTTGATGTTTGGATGACTCGCCCAATTTGCCTTGTGTCTCATCTGCCAACCAAGAAACGCCAGAAACCCAAGCTAGTGATGTCATTTCTATCATCGCAGCTTGCACAAAACCGTTTGGAGTCGATTCGATTTCAGCCAAAACCGCGATACTTTTTACCCATTTTTCAAATGGCATGCCGATACTTAACAGATAGCGTGACATCAAAAGTTCTACGCCGGAGAAACGTGTGCTGGGCTGCCATAAGAAGCTAAACGCCAGCAATACAAAAGCCATGCTGAATATGGTGATAAACATCACTTGTATGTAGTTAACTGTGTTTAGTGTACCAATTGCGTAACTGCCAAGTACTAAAATCAAGGCAACAAGCATGAGTAATAAGGTATAGAAAAAGTCTAAAACCGGTAATTGGCCCGATTTGCTAGTTTGATTGCCAATAAAAAAGATAGTGATCGGTAACAGCGGAATCAAGTAGCGAATGACAAAAGTAGCCGCCTCTAAATCATCAGATGCGCCGAGTAGTTTTGGTACA
This sequence comes from Methylotenera versatilis 79, assembly GCF_000384375.1. Lineage (NCBI taxonomy): Bacteria > Pseudomonadati > Pseudomonadota > Betaproteobacteria > Nitrosomonadales > Methylophilaceae > Methylotenera > Methylotenera versatilis. The sequence goes on along the minus strand of NZ_ARVX01000001.1, from coordinate 533,244 downwards.
ACCCACAATAGCAGCATTGAAAGTAAATAACTGGCTGCCAAAATATGGATAATGCGGTTGGTTTTGGTTTCTTCTGAAAAAATCCGCCCGCCCAGCAAGCCAAATAAAATAGATAGCCAAAGCGCAGTTAACCACCAACTGGAATAAAAAAAGCCAATAATGCCGACGCCAATAAAGATGGCGAGCGCTGGCCGCGAAAGTTTTTCAGTGCTGCGCCAAATAGGCTGCCATAACAAAAACAAAGCGTATGTTCCTAAGAAAAGTGTTTGTTTTAAGTAATTTTGCTCGTTGCCCCAAATTAAAAAAGCATGCAGTGAGAGCAACATTAATGCTAAAACACGGTGTGAGTTTCTAATCAAAATAAGATTTATTTTGTGGTAATTGAATAGGGTTTTAAACATCGGGTATAGTCCGTATTTAGAAGGTACGTTGTCGTTAATGTGTCAATAATCTGTCAGTTATGACGAAATCTCAACAAGCATTTTTATTGCTTGGGTTAAATTTACTTCAAAATAACTTAAATAGCCATTAAACAAGACCTGATGCGGTGAAAATGCATTGGCATGTTGTTTGCATGAATTATGACAAAATTGTGATTGTTGCAATAAAAAATCACATGATAATATCGGTTAAAAGGATACCACAATGAATAAACAAACAGGTTTTACCCTTATTGAGCTAGCCATCGTGCTGGTGATTATCGGCCTGTTGCTGGGCGGTGTTTTAAGAGGGCAGGAACTGATTAATAGTGCTAAGGCAAAAAATATCACTGCAGATCTTAAAAACGTACAAATTTTTATTTACGGCTACCAGGATAAGTTTCGTGCAATTCCTGGTGATGATGCTAATGTGGCAGTTCACATAAATGGCGGCACAGCAGCAGGCTCGCCAGCAGCAACGCTTAATAATGCGCAAATTAATGGAGCATGGAATTCTACAACTCCTACAGATGAATCATTTTTATTTTGGCAACATGTACGTTTAGCTGGTTTTGCAACAGGTCCTACAGCAGTTAATGATCCTGCATATTTACCACGTAATGCTGAAAGTGGTCGTTTTGGAGTACAAAGTCTTCCTGGCTTTGCAACTATTGTGGACGCTGCTCCAATGACGGGTTCATATGTAACTTGTACTGAAAACATTGCTGGTAGACTGGTTAAGCAAATTGATGCTAATCTAGATGATGGTAATACGGCAACAGGTTCTTTGAGAGCAGTAGCAGTAGCTGGACAACCTTCTGTGGCAACAGGACAAATTGTAGATGGAACACCCTATATCGTTTGTCTTGCGTTTTAATAGATTAGCCCGCATATGCGGGCTTTTTTGTTTGTAATACTATCTATTTAAACTTTTGATTGTTAGACGTTTTGATTTAGAATGTCTACAAAATTAAATCCCACATCAAATGACTCCAAATATCGTCGAACTCGACAACCTTTCTTTTGGCTATAAAAACCGCATGTTGCATCAAGGCATCAACATGGTGTTTCCGCGTGGCAAAGTAATTGCCATTATGGGCGGCAGCGGCAGCGGTAAAACCACGTTATTACGTTTAATCGGCGGGCAACTTAAGCCAAGCAAAGGTGAGGCGCGCGTTGACGGCCAGGTGGTACATAAACAAAGCCGCGCTGGCATTTATCAATTGCGCCGCAAAATGGGTATGTTGTTTCAACAGGGCGCATTATTCACCGATTTGTCTGTATATGAAAATGTGGCCTTTCCGATGCGTGAACATACCGATTTACCTGAAAGTATGATTCACGATTTGGTACTGCTGAAATTAAATGCTGTTGGTTTACGTGGCGCCCATAAATTGATGCCAACTGAGTTGTCTGGTGGTATGGCGAGGCGTGTGGCGCTAGCAAGAGCAATTGCGCTTGATCCCGATATTATTATGTACGATGAGCCTTTTGCAGGTTTAGACCCTATTTCTATGGCAGTTATTTGCGATTTGATTCGCACTTTAAATGATGCGCTTGGCGCAACCTCTATCATCGTGTCGCATGATGTAAAAGAAACATTTACCATCGCAGATTATGTCTATTTTGTTGCCAATGGCGTGGTTGCAGCAGAAGGTACACCAGAAGATTTGCGTAAATCAGACTTGCCATTTGTGCATCAATTTGTGCATGGCGAGAAAGATGGGCCAGTACCGTTTCATTATGCAGCGGGTGATTACAAGCAAGATTTGTTAGATTTTAAAGCGACATAATTGAAGTATATATAAGATGATTAAATCTAACTTATTTGTCTGTTTAGTTCGTACATTGCGCAGCATAGGGCATAAATTCAGTGACAACGTTTGGCGCTTAGGCGCTGGTGCGCGACTGTTTGGTCTAACGCTGGCTTCTTCTGGTGAAAGTTTTCGCCGATTTCATTTAACTGTTCGAGAAGTCTATTTTACGGGCGTTATGTCGCTGGTTATTATATTGGTATCTGCTTTTTTTGTCGGTATGGTGCTGGCTTTGCAGGGCTATCACACCTTGCAAAAGTATGGTTCATCCGAGTCTATCGGCGTATTGGTGGCTTTATCGTTGTTGCGCGAATTAGGCCCTGTGGTGACGGCGCTGTTATTTGCAGGACGTGCTGGCACAGCTATTACGGCAGAAATTGGTTTAATGAAAGCGACCGAGCAATTATCTGCAATGGAAATGATGGCGGTTAGCCCTATCTCACGCGTTATCGCACCACGGTTTTGGGCAGGCGTGATTGCGATGCCAATTTTGGCTGCGTTGTTTTCAATGGTCGGTATTTTGGGCGGTTATTTAGTTGCGGTACCGTTAATTGGTGTAGATGCAGGCGCATTCTGGTCGCAAATGCAGGCCAATGTTGATTGGCAATTTGATATTTTAAATGGCGTGATAAAAAGCCTTGTGTTTGGTGTTGCTTGTACCATGATTGCCTTGTTTGAAGGTTACGATGCGCCGCCAACAGCCGAGGGTGTGAGCCGCGCGACGACCAGAACAGTGGTGACATCGTCATTAGCAATTTTAGGGCTAGATTTTGTATTAACCTCATTAATGATTAGCATGTAAGGCAATAGGAGCAGGGCGATGGAAAGAACAACGATTGATTTATGGGTAGGTATTTTTGTGGCATTAGGGCTGGCTGCGCTGCTTGGTCTGGCCATGAAAGTGGGCAATTTAACCAGTAGCAATATTGGTGAAACCTACACGGTTACCGCTAATTTTGAAAATATTGGTGGTTTAAAACCACGTGCACCAGTTAAAAGTGCTGGTGTTGTCGTTGGACGTGTTGCAGATATTAAATTCGATTCAGCAACTTTTGAAGCGGTGGTTAGTCTGAATATCGATAAGCGCTATCCATTTCCAAAAGATACGTTTGCGAATATTTACACAGCGGGTTTATTGGGTGAGCAGTATATTGGTTTAGAAGCAGGTGGCGATGAGGTTAAGTTGGCTGATGGCGACAAAATCACGCAAACGCAAGATGCAGTCGTGTTGGAAAAAATGATTAGTCAATTTTTATATAACAAAGCGTCAGAGCCAGCAGCTGACTCAACTAAATCAAATGCTTCAGAATCACCATCAACCAAAAGTACAGATGATGCGTTAGGTGCAAACCCGTTAGATGAAATCACAAAACCGGTAAAACCTTAAAGAAGCTAAATTAATAGATACATTAAGAAACGATAAATAGGATTGCTCATGATTAAAAATGCGACAAAACAGTTATTAATTGCAACCACGATGTTGTGCTTTAGCGTTGGTGCATTTGCGGCAGAAGGTCCAGATGCCTTGGTTAAACGTACAGCTGAAGATGTGTTGGCTGTAGTAAAAAACGATAAAGATATTCAAGCGGGTAATCAGCAAAAAATATTTGCCTTGGCAGAGGAAAAAATCTTACCTAACTTTAACTTTGACCGCGTTTCACGCTTGGTACTGGGAAAAAATTGGACAAATGCAACGCCAGAGCAAAAGGCCGCCTTCCAAGCGGAATTCCGTACATTGTTATTGCGTACTTATGCAACGGCACTATCAAAATATAAAAATCAAGTAATTGAGTACAAACCATTGCGTTTAGATGACGGTGCAAATACTGCGACTGTTAAAACATTGATATTACAACCCGGTGGCCAGCCAGTGGCGGTAGATTATGCGTTGGAAAAACAAACTGATGCATGGAAAGTGTACGATATCGTGATTGAAAGTGTAAGTTTGGTGACGAATTATCGTGGTCAATTCGCGCAAGAAATACGTCAAAATGGTTTAGATAGTTTGATTAAAAAGCTTGCTGATAAAAACAAAGCGGCTAGTTAGTAATTTTTAAAATAGTTAAGTTGAGCAGCATGGCACAAAATAATATTGCACAAAATAGCGTTGTGAAAGTAACGCAGGTAAATGGTGGCTGGGATGTTAGTGGCGATGTGCTTATTACTACGGCCAATGATCTGCTAAAACAAAGCCAAGCGTTCGCAATTGAAAACACGAAAATCGATTTTGCGAATGTAACCGATGTAGATACAAGCGCAGTGAGTTTGATTTTAGAGTGGAAGCGCCGTGCAGAGAAAGAAAATCAATCGCTGACATTTGTTAATTTGCCTGCTAATTTAATCAGCTTAGTGCAATTGTATGATGTCGCTGATTTAATAAATTAGTCAAAAATTGATTAATAAAACTGAAGTAATTAATTAGTTAACACTTATTTTGTTGCAATAAAAACTACTAATTCGTTTTTTTAGCCCCATCTGAATGATGGGGTTTTGTTTTTGTACATGCCAATTAAATGACGTTGAAATAGAAAAGTTTATGCGGCTGCAATGTAAATCCTGTGCATGTTTAACAAAAGCTACTTTAAATTTAAAGATTTCTAAAGATGAAAGTGAAGATGGCAGATAAAATATCAGCCCCAGCGATAAAGATTGAACAAATCCATAAGCACTTTGGTGATTTGCATGCGCTAAGAGGCATTGACTTAACCATTGAACAGGGTGAATTTTTTGGTTTATTAGGTCCAAATGGTGCGGGGAAATCAACCTTAATCAATATTCTGGCCGGGTTGTTAAAGCCTTCGCGGGGCAAAATATCCATCATGGGACATGATGTGATTGATGATTATCAAGCCGCGCGTTTAAGTTTGGGTGTTGTGCCGCAAGAGTTGGTGTTCGATCCATTTTTTAATGTGCGCGAGATGCTGCGTTTTCAGGCGGGATATTTTGGCCGTGGTCGTGAAAATGATGCTTGGGTGGATGAGGTGATTGAAAGTCTAGACCTTACCGACAAAGCACATACCAATATGCGCAAACTTTCTGGTGGTATGAAACGCCGCGCATTGATTGCCCAAGCCTTAGTGCACAAGCCGCCAGTAATCGTTTTAGATGAGCCGACCGCTGGCGTGGATGTTGAGTTGCGCCAAATGTTGTGGACGTTTATCAAAAAATTAAATGCAGATGGTCATACGATTATTCTCACTACGCATTATCTTGAAGAAGCCGAGACTTTATGTGAGCGTGTGGCGATGATGAAGCAAGGCGAGATAGTAGCGTTAGATACTACCGCTAATTTATTAAGCAAATTGCCAGGCAAAAATTTGCGCCTGAATCTTGGCACAGCGAGTTTGCCGCCAGCTTTATTGCCGATGTTGAAAAATGGTGAAAATGGTATTTACACACTGGCGTTGACTGAACTGAATCAAGTGGAATTCGCCTTGAGTGCATTGCGAAAAGCCAAGATTCAGGTAGAAGATATGCAATTAATTGAAGCGGATTTGGAAGATGTATTTATGTCACTAGTCGGTGGCAAGAGTGGTCAATATGAATCTAATTGATGATTTGATTTCGCCGCAATGGCGCGGTACGTATACTTTATTTAAAAAAGAGTTGCTGCGTTTTTGTCGCGTAGCGTTCCAAACGGTCGCGTCGCCAGTATTAACTTCGCTGCTGTATTTATTGATATTTTCGCATGTGCTGGAAAGTCATGTGCAGGTATACAAAGGCGTGCCATATACCGCATTTTTAATCCCTGGCTTGATTATGATGTCGCTGCTACAAAATGCATTTGCGAACAGTTCGTCTAGCTTAGTGCAATCTAAAATCATGGGCAGTATTGTATTTGTACTGTTAACACCATTATCGTATTTACAATTTTTTATCGCATTTTTAGCTGCGGCAATCATTCGCGGTTTTTTAGTCGGCATCAGTATTTATCTAGTCGCCCTTTGGTTTGTCGATTTAACGCTGGTGCATCCATTGTGGATATTTGTATTTGCTTTACTGGGCAGCGCGTTATTAGGCACTTTTGGCATTATTGCAGGCATTTGGTCGGATAAATTTGATCAAATGGCAGCGTTTCAGAACTTCGTTATTATGCCGCTGACATTTTTATCTGGTGTATTTTACTCGATTCATTCCTTGCCGCCATTTTGGCAAACCGTGTCAAAATTTAATCCATTTTTCTACATGATAGATGGCTTTCGTTACGGTTTTTTTGGGCAAAGTGATATTTCACCTTGGTTGAGTTTGGTAGTCGTATTAGGCTTCTTATTAGCGTTAGCATGGGCAGCGCTAAAAATGTTAAAATCCGGCTATAAATTAAGAGGTTAAATTAACGGCCAAGATTCAGTATTGAGTTCAAGCTGTTAATTAAAGATTACTTATTAGATGGTTAAAATTACGGATTAATAAAGCATGTTAAGCGCAGCGCAGTTACAAAATTACATCACGCAAGGGTTACCTTGCGATTACATTCAAGTATTAGGCGATGATGGCACGCATTTCGAAGCGGTGATTGTCAGCCCTGCTTTCGTGGGTAAAAATATGGTGCAACAGCATCAGTTAGTCTACGCCGCATTGGGCGATCGTATGCGCGCAGAAATTCATGCATTAGGTATGAAAACGTATACACCTGAAAAATGGCAAATACTTAACCAATAAAAATCGATCATTTTTCAGGTAAAAATTCAGATTAAAACATTAAATTAAGACATCAGTTTAGGAGTAAGAGATGGACGCACAAGCACAAATTAAAGAAACAGTGACCAGTAATAAAGTGGTTTTATATATGAAAGGTAGCCCAAAATTTCCGCAATGTGGTTTTTCTAACTTGGCTACTCAAATTTTAGATGCCTGTAATGCACAGTATGTAGCGGTTGATGTGTTGCAGGATCAAGCGATTCGCGAAGGCATCAAGCAATATGCCAATTGGCCAACTATTCCGCAATTGTATGTAAACGGTGAGTTTTTAGGCGGTTCAGATATTATGCGCGCCATGTACGAAAGTGGTGAGTTGCAAGCATTGTTGGGCGAGGCTGCTTAGTTGGATAAGCTGATTATTGAAGGCGGTTTTGCGTTAAATGGTGAAGTCACCATTTCTGGTGCAAAAAATGCAGCACTACCGATTTTATGTGCATCACTCTTGGCTGAAACGCCACTGAATTTGAGCAGTATCGCGGCGTTAAAAGATATCGATACTACCATCACATTGTTAGATACCATGGGCGTTAAAGTAGCGCGCGATGCTGACAAAGTGAGTTTAGATGCTTCGGACGTGCAATCGTTTGAAGCGACTTACGAAATGGTGAAAACCATGCGCGCTTCCATTCTGGTGCTTGGCCCTTTATTGGCGCGTTTTGGTACAGCACGTGTTTCATTGCCAGGCGGCTGTGCGATCGGCTCACGCCCTGTGGATTTGCATATTAAAGGCTTGCAAGCAATGGGTGCGGCGATTCATATTACGCACGGCTATATTCAAGCTAGCACTTTGCATTTACCCAATCGTCGTCTACAAGGCGCACGTTATTACATGGATTTGGTCACGGTTACAGGCACTGAAAACTTGATGATGGCGGCTGCTTTGGCTGAAGGTACAACAGTATTAGAAAATGCTGCCAAAGAACCTGAAGTGGTCGATTTGGCAGAATGCTTGATTAAAATGGGCGCGAATATTACTGGCGCGGGTACCGATGTGATTACCATCATTGGCGTGGAAAAATTGCATGGTGCTGATCATTCAATCGTATGCGATCGCATTGAGGCAGGCACTTATATGGTGGCAGCGGCAATGACAGGTGGCGAAGTGAAATTACTGAATGCGCGTGCTGATTTGCTGGATGCGGTGATTGAAAAATTACGCGATGCTGGCGCAACAGTGACTAGCGATGCAAACAGTATCACGGTAAAAAGTGACGGCAAATTAAAAGCAGTCAATATTCGTACTGCGCCACATCCTGCTTTTCCAACAGACATGCAGGCACAATTTATGGCGTTAAACACAGTTGCAACCGGCGTTGCAAAAGTCACCGAAACGATTTTTGAAAACCGTTTTATGCACGTGCAAGAAATGCAACGTTTAGGCGCAGATATCAGCATTGACGGCAATACTGCGCTAGTCAAAGGCGTAGAGTTTTTAGACGGCGCGATTGTAATGGCAACCGATTTACGCGCTTCAGCAAGCTTAGTCTTAGCTGGCTTGGTGGCAAGAGGCGAAACGGTGATTGAGCGTATTTATCATCTAGATCGTGGCTACGAATATTTAGAAGAGAAGTTAACTAAGTTAGGCGCAAAAGTGCGTCGCGCACACTAAATAACGCAATAAATTAAAACAGACTTAACCCCAAAATATAAGCAAAAAATCATGATTACCATTGCATTAAGTAAAGGCAGAATCTTCGAAGAAACCACACCATTATTGGCTGCTGCGGGTATTCATGCGTTGGAAGATCCTGAGTCTTCACGCAAACTGATCCTGCCAACCAATCGCGATGATGTGCGGCTGATTATTGTGCGCGCAACGGATGTGCCAACTTACGTGCAATATGGCGCGGCAGATTTAGGTATAGCTGGCAAAGATGTGCTGGATGAGCATGGCAGCGAAGGTTTGTATCAGCCGTTAGATTTGCAAATTGCCAAATGCAAAATGATGGTGGCGGTGCGTGAGGGCTTTGATTACGAAGCCAGTATTCGCCAAGGTGCGCGGCTGAAAGTGGTGACGAAATATGTCAAAACCGCGCGTGAGCATTTTGCTGCTAAGGGCATGCATGTTGATTTGATTAAATTATATGGCTCAATGGAGCTTGGCCCGTTGGTTGGTTTGGCAGATGTGATTGTCGATTTGGTGAGCACGGGCGGCACTCTGCGTGCGAATAACCTTAAAGCCGTAGAGTTTGTCGGCGATATCAGCTCACGTTTAGTCGTAAATCAGGCATCGTTAAAATTGAATCGTGCGCAATTGCAGCCGATTATTGAGAGTTTTGCTAGCGCAATCACTTTGCCAGCCTAAAATTCACCAATTTAATTGGCCTATTTATAGTGTTAAGTATTCAAAAGAAATGTGAAAGTATTTGAGTCATGAAGATTAGACGTTTATCCACAAAAGAATCGACATTTGATGCGGATTTGAAAGCCTTACTGGCGTTTGAAACCGCGCAGGATGATTCTATAGACGTGGTTGTAGCCAATATATTGAAAGACGTAAAGGCCCGCGGCGATGTTGCGGTATTGGAGTACACCAATCGTTTTGATAAAACAAATGCGACTCAATTAGCTGAGTTGGAAATTAGCCAAGCTGAATTACAAGCGGCATTAAATGGATTGCCAACTGAGCAACGCGCAGCTTTGCAGGCGGCTGCTGATAGAGTGAAAAGTTACCATGAAAAACAAGTGATGCAATCATGGAGCTACACTGAAGCAGATGGCACTTTACTCGGTCAGCAAGTGACTGCATTAGACCGTGTTGGTTTATACGTACCAGGCGGAAAAGCCGCTTATCCGTCTTCAGTATTAATGAATGCGATTCCGGCAAAAGTGGCGGGTGTTCAAGAGTTAATCATGGTGGTGCCGACGCCAAATGGTGAAAAAAACGCCTTAGTCTTGGCGGCAGCTGCGATTGCAGGCGTTGACCGCGTATTCTGTATCGGTGGCGCGCAAGCTGTAGGTGCAATGGCTTATGGCACGCAAACCGTGCCGCAAGTAGATAAAATCGTTGGGCCAGGTAATGCATATGTTGCAGCAGCAAAGCGCCGTGTATTTGGTGTGGTGGGTATTGATATGGTTGCTGGGCCTTCAGAGATTTTGGTGATTTGCGATGGTAAGACTAATCCTGACTGGATTGCGATGGATTTATTCAGCCAAGCGGAACATGATGAATTAGCGCAGTCTATATTGTTAAGCCCAGATGCGACGTTTTTAAATGCAGTTGCTGCCAGCATGCAAAAACTGGTAGAAACCATGCCGCGCAAAGATATTATCAATACCTCGATATCAGACCGCGGCGCGTTAATCTTAACCAAAGATTTAGATGAAGCGATTGCAATCAGCAACTACATTGCGCCAGAGCATTTGGAATTATCTGTTGAAAATCCGCTTGAAATGAGCAAGAAGATTAGACACGCAGGTGCTATTTTTATGGGGCGTGATACTTGCGAGGCACTAGGTGATTATTGCGCAGGACCGAATCACGTGTTGCCGACTTCGCGTACTGCGCGTTTTTCTAGTCCTTTGGGTGTATATGATTTTCAAAAGCGCTCAAGCCTGATTATGGTTTCTCAAGATGGCGCGCAAAAATTGGGCAAAATTGCTTCTACACTTGCGCATGGCGAAGGTTTAACCGCGCATGCAAGATCAGCTGAATATCGCTTGAAATAGTGGGATTATTTCAATGAGTAAATTCTGGAGTGATGTTGTACATAAGTTGACACCTTACGTGCCGGGCGAGCAGCCTAAACTAAATAGTCTGGTTAAACTTAACACAAACGAAAATCCTTATGGCCCAAGCCCTAAAGTGATTGAAGCACTAAAGTTAGAAGCTGCTGATAGCTTAAGGCTTTACCCAGACCCGAATTCTGACAAACTCAAAGCGGCTATTGCACAAAACTTTAGTTTGCAAGGCATCGATATAAAGCCCAATCAAGTGTTTGTCGGCAATGGTTCTGACGAAGTGCTGGCGCATGTTTTTCAGGCTTTATTAAAACATGAAAAGCCGCTGTTATTTCCTGACATTACCTATAGTTTCTATCCAGTTTATTGTGGGCTGTATGGTATTCAATATGAAACCATCGCGTTGGATAAACAATTTAACATTGATATCCATGACTATGCGCGACCTAATGGTGGCATTATTTTTCCGAATCCTAACGCGCCAACAGGGGTTCCGTTAGCGCTTTCAGACATAGAACAATTGCTACGCCAAAATACGCATTCGGTTGTGGTAATTGATGAAGCTTATGTGGATTTTGGTACAGAATCGGCGGTTAAGTTAATCAATACTTATCCCAATTTACTGGTCACACATACGCTCTCAAAAGCGCGCTCATTAGCGGGATTGCGTGTGGGCTATGCGTTGGGGAATAAGGACTTAATCGAAGCGCTAGTCCGTGTCAAAGATAGTTTCAACTCCTATCCAATTGATCGATTTGCTGAAGCAGGTGCAGTTGCCGCCATGCAAGACAGTGCTTATTTTGATGAGACTTGTGCAAAAGTAGTCGCGACAAGGCATCAATTGGTTAACGACTTGCAAGCACTCAATTTTGAAAGTTTGCCATCAGGCGCTAATTTCATATTTGCAAAACACAAAACGCTGGGTGGTGCTGAGTTGGCGGAAAAGTTACGTGAGCACAATATCATTGTGCGACACTTTAAAAAACCATCAAGAATCGCGCCATATATTCGCATCACTATAGGCACAGATGCGCAATCAAATAGCCTTATACAAGCACTTACAACGATTTTAAAATCAGATTAACTGATACAACTGGCGCATAAGTACGCTAAGGTACTTGTTTTGTAATCAAATTATGACCAAATTGTTGAAATATTGAATCAATTGCGGTTATGATGTCGAAATGTACAAAATGTGCAAATAGTATTTTGTAAAATTACTTTGAATTAAAACAAAATAACTACAGAATATTAATTTTTTAATCAAATAATTTTATCGAACCCTTTTAAATTATTAGCGAGCTCGGAGGAATAGGCACCATGGCACAAACCCAGATGGCATTAGATTCATTAGATTTTGACGCAACAGTTGCATTGGCAACTAAAGTAGCACCACACGTAGATATCTTAGAAATCGGTACACCTTGCATTAAACACAATGGTATTGAATTATTAAAAACATTGCGTGCAAAATTTCCAAACAACAAAATCTTAGTTGACTTGAAAACAATGGATGCTGGTTTCTACGAAGCTGAGCCATTCTACAAAGCCGGCGCAGACATCGTTACTGTTCTTGGTACTGCTGATCTTGGTACTATCAAGGGTGTAATTGATGTTGCTAATAAATATGGTAAACAAGCACAAGTTGACTTGATTAACGTAACAGACAAAGTGGCACGTACTAAAGAAGTCGCAAAATTAGGCGCGCACATCATTGGTGTTCACACTGGTTTAGATCAACAAGCAGCTGGTCAAACACCTTTTGCTGATTTGGCTTTGATTACTGGTTTAAACACCGGCGCTAAAGTTTCTGTTGCTGGCGGTGTTAAAGCGGCAACAGTTCGCCAAGTAGTTGATGCAGGTGCTGATATCGTGGTTGCTGGTGCAGCAATCTATGGCGCAGCAGATCCAGCAGCTTCAGCTGCTGAAATTTCAGGCTTAGCACGTGGCAACTCAGCTGCAGCTGGTGGTCTTGGTAAATACTTACCATGGGCATTAATCGCAGGTGCAGTACTTTTAGGTTTATATCTATTAACTGGTAATAAACCAGCTCAAGAAGCGCCAGTTGACGCGCCAGTTGTTGAAGAAGTGGCTCCAGCGGCTGAAGCACCAGCTGCAGTTGAAGAAGCTGCACCAGTTGAAGCGGCTCCAGAAGCACCAGCTGAAACTGCTCCAGCAGAAGCAGCGCCAGCTGCGGCTCAGTAATAGTTTTTTCAAGCTAAGCAATATTTAGCATGGTAAAAAGCCGACTATTTAGTCGGCTTTTTTATTTGCTGTGTTTATTTAGGGTGACTTTGCGCCCAAGGCTTAGTTTGAGTTAAAATACGGTTAAATTATTGATTGTTTTCATTTAAGTTACCCATGCGCCAAGCTGAAGTCATCCGCAACACATTAGAAACGCAAATTACTGTCTCGATTAATATCGATGGCAACGGCACTTCACAATTTAATACTGGGCTCGGTTTTTTAGACCACATGCTGGATCAGATTTCACGCCATGGCATGATGGATATTAACGTTCAGGCCAAAGGTGATTTGCATATTGATGCACATCACACTGTTGAAGATATCGGTATTACTTTAGGCCAGGCATTTTCAAAAGCAGTGGGCGATAAAAAAGGCATTAATCGCTATGGCCATGCTTATGTGCCGCTTGATGAAGCGTTAAGTCGCGTGGTGTTGGATTTATCAGGTCGTCCTGGTTTGGAATTTAATTGCCAATTTACGCGTGCCGCAATTGGCGAGTTTGATGTTGATTTAGTACACGAATTTTTTCAAGGTTTTGTGAATCACGCCAATGTCACACTACATATCGATAATTTAAAAGGCCACAATTCGCACCATCAAGCTGAAACGATATTTAAAGCTTTTGGACGCGCTTTGCGCATGGCAGTTACGCCCGATGCACGCATGGCGGGCATCATGCCATCTACCAAAGGCAGCTTATAATCGCTGCGGTACCAATAATTGATTAAATTAGCACATGACTAAAATAGATATTGCAGTCGTTGATTACGGCATGGGCAATTTGCGATCCGTTTCTAAAGCGGTTGAGCATGTCGCGCAGGGTAAATCGGTTGTCATCACCAGTGATGCTTCTGTGATTCAGCTGGCAGAGCGCATTGTTTTTCCTGGGCAAGGCGCAATGCCAGATTGCATGCGCGAATTAGATAGTAGAAACTTACGTGATGCCATCCTGTATGCAGCAGCCAATAAACCTTTCTTAGGTATTTGCATCGGCATGCAATTGTTGTTTGAACACTCTGAAGAGGGCGATACAGCTGGATTGGGCATATTTAAAGGCGATGTGAAACGTTTTGCGGCGCATCAAATAGTGAATGATGAGAAATTGAAGATTCCACACATGGGTTGGAATCAAGTCTATCAATTAAAAAACGACCAAGATAAGCCGCACGCCTTGTGGCAAGATATTGAAGATGCCACGCGGTTTTATCATGTACATAGTTATTATGCCGCCCCTTTGGATGCTGCTTTAACTGTCGGTGAAACTGAATATCCTGAGCGTTTTTGCAGTGTTGTGGCGCAAGATAATATATTCGCAACACAGTTTCACGTAGAAAAAAGTGCGCAAGCCGGCTTGCAATTACTGCGCAATTTTGTATATTGGAAACCTTAATCAGCAGTTAACAAGTGAAGACTTGATAAACTAGAATCTTTAACTCCATTTTTTTTGTAATTTTTAATCAATAACAATCATGCTTATTATTCCTGCAATTGATCTCAAAGATGGCCATTGTGTACGTTTAAAACAAGGCCTTATGGAAGAATCCACCGTATTTTCAGAAGATCCAGGCGCGATGGCGCGGCATTGGGTTGATCAAGGCGGCAAGCGTTTACATCTAGTCGATTTGAACGGCGCATTTGCAGGCAAGCCTGTTAACGAGAATGCCATCAAGTCGATTGTAAACGCTGTTAAAGGTGAAATTCCTATTCAATTAGGTGGTGGTATTCGCGATCTGGAAACCATAGAGCGTTATCTAGATGACGGTATCGATTACGTGATTATTGGCACAGCAGCTGTTAAAACGCCGGGCTTCTTACATGAAGCTTGTTATGCTTTCCCTGGTCAAATTATGGTCGGTTTAGATGCAAAAGAAGGCAAAGTGGCGATTGATGGTTGGTCGAAACTCACCGGACATGATGTGATTGATTTGGCTAAAAAGTTTGAAGATTATGGTGTTAATGCCATTGTTTACACAGATATTGGCCGCGATGGCATGTTAACTGGCGTGAATATCGAGGCGACAGTTGCCTTAGCCCAAGCCTTAACTATTCCTGTGATTGCTTCAGGCGGTGTAACTAATTTAGATGATGTGCGCAAACTGTGCGCGGTGGCAAGTGAGGGTATTATTGGTACGATTACAGGTCGTGCGATCTATGAGGGCACACTGGATTTTGCCGCTGCACAAAGTCTTGCAGACTCGCTGAGTTAATGACTTTAAATCAGCTCAAAATAATGAAGTGGATTTAAGCCAATGGCATTAGCAAAGCGCATCATTCCTTGCCTAGATGTGACCAATGGTCGCGTGGTGAAAGGCATCAACTTTTTAGAGTTGCGTGATGCTGGCGACCCGGTTGAAATTGCCAAGCGCTATGATGACCAAGGTGCAGACGAACTCACTTTTTTAGACATTACTGCCAGCTCAGATAATCGCGGCTTGATTCTACATATTATCGAGCAAGTGGCCAGCCAAGTATTTATTCCTTTAACAGTTGGTGGTGGCGTGCGCGAGGTGGAGGATGTGCGTCGTTTACTCAACGCGGGTGCTGATAAAGTCAGTATAAATACGACCGCCGTATTGAATCCACAAGTGGTACAAGATGCCGCTGCGCGATTCGGTTCACAATGCATTGTAGTAGCCATCGATGCTAAAAAGGTAGACAATCAGCCATTTGAATGGGAAGTTTTTACCCATGGCGGCCGTAAAGCGACAGGGCTAGATGCAGTCAAATGGGCTGAATATATGGTCAGTTTGGGTGCAGGTGAATTATTGGTCACCAGCATGGACAGAGACGGTACGAAAATTGGTTTTAATAATCCATTAAATCGCGCGATTTCAGATGCGGTAGATGTGCCATTGATTGCTTCTGGCGGTGTCGGTAATTTACAGCATTTGGTTGATGGTGTGACTATTGGCGGCGCGGATGCTGTGCTAGCGGCGAGTATTTTCCACTATGGTGAATACACAGTCCAGCAGGCAAAAGAATATATGCGTAGCCACAAAATTGAGGTTAGACTTTGAGCGGGCTGACAATATGAATTGGTTAGATGAAGTAAATTGGGATGCAAACGGCTTGGTGCCTGTAATTGCGCAGGAATTTGATAGTGGGCGTGTGTTAATGTTTGCGTGGATGAATCGCGAAGCTTTACAGTTAACCAATGAATCAAAACAAGCTGTTTATTGGTCGCGCTCACGTAATAAATTATGGCGTAAAGGTGAGGAATCCGGTCACACGCAAAAAGTGCATGAGATTCGTCTGGATTGTGATGAAGACGTTGTGTTGATTAAAGTGGAACAAATTGGTGGAATCGCTTGCCATACGGGTCGACATAATTGTTTTTTTAAGAAGCTAGAACAAGATAAAGATTCGCAAGCGCAATGGTTAATTGACCAGCCTGTGCTAAAAGACCCTAAAACGATATATCACGATTGATTTTTCGCGATGGTTTTTTAAAGATTATTAGTGATTAAGACTGAATAGCATGAATGATGTATTAGATCGATTAGCAGAATTGTTGGAACAGCGTAAAGCCGCTGATCCAACTTCGTCTTATGTGGCGAAACTGTATGCTAAAGGGTTAGACAGTATCTTAAAAAAGATTGGTGAGGAAGCGACTGAAACAGTCATTGCAGCCAAAGGTGGTAACAAAGAAGAAATTATTTATGAAACTGCTGATTTGTGGTTTCATACCTTGATTATGCTGAGTCACGCAGGTTTAAAACCGCAAGATGTGCTGGACGAACTAGCGCGCCGTGAAGGTTTGTCTGGTATTACAGAGAAAGAAAGTCGAAGTAAATAATGAGCGCGGACTGTATTTTTTGTAAAATTATTGCTGGCGATATTCCAGCCAAAAAAATCTATGAAGATGACAGCTTTATTGCCTTTCATGACATTAAGCCTATGGCAAAGATACATTTTTTAATTGTACCCAAACAACATATTGAAACCTTAAAAGATTGCACAGAAGCACAAGAATCCTTATTGGGTAAAGCATTATTGTTGGCGCCGAAATTGGCAGAAAGCCAAGGCTTGACAGGCTTTAAAACGCTGATCAATACTGGTCGCGAAGGCGGTCAGGAAGTATTTCATATTCACGTTCATGTATTTGGCGGCAATTAATTGCCTACAAAAGCAAATTAGCTAAATAACTAAATTTAGGAGAGCATCATGGGTTCATTCAGTTTGTGGCATTGGTTAATCGTCTTATTGATTGTCGTTTTAATATTTGGCACTAAAAAATTAAAGAATATGGGTAGCGATGTTGGTGGTGCAGTAAATGAGTTTAAAAAGGCCATGAAAGATGAGCAGGTAACTGACGCTAAAGTTGATACTCAGCCACATCAATCTGGCACAACTATTGAAGGTGAAGTCACTCACAAGACTAAGAGTTAATTGTAATGTTTGGTATTTCCTTTTCGGAACTGTTTGTCATTGCTATCGTAGCTTTATTGGTTATTGGCCCAGAAAAATTACCAAAAGTAGCACGCACGATAGGCGCGTTGACTGGGCGCATGCAACGTTACGCGACACAGGTAAAAGAAGAGGTCAATCGCGAATTTCGGTTTGAAGAATTGCAAAAATTGCAGCAAGAAATCAGCCATGCGGTTGTTAGTGCAGAGCAAAATATTCATCAACAAGTCAATCAAGTTGAAAATTCAATTGCAGATTTAGGTAGTAGTAAAGCTGAACCTGCGCCAAATCTTGCTCAAAATCAAGCGCCGATTCAAAAACAAACAACTGCTCGAAAACCGCGGGCGAAATCTACTAAAGTTATTTCTGAAGGTTCAGAAAAAGTCGTTAAAGCTAAACCCGTTAAAAAAACAAAAAAAGTTGAGGTTTAGCGCAAATGCCCACGCCTACTGAATCGTTTATCTCACATTTAATTGAGTTGCGTAATCGACTGCTCAGAATCGTATTGGGTTTTGTCATCGTATTTATTGGCCTATTTCCTTTCGCCAATAAAATATACGCTTTGCTGGCAGAGCCGATGCTTACTAAGCTGCCTGCTGGTGGTCAGATGATTGCGACCGCAGTGACTACACCATTTTTCGTGCCGATGAAAGTGGCAATGATGGCGGCTTTCGTAATTTCTCTACCACATACTTTGTATCAAATTTGGGCATTTATTTCGCCCGGTTTATACAATCATGAAAAAAAATTGATGGTGCCAGTTATTGTGGCAAGTAGTTTGCTATTTGTAATTGGGATGGCATTTGCGTACTTTGCCGTTTTTCCCACAGTGTTTGGATTTATCATACATAGTGCGCCAGCAGGCGTTGCAGTGATGACAGATATTGCTGAGTATTTAGATTTTGTATTGACGCTTTTTATGGCGTTTGGTTTAGCGTTTGAGGTGCCGATTGCCGTGGTGCTAATTGCACGTTTTGGTTGGGTGAGCATTGCACAATTGAAAGAGGTGCGCGGATATGTGATTGTTGGCGCTTTTATCTTGGGCGCTATTTTTACGCCACCTGATATTATTTCGCAGTTTATGTTGGCCGTGCCATTGTGGCTTTTATATGAAGTGGGTATTTTGGTGGCGTTATATACAACGCCTAAAACCAACTCACTAAAAGCTAGTGAAACAAAAGCTAGTGAAACTTAATAAATGCTAATGATGCTTTAATCTTGTTTTCTTACTGCTGTTGGCTTGGGCCGTTTACCAATTAATACACCAATTTTGATATTTTTTTGATTTCTAGCAAGTGTTAACACTGCTTTTTCATTCGGTTTTAGCACGGCAATAATGTTGAGCATGCTGCTGCTATCGGTTACTTCGTGATTATTAATTGCTAGCAAAACATCGCCAGATTTAACGCCAGCAACATACGCTGGGCTGTCGCGCAACACACCTGCAATCAGCGAACCTTGCACTTTATCTAGCTTAAATGATTCGGCCAGTTCTGGCGTGATGTCTTGCGCTTCAATACCAATCCAGCCACGGGTAACGCTACCACTTAACGCAATTTGTTCCATCACCTGTTTGGCCAAGCTTGCCGGTATCGCAAAGCCAATACCCATAGAGCCGCCACTGCGTGAATAAATAGCGCTATTAATACCAACCAAATTTCCCTCAGTATCAATCAATGCGCCGCCAGAATTGCCAGGGTTGATTGAAGCATCGGTTTGAATAAAGTTTTCGAAAGTATTGATACCTAAATGATTACGACCAAGCGCACTCACGATGCCTTGGGTGACGGTTTGCCCGACACCAAACGGATTGCCAATCGCCAATACCACATCGCCGACATCTAATTTATCCGTTGCTGCAAAGGTGATAGAAGGTAATTTATCTGCATCGACTTTAATCACTGCCAGATCTGTTTCGGGGTCAGTACCCACTACTTTTGCCGGTAATTTTCTGCCATCAGATAATAAAATCTCAATTTCGTCTGCACTGGCCACAACGTGGTCATTGGTTAAAATTAAACCCTGTTCGCTAACGATAACACCACTACCGAGACTGCTATCTGGCTGTTCATCTTCATTGTTTTCTAACTGATCACCAAAAAAATGCTTGAATAAAGGGTCATCTTTATATTGCTGTTGAGGATTAGCTGTCGTTTTTTGGCTAGATGTGAAGATGTTAACCACCGCTGGCATGGCTTTTCTTGCAGCCTCACTATAGCTTCCTTTAGAGGTGACTTTAGGACTGATCGTGCCAGCTTTGAGGTTAGGTTGAACCTGTTTAATGGTGATAGGTTCTTGTGCTGTATTGAGTAGTTGCGGATAAAACAAACGCAATACAAATAAAATACCTAGGCAGGCGGTGACCGATTGCGCAAAAATAAGCCAGATTCTTTGCATGTTTTAAACTGCTAAAATGTGATGACTATTAGTATAGGTGAAATAAGGGCGAATACGCATGAAATTAAGTGACCTGAATAACTATTTAAATCAATTACTTCAACCTGAACGTTTTAACGATTACTGCCCAAATGGTTTGCAAGTGGAAGGCAAGTCAGAAGTCAGACATATTGTGACAGGCGTGACTGCCAGCTATAACTTGCTCGAAGCGGCATTTGAGGCCAATGCAGATGCGATATTAGTGCATCACGGTTATTTCTGGCGAGGTGAGTCCATGCCAATTATTGGCATTAAAAAACGCCGTATTCAGTTTTTGCTGAAACATGATATCAGTCTGCTTGCTTATCATTTGCCGTTGGATGCACATGCTGAGTTCGGCAATAATGTGATGCTAGCAAAGAAATTAGGGTTAACCATAACAAACTGGGCTGGTCAGAAACATAAAAATGAGCCAAATTTGATTGCTTTGGCTGAATTAAATCAGTCGTTATCGCTCAAAAAATTTGTTGAAAGTTTAAATTTGGCGCTTAATCGCCCTTCACAGGTGATTGGCGATTTAGAGCGGCCAATACAGAAAATTGCCTTATGCACAGGCGCTGCGCAAGGATACATAGAGCAAGCAGTTGAAGCTGGCGCTGATGTTTATATCAGCGGTGAGATTTCTGAACCGACTGTACACGTCGCGCGTGAAGCGGGTATCGCATATATTTCAGCAGGGCATCACGCAACAGAACGTTACGGTGTGCAAGCGTTAGGCGAACATTTAGCGCAAGCATTTGGCTTGAAGCATACGTTTATAGATTGCGACAATCCTGTGTAGTTAACAATAATAAGTAAGTCGTATTAATTGTTAATTTTCAACTACTTATGAAAATATATTTGGCTTATTTTGCAAAAAATTGTATAATCATGCGCTTTGCAATTAAGCACATTTATTAACATTAATTGGTTGGGCAGATTAATGTTAATTCAGCGCCATCATTAATAGCATTGCCCCAAAAAGGCAAGTTAAAGGAAAACAATGTCAGACAACAAAATTGACAAAGACGCATCTAGTAAAGATTCAGCTAATAAAGATTTAAGCAATAATCAAGGATTATCATTTTCCGCTCCTTCTAAAGTTAACCAAGAAAAACGTAACTTTTTAATCGCAGCAACTGCAGGTGTTGGCGCATTAGGCGCTGCGGCAGTAGCGGTTCCATTTGTGGGTAGCATGTTGCCAAGTGAGCGCGCAAAAGCCGCTGGTGCGCCAGTTGAAGTGGATGTTAGCAAAATTGCACCAGGCACTATGATCACTGCCGAATGGCGTGGTAAGCCTGTGTGGATTATCAATCGTACCGATCAAATGACGTCAGAACTTGCGAAACACAATGATCAGCTTTCTGACCCTAATTGTGAAGTGCCGCAGCAGCCAACTTATTGCAAAAATGCCAGTCGTTCTATCAAGCCTAATTTAGCTGTAGTGGTTGGTATTTGCACGCATCTTGGTTGTTCACCTACTGAAAAAATACAAGCAGGTGGTGATATGGGTGAAAACTGGACAGGTGGTTTTTTCTGTCCTTGTCATGGTTCAAAATTCGATTTAGCAGGTCGCGTTTTTAAAGGTTCCCCTGCGCCAATCAATTTGGTAGTGCCACCTTATCAATACTTAACTGACACAACTCTGCTGATTGGTGTTGACACGAAAGCGGAGGCTTAATCATGGCGCTATCCAAAATAGAATCATCTAAAATCGAAGCGGGCAAAACCGAACCAAACGGTTTAATGGGTTGGGTTGATGCAAGATTGCCAGTCACCAGTTTTGTTAAAGCGCACTTAACCGAATATTACGCACCAAAAAACTTCAATTTTTGGTATTTTTTTGGCTCGCTTGCTTTGTTAATTCTGGTGCTGCAGATCGTTACCGGCATTTTCTTAACCATGCACTATAAGCCAGATGCGCAACAAGCATTTGCTTCAGTTGAATACATCATGCGTGACGTGTTTGGCGGCAATATCATTCGTTACATGCACTCTACTGGCGCTTCCATGTTTTTTGTGGTGGTTTACTTGCACATGTTCCGTGGCTTGATTTATGGCTCTTACAGAAATCCAAGAGAGTTAATTTGGTTATTTGGCGTTGGCATTTTCTTAGTGTTGATGGGTGAAGCGTTTTTTGGTTACCTATTACCTTGGGGGCAGATGTCGTATTGGGGTGCGCAAGTGATTGTGAACTTGTTCGCGACAATTCCATTCATTGGTCCTGATTTATCGGAATGGCTGCGTGGCGACTACCTAATATCTGATGCAACCTTGAACCGCTTTTTTGCTTTTCACGTGATTGCGTTGCCGTTTGTGTTGGCTGGTTTAGTGGCTGTGCATTTGGTTGCCTTACACGAAGTCGGTTCGAATAATCCTGACGGTATCGAAATCAAGGCCAAAAAAGACAAAAAAACCGGTATTCCATTGGATGGCATTCCATTTCACCCTTATTACACGGTTAAAGATTTGGTCGGCGTGGTGGTGTTTTTAATCGTGTTTGCCAGCATCTTATTCTTTTCGCCGGAAATGGGCGGCTACTTTATTGAAGCCAATAACTTTGTTCCAGCAGATCCGCTTAAAACGCCTGCGCACATTGCACCCGTTTGGTATTTCACTCCGTATTACTCAATTTTACGTGCTGTGCCGCCGATTTTTAACTCACAGTTTCCAGGTGTGGCAGCGATGGGTCTATCAGTCATGATATTTGCGTTATTGCCTTGGCTGGATAAAAGCCCAGTGAAGTCCATTCGCTATCGTGGTGGATTGTATAAAAAATGGCTAGCTGCGTTTGTCGTGAGCTTTTTAGTGTTAGGTTATTTGGGTACGGTTCCATCAAATATTTGGGGCCAATTTGGTAGCTGGTTAAGCGGTGCAGATCGTGCGACAGTGGTTGCGCGTGTTTTTACTGTGATCTACTTTGCATTCTTTATCTTAATGCCTTGGTACACAGCAAAAGATAAAACCAAGCCTGTGCCAGAGAGAGTGGTGGGTTGATATGAAAATTTCTAACATCAAAAAACTATTAACTTTATTAGCATTTTTGCCACTTATTGCGCTGGCAAATGAATCGGAAATTAGCATCACTGCGCCGATTAATCCTAGCGACAAAGCTTCATTACAACGCGGCGCGCATTCTTTTGTGAATTATTGCCTTAATTGCCATAGTGCAAAATACATGCGTTATAACCGCTTGATGGATATTGGTTTAACCGAAAAACAAATCAAAGATAATTTGTTGTTTGCCGGTGAAAAAGTGGGTGACACCATGCAGGTGTCGATTGATCCAGTGGAAGCAAAAAAATGGTTTGGTGTAACGCCGCCAGATTTGTCGGTTGAAGTGCGTGCTCGTGGCGCGGATTGGGTCTACGCCTATATGCGCGGATTTTATCGTGACAGCACAACGCCAACGGGTTGGAATAATACGGTGTATCCGAAAGTAGCCATGCCACATGTGTTGTATGAGTTGCAAGGTGAGCAAGTGCTGAATCATGAAACGCATCAGTTAGAGCTGTTAAAACCAGGCAAATTGAGTCCATCTGAATACAATGCATTCGTTGCTGATTTAACCAACTATATGGCGTTTATGGCTGAGCCTGGTAAGCAAAGCCGTAAGCACATGGGTTGGTGGGTATTGCTGTTTTTAGGTGTGCTTTTAGTTTTGGCTAAAAAACTCAAAACTGAATACTGGAAAGATATTAAGTAATAGCTAGTTAAGCAATAAAGTAAGCATTAAATAGAAATACAGCGATGCTGATAATTAGTGTCGCAAAAATGAGCGATTAGAACGCATTTCTAATTTAAGAAAGAAACAAAGATTATGATGAAATTATACTCAGGCACGGTCGATCCGTTTAGCCATCGCTGCCGTATTGTGCTGTTTGAAAAAGGCATGGATTTTGAAGTGATTGACGTAGACTTAGCCAATAAGCCAGAAGATTTGGCCGTGTTAAACCCGTATAACGCAGTGCCGGTATTAGTTGAGCGCGATTTAGTGTTAAGTGAAGCGAACATTATCAATGAATACATTGATGAGCGCTTTCCGCACCCACAATTAATGCCAGCAGATCCAGTCATGCGCGCGCGCGCTAGATTGTTTTTGTATAATTTTGAAAAAGATTTATTCGATCACATTAAAGATGTGGAGTCGGATAATCAGGAAATTGCAGATAAAGCACGTAAAACAATTCGCGATAACCTAACGCAAATTGTGCCTATTTTTAGCAAGCAAAACTATTTGTTAGGTGACGATTATTCCATGTTAGATGTGGCTGTTACGCCTTTATTATGGCGTTTAGGGCATTATGGTATTGAGTTGCCAAACCAAGCTTCGCCATTGCTTAAATATGCAGAGCGTTTATTCTCGCGCCCATTGTATGCAGATGCGATGACGCCTTCAGAAAAAGCGATGCGCAAATAGATTGAATATTTAATTTATTCACTAAAGTTTAAAGCACATGAGTGACTTAATATCCACTAAACCTTATATGGTTCGTGCCATTCATGAATGGTGCGTTGATAATAATCTAACCCCGCATTTATTGGTTGCTGTTAACCCACAAACGCGGGTGCCAGTGGCGTTTGTAAAAGATGGTGAGATCGTACTTAATCTTAATTATTCGGCCACCAAAGATTTGCATATGGATAATGAAGCGATTGTGTTTTCTGCACGTTTTAGTGGTGTATCGCAAAATATTTATGTGCCGATGCAAGCAGTTAAGGGTATTTTCGCCAGAGAAAATGGTCAGGGTATGTTTTTTGAAATTGATGCAAAAGTTAACACAAAAAATGAATCAATTAATATTGATTCCGATAACGCAACTAATGCGGCATCACCTAAGTCAGTCAGCACGCCCGAGAAAAAGAAACCAACCTTAACTATCGTTAAGTAATGCAGCAAATAACAAGCAAGTAATGCCCAAGTCAAAATAAATACTATAAAAGTCATTTATTTTTCTAAAAGGGGCTAGGCTTTAATAAATAAAATTGTTATAGTCACGCCTTCAAGAAAAAGCCGGATTAGCTCAGTTGGTAGAGCAGCGCACTTGTAATGCGAAGGTCGTCAGTTCGATTCCGACATCCGGCACCAAATTCTCACTCAAAATCCACATAGCGATTAAAGTTTTTAGTATGTTGCATTTAACGCAAAATACACTCAGCTTTAATCGTTAAATAAATGCTCAATTTGTTTGACAGTATGTCAAAAAATCAGCATAATCGCGGGTTCGGTTAGGAGGGGTGGCCGAGTGGTTAAAGGCGACGGACTGTAAATCCGTTCTCTCTGAGTACGAAGGTTCGAATCCTTCCCCCTCCACCAAAATTTAGTAGTTTGCAATGAAGTAGTAGCGGTAAGCGGTTGCTATTAAGCCTGTTGACGTTGATTTTAATGGCTATGCGGGTGTAGCTCAGTTGGTAGAGTTTCAGTTTTCCAAACTGAATGTCGCGAGTTCGAGCCTCGTCGCCCGCTCCAAATGCTGGGTTTCTTAAAGTGGCTTAGCTTGCTAAATGTTACGTTTAGCAAGGGTGTTAAAAGCTACGCTAAGAATCATGGTCAAAAAGACAAGCGCCCATGTGGCTCAGTGGTAGAGCACTCCCTTGGTAAGGGAGAGGTCGCGGGTCCGATTCCCGCCATGGGCACCATGAAAGCGCCAAGTAAGAATGATTGATAAGTGAAAATGGTTTTAATAGTTGTAGTGTTAAAGTTTTATTAAGTTAAATAAAACTTTTAAGGCCTGATAAATTCAGGTAAAAACAGAGCGTTAAGTTAATAAAATTTTATTAAAATTATATCGATAAAAAGATTAAGCAAAGGATTGTAGAGATGGCAAAAGGCAAATTTGAACGGACCAAGCCACACGTCAACGTCGGCACGATTGGCCACGTGGATCATGGTAAGACAACATTAACAGCAGCGATTACCACAATCCTGTCTAAAAAATTCGGTGGTGAAGCCAAAGCTTACGACCAAATTGACGCAGCACCAGAAGAAAAAGCACGTGGTATTACCATTAATACTGCCCACGTTGAGTATGAGACGGCTAACCGTCACTACGCACACGTAGACTGCCCAGGCCATGCTGACTACGTTAAAAACATGATCACAGGCGCAGCACAAATGGACGGCGCTATCCTAGTATGTTCAGCAGCTGACGGTCCAATGCCACAAACACGTGAGCACATCCTTCTTGCTCGTCAAGTTGGCGTACCTTACATCGTTGTGTTTCTAAACAAGGCAGACATGGTAGATGACGCTGAGTTATTAGAGCTAGTAGAAATGGAAGTGCGTGAATTGCTTAGCAAATATGACTTCCCAGGTGACGACACACCAATTATTCACGGTTCAGCTAAACTCGCTTTAGAAGGTGACCAATCACCAATCGGCGAACCAGCAATCTTCAAATTAGCAGAAGCCTTAGACAGCTACATCCCAATGCCAGAACGCGCAATCGACGGCACGTTCTTAATGCCAGTAGAAGACGTATTCTCAATCTCAGGTCGCGGTACAGTAGTAACAGGCCGTATTGAGCGTGGTATTGTAAAAGTCGGTGACGAGATCGAAATCGTTGGTATCAAACCAACTGTAAAAACCACTTGTACTGGTGTTGAAATGTTCCGTAAATTACTAGACCAAGGTCAAGCGGGCGACAACGTTGGTGTATTGCTACGTGGTACAAAACGTGAAGATATCGAACGTGGTCAAGTATTGTCTAAATCAGGCTCTATCAAACCACACACAAAATTCACAGCAGAAATCTACGTGCTAGGTAAAGATGAAGGCGGTCGTCACACACCATTCTTCAACGGCTACCGTCCACAATTCTACTTCCGTACCACAGACGTAACTGGTGCAGTTGAATTGCCAGCAGGTACTGAAATGGTCATGCCAGGTGACAACGTATCAATCACAGTTGCTTTGATCGCACCGATCGCGATGGAAGATGGCTTACGCTTCGCTATCCGTGAAGGTGGCCGTACTGTGGGTGCTGGTGTGGTCGCTAAGATTATTGAATAGTAAGTATTAAGTTTTAATGCAAAAACTACGCTAACAACTC
This sequence comes from Methylotenera versatilis 79, assembly GCF_000384375.1. Classification (NCBI taxonomy): domain Bacteria; kingdom Pseudomonadati; phylum Pseudomonadota; class Betaproteobacteria; order Nitrosomonadales; family Methylophilaceae; genus Methylotenera; species Methylotenera versatilis. The sequence continues at coordinate 506,511 of NZ_ARVX01000001.1, read as the reverse complement.
AGCGTAGTTTTTGTGGTTTTAGTAAAAGTTAAATAGGCCAATAGCTCAATTGGTAGAGTATCGGTCTCCAAAACCGAGGGTTGGGGGTTCGACACCCTCTTGGCCTGCCATATTTAATAAGCCGCATTTTAATGCGGACAATTTGACGTAAAAGCTTAGTAAGTAAGCTAATTAAAAGTTAAGACTATAAAAACATGATAGACAAAATTAAGCTGGTGTTATCTGCATTGCTGTTGGCGGCTGGTATCGCTGGCTTTTATTTGCTGGCAGATAAGGCGCTTGTGCTGCGGATTCTTGCTGTTTTAGCAGGTTTTGCCGCGGCTATTGCTGTTTTATGGACTACCGTTCAAGGCCAAGCTTCGCTAGGTTTTATTGGTGAGTCAATTGCGGAAGCAAAAAAAGTAGTCTGGCCAACCAGAAAAGAAACTATACAAACTACCGTTGCGGTATTTTTATTGGTGTTGGTAATGGCGGCTTTCTTGGCGGTGGTTGATATCGGATTTGCTTATATGGTGCAATGGTTAATGGGACGGAGTGCTTAATGAGTATGCGTTGGTATGCAGTCCAAGCTTTTTCCGGTATGGAAAAATCAGTAAAAGCAGGCATTGAAGAGCGTATTACACGTTCTGGCTTGCAAGATCAATTTGGTGATATTTTGGTGCCAGTTGAAGAAGTCATTGAAATGAAGTCTGGCGTTAAAAAAATTACAGAGCGTCGCTTGTATCCGGGCTACGTGCTGGTGCAAATGAGCATGTCTGACGAAAGTTGGCATTTAATCAAAAGTACGCCACGTGTAACGGCCTTTATTGGTGGTAGCGCCCAGCGTCCAACGCCAATTAAAGATAAAGAAGTTGAAATTATTTTACAGCGCATGGATGACAGTAAGTCTAATCCAACACAAAAGTTAACCTTTGAAAAAGGTGAGATTGTGCGTGTGATTGATGGTCCATTTAAAGATTTCTCTGGTGCGGTTGAAGATATCAACTACGAGAAAAGTAAGTTGCGTGTTTCAGTGGTCATTTTTGGTCGCGCTACACCAGTTGAATTAGATTTCAGCCAAATTGAAAAAGAAGTTTAAGTAAGTAGATTTGTTAGATTTGTTGTAAAAAGTATTAAGCAGTATTTATCAACGGGGAGCTTTATAAAATCCCGAATAAAAAGTTCTAAGCCAGTCAAGGCGTCATTGTAAAAAATAGCGCGCCACATACGTTTTGTATGTAAGCGATCTTTTTTGTGATGACAACGATGGATGGCGACGAAGTTTTTATTCGGTAAGCGTTTGTACCCACATTAGGAGTTATACCATGGCAAAAAAAGTCATTGGCTACATTAAGCTGCAAATTCCTGCAGGTAAAGCCAACCCAAGTCCTCCAGTTGGCCCAGCATTGGGTCAACGCGGTTTGAATATTATGGAATTCTGTAAAGCGTTTAACGCTGCAACACAAGGCGTTGAGCCTGGTTTGCCAATTCCTGTTGTGATTACAGCGTTTGCGGATAAGAGCTTCACATTCGTGATGAAAACACCGCCAGCAACGATTCTAATCAAAAAAGCGGCAGGTATTACCAAAGGCTCACCAAAACCTCATACCGATAAAGTTGGCAAAATCACACGCAAACAAGCGGAAGAAATTGCAACAACTAAGATGCCTGACTTAACAGCGGCAGACATGGACGCTGCAGTGCGTACTATTGCAGGCAGCGCACGTAGTATGGGTATTGAAGTGGAGGGTGTATAACATGGCTAAACGTATTAATGCGCTTCGCGCAAAGATTGACCGCAATAAACTTTACCCAGTAACAGAAGCGTTAACTTTAGTTAAAGAAAATGCGACTGCAAAATTTAACGAGTCAATCGATACTGTAGTGAATTTAGGTATTGATGCACGTAAATCAGACCAATTGGTTCGTGGTGCTTTGGTGTTGCCAAATGGTACAGGTAAAGTAACTCGCGTAGCTGTGTTTGCGCAAGGTGCGCAAGCGGAAGCTGCTAAAGCAGCTGGTGCTGATATCGTAGGCTTTGAAGATCTAGCTGAAAAAGTTAAAGCTGGTTTCTTAGACTTCGACGTAGCAATTGCAACGCCAGATGCGATGCGTATTGTTGGTACTTTGGGTCAAGTTTTAGGCCCTCGCGGTTTAATGCCAAACCCAAAAGTAGGTACAGTAACGCCTGATGCAGCAACTGCGGTTAAAAATGCAAAAGCGGGTCAAGTGCAATATCGTACAGACAAAGGCGGCATCATCCATTGCACAATCGGCCGTGCATCATTTACGGTTGATCAATTACAAGGCAACTTAGCTGCTTTATTAGATGCATTAACTAAGGCTAAACCAGCTGCAAGTAAAGGCGTGTTTTTAAAGAAAGTTTCTGTATCTAGCACAATGGGTGCTGGCGTACGTGTTGATCAAGCAACTGTTGCATAAGAAATAATTGAGTGGCTGAAGCTGCTCAATGAAAGAACTTTGGGCTTGTGATTTGACTATTTTATTGGGTTAGCCTTTATTTAATTAAATCTCAAGAACATCAAAGACCGTTGGTATCCGAAATGGATTTAATTGCAGTAAACAAAAATGGGCGATTTTTAAGTGTTCTACAGGCTTAAGTCCTCTATTTTAATTTGCTAATACCAACGCAGATGGCGTAACCAGATACAGGATATTAAGTAATAAAACCTGATTAAGGCCGCCGTAAAATGGTTTCTAGACTATTGTTTAGAAGCTCATTCTGGTTCAGAAATGAAACAGAGATTTTAACGGAAAGGAGAAAAGACTTTGAGTCTGAATCTTACAGAGAAAAAAGCAGTTGTAGCTGAAGTAAGCGAACAAGTAGCTAATGCACAAGTAATCGTGATCGCAGAATACCGCGGCACAGGTGTGGCTAACATGACAACGCTACGTGCAAGTGCAAGAAAATCTGATGTTTATCTGCGTGTACTAAAAAATACTTTAGTACGTCGTGCAGTTGAAAACACAGCGTTTTCGAGTCTTGCTGACGGCATGGTTGGTCCATTGATTTTTGGTATTAGTAAAGATCCAGTGGCCGCCGCTAAAGTGTTAAACGACTTCGCTAAAACAAACGACAAGTTTGTGATCAAAGCAGGTGCAGTACCAAATCAGTTGCTAGATGTTGCGGGCGTTCAAGCCTTAGCATCAATGCTCAGTCGTGAAGAGTTGCTTGCTAAATTTGCACGTACACTTAACGAAGTGCCAACTAAATTTGCACGCGCAATTGCAGCGGTTCGTGACGCTAAAGCAGCTTAGCCTGTTTCAAATAGCTTAACTTAATCAGATACATAATTTAATTTTAGGAAATAAAAATGGCAACTTCAAATGCAGATATTTTAGATGCAGTAAGTAAAATGACAGTATTAGAGCTAACTGCTTTAATTACAGAAATCGAAGAAAAATTCGGCGTATCAGCAGCTGCAGTAGCAGTAGCTGGTCCAGCAGGCGGCGCAGCTCCAGCTGCAGCGGCTGAGCAAACTGAATTCAACGTGATCTTGTTAACAGCTGGCGACCAAAAAGTTAGCGTTATTAAAGCAGTTCGTGAATTAACGGCGCTTGGTTTGAAAGAAGCTAAAGACTTAGTTGACGGCGCACCAAAAGCAATTAAAGAAGGCGTTAATAAAGCAGATGCTGATGCAGCATTGAAAAAATTGATCGAGGCTGGCGCGACTGGCGAAATCAAGTAATAGTAAGATTTGAACGTACTTGGGCTGACGGGAAACCGTCAGCCTTAGCCGTTTTTAAGCAGTGATAGTTGTAACAAAATATTACAACTCAAAAAAGTAACCGAGTAACAAAATGTAACGATTTTTTGCCTCAATTTAATCGTTAACTAAAATCTAATCATTGAAAATAATGATGTTAGAAATCAAAACATTGAAATGGATGAAAGTGTTTTGTCTTCTACCCTCAAAATATCAGGAGACGCTATGAGCTATTCCTTTACCGAAAAAAAACGCATTCGCAAAAGCTTTGCCAAACGTGAAAGTGTGCAAGAGATTCCTTACTTGCTCGCGATGCAGTTAGAGTCATATAAAGCATTTTTACAAGCTGAAATTCCAGCAGACAAACGCGCCAATAACGGATTAGAGTCTACTTTTAGCTCTGTATTCCCTATTGTCAGCCATTCTGGCAATGCGCGTTTAGATTACGTGAGCTATCAATTAGGCGCTGAGCCGTTTGATGTCAAAGAATGTCAACAACGCGGTTTAACTTACGCAGCGCCTTTGCGCGTTAAAGTGCGTTTAACCATTATGGACAAAGAGGCTTCAAAGCCAACTGTTAAAGAAGTGAAAGAGCAAGAAGTTTACATGGGCGAATTGCCTTTGATGACTGAAAACGGCTCATTCGTGATTAACGGTACAGAGCGCGTGATTGTTTCGCAGTTGCACCGCAGCCCAGGCGTGTTCTTTGAGCATGACCGTGGTAAAACACATTCATCTGGTAAATTGCTGTTTTCAGCACGTATCATTCCTTACCGTGGTTCATGGTTAGACTTTGAGTTTGATCCTAAAGATTACTTGTATTTCCGCGTTGATCGTCGTCGCAAAATGCCTGTGACTATTTTGCTTAAAGCATTGGGTTACACACCAGAGCAAATTTTACAAACGTTTAACGATACAGATACTTTCCATATTGGCCCAAAAGGCGTGGAGTTTACTTTAGTTGCAGATCGTTTACGTGGCGAAGTGGCTAAGTTTGACATTGCTGATAAATCGGGTGAAGTTTTAGTCGCTAAAGACAAGCGCATTACCGTTAAGCATATTCGTGATATTGAAAAAGCTGGCGTGACTAAAATCACAGTGCCGACTGACTTTATTTTGGGTCGTGCGATTGCCAATAACATCATTGATACAGAAACTGGCGAGTTGGTTGCTCATGCCAATGATGAAGTGACTGAAGATTTGATCGAAAAATTGATTGAAGCAAAAGTCACTGAAATTAAAACGTTATATACCAATGATTTAGATCATGGCGACTTTATTTCGCAAACTTTGCGCATTGATGAAATCCCGGATCAATACAGTGCAAAAGTAGCGATTTATCGCATGATGCGTCCAGGCGAGCCGCCAACAGAAGATGCAGTTGAAGCGTTATTTAAAGGCTTGTTCTTTAATGAAGATCGCTACGATTTATCAGTAGTTGGCCGCATGAAATTTAACCGCCGCGCTTATCCAAGCAAACAAGAAGAACGCAGTGCAAACTGGATGCGTGCTTTTTATGAGCGCGTTGGCCCGCAAATCGACCAAGGTGCAAATATCTTATCTAACGATGATATTTTAGCGGTTGTTGGCGTGTTGCTAGAGTTACGCAATGGCCGTGGTGAGATTGATGATATTGATCACTTAGGTAATCGTCGTATTCGTTCAGTGGGTGAGTTAGCAGAAAACCAATTCCGTGCTGGTTTGGTACGAGTTGAGCGCGCTGTAAAAGAGCGTTTAAGCCAAGCTGAATCTGATAATTTAATGCCGCATGATCTAATCAATGCAAAACCAGTTTCAAGCGCGATTCGTGAATTTTTTGGCTCAAGCCAACTCTCACAATTTATGGACCAAACTAATCCATTGTCAGAAATTACGCATAAACGCCGTATTTCTGCATTAGGCCCAGGCGGCTTGACGCGTGAGCGTGCAGGTTTTGAGGTGCGCGACGTTCACTCAACGCATTACGGTCGTGTATGTCCGATTGAAACACCGGAAGGTCCAAACATTGGTTTGATTAACTCGCTGGCTTTGTATGCGCGTACTAACCAATATGGTTTCTTGGAAACGCCTTATCGCCGTGTTGAAGGTAATAAAGTGTCTGACACGATTGATTATTTATCGGCGATTGAAGAAAGCCAATTCATGATTGCGCAAGCAAACACTGAAATGGATAACAAGAATGTATTTACCGATGATTTGATTTCATCACGTTATCACAACGAATTTACGATGACACAACCTGATCGCGTGCAATATATGGACGTTGCGCCTGGTCAAATTGTATCGGTTGCAGCTTCATTAATTCCGTTCTTGGAACACGATGATGCGAACCGTGCATTGATGGGTGCCAACATGCAACGTCAAGCTGTACCATGTTTACGCGCTGAAAAAGCCGTAGTTGGTACTGGTATTGAACGTACAGTAGCGATTGACTCTGGCACAACAGTGCAAGCACGTCGCGGCGGTATTGTCGATTACGTTGATTCTGGCCGTATCGTGATTCGTGTAAACGATGATGAAGCAAAAGCGGGTGAAGTGGGTGTAGATATTTACAACTTAACTAAATATACGCGTTCTAATCAAAATACCAATATTAACCAACGTCCGCTCGTTAGAATCGGCGACAAATTAGCACGTGGCGATATTATTGCCGATGGCGCATCGACCGATATGGGTGAGTTGGCTTTAGGTCAAAACATGCTGGTTGGTTTTATGCCATGGAATGGCTATAACTACGAAGACTCGATCTTGATTTCAGAGCGCGTAGTGGCTGATGATCGTTACACTTCGATTCATATTGAAGAGTTATCAGTGGTTGCACGTGATACTAAATTAGGTGCGGAAGAGATTACGCAGGATATTTCTAATCTAAGCGAGCGTATGTTGGGTCGTTTGGATGAGTCTGGCATTATCTACATTGGTGCTGAAGTAGAAGCAGGTGATGTATTGGTTGGTAAAGTGACGCCAAAAGGTGAAACGCAACTGACACCAGAAGAAAAACTATTACGTGCGATTTTCGGTGAAAAAGCGTCTGATGTAAAAGATACTTCATTGCGTGTGCCATCAGGTATGAGCGGTACGGTGATTGATGTGCAAGTATTTACACGCGAAGGTATTGATCGCGATTCACGTGCGCAACAGATTATTGATGACCAATTGAATCATTACAAAACTGATTTGGCGGACCAAATGCGTATTGTAGAAGATGATGCGTTCGGTCGTATTCGTCGTTTGCTTGAAGGTAAAGCAGCTACTGGCGGTCCTAACAAGCTGAAAAAAGGTGATGCATTAAGCGCTGAGTATTTAGAGTCTGTTGGTCGTTACGATTGGTTCGATATTCGTTTGAGCGATGAAGAAGCAGCGCGTCAATTAGAGCAGTTGAAAGACAGCTTGAGCCAAGCACGTATTGAGTTTGATAATCGCTTTAATGAGAAAAAACGCAAGTTAACACAAGGTGACGAATTGCCACCAGGTGTACAAAAAATGGTCAAAGTGTATTTGGCTGTTAAGCGTCGTATTCAACCAGGCGATAAAATGGCTGGTCGTCACGGTAACAAGGGTGTTATTTCAAAAATCGTACCGGTAGAAGATATGCCGCACATGGCAGATGGTACGCCGTGTGACATTGTGTTGAACCCACTTGGCGTTCCATCACGGATGAACATTGGTCAGATTTTAGAAGTGCATTTGGGTTGGGCTGCTAAAGGTTTAGGTTTACGTATTCAAGAAATGCTGGAGTCAGAAGTTAAAGTGGCTGAAATTCGCAAATTCTTAGAACAAATCTACAACGACAGCACGGGTAAAAAAGAAGATATCAAATCTTACACAGATGTTGAGATTTTAGAGCTTGCCCGTAACTTGAAATCAGGAGTTCCATTTGCAACGCCAGTATTCGATGGTGCTGCAGAGTCTGATATTAAAGCGATGTTGGATTTAGCTTTCCCTGATGATGATGCACGCACAAAACAATTGCAGTTCTCTGCTGGTAAAACACAGGTGAAATTGTTTGATGGTCGTACTGGTGATGCGTTTGAGCGTCCTGTGACTGTTGGTTACATGCACGTGTTGAAACTGCACCATTTGGTGGATGACAAAATGCATGCGCGTTCTACAGGTCCATATTCATTGGTGACACAACAACCATTGGGCGGTAAAGCGCAATTTGGTGGTCAGCGTTTTGGTGAGATGGAGGTTTGGGCGCTTGAGGCTTATGGCGCATCTTACACATTGCAAGAAATGTTGACAGTGAAATCAGATGACGTGAATGGCCGTACCAAAGTGTACGAAAATATTGTTAAAGGCGAACACAAAATTGATGCCGGTATGCCGGAATCATTTAACGTGTTAGTGAAAGAAATCCGTTCACTTGCTATCGACATTGACCTTGACCGTAACTAATTAGGAGAGAATTCACATGAAAGCTCTATTAGACTTATTTAAACAGGTAACCAAAGAAGAAGAGTTCGACGCGATTAAAATCGCGTTGGCTTCACCTGAAAAAATCCGTTCATGGTCCTATGGCGAAGTAAAAAAACCAGAAACCATTAACTATCGTACGTTTAAACCAGAACGTGACGGCTTATTCTGCTCAAAAATATTTGGCCCTATTAAAGATTATGAGTGCTTATGCGGTAAATATAAACGCTTAAAACATCGCGGCGTAATCTGCGAAAAATGTGGTGTTGAAGTAACGTTAAGTAAAGTACGTCGCGAACGTATGGGCCATATTGAATTGGCTTCACCAGTTGCGCATATCTGGTTCTTAAAATCATTACCAAGCCGTTTGGGTATGGTATTGGATATCGCTTTGCGTGATATTGAGCGTGTGTTGTACTTTGAAGCATTTATCGTCGTTGATCCTGGCATGACACCGTTAACGCGTGGTCAATTGCTAACAGAAGATGACTATGTTGCCAAAGTAGAAGAATATGGCGATGAGTTTAATGCGGTAATGGGTGCTGAAGCGGTGCGTGAATTATTGCGCACGATGAACATTCATAACGAAATCGAAACATTGCGTGTCGATTTAGGTGCAACGGGTTCAGAAGCGAAAATCAAGAAAATCGCTAAACGCTTAAAAGTATTAGAAGCATTCCAAAAGTCTGGTATTAAACCAGAGTGGATGATTCTTGAAATCTTGCCAGTATTGCCACCAGAATTACGTCCATTAGTACCATTAGATGGCGGTCGTTTTGCGACTTCTGATTTGAACGATTTATATCGTCGCGTGATTAACCGTAACAATCGTCTAAAACGTTTGTTAGAGTTGAAAGCGCCAGAAATTATCGTACGTAACGAAAAGCGTATGTTGCAAGAAGCGGTAGATTCACTGTTAGACAATGGTCGTCGCGGTAAAGTGATGACTGGTGCTAACAAACGCCCATTGAAATCATTAGCAGACATGATCAAAGGTAAAGGCGGTCGTTTCCGTCAGAACTTACTTGGTAAACGTGTCGATTACTCTGGTCGTTCAGTGATTGTGGTTGGCCCGACATTGAAGCTGCATCAGTGCGGTTTACCAAAAAAAATGGCGCTGGAATTGTTCAAACCATTCATTTTCCACAAGTTGGAAGTGTTAGGTTTAGCAACTACGATTAAAGCGGCGAAGAAAAAAGTTGAAGAAGAAGGACCAGAAGTTTGGGATATCTTGGAAGACGTGATTCGTGAGCATCCGGTTCTATTAAACCGTGCGCCTACATTGCACCGTTTAGGTATTCAAGCGTTTGAACCTATCTTAATTGAAGGTAAGGCTATTCAATTGCATCCATTAGTTTGTGCGGCATTCAACGCCGACTTCGATGGTGACCAAATGGCTGTGCACGTTCCATTGAGCTTAGAAGCGCAAATGGAAGCACGTACTTTAATGTTGGCTTCAAATAACGTGTTGTCACCTGCAAACGGTGAGCCGATTATTGTGCCTTCGCAAGATATCGTGTTGGGTCTTTACTACATGACGCGTGACAAAGTTTCTGCGCGTGGTGAAGGTATGCGTTTTGCGGATATTAAAGAAGTGCAACGCGTATTCGATCAAAACTTAATCGATCTGCACGCTAAGATTACCGTGCGTATTAAAGAGTTTGATGTTGATTTAGATGGTGTTAAAACCGAGAAAACCACACGTTACGAAACGACTGTTGGTCGTGCTTTGTTGTCAGAAATTCTGCCAGCTGGCTTACCGTTCAGTTTCATTGATAAGGCGTTGAAAAAGAAAGAAATTTCAAAATTAATCAATGCTTCTTTCCGTAAAGTAGGTATTCGCGATACGGTAATTTTCGCTGATAAATTGATGTACACAGGTTATACATACGCGACTAAAGCGGGTATTTCGATTTCAATTAATGACATGCTGGTTCCACCAGAAAAAGCACAATTAATTGCAGCTGCTGAAAATGAAGTGAAAGAAATTGAAGATCAATATGTTTCAGGTTTGGTGACTCAAGGTGAACGCTATAACAAAGTAGTGGATATCTGGGGTCGCGCAGGTGACAAAGTGGCTGATGCCATGATGAAGCAATTGCGTGAAGAACCTGTTTTAGATGCGAATGGCAAGCAAGCAAAAGATAAAGACGGCAAAGCGCTTAAACAAGAATCGTTTAACGCGATTTATATGATGGCTGACTCTGGTGCGCGTGGTTCTGCAGCTCAGGTACGTCAATTGGCTGGTATGCGTGGTTTGATGGCAAAACCAGATGGTTCTATCATTGAAACACCGATTAAAGCGAACTTCCGTGATGGACTTAACGTGTTGCAGTACTTTATTTCTACGCATGGTGCACGTAAAGGTTTGGCTGATACGGCATTGAAAACGGCTAACTCTGGTTACTTAACACGCCGTTTAGTGGATGTAACGCAAGATTTGGTAGTAACTGAGCATGATTGCGGCACAACTGAAGGTTTGGTAACAAAAGCTTTAGTTAAAGGCGGTGAAGTGGTTGAACCATTGCATGATCGTATTTTAGGTCGTACAACCGTGTTTGATATTTTGAATCCTGAAACGCAAGCTGTAGTTTACACCGCTGGTACCGTACTGGGCGAAGATGAGGTTGAGAAAATCGATGCATTAGGTATCGATGAAGTAAAAGTACGTACAGCATTAACCTGCGATACACGCTATGGTATTTGTGCAAAATGTTACGGTCGCGATTTAGGTCGTGGTAAGTTAATCAGCATGGGTGAGGCAGTTGGCGTGATTGCAGCGCAATCTATCGGTGAGCCTGGTACACAGTTAACGATGCGTACGTTCCACATCGGTGGCGCGGTATCGCGAGCAGCTTCTGTATCGTCTGTTGAGAGTAAATCTAACGGCGTATTAAGCTTTACTTCTACTATGCGTTATGTGACCAATAACCGTAATGAGCAAATTGTGATTTCACGTAATGGTGAAGTGCTTATCGCGGATGAAAATGGCCGTGAGCGTGAACGTCATAAAGTGCCTTACGGTGCAACATTGACAGTAACTGATGGTAAAACCGTTAAGGCTGGTCAAGTATTAGCAACGTGGGATCCACATACCCGTCCAATTATTACGGAATATGCAGGTTTCATTAAATTTGAAAACGTTGAAGAAGGTATCACGGTAGCTAAACAAATCGATGATGTAACAGGTTTGTCATCATTAGTGGTTATCGATCCTAAACAACGTGCGGGCCAAACAAAAGGTTTGCGTCCACAAGTTAAGTTGTTAGATGCAAATGGCGTTGAAGTGAAAATTGCTGGTAGTGATTTACCCGTTAACGTTACTTTCCAATTAAGTTGCATTATTACGGTTAAAGATGGTCAAGAAGTAGGCGTTGGTGAAGTGATCGCGCGTATTCCACAAGAGTCATCTAAAACACGTGATATTACCGGTGGTTTGCCACGCGTAGCAGAGTTGTTTGAAGCGCGTTCACCAAAAGATGCAGGTATGTTGGCTGAAGTAACGGGTACCGTTTCATTCGGTAAAGATACTAAAGGTAAACAACGTTTGGTGATTACTGATTTAGATGGCATTGCACATGAGTTCTTGATTCTTAAAGATAAACACGTGACAGCGCATGATGGTCAAGTGGTGACTAAAGGTGAAAGTATTGTTGACGGCCCAGCCGATCCGCAAGACATTTTACGTTTACAAGGCCGTGAAGCATTGGCGCGTTATGTGATTGACGAAGTGCAAGACGTTTATCGTTTGCAAGGCGTTAAGATTAATGACAAGCATATTGAGGTGATTGTGCGTCAAATGTTGCGTCGTGTACGTGTTTCAGATGCGGGTGATACAGGCTTTATCATGGGTGAGCAAGTAGAGCGTGCGGATTTGTTGGCAGAAAATGAAAGAATCGTTGCACAAGACAAACGTCCTGCGACATTTGATTACGTGTTGCTTGGTATTACTAAAGCATCACTTTCAACTGATTCGTTTATTTCTGCGGCATCATTCCAGGAAACAACGCGTGTACTAACAGAAGCGGCAATTTTAGGTAAACGTGACGAGTTACGTGGCTTGAAAGAAAACGTGATTGTTGGTCGCTTGATTCCAGCAGGTACTGGCTTGGCTTATCACGAGGCACGTAAACGTGCAGCAATTGCAGCCTTAACACCAGCAACGCCTTCAGCGCAAATTGCAGCTGCAGAAGCATTATTTGCAGATGCAACTGCAGTGGAATCTACTGAAGCAACGGTAGTAGAAACACCTGCTGAGTAAATTAAACGTTTTAATTTGAGTGAGGTAAAAATGTGTCAAGGTGAATTTTATCTTGACACATTCCCTCGCGCTAAATAGAATACTCGGTTTTCTAGATTAGCCATGTTCTAACTGACTTAAGTCAAGATTAGAGCTAATTAGTTGGCTAAATTTTATGAACAAGCATTTTTAGATGCAGTTAAGCAATTTTTTATAGAGGTTATAGGCAATGCCAACCATCAATCAGTTAATACGTAAGCCACGCGCTAAAGTGGTTACAAAAAGTAAAGTGCCTGCACTTGAATCTTGTCCACAAAAACGCGGCGTATGTACACGTGTTTATACTACAACACCTAAAAAGCCAAACTCTGCATTGCGTAAAGTTGCCAAGGTGCGCTTAACCAATGGCTACGAAGTGATTAGCTATATCGGTGGTGAAGGCCATAACTTGCAAGAGCATAGTGTTGTGCTATTGCGCGGTGGTCGTGTAAAAGATTTGCCGGGTGTACGTTACCATATGGTGCGTGGTAGTTTGGATACGGCAGGTGTTAAAGACCGTAAACAGTCACGTTCTAAATACGGTGCTAAACGTCCTAAAGAAGGTAAAGCTGCTAAATAATTAGCAGTTAATCATTAAGGCGGCTTGAAATAGCCTTGTCAGCGCTGTTGCCGACTAAAATATATACAAAGAGAATTGAGAGAAGTATGCCAAGACGTAGAGAAGTCCCCAAGCGCCACATTCTGCCAGATCCAAAATTCGGAAGCACTGAAGTGTCTAAGTTCGTAAACGTACTAATGACAGGCGGTAAAAAATCTGTTGCTGAGCGTATTTTGTACGGTGCATTTGATCAAGTAGCCACTAAAACAGGTAAAGATGCGCTTGAAGTGTTTACACTCGCGTTAACAAATTTACGTCCGTTAGTTGAGGTGAAAAGCCGCCGTGTTGGTGGTGCTAACTACCAAGTGCCAGTTGAAGTGCGTCCAAGCCGTCGTAGTGCTTTGGCAATGCGTTGGTTGCGTGATGCTGCGCGTAAGCGTGGTGAGAAGTCTATGGGTTTGCGTTTAGCAGCTGAGTTGGCTGAAGCTTCTGAAGGTCGCGGATCTGCAATGAAGAAGCGTGAAGAGGTTCACCGTATGGCAGAAGCGAATAAAGCGTTCTCACATTTTAGATTCTAATTGTTTTAATAAGTTAGTTGTTTGTAATATTGCCTAAACAAAGTTTAGGCAATATTGATGTGGTGAGAATTAAACCGCTCTTTAAGAATTTAAGATCGAATTGAAAAGCAAAGGTAAAGTATCGTGGCTCGTATAACCCCTATTGAACGCTATCGTAATATTGGTATTTCTGCGCATATTGACGCGGGTAAAACAACGACGACAGAGCGTATTCTGTTCTACACTGGCGTAAACCATAAAATTGGTGAAGTGCATAACGGCGCTGCAACAATGGACTGGATGGAGCAAGAGCAAGAGCGCGGCATTACTATTACTTCTGCTGCTACTACCTGTTTCTGGAAAGGTATGGCTGGTCAATTCGATCAACATCGTATTAATATTATTGATACGCCGGGCCACGTTGACTTTACGATTGAAGTAGAGCGTTCAATGCGTGTGCTTGATGGCGCATGTATGGTGTACTGTGCTGTGGGTGGTGTGCAACCACAATCTGAAACTGTTTGGCGTCAAGCTAACAAATATAAAGTGCCACGTTTAGCGTTCGTTAATAAAATGGACCGCGCTGGTGCTAACTTCTTTAAAGTGTACGATCAAATGCGTGCACGTCTAAAAGCAAACCCAATTCCATTGCAAGTGCCAATCGGTGCTGAAGAAAAGTTTGAGGGTGTTGTTGACTTAATCAAAATGAAAGCTGTGTATTGGGATGATGCATCTCAAGGCATGAAATTTGATTACCGTGAAATCCCTGCCGATTTAAAAGCTGAATGTGATAAATGGCGTGAAAACATGGTTGAAGCGGCTGCTGAAGCCACTGAAGAGCTGATGAATAAATACCTTGAAGAAGGTGATTTATCAGAGGCTGACATCATGGTTGGTTTGCGCATGCGTACGATTGCCTTTGAAATCGTGCCGATGGTTTGTGGTTCTGCTTTTAAAAATAAAGGCGTGCAAGCTATGTTGGATAAAGTGGTTGAGTTAATGCCTGCTCCAACTGATATTCCGCCAACTCGTGCTGAAGATGAAGATGGTAATGAAATTTTCTTAAAAGCTTCTGATGATGAAAAATTCTCAGCGTTAGCTTTCAAAATCATGACAGATCCATTTGTGGGTCAGCTGATTTTCTTCCGTGTTTATTCTGGTGTGATTAATGCGGGCGATACCGTTTACAACCCAATCAAAGGCAAAAAAGAACGTATTGGTCGTATTGTGCAGATGCATGCTAATACTCGTGAGCCTTTAACTGAAGTGCGTGCTGGCGATATTGCTGCTGCGATTGGTTTGAAGGAAGCGACTACTGGCGATACCTTGTGTTCAGTAAATGATGAAATCATTTTAGAGCGCATGATTTTCCCTGAGCCAGTGATTCACGTTGCTGTTGAGCCAAAAACTAAAGCCGACCAAGAAAAAATGGGCGTTGCTTTGAATCGCTTAGCGCAAGAAGATCCATCTTTCCGTGTTAAAACAGATGAAGAGACTAACCAAACTATTATTTCTGGTATGGGTGAGTTGCATCTTGAGATTCTAGTGGATCGTATGCGTCGCGAATTCAACGTTGAAGCAAACGTCGGTGCGCCACAAGTGGCTTATCGTGAGGCGATTAAGAAGAAAGTCGAAGTTGAAGGTAAGTTTGTTAAGCAATCTGGCGGTAAAGGTCAGTACGGTCATGTTTGGCTAATTATGGAGCCAAATGAACCAGGTAAAGGCTTTGAGTTTGTTGATGCGATCAAGGGTGGTACTGTTCCGCGTGAGTTTATTCCAGCGGTTGAAAAAGGCTTGCGCGAAACAATCCCTTCAGGTGTGTTGGCTGGCTTCCCGGTGGTTGATGTAAAAGTAACCCTGTTTGATGGTTCATACCATGATGTTGACTCGAACGAAAATGCTTTTAAAATGGCGGCTTCAATCGGCTTTAAAGACGGTATGCGTAAAGCAGACCCAATTTTACTTGAGCCAATGATGGCAGTTGAAATTGAAACGCCAGAAGATTATATGGGCGATATTATGGGTGACTTGTCATCACGTCGCGGTATGATTCAAGGCATGGAAGACAATGCTACGGGTAAAGTGATTCGTGCAGAAGTACCGTTGGCAGAAATGTTTGGCTATTCAACAACCGTGCGTTCATTATCACAAGGTCGTGCAAGTTACAGTATGGAATTTAAGCATTACACAGAAGCACCTAGAAACGTGGCGGAAGCCATTATGAATAAGAAATAATTGTTCTTAATATATAAAACATAAAGGAAACTAAGTCATGGCAAAAGGCAAATTTGAACGGACCAAGCCACACGTCAACGTCGGCACGATTGGCCACGTGGATCATGGTAAGACAACATTAACAGCAGCGATTACCACAATCCTGTCTAAAAAATTCGGTGGTGAAGCCAAAGCTTACGACCAAATTGACGCAGCACCAGAAGAAAAAGCACGTGGTATTACCATTAATACTGCCCACGTTGAGTATGAGACGGCTAACCGTCACTACGCACACGTAGACTGCCCAGGCCATGCTGACTACGTTAAAAACATGATCACAGGCGCAGCACAAATGGACGGCGCTATCCTAGTATGTTCAGCAGCTGACGGTCCAATGCCACAAACACGTGAGCACATCCTTCTTGCTCGTCAAGTTGGCGTACCTTACATCGTTGTGTTTCTAAACAAGGCAGACATGGTAGATGACGCTGAGTTATTAGAGCTAGTAGAAATGGAAGTGCGTGAATTGCTTAGCAAATATGACTTCCCAGGTGACGACACACCAATTATTCACGGTTCAGCTAAACTCGCTTTAGAAGGTGACCAATCACCAATCGGCGAACCAGCAATCTTCAAATTAGCAGAAGCCTTAGACAGCTACATCCCAATGCCAGAACGCGCAATCGACGGCACGTTCTTAATGCCAGTAGAAGACGTATTCTCAATCTCAGGTCGCGGTACAGTAGTAACAGGCCGTATTGAGCGTGGTATTGTAAAAGTCGGTGACGAGATCGAAATCGTTGGTATCAAACCAACTGTAAAAACCACTTGTACTGGTGTTGAAATGTTCCGTAAATTACTAGACCAAGGTCAAGCGGGCGACAACGTTGGTGTATTGCTACGTGGTACAAAACGTGAAGATATCGAACGTGGTCAAGTATTGTCTAAATCAGGCTCTATCAAA
Source organism: Methylotenera versatilis 79 (assembly GCF_000384375.1). NCBI lineage: Bacteria > Pseudomonadati > Pseudomonadota > Betaproteobacteria > Nitrosomonadales > Methylophilaceae > Methylotenera > Methylotenera versatilis. The sequence continues at coordinate 489,815 of NZ_ARVX01000001.1, read as the reverse complement.
CCACACACAAAATTCACAGCAGAAATCTACGTGCTAGGTAAAGATGAAGGCGGTCGTCACACACCATTCTTCAACGGCTACCGTCCACAATTCTACTTCCGTACCACAGACGTAACTGGTGCAGTTGAATTGCCAGCAGGTACTGAAATGGTCATGCCAGGTGACAACGTATCAATCACAGTTGCTTTGATCGCACCGATCGCGATGGAAGATGGCTTACGCTTCGCTATCCGTGAAGGTGGCCGTACTGTGGGTGCTGGTGTTGTGGCTAAAATCATCGAGTAATTGTAGGTAATATTAATTAAACGGCAGGCTTAAGTCTGCCGTTTCGCTCTTTAAAGGAAAAGTAAAATGGCAGCTCAAAAAATTCGTATTCGCTTGAAAGCATTTGATTATCGTTTGATTGATCAATCTGCTCAAGAAATCGTAGAAACAGCTAAACGTACTGGTGCAGTGGTTAAAGGCCCAGTGCCATTGCCAACACGTATTGAACGTTTTGATATTTTGCGTTCGCCGCATGTGAACAAAACATCGCGCGATCAGTTTGAGATTCGTACGCATCAACGTTTGATGGATATTGTTGATCCAACTGATAAAACAGTGGATGCATTAATGAAGTTAGATTTACCAGCTGGTGTTGATGTAGAGATTAAATTGTAAGTAATTTAAGCTTGAAATTAGTGTTAAGTGTTGTAAAAAGTTATTGTAATAAAATCATGGGTTCGGTATAATCCGCGCTCTTTCACAGAAGTCGGTCAATTGTAATCGACTTCTTTAACTAAAAATAAGGATACGATCATGAGCTTAGGGCTTATTGGTCGCAAGGTGGGCATGACCCGCGTGTTTACTGATGATGGCGCAAGCATCCCGGTAACCGTGTTGGAAGTTGTTCCTAACCGTGTGACACAGATCAAGACAATCGCGAGCGATGGCTATACTGGCCTTCAAGTTGCTCATGGCGAGCGTCGTGCTAGCCGCATCAACAAAGCGCTTACTGGCCATTATGCCAAAGCGGGCGTTGCTGCTGGTTCTGGCATCAAAGAATTCAATGTTTCTGCTGATGTGTTAAGCGGCTACCAAGTTGGTGGCAGCATTACAGTAGAGATTTTCTCAGCAGGTCAAATCGTTGATGTGACTGGTACCTCGATTGGTAAAGGCTTTGCTGGCGCGATTAAACGCCATCACTTTAAGTCTAACCGCGCATCGCACGGTAACTCTAAATCGCATAACGTTCCTGGCTCAATCGGTATGGCGCAAGATCCAGGTCGAGTATTCCCTGGTAAGCGTATGCCTGGTCATTTAGGTGATGTAACTGTTACAACACAAAATCTAGAAATAGTGCGTGTTGATGTAGAGCGTAACTTATTGTTGATTAAAGGTGCGATTCCTGGCTCTAAAGGTGGTGATGTTGTTGTTCGCCCAGCCGTTAAAGTTAAGCTTCAGAAATCTAAGGGAGCTAAATAATGGAACTCAAATTAATTGATAAAAACGGTAAAGCTGCTAAGAAAGGCGTTGACGTTTCTGAAGTAACATTTGGTCGTGAGTTTAACGAAGCTTTGGTGCATCAAGTTGTGGTTGCGTATATGGCGAATGCCCGTACAGCAACGCGCGCACAAAAAGGCCGTGACACTGTGGCGCATACAACGCACAAGCCATACGCACAAAAAGGTACTGGTAACGCACGTGCAGGTATGAGCTCAAGCCCAATCTGGCGTGGAGGTGGACGTGCATTCCCTAATTCACCTAACGAAAATTTCAGCCACAAAGTAAACCGTAAAGCCTACCGTGCTGGTATGCAAACGATTTTGTCTGAATTAGTTCGCCAAGAGCGTATTACCGTTGTTGAAGAGTTTAAAATCGAGACACCTAAAACAAAACAATTTGTTGAGAAAATCAAAGGTCTAGGCTATGCCGATGGCGTTTTATTGTTAACAGATGGTTTTGATGAGAACTTGTATTTGTCATCACGTAACTTAACCAATGTTATGGTGATTGAAGCGCAATATGCTGACCCAGTCAGCTTGGTGCGTTTCCCTAAAGTATTGGCAACCGCAGGTGCAGTTAAAAAACTTGAGGAGTTGCTAGCATGATGACCGCGATTACAAAATCTCAAGATCGCTTATTACAAGTGATTTTAGCGCCACAAATCACAGAAAAAGCAACATACATTGCCGATAAACATCAGCAAATTGCTTTTAAAGTACGCACTGACGCAACTAAACTGGAAATTAAAGCTGCAGTTGAGCTTGTTTTTAAAGTTGAAGTTGAAAAAGTCGCTACGATTAATGTGGGTGGCAAAATTAAACGCGCTGGCAAACGTATCGGCAAGCGTAACGACTGGAAAAAAGCTTATGTTAGCTTGAAGCCAGGTCAAGAAATTAACTTCGCAGCGGGCGAATAAGGAGAGAAGATATGGCATTAGTTAAAGTCAAACCAACTTCCCCCGGTCGTCGTGGTGTCGTAAAGGTCGTAACACCAGATCTTTACAAAGGTAAGCCACACGCGCCGCTGTTGGAAAGTCAAAGTAAACACGCTGGCCGTAATAATAACGGTCATATTACAACTCGTCACCAAGGTGGTGGTCATAAGCAGCATTATCGTATGATTGATTTTCGTCGTAACAAAGACGGTATTCCTGCGAAAGTGGAGCATATCGAGTACGATCCAAATCGTACGGCACATATTGCATTGCTTTGTTATGCGGATGGTGAGCGTCGTTACATTATTGCGCCACGCGGCATTGCTGCTGGTGCGCAATTGATTAGTGGTGCAGAAGCGCCAATCAAAGTAGGTAATGCATTGCCATTACGTAATATCCCAGTAGGTAGCACGATTCATTGTATCGAATTGCAACCAGGCAAAGGCGCGCAAATTGCACGTTCAGCTGGTACCTCTGTTCAGTTATTAGCGCGTGAAGGTGCTTATGCACAGTTGCGTTTACGTTCAGGTGAAGTTCGCCGCGTTCACGTGGATTGCAAAGCAACTTTAGGTGAAGTGGGTAACGAAGAGCATTCATTACGTTCAATCGGTAAAGCTGGTGCAATGCGCTGGCGTGGTGTTCGTCCAACCGTTCGCGGTGTGGTAATGAACCCGGTTGATCACCCGCACGGTGGTGGTGAAGGTAAAACTGCAGCTGGTATGAATCCAGTGAGCCCATGGGGTGTTAAAACGAAGGGTTATCGTACACGTAGCAATAAGCGTACTGATAACATGCGTATCAGTCGTCGTCCGAGAGGCGTAAGGTAATCATATGGCACGTTCAGTTAAAAAAGGTCCATTTATTGATGGTCATTTGGCAAAAAAAGTAGAAGTCGCAGCAGCTACACGCGATCGTAAACCAATTAAAACTTGGTCACGTCGTTCTACTATTTTGCCAGATTTTATTGGGTTAACCATTGCGATTCACAATGGTAAGCAACACATTCCTGTGTTGATTTCAGAAAACATGGTTGGTCATAAGCTCGGTGAATTTGCGTTAACACGTACATTCAAGGGCCATGCAGCTGATAGAAAAGCGAAGAAATAGAGGCCTATGATGCAAGTAACTGCAATATTAAGAGGCGTTCACCTTTCTCCGCAAAAAGCGCGTTTGGTGGCTGACCTTGTTCGTGGCAAAAAAGTAGATCACGCATTAAATATTTTGAACTTCACACCTAAAAAAGGTGCTGAGGTCATTAAAAAAGTGGTTGAGTCAGCAATTGCTAATGCTGAACATAATAATGGCGCTGATATCGATGAGTTGAAGGTTACTTCAATTTATGTTGATAAAGGCATTGTGCTTAAACGTATTCGTCCACGCGCAAAAGGCCGTGCGGGTCGTATTACTAAACCAACCTGTCACATTCATGTGACTGTCGGTAACTAAAGGATAATCATGGGTCAAAAAATTCATCCAATTGGTTTCCGTCTGAGTGTCCAAAAAAATTGGGCTTCACGTTGGTACGCCAATAGCAAAAACTTTCCTGCTATGTTGCAAAGCGACATTAAAGTACGTGAGTTTTTAAATAAAAAATTAGCCAGTGCTGCAGTAAGTAAAATTATTATTGAGCGCCCAGCAAAAAATGCAAAAATTACTATTCACAGTGCCCGTCCAGGTGTTGTTATTGGTAAAAAAGGTGAGGATATCGAATCTTTACGCGCTACTTTACAAGGTTTAATGGGCGTTCCTGTTCATTTGAATATTGAAGAAGTACGTAAGCCAGAAATCGATGCGACATTAATCGCACAATCTATCGCGCAACAACTTGAAAAGCGTGTGATGTTCCGTCGTGCCATGAAGCGTGCTATGCAAAATGCAATGCGTTTAGGTGCTCAAGGTATCAAAATCATGAGTTCAGGCCGTTTGAATGGTATAGAGATTGCACGTACTGAATGGTATCGTGAAGGCCGTGTGCCATTACATACATTGCGTGCTGATATTGATTACGGTGTTGCTGAAGCATTAACAACATACGGCATTATTGGTATTAAAGTGTGGGTATTTAAAGGCGAGATTTTTGCTGATAACGTACCAACGCCAATTGGTGCTACAGCGCCAGCTGCTACACCAGTTGCTGAACCAGAGAAAAAAGTAAGAAAGCCGAGGGCTAAAGATGCTGCAACCGTCTAGACAAAAATACCGCAAGATGCAAAAAGGCCGTAATAAAGGCATTGCAACGACAGGTAATAAAGTAAGTTTTGGTGATTTTGGATTAAAAGCAATTGGTCGTGGTCGTTTGACTGCCCGTCAAATCGAAGCGGCACGTCGCGTAATGACGCGTCACATTAAGCGTGGTGGTCGTGTGTGGATCCGTATTTTCCCAGATCAACCAATTTCTAAAAAACCTGCTGAAGTACGTATGGGTAATGGTAAAGGTAGTACAGAGTACTACGTAGCACAAATCCAGCCAGGTAAAATGTTGTACGAAATGGACGGCGTAAGTGAAGAGCTTGCGCGTGAAGCGTTCCGTTTGGCGGCTGCTAAGCTACCAATCGAAACTACTTTCATGACACGTCAAATCGGCAGTTAAGAAAAGGCGAGCTAAAATGAAAGCTTTAGATTTAAGAGCAAAAAGTGTTGATGAGTTAAATGCGGAATTGATTGAATTACGCCGTGCGCAATTCTCACTTCGCATGCAAGTTGCAACACAACAATTAACCAAAGTAGATCAGCTAGGTAAAGTACGCAAAGATGTTGCGCGTGTTAAGCTTGTTTTGGCTGAGAAAGCGAAACAGGCATAATCATGACAGACGTTAAATTAGCGGAATCTACTAAAGTTGTACGCAGCCTTAATGGCCGTGTAGTGAGCGACAAAATGGATAAAACTGTAACGGTTTTAGTTGAGCGTAAAGTGAAACATCCATTAATCGGTAAGGTAGTTGTAAAATCGAATAAATTCCATGCGCATGACGAAACAAATGCATGTAAAGAAGGCGATTTAGTGACTATTACTGAATCACGACCATTGTCAAAAACAAAGACATGGGTTGTAAGTAAGGTTAATACAAAAGCCTAAGTAATTATTGTGTGGTAAAGCGATTTTAGCCTTGCTACACAATTAGTTTGTAAGTTATAATGTTGGACTTTTCGGTACTCGTGAATTCTTGGTTAGTAGTTTCTAAGGTTCATAAAAGCTAGTACCCCAATACTGACCGTGGTCTACTGGCCGTTGTGATTAAATTCATGCGGCTGGTGTTGGTTTAACGGATTAAGTTGGAGATTATTCTCATGATTCAAATGCAATCTCGGCTAGAAGTTGCCGATAACACGGGTGCGCGTTCAGTTCAGTGCATTAAAGTGTTAGGTGGCTCAAAACGTCGTTACGCTGGTATAGGCGACATCATTAAAGTTAGCATCAAAGATGCTGCTCCACGTGGTCGCGTCAAAAAAGGCGAAGTTTATAGTGCTGTTGTGGTGCGTACGGCTAAAGGCGTGCGTCGTCCAGATGGTTCTTTAGTTAAATTCGATACTAATGCTGCCGTTTTACTGAATAGTAAATTAGAGCCGATTGGTACACGTATTTTTGGCCCGGTAACTCGTGAATTACGTACTGAAAAATTCATGAAAATTGTTTCTCTTGCGCCTGAAGTGCTGTAAGGGATAAGGACAATATATGAGCAAAATTCATAAAGGCGACCAAGTCGTTTTAAATACAGGTAAAGACAAAGGTAAGCGAGGCGTTGTGCTTAACGTGCTTGAGTCTGGTCATGTGGTGGTTGAAGGTCTTAACGTTGCTAAAAAGCATGCTAAGCCAAATCCAGCAAAGGGTGTTACTGGCGGAATCATCGCTAAAGAAATGCCGATCGATATTTCTAACGTTGCGTTATTTAATAATGCAACACAAAAAGCTGACCGTGTAGGTTATAAAGTTTTGAAAGACGGCAAAAAAGTGCGCGTATTCAAATCTAACGGCGAAGCAGTGGACGCATAGGATAAATCATGGCGCGCTTAAAACAATTTTATAAAGACTCTGTTGTTAAAAGTATGACAGAGCAATTTGGTTACACTTCAGTCATGCAAGTTCCTCGCATTGAAAAGATCACCCTGAACATGGGTGTGGGCGAAGCGGTTGCTGATAAAAAAGTGATGGAAAATGCAGTTGGCGATATGGAAAAAATTGCTGGTCAAAAAGTGGTTGTGACCAAAGCAAAGAAATCTGTTGCAGCATTTAAAATTCGTGATGATTATCCTGTCGGCTGCAAAGTAACTTTGCGTCGCGAGCGTATGTATGAATTCTTGGATCGCTTGGTTACAGTTGCTATTCCACGTATTCGTGACTTCCGCGGTATTTCAGCAAAATCATTTGATGGCCGTGGTAACTACAATATGGGCGTTAAAGAGCAGATCATATTCCCGGAAATTGAATATGACAAAATTGACGTGATTCGCGGTATGAATATTACGATTACTACAACGGCAAAAACAGACGAAGAGGCTAAGGCATTGTTAGCTGCGTTTAGTTTTCCTTTTAGGGGTTAAGACATGGCAAAAACATGTATGACAGAACGCGAATCTAAACGTCGCGCAACAGTTGCAAAATTCGCAGGCAAGCGCGAAGCGCTAAATGCAACGATTAACGATCAAAGTGCAACATTGGAAGATCGTCGTGAAGCACGTTTGAAATTGCAAGCTTTACCACGTAATTCTAGCCCAGTGCGTTTGCGTAATCGCTGTGCATTAACAGGTCGCCCACGTGGTGTTTTCAGTAAATTTGGTATCGGTCGCAGCAAGTTGCGCGATTTGATGATGAGTGGCCAAGTGCCAGGCGTCACCAAAGCTAGCTGGTAACGGAGGAATAAATTATGAGTATGAGTGATCCGATTGCCGATATGCTAACGCGTATTCGTAACGCACAAAGTGTTAACAAACTATCAGTTGTTATGCCTGCTTCTAAATTGAAAAGCGCTATTGCCGCTGTGTTAAAAGATGAAGGTTATATTGATGATTTTGCGGTGAGTGCAAACGATGGCAAACCATTGTTGAGCATTAGTCTGAAATATTATGCTGGCCGTCCAGTAATTGAGAAAATTGACCGTGTAAGTAAGCCTGGTCTTCGCATTTACAAAGGTTCAGACAATATTCCTAAAGTAATGAATGGTCTTGGTGTGACAATTATGTCTACATCCAAGGGTGTAATGACAGATCGTAAAGCACAAGCAGCCGGTATCGGTGGCGAAGTGTTGTGCGTAGTGGCTTAAGGAGAAGCAAATGTCACGTGTTGCTAAAAATCCAGTCGCCATTCCAGAAAAAGTTGAAGTGGTGCTAAGTGCAAACAATATTGCGGTTAGCGGCCCTTTAGGTAAATTATCTCTTCCGTTAACGAGTGCTGTTGCGCTTAAGCGTGAAGGTGAAACAATTACATTTACAGCATCTAACGATACTAAACACTCAAGTGCGATGTCTGGTACATTGCGTGCGCTTGTGGCTAATATGGTTCAAGGCGTTTCTGTTGGTTTTACTCGCAAGCTTACATTGGTAGGCGTGGGTTATAAAGCTAATGCGCAAGGTGCTATGTTGAATTTAGAGCTTGGTTATTCACATCCAATCAATCACAAAATGCCTGTTGGCGTAACGGTAACAACACCGACACCAACTGAAGTAATCTTAACGGGTTACGACAAGCAAGTGATTGGTCAAGTTGCAGCACAAATTCGTTCTTACCGTGCACCAGAGCCTTATAAAGGCAAAGGCGTTCGTTATGCAGATGAAGTTGTTGCAATCAAAGAAACCAAGAAAAAATAAGTAGTCGGAAAAATAGGTCAATAAGGATCAATATGAACAACGTAGATAATCGCTTACGCCGCGCACGTAAAACCCGTGCCAAAATTGCTGAGCTAAAAGTGACGCGTTTAAGCGTACATCGTACTAATACGCATATCTATGCACAAATTATCGCTGAAACCGGCGATACAGTATTAGCAAGTGCTTCAACAGTTGAAGCAGATGTGCGTAAAAAAGTTAAGAATGGTGGCAATGTAGAAGCAGCTGCCGCTATTGGTAAATTAATTGCTGAAAAGGCGAAAAAAGCGGGTATCACTACTGTTGCTTTTGATCGTTCAGGTTACAAATACCATGGTCGTATCAAGGCGTTAGCAGATGCTGCGCGTGAAAACGGCCTGTCATTCTAAGAAGCGAGACAGATAATGGCTAGAGAAAACGAACAACAACAGCAAACCGATGGTTTGCGTGAAAAGATGATTACTGTAAATCGTGTAAGTAAAACGGTTAAAGGTGGTCGTATTATGAGTTTCGCGGCATTGACTGTTGTCGGTGATGGCGATGGCGCTGTAGGTATGGGTAAAGGCAAGGCGCGTGAAGTGCCAGTTGCTGTACAAAAGGCCATGGATGAAGCACGTCGCGGTATGTTGAAAGTGAATTTAAATAACGGTACGTTATTTCATGCGGTAACTGGTGTACATGGTGCTGCTAAAGTGTTTATTCAGCCTGCTTCTGAAGGTACTGGCATTATTGCTGGTGGTGCGATGCGCGCTATTTTTGAAGTGATGGGTGTGACAAACGTTGTTGCTAAATGTATCGGTTCAACAAACCCTTACAATTTGGTGCGCGCTACATTGAACGGTTTAGAGTCAATGAATACGCCATCAGAAATCGCCGCTAAACGTGGTAAATCAGTAGAAGAAATTAGAGGCTAATCATGGCTAAAGCAAAAGTAGAAGCGTCAACAATTAAAGTGACGTTGGTAAAAAGTGTGATTGGTCGTATTGAGTCACATAAAGCGACTGTAAAAGGCTTAGGCTTGCGTCGTATTCGCCACACGGTAGAGTTGCAAGACACTCCATCGATTCGCGGCATGATTAACACAGTTGGTTATCTATTAAAGGTAGAAGGATAATGCAATTAAATACAATTAAGCCTGCAGAAGGCTCTAAGAAAAATGCTCGTCGTGTTGGTCGTGGTATCGGTTCTGGTTTAGGTAAAACAGCTGGTCGTGGTCACAAAGGTCAAAAATCTCGTACTGGTGGTTTTCATAAAGTTGGTTTCGAAGGCGGTCAAATGCCTTTGCAACGTCGTTTGCCAAAACGTGGTTTTAAATCACTAACTAAAAAAGATACTGCGCATGTGCGTACATCAGAGTTGAATAATTTACCAGTTGATGTGATTGATTTGCTTGTATTGAAGCAAGCGAATGTTGTATCAGGTAATGTTCTGGCTGCAAAAGTGTTTTTGTCTGGCGAAATTACTAAAAAACTTAACTTAACTGGTTTGTTGCTGACAAAAGGCGCTCGCGCTGCTGTTGAAGCTGCAGGCGGTAAAGTTGCTGACGCTGAATAAGTCATAAGATTAGAGAATAGTATTGGCTCAAGATAGTCTTTTAAGTGCGGTAGGTAAAATGAGCGAGCTGAAAAGCCGCTTATGGTTTGTTTTAGGTGCTTTAGTTGTATACCGTTTAGGTGCGCATATTCCAGTGCCAGGCATTGATCCTACCGTGTTGAAGCAATTATTTGATTCACAAAGTGGCGGAATTTTGGGCATGTTCAACATGTTCTCAGGCGGTGCTTTATCTCGCTTCACGGTATTTGCTTTAGGCATTATGCCGTACATTTCAGCCTCTATTATTATGCAGTTAATGTCTGTGGTTTCTCCGAAAATGGAGCAGCTGAAAAAAGAAGGCGAGGCTGGCAGACGTACTATTACTAAATATACACGCTACGGCACGGTCGTTTTAGCAACGTTTCAGGCTTTAGGTATTGCTATTGCGCTTGAAGGTCAAGCGGGTTTGGTTTTAGAGCCTGGCATGGCTTTCAGATTGACAGCTGTAGTGACATTAGTGAGTGGAACGATGTTTTTAATGTGGTTAGGCGAGCAAATTACTGAACGCGGTATTGGTAATGGTATTTCTATTATCATCTTCGCTGGTATTGTTGCAGGCTTGCCGCACGCTGTAAGTTCTACCTTAGAGTTGGCTAGAACGGGTGCATTCTCAATACCATTGGTAATGTTCTTGTTTGTTGCAATATTGCTAGTAACTGCATTAGTTGTGTTTGTAGAGCGCGGTCAACGCAAGATTACAGTCAACTATGCAAAGCGTCAGGTTGGTAATAAGGTTTACGGTGGTCAGACAACACATCTACCTTTGAAACTGAATATGGCTGGAGTGATTCCTCCTATTTTTGCATCAAGTATTATTTTGTTCCCAGCGACTTTGGCTGGTTGGTTTGGTAGTAGTGAAAGACTGTATTGGTTAAAAGACATTAGTAACGTCTTGTCACCAGGACAGCCTATTTATATTTTATTCTTTGCAGCAGCGATTATATTTTTCTGTTTCTTTTACACGGCGTTAGTATTTAACCCAAAAGAAACAGCAGATAATTTAAAGAAAAGCGGCGCATTTGTACCAGGTATTCGCCCAGGTGATCAGACAGCGAAGTACATCGATAAAATCATGGGTCGACTCACGTTAATCGGTGCTTTTTACATTACTTTAGTTTGCTTGTTACCTGAGTTTTTGATTTTGAAATTTAATACGCCTTTCTATTTTGGCGGTACGTCATTGTTGATTATTGTTGTGGTAACAATGGACTTTATGACGCAAGTGCAATCCCATTTGATGTCTCATCAATATGAGGGTTTGCTTAAAAAGGCTAATTTTAAAGGTAATGCGGGAACGCGATAACTTTAGAGTAATGATTTAAATAACCGGATGTGATTCAATAATATGAGTTATATCGAAGGTTAAGTAGATTTAAAAGTAAGATATTTGAAAATTAAGTAGTGTAGAGGTTAATTATGAGAGTTCGTGCATCAGTAAAAGCATTGTGCCGCAATTGTAAAGTTGTTCGTCGTCGTGGTGTGGTACGTATTATTTGTACGGATCCACGTCATAAACAACGTCAAGGTTAAATTGTTTAGTGCAGCTATGTATTTAGTCAGTTTTTAAAGATTGAAAAAACAAGTACAAGCTGTTAAAATTTAAGGCTTTTTATTTTTGGTCGCTACAAGTTGCGATTTGTTTTGGAGTTAAAGTATGGCTCGTATTGCTGGGGTTAATATCCCGAATAACAAACATGCAGAAATCGCATTAACAGCGATTTTTGGTATTGGTAGAAATACAGCGCAAAAAATTTGTGCAGCTGCTGGCGTTTTAGTCAGTACTAAGATCAAAGATCTGAACGATGCTGATGTAGAAAAGCTGCGTGATGAAGTTGCTAAAGTAAAAGTAGAAGGCGATTTGCGTCGTGAAGTATCTATGAATATCAAGCGCTTGATGGACTTAGGTTGTTACCGTGGTGTACGTCACCGTCGTGGCTTGCCAGTTCGTGGTCAGCGCACCAAAACCAATGCGCGTACGCGTAAAGGCCCAGTTAAAGCAATTAAACAAGCTAAATAATTAGTTGTTTAATTTTATTAAGATTCGATTTAAGTAAGACTTATAGGTAAGGACTGTACAACATGGCAAAAGCTAATGTACGCGTAAGAAAAAAAGTTAAAAAGAATATTGCTGAGGGCATTGCTCACGTGCACGCTTCATTTAACAACACAATTATTACAATTACTGATCGTCAAGGTAATGCGCTTTCATGGGCAACTTCAGGCGGTCAAGGTTTTAAAGGCTCACGTAAAAGTACGCCATTTGCTGCACAAGTTGCTGCAGAGGTTGCTGGTAAATCAGCACAAGAGTCTGGTGTTAAAAATTTAGAAGTGCGCATTAAAGGTCCTGGCCCAGGTCGTGAATCTGCAGTACGTGCACTTAATGCTGCTGGTTTTAAAATTACCAGCATTACCGATGTGACGCCAGTGCCACACAACGGTTGCCGTCCGCCTAAAAAACGTAGAATTTAAATTACGCAGCATATAAATTTCGTCGTATTTAAGCGAAAAAAGATTACAGGAGAATTACTTTGGCTAGAAACTTAGACCCTAAATGCCGTCAGTGCCGCCGTGAAGGTGAGAAATTATTCTTAAAAGCTGAAAAATGCTTTACAGATAAATGCGCAATTGAAAAACGCAACTTCCCACCAGGACAACATGGTCAACGTCGTAACTCACGTTTGTCAGATTACGGTGTGCAATTGCGTGAAAAACAAAAAGTACGTCGTATTTATGGCGTGCTTGAAGGTCAATTCCGTAAATACTATGCAGAAGCTGATCGCCAAAAAGGTATTACTGGTGAAAACTTATTGCAATTATTGGAATGTCGTTTAGATAACGTTGCTTTCCGTATGGGTTTGGGTGGTTCACGTACTGAAGCGCGTCAAGTTGTGCGTCACAACAGCATTTTAGTGAATGGTAAGCGTGTGAATATTCCGTCATACCAAGTAAAAGCGGGTGATGTAGTTTCTGTAGCTGATGCTTCAAAAGCGCAATTGCGTATTAAAGGTGCTTTAGAAGCGGCTGAACAACGTGGTTTCCCAGCATGGTTAGAAGTGGATGTTAAAGCTTTTACAGGCACATTTAAATCTAAACCACAACGTGATGATTTGCCTTCAACCATTAACGAATCATTGGTCGTTGAGTTGTATTCTAAGTAATTAATGCCTAATTAATTACTTAGTTAAAACTTACTCACCCAATAACGTCAAGGAATTTTATGCAAAACAACCCAACTGAATATTTAAAGCCACGCGTAGTTGATGTAGAAGTGATTACACCATTACGCGCTCGCGTCACGCTTGAGCCTATGGAGCGCGGTTTTGGTTATACATTAGGTAACGCATTACGCCGTGTTTTATTGTCATCTATTCCTGGCTTTGCTATCACTGAAGTGAAAATTGATGGCGTAGTCCATGAATATTCAACTATCGATGGCGTACAAGAAGATGTAGTCGATATTTTGCTAAACCTTAAAGGTGTGGCACTAAAGTTAAACAATAAATCAGAAGCTATTTTAACGCTTAACAAGTCTACTGAAGGTGTAGTGACTGCTGGCGATTTTGATACTGGCCATGATGCGGAAATTGTAAACCCAAATCACGTGATTGCACACTTAACAAAAGGTGGCAAACTGAATTTGGAAGTAAAAATTGAAATGGGTCGTGGTTATCAACCTGTTCCAGCACGTCAAAAAAATGATGAAGAAGACCGTGTATTAGGTTTCATCATGGTTGATGCGTCTTTTAGCCCAATCAATAAAGTGAGCTATCAAGTTGAGAGTGCGCGTGTTGAACAACGTACTGACTTAGACAAATTAGTCATGGATGTTGAAACAAACGGTGTGATTGAGCCAGAACAAGCGATTCGTGATGCTGCGCGTATCTTAATCGGTCAGTTGTCAGTATTTGCTAACTTAGAAGGTTCGCCTAACGAAGTTGAAGTGAAATCTGCACCACAAGTTGATCCGATTCTATTGCGTCCAGTAGATGATTTGGAATTAACAGTACGTTCTGCAAATTGCTTAAAAGCGGAAAATATTTTCTACATTGGTGATTTGATTCAACGTAGCGAAAATGAACTATTAAAAGCACCTAATTTGGGTCGCAAATCTTTAAATGAAATTAAAGATGTATTGGCAACTAAAGGCTTAACATTAGGCATGAAATTAGAAAACTGGCCGCCAGTTGGTCTAGAAAAAGCGTAATTAAGCTTACGCTTAATATTTAAAGAAACTTAAGGAATTACTATGCGTCACGGTAATAGCAATCGTAAATTAAATCGTACCAGCAGCCATCGTGCGGCGATGTTTCGCAACATGTCAGTGTCTTTGTTACGTCACGAAATCATCAGAACAACTTTGCCAAAAGCAAAAGAGTTGCGTAAATATGCAGAGCCATTGATTACATTGGGTAAAGATGCAACTTTAGCAAACCGTCGTTTGGCTTTTAGTCGCTTACGTGACCGTGATATCGTTGGTAAATTGTTTGGCGAACTTGGCCCACGGTACAATGCACGTAATGGCGGTTATTTACGCATCCTTAAATGCGGTTTCCGTAATGGCGACAATGCACCAATGGCTTTAGTAGAATTAGTTGATCGTCCAGATACAACGACTGAAGCAGTTTCTGCAGAATAAATTCGGTTAAGTTAACACCAAAAAAGCCAGCATTATGCTGGCTTTTTTGTTATGCGAACGGTTCATATTATTTACGTTTATGAGTTAACGCAAAAATAATGCAATATCTGCTGAATTAAAAGGCCAGTCTAATTCTGCTTTTGTATCTTCGCGTTTTAATACAGGAATACGTATTCCATACTCCAATAATAGTTGATCGTCATCCGCGATTTCAACGATATTAACTGTTTCAACATTTAGCTCTGTAAGCAACGTTTGCGCTAGTTCGCATAAATGGCAATGAGATGTGCTATACAAATAAAGCATATAAATAAAGTTTTTTGATTAACACTACAAATTTTCATGTGAACAAATTCAAGCTTATTATAAGTGTTAATTTTCGATTAAATATCGGATTAAAAGACTATCGCCAGATAAAATAAATCATAATAACGTTTAATGTTGGTAATCGGTTGTAAGGTTTTGCATGACAAATAAAAATGAAATAAAAGAAACTTCCAAAGAAAGCTTAGGCGAGAGTCTGAAGCAAGTGATTACGCTGCTTGATAAACACAAGCTATTGGAAAGCCTTGTGCATAAACAAGATATGCCAAAACATGATCTCGTCGAACAACTGGTCCATAAACAAAATGTCAGCGAGTTACAAAAAAAATTAGATGCCTTACATCCGGCTGACGTTGCTTATATTTTAGAAGCGTTGCCACTGGATGAGCGTTTAAAAGTTTGGGAGTTAGTAAAAGCCGAGCGTGATGGTGACATCTTATTAGAAGTGTCTGATTCAGTCAGGCAAAGTCTGATTGCAGACATGGATTCAGATGAGCTTTTAGCTGCAGCTGAACAATTAGACACAGATGAACTGGCCGATTTAGCACCTGATCTGCCAAAAGATGTGTTGCAAGACTTGATGGATAGTTTGGATTCGCAAAATCGTGAACGTTTGCAGTCTGCACTTTCTTATCCTGATGCTGCGGTTGGCGCATTAATGGATTTTGATATTGTGACGATTCGTGAGGATATTACTCTAGAAGTCGCATTACGCTATTTACGTCGCTTAGCTAGTTTGCCTGACCATACCGATAAAATCTTCATTGTGGATAGACATGATATTTTGCTCGGTGTACTGCCGCTTAAAACCTTGGTGGTGAATGATTTAGATGACATCGTTGCGGATGTGATGATTGCAGATGCGGTCGTGTTTCATCCAGAAGATGTTGCGGATGAAGCGGCCAGCGCGTTTGAACGTTACGACTTGGTGACGGCGCCGGTCGTTGACCGTAATAATAAGTTAGTTGGCCGTATTACGGTCGATGCCGTGATGGATTATATTCGTGAAGAATCTGATTCTGATATGTTATCTATGGCAGGTTTACGCGAAGAGGAAGACTTTTTCGCATCCGTATGGAAATCCGTGCAAAACCGTTGGGCTTGGTTAGCTATTAATTTAATCACCGCCTTGATTGCTTCTCGCGTGATTGGCTTATTTGAAAACTCCATTGAGAAAATAGTTGCACTGGCGGCATTAATGCCAATCGTTGCAGGTATAGGAGGCAACTCTGGTAACCAAACCACCACAATGATTGTGCGCGGTTTAGCGCTAGGGCAAATCGCTTCACATAATATGCAGTCGCTGATTAAAAAAGAACTTGGCGTTGCGCTGCTAAATGGTTTATTTTGGGGTAGTGTGCTTGGTTTGATCGCATATGTATTGTATGGAAATTATCAATTAGGCATGGTCATGATGTCCGCAATGACACTTAACATGTTATTAGCCGCAATAATGGGTGTAACGATTCCATTGGTGATGAACAGGTTTGGGCGCGATCCTGCAGTAGGCTCAAGCGTATTAATCACAGCGATGACCGATAGTGGCGGCTTTTTTATCTTTTTAGGCTTGGCCACTATTTTCTTAATATAAACTTTTTGTTATATAAACTGACTTAACACAGTGTTAATAACGAATATCAACAATCAATATGAATAACGAAATTTTCCTTATCTGGCAAGAAATACAAGCAGACTTATCTACATCAGTAGTGCTGTGGCAATTGGCGATTATTATGGCCGCCGTTGCAATCGCGCACGGAATCAATGGCATGTTGCGCAAGTACGTAATGGAACATGCGCCGCTACATTGGAAAATAGCGATAGGCAGTATTAATCGTGTACTTTTTCCACTCACCAGTTTAATTCTCATTTTAGTCGGGCAACTCATACTGGAACATTGGCAGCATATCGGTTTATTGAAACTGGCTAACCGGCTTTTCTTGGCAATGGCAGCCATTCGATTAATTGTGTATTTTATGCGTTATATATTTACGGGTGCCTGGCTTAAAACCTTAGAAAACGTTGCTGCGTGGACAATATGGGGTTTGTTGGCTTTACATTTAACCGGCCTATTACCACAAATCATGGATAGTCTAGCAAGTGTCCAGTTTAGTATAGGTAAGAATCCAGTTAATTTACTGTTGATTATTCAAGGCCTATTTACAATTGTCATTACTATTTTTATTGCTTTGTGGATTAGCCGTCTGTTTGAAAATAAATTGATGCGCGCTGAGCAAGTGAATATGAATATGCGCGTGGTATTAACCAAGCTGATTCGCATTGTATTGTTATTTGTCGCCATATTGATTGCATTATCAGCTGTCGGTTTAGATATTACTTTGCTATCCGTTTTTGGTGGTGCGCTGGGCGTTGGTTTGGGTTTTGGCTTACAAAAAATCGCCAGTAACTATGTCAGCGGATTTATTATTTTATTAGATAAATCTATGCAAATTGGTGATGTGATTGCTGTAGATAAGCATTATGGTGTCGTGCACGATTTGCGTTCGCGTTATATGGTATTGAACAAGCTGGATGGCACAAATGTCATTATTCCCAATGAGACATTAATTACTACTGCGGTGGTGAATCATTCATTGATGGAGCACAAGGGGCGTGTACAGATTAACTTTACCATCAGCTATGACTCTCCCATTGAATTGGCTGTTCAGTTAACACGTGAGATTGCATTAAAACACTCACGTGTGTTGGAAATGCCTGCCCCCGTTGCATTCATAAGAGGGTTTGGCGAGCAAGGTGCAGAGCTTGTATTAACCGTTTGGATAGCCGATCCTGAAAAAGGCGCTAGCAGCTTGCAATCTGCTTTGTATTTGGATGTTTGGAAAGCCTCTAAGCTTCATGCAATTCGTTTTGTGAAACCGGCAGATATTAAAGTTGAGTAATTCGGCATTTAAAATGCTTAGTATTAAAAAATACATAAACGATACACAATAAAAAACCCGCATTTGCGGGTTTTTTATTGATTAACTAACGCTATTCAGCATTAATTAATTCTATTATTTAAGTTTTGTTTCTTTGTAAATCACATGTTTACGTACTACTGGATCAAATTTTTTGATTTCCATTTTTTCTGGCATAGTACGTTTGTTTTTTGTAGTGGTATAGAAATGACCTGTACCAGCACTTGACTCTAATTTAATTTTTTCGCGCATTTTGTTCTACCTTTTAGATTTTTTCGCCGTTAGCGCGTAATTTGGCTAACACAGAATCAATACCGTTTTTATCAATTGTGCGCAATGCAGCATTAGTAATGCGCATACTTACCCAGCGATTCTCTGATTCAACCCAAAATTTACGATTTTGTAAATTTGGTAAAAAACGACGTTTTGTTTTGTTTTGTGCGTGAGAAACATTGTTGCCCACCATTGGCTTTTTGCCAGTTACCATACATACACGTGCCATAATAAACCCTTTAAACAAGGCATTTAGCCTTAAATGCTGTGCTTTTTTAGAAAGACCGCAATTATAGTATGAAAGCCTAAATTTATTCAAGCTAAATGTCTGTTTTTATTTATTTAACTACTTAATAATTTAAACTTGTATTTTAATGTTCGGACATTCTGAATTTGCGCACGTTTAGTGCTTGCCTGTACTGCCGAAGCCGCCTTCGCCGCGATCACTTTCTGTAAATTCATCCACCACATGAAACTCTGCCTGCACTACCGGCACAATGACTAATTGCGCGATACGTTCCATCGGATTCAAAATAAACGCCTCTTTACCGCGGTTCCAACAGGAAACTAGCAATTGACCTTGGTAATCTGAATCGATTAACCCTACCAAGTTACCCAAAACAATGCCGTGTTTGTGGCCAAGCCCAGAGCGCGGCAAAATTAACGCGGCGTAATAAGTGTTATCGATATGAATCGCCATGCCAGTAGGAATCATCACTGTTTCATTGGGCTGAATAGTTTGCGTGTGTTCAATGCACGCACGCAAATCAAGCCCTGCAGAACCTTGCGTAGCGTAACTTGGCATCATATGATGCAGGCGGTTATCTAAAATTTTTAAATCGACTGAAATGGACATGGCAATCTGAAGTGATGATTAAAGGTCATATTAAACACTAAATGATGATTAAAATCACTAGGCGAGGCAGATTGAGCTGATGTGATTTCAGATAAGCATTTATTAATGATTAAACCCAGTGCTTAAAAAGTAAAAACCAGCTAAAAGCTGGTTTTTATTCGTGCATTATCTCATTTAATTAAACTACTAGAATTTATAGCTGGCACTTAGCCCTAATAAATAGTTTCTATCTGCCGCTGGTTCAAAGAATAGATTGTTGCCATCATTTACTCTTACAGAACCAATATATTCTTTATCAAATATGTTTTCTACACGAATATATTCTGCAAAACTCCAGTGCTCTAAGTTTTGTTTAAATCCTGCACGTACGTTGAAGATCGCGTAAGAGTTGGCAGTGTCGGCATTCAAATCATTAACATATACTTTACTGTTGTAACGGCCTTCAATGGCGGTGCTAAAGCCTAATGGCTGATATTTCCAACTAATTTCACCATAAATTTGGCTGCGATAAGTACCTGGAATTTTGTTTCCTGCTAAAACAGTGCGAGTTGTGGTTACATTATTTGCGATGGTTGTGTATGAGAAATTATCTTTAAACTCTGCATCTAATAAAGTGTAAGAAAAATAAGTGCCAATATCATTAGCAAATGAAGAGTCGATTGATAGCTCAATGCCTTTACGCGCTGTTTTGCTGGCATTTGTAAAAGACGAGCGACCAGCATTGGTCAATGCAGTAACGATTTCATCATTTGTGGTGGTTTTAAATAAAGCTAAATTGACAAGTGTGTTGTCAGCAATAATGGCTTTTGCCCCCACTTCATAATTATTACTTTCTGATGGTTTTAGTGCCAAATTTGGTTTGCTTGCAACATTGTTACTTACGTTATCAAATGCGGCTTCAACAAAAGTGGGCGTTTCAAAACCTTTACCAAAGTTTGTATACAGATTAAACGTAGGGGTAACTTTCCATATAGCGCCAATGACAGGCGTCGTTTTTTGATACTCAACAGTACCGCTATTATCTCCATTAAGGGCAAGATCATCGTCAACCTCAAGCTTTACTTTAGTGCGTCGTGCGCCCGCATGAATGTCTATTTTGTCTGTAATGCCTAATTTACCTTGAATGTATTGATCAAAATTACTAGCAATATTCTCTTCTCTACGATTTAGCTGATTAACAGGGTTACCAAGACTGAGAGTATTAGTATCTAAACGGTCATCAGTTTGTTTTCCGTAGGTAAGACCCAAGCTAATATTATATGGCATCGCACCAAGTGAGCCTTTGTTATCCCAGCGAGCATCCATGCCATAAAACTCTCGTTCAATTTCACTCAGGCGCGCACTGGTGGTTGCGCGAGTGGTAGCATTTGCTGTAGTTGTTAAAATTTGTGCATTATTTCGGTTGCCTACGTAAGGCGTAAAAGTAATCTTATTGTTTTCGTTAAATGCATGTTCTATATTGAATCCAATTTGTGTGTGATCTCTTTTAACGCTGGTGTTAGCAAAATCTACAGCAGGTACTACGGAATCACGCGTGTTGCTATTAAATGCTCTTGCTCTATCAAGGCCTAGTGGATCTTGTGCTTCTTGATCAAACCAGTTAATAAGAGTGGTGATTTTTGTAACGTCACTGATGTTAAATTTGAATTTTGCAGTGGCTTGTTGTTTATTACTTTCGCTATTGTCACGATAACCATCGCTTTCAAAGTTAGAAAAGTTGAGTAAATACTCTACGCCATCTGCTTTGCCTGCAGCTTCTAATGACTGACGCTTTGTATCGTAACTACCAAACATAACGGTTGCGCCGATTTCTGGTGTTTTAGGTGCATCTTCTGTAAATAGTTGGATTACACCGCCAGACGAATTGCCGTAAAGTGCAGAAAATGGCCCGCGCATGACCTCTATACTTTTGATTGCAGATAAATCTACAACGCCAGGCTGACCTTGACCATCTGGCATGGTTAATGGAATGCCGTCTACATAAACGCGTACGCCACGCACGCCAAAGCTTGAGCGTGAGCCAAAACCGCGGCTTGAGATTTGTGGGTCTTGCGCAGACTGTGTACGGTTTTGTGCAGTGATGCCTGGAATGCGAATTAAACTTTCAGATAGCGTCATTTGTAATTGGCCAGCTTGAATATCTTCTTGATCGACTACATCAATCGCAATCGGCAAATCAAAACTGTTTTGTTCGACACGTGTACCAGTTACCACTATGGGGGCAAGTTGAATGACTTTTTTCGACTCATCTTCCGCAAAACTGGTTGGTGAATAACTAAATGCAGACAATATGGCTAGCGGAATAAGTTTGAATTTGAGGCGAGTATTAAGATAGGCGTGGCGTACAGACATAATTGATTCTTAACAGGAAAAAGTAAAGCTGCATCATAAATACAAATGCCGATAATATGCATCAGCATTTTCATGATTTTTGATTAAGATTGTGGGTTTTTAGACGTTTTTTACAACAAACTAGATATGTGCATCAAAATGCGTTTTGCAACTTCAGTTTTATGCGCGCGCGGCAATGGGTGAATGCCTTTTTCATCAATTAATGTCACTTGATTATCATCGCTGCCTAATGCGCTTATCACCTCGTTCGCCACGATCAATGGCAGTTTTTTGGCAATACGTTTTTGGCTAGCGTATTCAATTAAGTGTTCACTTTCTGCCGCAAAACCCACGCAAAATGGAGGGCTTGGTAAACTGGCAACATCTGCCAAAATATCTTTAGTTTTCTTTAGATTCAAACTCAGTGGTTTCTCAGTTAAATAATCAGTTTTCTTGATTTTTTGCGCAAGCGTATCCACTGGCGTGTAATCAGCAACGGCGGCAACGCTGATAAAAATATCCTGTGTAGAAATATTTTGCATAACAGCTTGATACATGGCATCGGCACTGGTTGCGCGAATATTCGTTACATTTTCAGGCGCGTTAATTGCGGTTGCGCCACTGATTAACGTCACAATTGCACCCATATCTGTTGCGGTTTTTGCCAAAGCGTAGCCCATTTTCCCACTACTTAAATTAGTGATGGCGCGCACAGGGTCGATCATTTCAAGCGTAGCGCCTGCCGTAATTAATATGCGTTTGTCAGCAAATAATTTTGGGGTGAAATATGTGGTTAATGCCTCTAATAGATTCTCGGCTTCTAACATACGGCCCAAGCCTATTTCGCCACACGCTTGTTCGCCTGAATCAGGTCCTAAAATAGTGATGCCATCAGTGATTAATTGGGTGATATTGCGTTGCGTGGCGGGGTTTTCCCACATTTGTTTATTCATCGCAGGTGCAACTAAAAGCGGGCAATCTCTTGCCAAACATAAAGTAGACAATAAATCATCCGCACGACCATGCACCAGTTTTGCTAGAAAATCGGCACTGGCAGGTGCAATTAAAATCGCATCTGCTTCGCGACTTAATTCAATATGTGGCATGCCGTTATTAACGCTGCTATCCCACATGCCCGTAAAAACAGGTTTGCCAGATAGCGCTTGCATAGTAACTGGCGTAATAAATTGGCAAGCCGCTTCCGTCATTACCACTTGCACATCAATGTCTGATTTCACTAACAATCGCACCAACTCTGCAGCCTTATAAGCAGCGATGCCGCCTGTTATGCCTAAAACAAGTTTACGTAATATTGGTTTTTTATTTGCACTCATGCTGTGATTTTATATCAAAGCCTAAGCAATTGCGATGCGCGCAACTATTTGCCAAGTTAATGCTGATAAACTGGCAAAAAACCAACAACGAGAGCGTTATGTGGAAAAGTCTTAGAATCTTTATTTTGCTGATTGTTTTGGGTACAGCTATTCAGCAAATATGGTTGGATAAAGCGGATTTAGATTGGAAAGATAATCTCTATGTTGCGGTTTATCCAATTAACGCAGATGCTGAAGATAGCGAGACGGCTAAGGAAGTAAACACTTACATCAGTACGTTAACACGCGATGATTTTGAGCCAGTCGCTGCATATTTTGCGGAACAATCTGCGCGCTACGATCTTGGACTGCGTCGGCCAATTGAGGTGCAATTAGGTGACGTAGTACATGAGATTCCAGCTGCGCCGCCAAAAAATAATAGCTTGTTAGAGACGATTATCTGGAGCTTGAAGTTCAGGTATTTCGCTTGGAAAAATAGCCCTAAAATGTCTGTTAAGCCTGATATTAAACTTTATTTACTTTACCATAATCCCAAAACTCATCCGGTATTAAGCCATTCAACTGCGCTGAATAAAGGGCGTATCGGCCGAGTTAACCTGTTTGGCGATGCAAAATATGCTAAGAAAAATTTAGTTATTTTGTCACATGAATTGTTGCACACGCTTACTGCTACCGATAAATATGATTTACAAACCACACTACCGATTTTCCCCGATGGATTCGCAGAGCCGGATAAACGGCCGCTTTATCCACAAGACTTTGCCGAACTAATGGGCGGGCGAATACCGTTAAGTGAGTCGCGCGCTGAAATTTCAGCAAGCCTTGCGCAGACAGTGATTGGACATAAAACTGCGCAAGAAATAGGATGGTTAAGACCTGCAAAGTAAAAGTCATCACAAT
Source organism: Methylotenera versatilis 79 (assembly GCF_000384375.1). Lineage (NCBI taxonomy): Bacteria > Pseudomonadati > Pseudomonadota > Betaproteobacteria > Nitrosomonadales > Methylophilaceae > Methylotenera > Methylotenera versatilis. The sequence goes on along the minus strand of NZ_ARVX01000001.1, from coordinate 466,432 downwards.
AAATAACGCAATAAAAATCATCGGGAGAATAATAATGATAGGCTCTATATGGCAATAAGAGATTGGCCTGCGGCAGAACGGCCGCGTGAAAAATTGGTTGAACTGGGCGCAGAAGCGTTGTCAGATGCTGAGTTACTGGCGATTTTTTTACGTGTAGGAGTAGTGGGCAAAAGTGCGGTGGATTTAGCGCGCGATTTGCTTACGCAATTTGGCAGTTTGAATGGAATATTCAGTGCAAGTGAATCTGAATTAAGCCAAGTGCATGGCATTGGCGCTAGTAAATATGTGCAATTACAAGCGATATTTGAAATGAGCCGCCGCGCATTAACCGAGCAGTTGCAACAAAAAGATGTGTTCGAATCGCCAAAACAAGTACATGATTATTTAGTGTTAAAACTAGGTAATCTGAATAAAGAAGTATTTTTAGTATTGTTTTTAGATGCACAAAATCGTTTACAGGCCAGTGAACAGATGTTTAGCGGCACGCTGACAGAAACCAGCGTTTACCCGCGCGAAGTAGTGAAACGTGCGATGCATCATAATGCCGCGGGTGTTATTTTTGCGCACAATCATCCTTATGGCATCGCGAAACAAAGTCAGGCTGATGAGTTGATCACCAAACAACTTAAACAGGCTTTAGCGTTGGTGGATGTAAAAGTATTGGATCATTTTATTGTGGCGGGAAATCACACTATGTCTTTTGTAGAGCGCGGATTGCTTTGAGACTTAAGATTTTGAGGTTTAGAATATTTAAGAATACCTGTAGAGAATGGAGATGAAAATGTTGGGAGTTTTTATTAAAATTTCATCAAAACATCATTTCGTTAAAGCATCTTTACGGTTGCTTAAATTATTTATTTGATAAGTAAAATTTATCAAATAAATAAATACAATTAAATTTAATGTTAACTGTAATCTGTGTATGATGTTGTTCAAGGTCAAAAGCAACGGAATAAATGTTTTGACAGGCTGTTTTTATACAGCGTATTTTTTTAATCAGTGAAAAGGAAATAATCATGGCAAGAGTACCAAACGTAACTTTTAAAACCCGTGTTCGCGATGAGAGCATTGGCGGCGAGAACCCATTCCGTTGGCAAGATGTAACATCTGACGACATTTTTAAAGGCAAAAAAGTGGTGATTGTTGCGCTTCCAGGTGCGTTTACACCAACTTGTTCAAGCACACATTTACCAGGCTATGAAGCTAAATTTGCTGAATTTAAAGCGGCTGGTGTTGATGATATTTACTGCGTAAGCGTGAATGACGCCTTTGTGATGTTTCAATGGGGTAAAAACCTTGGCGTTAAAAACGTGAAAATGTTGCCAGATGGTAACGGTGATTTCACACGTGGCATGAATATGTTAGTGAAGAAAAACAACCTTGGTTTCGGTGACCGTTCATGGCGCTATTCAGCATTAGTAGTAGACGGCGAAGTGAAACAAGTTTTCGCTGAAGCTGGTAAATCTGATGATTTTGGTGATGATCCATTTGAAGTTTCTGATGCAGACACGATGTTGAATTATTTGAAAAAATAAGCACATTCGCATTAAAAAGGGCGATGTGATGTGCATCGCCCTTTTTTGTTTAAAACACTTTTTGTTGAATATCAAAGCAAGAAAATCTTAAAATTAACTTAGCACGACTATATTAATTAGCATATTAAAGAGAAATAAATTGTCTACATACACTCCAACAACTCAATACGATTATGATCTATTTGTAATAGGCGCAGGCTCTGGCGGCGTACGTGCGGCACGCATGGCAGCTGGCTTGGGCGCAAAAGTCGCGATTGCAGAAGACCGCTATTTTGGCGGTACTTGTGTGAATGTGGGTTGCGTACCTAAAAAATTGTACGTGTATGCATCACAATTCTCTGAGAGTTTTGCTGCGGCGGCTGGTTTTGGCTGGAAAGTAGGCGACTCTGCATTTACTTGGTCAAATTTAGTGGCCAGTAAAGATAAAGAAATCAATCGCTTACAAAGCGTTTACGATAAATTGTTACGTGACAGCCAAGTGTTTGTGCTAAATGGTCGCGCGACATTGGTAGGCGCGCATACTGTAAAAGTAGGCGATAACACATATACGGCAGAACGTATTTTAGTCGCTACTGGTGGCTGGCCATTCGTACCAGAAGTTGAAGGCAAAGAACATATTGTTACTTCAAATGAGATTTTTAATTTACCTGTGTTGCCTAAACAAATGGTGATTGTTGGCGGCGGGTATATTGCCGTGGAATTTGCTGGTATTTTGCATGGCTTGGGCGTGGATGTAACGATTTTTGAGCGTGGTGCTAAAGTATTGCGCGGTTTTGATGAGGATATTCGCGACTTCTTAATCGCAGAGATGACCAAAAAAGGCATCAAGTTTATGTTTAACACCAGCGTAGACAAGATTAATTTGGATTGCGAAGGTTTAAGTGTACACACCACAAATGGTGAAACCGTCGCGGCTGAGTTGGTCATGTACGCTACTGGTCGTGTGCCTAATAGTAAAAATATAGGACTTGAGGCATTAGGTGTGACGCTGGATGCAGTGGGTGCGATTAAAGTGAATGCTGACTATCAAACCAATGTGCCGTCTATCTATGCACTGGGCGATGTGACCAATCGCGTGAATTTAACACCGGTGGCGACATCTGAAGGTATGGCTTTAGTGAACAAGCTGTATGCGGCACACGATAAAAAAGTGGATTACGATAATATTCCAACCGCTGTATTCAGCCAGCCTAGTATTGGTACTGTTGGTCTAACCGAGGCGCAAGCTTTGGCAAAATATCCAGCGGATATTGATATTTACAAAGCTGATTTTAAGCCAATGAAAAATACATTATCAGGTAGCAGCGAGCGCACACTCATGAAAATGGTAGTGGTGCGCAGTACAGATAAAGTCGTTGGTATGCATATGGTAGGGCCAGATGCAGGTGAGATTATTCAAGGTTTTTCTGTAGCGATTCGTGCAGGTGCAACAAAAGCAGTATTCGATAGCACTATCGGCATACACCCGACTGCGGCTGAAGAGTTTGTGACAATGCGTAAACCTGCAGTGTCATTTTAGTAAATACTGGCCTAAATAAACCGTTAACTATTAACGAAAATTAGTTACCAAAACCTTTGCCGCTGCGCGAACCTGTTTGATAATCTTTATCGCCAGGCAAAATGCAGCGGCCAAAGCCAAAAAAAGTGCCTTGGCTGCCTGGTGGACAATTAGCAGCAGGGTCAAGCTTGATAGCAATTTCTTTGGCTTGGGCTGCTTTTTGCGTATTCACGAACTCCCACTTTCCATTGGCGTGCAAAATCACACTTTCACTACTGGTCGTTTGTGCCTCAATATCCGGATGGGCGTCATCGGCATAAACATTCATCGTGCTTAAACAAATCCCAACCGCTAAAATTTTAGCCAATTTGGCAGTATTGGTTAAATATATAGCGTGTTTTAAGTGATGTTTAAACATGATTTTTCCCATACATTTGTACTTTTAAAATTTACCGTGCATTTGCACTAGTTTTTTCAATTCAGGCACGCAAGATCCGCACTCAGTTCCGCATTTGAGCTTGGCTTGTAGTGTAAGTAAATCTGCACCTAATTCAATATTGTCGATAATTTCATTTTGCGAAACGTCTAAGCAGTTACACACGATTTTGCCACGACCTTTTTGTCCAGTTGGCGGCGTAACGACAGGTGCCAATGCCCAGCGACGTAATTCATCTGTAAATCTGCCGCTCGACATTACATCTTTTAACCAATCGGCTGCTAGTGTTTCGCCCATCAAACGCACACCGGTCACTTGGTCATTCTCCACTAAAATACGTTTGCTAATGCCACGTTTAGCATCGTTGTAGTTAAGCAGCGGCATCTCGTCTGTCATGCCTAAAATCGTGTCGATTTGGGTGATTAAGTCCATTTGTGGGTTATCAGATATTGGCGTATCTGCGTGCGCTGCACGTAATATCAGCATGCCGATACCATTGGCTGATTCGCGACTAAATAGGCCGCAACTTGCGTACTCAAAATGCGGTAGCAAGGCACGAATTTCTTGCAGCATGCCCAAATCACTTACGGCGCGCATCACTGTCATGCGCCACGGCAGCTCTAGTTTCTCAATTTTAATGGCAGTATGTTTCAGTTCAGGCTGTTTTGATGTTTTATCAAAATTTGGGGGCATTAACGCATTAACACCCAAACCGTGCATAAATTGCCTGCCCCAATGCATGGCGATAAAGGTCTGCGAAGGCTGCACATCGGTAGAAGCTTGCGCAGGCAAAACCATGCTGCCGCGCTTGTTTTGTACTTTGACGATATCGCCATTTTTAATACTGCGACGCATCATGTCATCCGCATTCATCTGGATGGCTGGTTCTTCTACGTGATTAAATAACTGCGCAGTTGTACCTGTACGGCTCATGCCATGCCACTGATCGCGCAATCGACCAGTGAGTAAATGCAACGGATGACGCGCATCGGTTTTATCTGTTGTGCCTTTGTATACGGCGTTTAAAAACTGCGCTTTACCGTTAGGTTTTTGAAAAACGCCATCGGCATAAAGTCGGGCTAAGCCTTGTGATTCGCCTGTTTTAAATGGCCATTGTTGCGGACCATTTTCGTTGAGCAAACCATAACTCAAGCCCGTAATATCCAAATCACGTCCGCGTGTGGATTCGCGGTGTTCGTTGAAAATATCTTCAGTCGTATTAAAGGCAAATAAATCGGTATTTTTAGCTAGTCGTTTTTCTAAACGCTGTGCAAAATCGACCATAATCGCCCAGTCGTGCTTGGCTTCAGCTGGCGGCGGCACGGCGGGATTTACACGCGTGATACGGCGCTCTGAATTGGTGACAGTACCTTCTTTTTCGCCCCAAGTGCTTGCTGGCAACAGTACATCTGCATACGCGCAGGTATCAGTATTATTGTAAGCGTCCTGCACGACGACTAATTCCGCATTATTCAATGCAGTCAATACGTTATTCAAGTCGGGCATGGAATGCGCCGGATTAGTACAGGCAATCCAGATGGCTTTAATTTCACCTGCTTTTACCGCGTCAAACATTTCAATCGCTGTTTTGCCTGCAGTTTCAGGCACAGAATCAATGCCCCACAGTTTGGCGACTTCTGCGCGGTGTTCGGCATTATCTAAGTCGCGATGGCCAGACATCAAGTTTGCCATGCCGCCTACTTCACGTCCACCCATGGCGTTTGGCTGACCTGTGAGAGAGAACGGACCTGCGCCTTTTTTGCCGATTTGGCCTGTTGCTAAGTGCAAATTAATCAGCGCGGCATTTTTGTCTGTACCATGAATACTTTGGTTAAGTCCCATGCAGTACATGCTTAATGTTGGGCCAGCGCCAAACCATTTAGCGGCTTGGATGATATCTGACTGTTTAATACCACAAATATCCGCCACCATTTTAGGCGTATATTCGCGTAGAGTTTCCTTTAGCTCATCAAAACCATTGGTGTGGGCGTTAATAAAGGCCATATCTAGCAAGCCTTCCCACAACATCACATGCAACAAGCCATTAAATAAGGCAACATCGGTGCCAGGTAAAATAGCCAAATGCAAATCGGCTGAACGAGCAGTGTCAGTTTTGCGTGGGTCAACCACGATGATTTTTAGATCGGGATTCTTTGTTTTGGCATCTTCAATACGCCTGAAAATAATCGGGTGCGCAAATGCGGTATTGCTGCCAGCGATAAACAGGCAATTGGTATGGTCGATATCTTCGTAACACGCGGGCGGTGAATCTGCGCCTAATGTGGCTTTGTAACCTGCAACAGCCGAGCTCATACATAAACGTGAATTAGTATCGACGTTATTCGTGCCAATCAAGCCTTTAGCGAGCTTGTTAAACACATAATAATCTTCGGTTAACAGTTGGCCTGAGATATAAAATGCGACCGAATCAGGCCCATGTTTTTCGATGGTTTGCGCAAATTTTTCGGTTAAGTAATCCAGCGAAACATCCCACGAAACACGCTTGCGTGGGGCTTCACGAGTCAAGCGCATCTCTGGGTACAGCAGGCGATTATCCAGTTTGGCGGTTAAATGTAGCGTAGAGCCTTTAGTGCAAAGTCGACCAAAATTGGCGGGATGCTCTGTATCGCCTTTAACGTCAATAATCTTATCGTTGAGTGAGTGAATAATCACGCCGCAACCAACGCCGCAGTAGCAACAAGTACTTTTAGTTTGTTTGATTAAAGTGTCCAATTTACTAGTCTTTATTTACTGGCCTTTTAATTCCAAATATACAATACCGTCTTCCACTTTGGTATTAAAACAGGCGGTTTCGCCCACATCTGGCTCTTCCGCTTTGCCGTCTACTAAACTAATTTTCCAGGAATGCAACGGGCAAGCGACTTTATCGCCGTACACAATGCCTTGCGACAAAGGCCCTGCTTTATGTGGACAGCTATTGTTAATCGCAAAAATGCGGTCGTCTTCTGTACGAAATACGCCGATGTCGAATTCTTTTTGCTCACTATCTTTTGTGCGCACAACGCGCGCGCCTAATTTAGGGATGTCTTCAAACGGCGCTACTTTAACCCAATTGCTCATGTTTTAACCTTTGTACTAAATAACTTTAAATATGCAAAAAACGTGGAAAATACTTAACACTCAAAAACTCACAACTTTAAGAAGTCCCTCATCAAGAAACCAAGAGTAAGTAAATTAAGAATATATTGATCATAAATGAAAAAATGGCGATCCATTGCCATTTAACTAATCTGGCGCGTGCAATCAAGGGTGTACGCGCTGGTGCTAATAGTGGCTTAAGTTCGCCATGTTCTAATGCAAGCAGCATTTCTTCTGCGGTTTCAAATCGCAATTGCGGATCGCGCGCAACGGCTTTTAAAATGATATTTTCTAACCAATACGGAATATCAGGCCGGTAACGCGTGAGCGGGGTAGGTGTGCCGAACTTGGGATGCTGGAACGGCTCAATTTCGCCATAAGGATATTTGCGCGTCAACAAATGATACAGCGTAGCGCCTGCGGCATAAATATCGGTTTGTGCGTTTGCCACTGCACCGTCAAATAACTCTGGCGCCATAAAACTAGGTGTGCCAGGATTTTGTGTGGCGCCAATCATCTCAGCGCCCGTACTTAATGCCACACCCAAGTCTAAAATGCGCAGGCGTTGGTCACTGGCCTGATGAATATTCGCTGGCTTAATATCGCGATGCATAATATTCAAGCGATGCAAGGCACCAATGCCGCGCATGATATCCATACCGATTTTGGCCGTACCTGCAACGGTAAAATAGTGTCCATTATCCAACCGTTGCTGCAATGTTGCGCCTTCGTGCCAGCTCATCACAAAATACAATTTGCTACGATTCTCAAGCGATAGCGTCAATACCTGCGGGATATATTGCGATACAACGCGCTTGCCCAGCCACTCTTCGTTCAGCAAGCCATTGCAGCTTTCGATATCGTTGGTCAGCGCGGGCTGTAGCGTTTTTAATACGAATAATTGTTTAGTGCTAACTTGGCGTACTTTGTAAAGCAAACTTGCACGTGATTCGTGCAAAATATCTTCTACTATAAAGCCATCAATGGAATCATTAATCGCCAGTTTTGGCGGCAAAGCCAAGTGTTTTCCACCTGCGATGCGCTCACTTAAAGTATCTGCGCCCAGTTGTGTAATCTTGACGATAACAGCAGTTGAATTATCTCCGCTTTGCTGAGTTAGCGCAGTTTTGGTGAGATGATTAGCAATCATCTGCACGCTGTCGAATTTTTTTAAGCCTTCATGAATGGCTTTTTCGCCTAAGGTTTCCCAGACGCCATCTGTCATCAAGGCAAAAATATCGCCTACATGCAGGGCGCCTTCGGTCAAATCTACAGACAAATGTGCATCCAAACCGACCGCGCGTTTTAACACGTGGCGCATATCTGGCCTATCCCAAACGTGGTCGGTAGTCAGCTGGGTTAACACATTATCACGCAGCAAATAGATGCGCGTATCGCCAACGTGTGCCAGATAATAACGCTGCCCGCGCAAAATAATCAGTGATAGCGTAGTCGCCATTCCAGCCAGATCGCGATTGGCATTCGCTTGTGAAATCAACCAGCGATTAGCAGCGGTAATCACTTTATCTAATGCGGTAGATGGTTCCCAGGTATCTGGCGTGGCGAAGTAATCAGTCGAAATATTGCGAATAGTCATCTCAGACGCTTCACCGCCGCCCGCGTTACCACTTACGCCATCAGCCACCGCAATAAGTGAGCCTTTGATATTCAATTGCTCATTAATCGGCGTCACCACACCTACGTAATCTTCATTACGCGGTCTTGGCCCTGTGAGGCTAGATTGACCTATTTCAAATTTTAGCGACATGTGGTGATAGCGTTATACAACTGAGTAATGAGTTTTGTTTTTGAACGACATGTTTTACTTTAAGTAAATAAATAGCTAAGTTAAATGCTAATTTAGCTTAAATTATACTTTGGCTGCGGTGTTAACCGCGCTGCCCCAAGTGGTTCTCCAGCGTGTTTTTACACCACTTAAACCAATCATTGCCAATACGGCAAGGCCTGCAAAAATCAATATACCTATTTGGTAGTTGCCAGTTACTTGCTTAACGTAACCCAAGCTTGCCGCCAAATAAAAACCACCTACACCGCCGGCCATACCTACTAAACCAGTCATGACGCCGATTTCTTTGCGGAAGCGTTGTGGCACTAATTGAAATACTGCGCCGTTGCCCATACCTAATACCGCCATTACTGGAATAATGATAGCCAATGCTAATTGGTAAGTTGGTTGCCCAAAACTCATGATAAACAACAAGATTGCAGCAATTGAATACATGGTGAGTAATGTGCGAATGCCGCCGATGCGGTCAGCGATCATACCGCCGATTGGGCGTACCAATGAACCTGCAAACACGCAAGCTGCCGTACAATAACCGGCAACCACTGGGCCTAAGCTGTACAGATCATTAAAATAAATTGTCAGTGATGAAGCCAAGCCAACAAAGCCGCCAAAAGTAACGCTGTAGAAAAACATAAACCACCAAGCGTCTTTGTCTTTTAATATCGCCATATATTGGCTTAATGATTTTGCGCTAGGCGTTTCTGGGCTATCTTTTGCGTAAATTAAATAGATCGCAAAGGCAATGCCCAGTGGGATTAGTGCTAAACCAAATACACTATTCCAGCCGTATGCCACTGCCAAACTAGGTGCGAATAGGGCGGCAAATACGGTGCCAGAATTACCTGCCCCTGCAATACCTAAAGCTGTGCCTTGGTGTTCTGGCGGATACCAGCGGCTAGCTAAAGGTAGAGCGACCGCAAATGCGGCACCAGCAAAACCTAAACCAACGCCCAGTAATAATGTATGTTGAAACGTTTGCAAACCATGCAGCCAAGCAGTTAACAAACTTAAAATAACGATGATTTGCCCAATCGTACCGGCATTTTTTGGCTTAATTTGGTCGACTAAAACACCCATAAAGATACGCAATAGTGCCCCTGCAAGTACAGGCGTGGCGACCATCAAGCCCTTTTGTGCGGGCGTTAGATTCAAATCGGTGGCAATTTGCACTGCCAATGGCCCTAGTAAAACCCACACCATAAAACTTAAATCAAAATACAAAAATGAGGATAGTAAGGTTGGTGTGTGGCCAGCTTTCCAAAAACTGCTTTTCATTTGTTTATTCCCAATGTGATTTATTTTCAGTCACAGAAAGCGCAGTATGGTTACTGCGCTTTCTGTGATGAGGATTTTTAACTGTTTAAACTAATAATGTTTTAAACGGTAATCGTCTCGAACTCTTTATGTTCTGCACGTTTCTGTACACGCTCAGACCAAGGTTCAATTGCACCTTGCAGCGCAAATAACAAACGTTCGTAAGCAGCTTTGCGGCCTTCGCTGTCTTCTAGAACGCGTTGTTTCACATATTCCAAACCAACGCGTTCAATCCAATGCACAGTCCGGTCTAAATAGCGTGCTTCTTCACGATAGATTTGGATAAAGGCACCCGAATATTCCAACACTTCATCTGATGTTTTGACCTTGCATAAGAATTGAGCCACTTCGGTTTTGATGCCGCCATTGCCGCCCACATAGATTTCCCAGCCTGAATCCACGCCGATGATACCAACGTCTTTAATGCCAGATTCAGCACAATTTCTTGGGCAACCAGAAACAGCGAATTTAACTTTATGTGGTGCCCACATATGGTCAAAAGCTTTTTCGATATCAATGCCCATTTGAGTAGAGTTTTGCGTGCCAAAACGGCAAAATTCAGAACCTACGCAAGTTTTAACGGTACGAATACCTTTGGCGTAAGCATAGCCAGACGGCATGTCGAGATCTTTCCACATGTCGACTAAGTCTTCTTTTTTCACGCCTAGCAAGTCAATGCGTTGGCCGCCAGTGACTTTCACCATTGGCACGGCGTATTTATCAGCCACATCTGCAATTTTGCGTAATTGGTCAGGTGTAGTCACACCGCCGTACATACGCGGAATAACCGAGTAAGTACCATCTTTTTGAATATTGGCATGCACGCGCTCGTTAATAAAGCGCGATTGCGGATCATCCACTGCTTCATGCGGCCATGTAGAAAGTAAGTAATAGTTCAGCGCTGGTCTGCAAGTTGCGCAGCCATTTGGTGTGCGCCAATTCATGCCTTTCATCGCATCTGGAATATTCAGGTATTTATTGTTACGGATTTCTGCACGAACTTCTTCGTGGTTTTTATCGGAACAACCACAAATGGCTTTGCTAGTGGATGGAGGCGCATAACCGCCACCTAAAGTTGACGCTAAAATTTGCTCAACTAAACCTACACATGAACCGCAGCTTGAACCCGCTTTAGTTTGTTTTTTTACATCATCGATGGTGAATAAGCCTTGGTCTTGAATGGCTTTGACAATAGTGCCTTTGCACACGCCATTACAACCGCAAACTTCCATTTCGTTGGTCATGGCAGCAGCTTTATCCTGGCCTTGATGGCCTGAGTTGCCTAAACTATCTTGCCCAAACATTAAAGAGTCGCGAATTTCATGAATCGGTTTTGCATCACGTAGCATTTGGAAATACCAAGCTCCGTCTGCGGTGTCACCATAAAGCACGCTGCCAATGATTTTGTCATTTTTAATGACGAGTTTTTTGTAAACCCCGCCAACTGCGTCGTGCAAAACTATTTCTTCTCTGCCATCATCAGCAACACCATCACCGCTAGCAAAATCGCCCGCGCTGAATAAATCGATACCTGTTACTTTTAATTTGGTAGAGGTGACAGAGCCTTTGTATGAACCAATGCCAAAATTAGCCAAATGCGTTGCACACACTTTTGCCATTTCGAAGAGCGGCGCTACCAAACCGTATGAAATACCGCGGTGTGCTACACATTCGCCCACTGAATAGATACGTGGATCGTAAGTTTGCATCGTATCGTTCACCACAATACCTTTGTTGCAATAAATGCCTGCGGATTCTGCTAGTGAAAAATTAGGGCGAATACCAACCGCCATCACCACTAAATCGGCAGGTAATTGTGTGCCATCATCAAAATGGATGGTGGTGACTCGGTCTGTTTTTCCGTCAGAACTGTCACCTGTAAGTTCTTTAGTATTTTGATTTAATTGAAACTTAAGCCCTTTGGCTTCCAAGCTTTGTTGCAGCATTTTGCCTGCGGTTTTGTCTAGCTGCTTTTCTAACAGCCATTCATTGCGGTGAATCACAGTGACATCCATGCCTTGAATTTTTAAGCCGTTTGCAGCTTCCAACCCAAGCAATCCACCACCGATGACTACTGCGTGTTTGTGTGACTTTGCAGTGTCAATCATGTCGTTGGTATCTTTAATATCGCGATAACCAATGACCCCTTTTAAATCTGCGCCAGGAATCGGCAACATAAAGGGTTTTGAGCCAGTAGCCAGCAGCAAGCGGTCATATTCCGCACTGGTGCCATCTTCTGCATAAACAACGCGATTTTTACGGTCGATTTTATTGATACGCGCACTGGTATAGAGCGTGATATTGTTTGCGGCATACCATTCACGCGTATTCAAAATAATGTCGTTAATGGTTTGCTCGTTCGCCAGCACTGGCGATAGCATGATACGGTTGTAGTTAGGGTAGGGCTCATCACCAAACACAGTGATATCGTAAATATGTGGTGCGATTTTTAGCAACTCTTCTACCACGCGCATACCTGCCATGCCGTTGCCCACTACTACTAATTTCATTTTTTGCATAATATCTACTTAAAAATTGTTGATACAGATAGCCATGTATTGGCAATTAATGTGCCACTATTATTTGTAACTAAACAAAAGTTTTTACGTTTAAATACATCGGCTTGCTAAATTCCTGGTGCCGGCAGGTCTGAATTGATGCACCAAAACAGCAAGCACACTATTTTGATGAACCAAAACAGTGCGCAGCGTGGCCAAGCTTTAAAAACTATACTGTGCAGTTACCCAAACAATCTCTTTATCAGCTTTGCGTGGGGCAGCGCCTAATGTTGTGCCGTAAACGTCGCTTTCGTTAAATTTGGCATACTCCACCTTGCCCCATAGGTTATCGTTAAACGGGTAGGTCAGGCCTAAATCGAACTCAGTGCCGTATTTATCGCCAAAGCGACGGCTAGCAGGTGTGCTACCCAGCGTTTCATACTTTTCATCTGACTTAAATATGTGATATTCAGAGTAAATTTTCAATTTATCGACTGCACCAGATAAGGTCACAAAAGTATCTTTAATGCCCTGTCTTGGTGTGGTTAAGAAATGGTCAGCCCAACCTTGAAACAAATGGTTGGTGCCAAGCGGCGTTTGGAAAGCATATTTGCCATCATTGCTAGAGAGTACTTCATGGTCCACACGAATCGACCACGTGTTATAACCAGCGCCACCGCCTATTTTGATGTAGTGCGCATCAATCGCCGAATTACCGCCACGATAATCATCTTGTTTTGCATATTCCGCTGTATACAAGCCTTTCCAGTTGGGTGTAAAAATATGCACGCCATCTAAACGCAAGCCGAAGGTTTTACTGCTGGCATCGGCATAAGGCACGCCGCCTACAATTGGCGTATCTTGACTAGAGCCTAATCCATTGCCGCCTTGTGTTGCAAAACCTGCTGCTGCTGGATTACCTGCGTTCTGACTTAAGTTTTTGACATCAACAAAGTAGCCATAACCCACTAAAAATTCTGATGGCGAAATGCGATATTTTGCGTTGACCAGATCAATATTGCCGTTGCGGTATTCAGTGTTGATTTGCCTGACTTGGTAAAAATGGCTATAAAACAGCTCAGTATCGGGGATGCTTTTATTCAACACAGAAACGCCATCGAACACTTGTGTATTTTGACGGAACGCGATATCACCGATAAAACGCACATTATCTAAATTGACTACTTGGCGTCCAAGACGAAATTTGGTGTTCTTGATACCTGTCCAATCGACATAAAGTTGATTGATATCGGTAAAACCCGGGTCAACAATATTGGCATATTGGCGCTTAAATAAAGAGGAAGTAGCCGTGCCATTATTGTGCTCTGGCTCATTGCCACGTCTGTCATTAAAGTCATCGTTAAACTCATGTACATCGGTTATCTGAGCAGCAAAACTAAAGTTCTTATATGGCGCAGTTTGCCAGCCCAATAAAGTGCGAGTGGTATACGCATAACTGTTTTTTAATTCTTTAGTACCATTCGGCGCAGGCTGTAAATTGGCTTGATCCACATTTTCATAGCGGGCACGCACACTGCTCAGTGATTTACCATCTTTAATTGCATCTAAAAACGTATATTCCGGTTCTGCGGCTTCTGCCGCTACAGATTCCTCTGCATAGGCACTGCCAGCAAAACTAGTGAATGCCATATATAAGTTAAGCGTTAATAGGTTTAATTTAAATAAATGCGTTTTTTTCATTGAAGTTATCTTTTTAAGTAAGGGATTAATTAAGGTAATTAAAAGTCGTGTGAACAAAAAATCTTACCAATAAGCCTAAGCCGCTTTTTTGGCGTGGCGTTCGTATAAAAATTTCAATACTTCAGAACGTAAATGGTTGTATTGCTTGTCTTCAGCCAACTCAAGACGTTTGCGTGGATACGGTAAATCGACAGTGAGAATTTCACCAATGGTCGCGCTTGGGCCGTTGGTCATCATCACGATTCGGTCTGATAACAATACGGCTTCATCTACATCGTGCGTCACCATCACCGCGGTTGCGCCAGATTTCTGCATGATTTTCATCAGTTCATCTTGCAAGCCTGCGCGGGTTAATGCATCCAGTGCGCCAAATGGCTCATCCAGTAATAACACTTTTGGTTCCATCGCCAATGCTCTGGCAATACCTACGCGTTGCTTCATGCCACCAGATATTTCATTCGGACGTTTTTCAACGGCGTGACCCAAGCCAACTAGATCTAGCGCAGCGTAAGTACGCGCTTCTTGTTGCACTTTCGATTCACTGCCAAATACCCGTTCAACTGCTAAATAGACGTTCTCATAACAGTTCAACCACGGTAGTAAAGAATGATTTTGAAACACAACCGCACGCTCTGGACCAGGCGCAGCAATCTCGCGTCCCGCACAAAACAGATTGCCGCTAGTGGGATGCAATAAACCAGCGATTAAATTCAGCACCGTTGATTTTCCGCAACCTGAGTGACCGATTATTGATATAAATTCACCTTGTGTGATGCTTAAGTTAACGTGTTTTAATGCCTCAAATTCGCCTTTTTTGCTGACAAAGCGCATGCCGACATCTTCAATTTCTACATAGCGTTCAGTGATTTTTTTGGTCACTTTATAGCCATCGGTATGATTTTTTTCGTGTGAAATATTAGACATTTGCTTATCCCTTATTCGTAATTAAAACGGTTAGCGATTGCAGTCAAACCTAGTTCAAGCAACAAGCCGACGATGCCGACAATAAAAATCGCGATAATGATGTGTTCGTAGTTAGAGGCGTTGTATTCATCCCATAACCAGAAACCAATACCTGCACCGCCGTTGAGCATTTCTGCCGCCACAATCACTAGCCAAGCGATGCCGATTGAAAGGCGCACGCCAGTCATCATGTAAGGCAATACATAAGGGAATGAGATTTTAGATATGATTTTCCATTCACTTAAATTCAGCACTTTGGCGACGTTCATATAGTCTTGCGGCACTTTGCTGACACCGACCGCTGTATTAATGACCATTGGCCAAATACTCGATATAAAGATCACCCAGATTGCGGCTGGGCCAGCGGCTTTAAGCACCAACAAACCCAATGGCAACCAGGCGAGCGGTGAAACCGGGCGTAGCAGACCGATGACGGGTGCTGTCATGCGTGATATAAATTCAAAACGGCCAATCATAAAGCCCAGCGGAATACCAACTAATGCAGCTAAGCCAAAGCCCAATGCCACGCGTTCTAAAGATGAAAGAATGTTCCAGCCAATGCCTTGGTCATCCAAGCTATTTTGGTGGAAAGGATGTGCAAATAACTCCACCGCAGAATGCCATGTGCTGACTGGGCCGGGCATCACGGGTTGCAAATGCGAGATTAAAGTCCAAACAGCTAAGAATAGTAAAATGCCAAATGCAGGTGGAATAATTATTTTAAAAAACTCGTTTCTTTTGAGTTGGCCTGGGGTTTTTATTTTAGCTGCACGGGTTTTTGACTTGTTTTTTCTGTTTAACATTTTCATGTGAGTGTTATCTTCATTAGCCGCGACGAGTTTATCTGCAACATTCTCATTGCTAACATCCGTTAAACTGTCTTGCAGGTTTAAGTCTTTATTACTATTGACTGCGCTCATGTTGCGCTCCTTTTTGCATTGAATAGTTGCCACATTTGTTTGCTTCACCCGAAAATTGCAGGGGATACTGACAATCTTCGGGTGATGCTCACAAGGGTCATTAAAATTTGCATTCACTTAAGTGCTTAAATCGCCACTAACTTAAGTTAGGCTTTAATTTTAAAACCCGCTGCATAGGCGGCTGGATTTTTACCATCCCACACCACGTTATCCATCAGTTTGCTGCTGCGCATCACATCTTTAGGAATGCTCGCGCCAACTAAGCTGGCTGCTTCAGAATAAAGTTTGATTTCATTTACTTTGGTCGCAACACCCAGATAATCAGGGTCAGTTTTCAACATGCCCCAGCGTTTATGCTGTGTTAAAAACCACATACCGTCTGATAGATAAGGGAAATTCACTGCGCCATCGTTATAGAACTTCATGTAATTAGGGTCTTTATATTTTCTGCCATTACCATCGTCGTAATCACCTACAAAACGACCAGAAATCACCTCTTCAGTAGTATTCACATACGCTTTACCGGATATTAGTTTTGCTACTTTTGCGCGGTTTTCCAATGCATCGATATATTTGCAAGCATCCAAAATGGCGGCAATCATGGCGCGTGTTGTATTCGGATTTTTCGCCACAAACTCAGCCGTGGTACCTAATACTTTTTCTGGATGATCGGTCCAGATATCTTGTGTCGTCGTCACAGTGAAACCAAGCTTGTCGTATATCGCACGCGCATTCCAAGGCTCGCCCACACAGAAACCATCCATATTGCCAATGCGCATATTGGCGACCATTTGCGGTGGCGGTACCACGATATTTTTGATGTCTTTTACAGGGTTAATACCGTTGGCTGCCAACCAATAGTTAAGCCACATGGCATGTGTGCCTGTTGGAAATGTCTGTGCAAAAGTAAAATCGCGGTTTTCATTCGCCATCACGCGTTTAAGAGATTTTCCGTCTTTCACGCCTTTATCTTTTAGTTGATTCGATAAGGTAATGGCTTGGCCATTATTATTTAAACTCATCAACACTTTCATGTCTTTTTGCTGTCCGCCAATGCCAAGCTGCACGCCGTAAACCAAGCCGTATAACACGTGCGATGCGTGTAATTCGCCATTCACGGTTTTATCGCGAATCGCCGCCCAAGAGGCTTGTTTAGCAGGAATAATCTTAATGCCGTATTTCTTATCAAAACCCATCTCAGCCGCCACTACAATCGGTGCGCAATCGGTTAAAGGAATAAAACCGATTTTGACTTCAGTGATTTCTGGCGCATCGCTGCCCGCTGCATACGCCATATTTTGAATGCCTGCTGGCACGATATTCATCATGGTCGCTGCTCCAAATGCACCTGCGATGGTGTGTTTAAAAAACTGCCGACGGTCAGTATTTAACGTGTCCATTTTGCTTACACTGCTATCAACACCTGTGCCAATAACAGCTGTGGTATTTTTTAATTCATCTTGATTTTGCACATTCATTCCTTAACCAAAGTTTTGCATCAAAAAGTTTCACCCAATAAAAAAGACGCCTTAACAATGAGGGTTAAAACCTCACTACTAAGACGTCTTTGTCTTTTTCTTTCTATTGATGCCAACTTTGGCATCATTTTAATATCGCATTACCCACCGTTGGGTCATGCGCATTTACTACAAACTAAATATTACAAATCGGTGTTACAAAATCTCTGCTACAAACTTACTTAATTTACTAATCGATCAGTTAATTAAATAATCAACATCTTTGCCGCTTCATTCAATTGATGCGATAAATCCGCTAACTTCATATTCTTTTTCATCGCCATACTGCGCAGTAGGTTGTAAGCCTCATCTTCATTTAACATACGCTGTCTCATCAGCAAACCTTTTGCGCGCTCAATCGTTTTGCGCTCATCTAGCTTAGTGTTCGCAATGTTTAATTCAGTGCGTAAATTTTTAAACTCTTCAAATCTCGCTATCGCAGCATCTATCACAGGTGTTAGCCTTTCACTTGAAATATCGCCTACTACATAAGCACTTACACCCGCTTGCGTAGCAGCCTTAATTTTTTCTTTGTCACCATCGTGGGTAAACATCACCACTGGTCGCGCATCATGCATACTCAACACACAAATATTTTCCAGCGTATCTCGTGTTGGTGAATCGGTATCAATAATCACAATGTCGGGTTTAATTTCACAACATTTCGCTTCTAGATTGATGGTATCTTCAACATGTGCAATCACTTCAAACCCATTATCAATCAAAGATTGTTTTAATGGTTTGACACGCATTAAGTCATTATCAACAATCATCACCTTCAACATGATTGGTACATAGCAAAGGCTATGCCAATTGTATTTTTTTATATTAACTGATTGAATTTGTTGATTAATCTAATTGCAGATATGGCTGTGAGTGTGCACTAACTCACGCATTTCATGCACAAATTAAGTGCGAACGCACCGAACTTAACTGAATAACTAGGGGGAAATTCCTGAAAATGGCTGAAATTTAAGCGTTAACTCAGAATAATGCGCGCATTTAATCGGGCATTAAATCAGCGATATTCATATCGATTAATTAAAGCAATTAGATACGTTATGCTAGTTGTAGTTTAGCCAAGCGTGCATATAAGCCTGCTTGCTCGCGTAATTCTGCCGGGCTGCCTGTTTCAACGATATGCCCGTTTTCTAATACGATAATACGATCCGCTTTTTGTACCGTGCTTAATCGGTGCGCGATCATTAAAGTGGTGCGGCCTTGCATCGCGGCTTGCAAACCTTGCTGAACCAGAATCTCGCTTTCTGCATCCAGCGCGCTAGTGGCTTCATCTAATAATAAAATCGGCGCGTCTTTTAATATCGCGCGCGCAATCGCAATACGTTGACGCTGGCCGCCAGATAAACGCGTGCCGCGTTCGCCCAAAAATGTTTGATAAGCATCTGGCAGTTTCTGGATAAATTCATCGACTTGTGCCGCTTTAGCCGCCGCCAGCACTTCTGCATCCGTCGCGCTGGGTTTACCGTAACGAATATTTTCTAGCGCGTTGGCAGAAAAAATCACCGCATCTTGCGGGACGATTGCGATATTGCCGCGCAAACTGGTTAAGCTGAGCGAATTGATTGCTTGGCCGTTAATGGTGATTTCGCCCGAAGTTGGCTCATAAAAACGCAATAAACATTGGAATAAAGTGGTCTTTCCTGCGCCAGATGGGCCGACTAACGCGACTGTTTCACCTGCTGCAATCGTTAAGTTAATGCCATCTAAAGCCGCAATTTGTGGACGTGATGGATAATGGAAAACGACGCTTTTAAACTCGATTTTTGCTTGCGTTGGGTTGATTAAAGTTTGTGCGTTCTCAGGTTCTGTAATCGCGGCATCGGCATGTAGCAATTCTAATAAACGCTCTGTCGCACCCGCCGCGCGCATCACTTCTCCCCACACTTCCGCCATTGTGCCGACTGCGCCAGCCACCATTAATGCGTAGAGCACGAATGAAGCCAGTTCACCGCCTGTCATGCTGCCAGCGCTTACTTGTCTTGCGCCAATCCATAGCACAAAAATAATCGTGCCCAGTATCGCCGTCACCATTAATAGCGTTAATCCAGCGCGCACTTTTACGCGTTTTAATGCGGTGTTAAAACTGATATTTGCGCTTTTGCTAAAACGTGAAATCTCCGCTTGCTCTTGCGTGTACGATTGTACAGTCGGCATGGCATTCAATATTTCACCTGCCATTGCGGAGCTGTCTGCAATACGATCTTGCGATTCGCGAGACAGTTTTTTAACTTTGCGCCCAATCAAGATAATCGGCAGAATTAACAATAACATTAAGCCAATATTCAGTGAAAACAAGTAAAAATTCGTTATTGCCAGCATGATCATGCCGCCAGTAAACTGAAACAAACTGCGTAAACCCATCGAAATTGAGCTGCCAACTACGGTTTGAATCAGCGTGGTATCGCCGGTTAAACGTGATAGCACTTCGCCTGTTTGCGTGGTTTCAAAAAACTGCGGGCTTTGCGTCATCACACGTCCATAAACCGCACTGCGTAAATCGGCTGTGACGCGTTCGCCCACCCACGAAATATTGTAATAGCGCATGGAAATCATCAGCGCCCAAAATCCCGCTAATACGAACATCACCAAAAAATGGCCGTTCAAACTCAAACCACCTAACAAGCCCGTGCCTGACTTTACGGCAGATGGATTACTGATAAAGCCAAAATCGATTAAATCGCGAAAGGCGAGTGGCACCAGTAATAAAGTGGCTGAGCCTAAACACAGCAACACAAATGACAAGATAACCCGTGCGCGATAAGGCTTTAAAAACGGCCATAAATTAGCCAGTGGCGACAGTTTTTTTGATGTGATTTTAGATAACGCGGTATCGGTTGAATTGGTTTGCATGATTGCTTTGTCTTAGATATTCTAGTTTAAATGTTGGGTTGTTTTTAGGGTTAAGTGTAGCACCCGACAGGCATGATATGCAGTCTGTTTTGCCTGACTCAGGATAAATAGATTGTTAGCACAACTAGATGACAAGCGACTGCACTAGGTTCAAATCACCAGTCTGATTTATACTAATGAACATTATTTATTCAACCACTTAACACAGAAATAACCCCAATAATCATGCCTAAAAATTTCAAATTCATTCTCTGGATATTAGTTGGATTGTTGGGTACTTTTGCGCTGAGTACGATTGCCTTGCATCGTGGCGAAAGTATTAACGCGCTGTGGTTAATTACCGCGGCAATCTGTATCTACGCCATCGCTTATCGTTTTTATGCGGCATGGATTGCAGCAAAAGTGTTGACCATAGACGAAACGCGCGCAACACCTGCCGAAAGATTAGATGATGGCCGCGATTTTGTGCCAACCAATAAATGGGTGGTATTCGGACATCATTTTGCCGCGATTGCTGGGCCTGGCCCATTAGTTGGCCCTACTTTGGCGGCGCAATTTGGTTATTTACCTGGCACCTTGTGGATTTTAATCGGCGCAGTGTTGGGCGGCGCGGTGCAAGATATGGTGACGCTGTTTTTCTCAACACGACGCAATGGCAGAAGTTTAGGCCAAATGGCGCGAGATGAAATCGGCGTTATCGGCGGCACAGCTGCATTACTTGGCACTTTTATCATCATGATTATCTTGATTGCCGTATTGGGTTTGGTAGTGGTGAATGCCATGAAACATAGCCCGTGGGCGACTTCTACCATTGCTGCGACGATTCCAATCGCCATGTTGATTGGCGTTTACATGCGCAATATTCGGCCAGGACGCGTGTTAGAAGCTTCAGCCATTGGCGTAGTGCTGCTTTTATTGTCTGTTTTTGCAGGTGGTTGGATTGACCACAATGCTACTTTGCGCGTGCTTTTTGACCATGAAGGTTTACCACTGGCATATGCGATTATTGTGTACGGGTTTGCAGCGGCAGTGTTACCAGTTTGGCTGTTATTAGCACCGCGTGATTATTTATCGACCTATATTAAGCTAGGCACGGTTATTTTATTAGCCATTGCGATTGTTATTTTACGGCCAGAAATTCATATGCCCGCTTTCACCCAATTTATCGATGGCACAGGGCCGATTTTCGGCGGCAAGCTCTTCCCATTTGTATTTATCACCATTGCTTGCGGTGCGATTTCTGGTTTTCACGCGTTAATCGCTTCGGGCACAACGCCTAAATTATTAGAGAACGAACGCGATATTCGCACCATTGGTTACGGCGCGATGTTGCTAGAAAGCTTTGTCGCGATTATGGCGATGATTGCTGCAACCGTATTAGAACCAGGCGTATTTTTCGCCATTAACAGCCCAGCAGGCGTTGTAGGTAAAGAGGCGGTTGATGCGGTGGCCACCATTAATAGCTGGGGTTTTGCTGTCACAGTTGAACAAATGAACCAGCTAGCCAAAGATATGGGCGAAACCAGTTTATTTGCGCGTACAGGCGGCGCACCCAGTTTAGCGGTTGGCATGGCCAGCATTTTTGGCAGCGCGTTTGGCAAAAGCATGCTGGCATTGTGGTATCACTTTGCCATTATGTTTGAAGCGATTTTTATTTTAACCACCTTAGATGCAGGCACGCGCGTTGGCCGATTTATGCTGCAAGATATGCTGGGGAACTTTAATAAAAAACTGGGTGAAACGTCTTATATGCCGTCTGTCATCCTAACAAGTGCCATCGTAGTGGCTGGCTGGGGATACTTTTTATATATCGGCGTGATTGACCCAAATGGTGGCGTGAACATCTTATGGCCATTATTTGGTATTTCTAATCAAATGTTAGCGGCGATTGCGCTGTGCGTAGCAACGGGTATTTTAGTGAAATCCGGACGATTGAAATACGCTTGGGTCACTGGTTTGCCATTGGTTTGGCTGGTAATGATTACCAGCACGGCGGCTTATGAAAAAATATTCTCTGATGATGTGCGCATTGGCTTTTTTGCCGCCGCGAATGACTTAAGTAGCAAATTAGCCAGCGGTGCTTTATCCGTTGAAAAAGCTGCGATTGCGCCACAGCTTATTTTTAATCAGCAACTGGATGCGTACTTAACACTATTTTTTGTGGCAATGTTGTGGATTGTGATTATCAATACTTTGATTGTTTGTGCGCGGCATTTGTCTGGCAAGCCAGTGTTGCCAAGTACAGAAGTGGCTTATGTTGAAACAAAGTTATTCAAACATAGTCTTTAAATTGCAGTATTTAAAACACAGAGTTTTCAGTGAAGTAATTGTTGATTTGAGGCAACAGTATGCTTAAAAAATTGCGCCACATTTGGCATTTAATCCGCCAGTTATCGGGTGATGATGCGTATGAACAATATGCGAAACATCATGCGGACTTTCATGCTTGTAGTGTAGATGCGCCGCCAATGTTAACGCGTAAGGATTTTTACAAATTATGGCAAGACAGTAAATGGAAAGGATTGAAACGCTGCTGCTAGGATTTTTAAATAGGCGCTTTACACACAAAAACAATCAATCTTAAATCGGAATTTAGATTTAAATCAAATAAATTAAAACAAGCTTTAAGTTAATTAAACCGAGCAAAAATAATATTTAAACCGCAACAAACTTACATGCCTTTATAAATATTATCAATTTGCATTTCATCCAGCTCTTCAGACTGATCCGTTTCATGTTCAGTTACACTTACATCTAATCGCATTTTGTCGATTTTAATGGGCTGGTATTCAGCAATGATGTAATTGTATGCTGGTTCTTTTTTCAATAAACGCGCAAGTAAATTAATCATATCATTCGTTCCAAAATTCTAGGTTAGTTGTTGCTAGTACCAGTACTGCAATCAACATGCCAAATTTTTTAAACAAAACGACTTGTTTAACTGATTGATTTTATTAATTAAATTATTTGTGTAATATTGTCATTTTTGAAGCTGTGTTGTAATTTAAAGATTAACGTTTAATTTTCATCAATATTTCAGAGTTAAGTTGCTGCGTTAAATCGACCTGATTTCGTTTTAAGCCACATCCAAATACCGATTAAAATCATCGGTAAACTCAACCATTGGCCCATGCTTAAACCTAGCTGCAACAGACCTAAATAATCATCTGGTTGACGCGTAAATTCGACTAAGAATCTAAAGCTGCCATAGCCGATTAAAAATAGCGCTGAGATTGCGCCAACCGGACGTTGTTTGCGTGAGAACCACCATAAAATGCAGAATAAGGCGATGCCTTCTAACGCAAACTCATAGAGTTGAGAAGGGTGGCGCGCAAGCATGTCGGCTTGTGGGAAAATCATGCCGTAGTTGGCATTGGTTGTTCTGCCCCATAATTCGCCATTGATAAAATTGCCCATGCGCCCAGCGCCTAAACCGATTGGCACAAGTGGCGCGACAAAATCCATAATTTTTAACCAAGGCTGTGGATATTTTCTAGTAAAAAAGAACATGGCAACCAGCACGCCTAAAAAACCGCCGTGAAAACTCATGCCGCCTTGCCATATTTTGAAAATATCCAACGGATGCTCGACAAAGCTAGAGAACTGATAAAACAGCACATAACCAATTCTGCCGCCTAATATCACGCCTAATGCGCCATAAAATAACGCATCATCAATCATCTGATTCGACCAATTAAACCAAGGTTTGTGTTTCACCTGGTAACGTCCTAAACCTAAAAATGCCAAAAAACCAATCAAGTACATTAATCCGTACCAATGAATGCCGAAGCTATCGGTGAAATGGATGGCAACTGGGTCGAACTTTGGATGAGTAAATATCATGATAATTTAAGGTGTTAAGTAAGTAATTTGAGGGATTATGTTAATTTAAATTTTATGCTATGGTTTAAGCATGATTGTAATAATAAAACCGTAAAGAAAGCTTAAGTGCATGGCGCATGGTTCAAAAAAACCGCAACTATCAACTGAGGCAAATAGTTTAACCTTAAGTGCTGGACTTCTAGCGGATTTTATTCCATTACTGACGGCAATTTTTCAAGATTCGCCGGATTGTGTTGCCATCTATGCCGATGACGCAAGTATCGTTTATGCAAATACAAGTCTTGAGAACACTTGGGGCTACCCTTTGCATTATGCACAATCGCTTCAAGATCAGGTGCCCGAAAGTTTGAAGCCTTATCGTGATGCATTAAATAATGTATTAAGCACTGGCGAAGCCACTACATTTTTATTGGATTGCCAGCCTTCAACGATGCGTCGTCATATACACGATATGATTTCTATGACCGCCATTAAGAGTCAAAACCAATCCATTTTAGGTGTTATTTCAATTGGGCGAAATTTAGATGATTATCGCCAAACACAACACCAAATATTAGCGCAAAAAGAGCGTTATCAACGCGCATTGATTGATAATTTCCCGTTTATGGTGTGGCTAAAAGATATTGATAATCGCTTTTTGGCCATCAATAACACCTTCGCACAATTAATTGGCGTGACTTATCCTGAAGAGGCGATCGGCAAAAGTGACTATGACTATTTTCCGAAAGAAATCGCCGATGGTTATGTGGCGTTTGATCGCGAAGTGTTGTTGTCAGGTGAATCTAAAATTATGGTTGAGTCCATTCACAGTGATTCGGGTGAGGCGCACTGGGCTGAGGTCTACAAATCTCCTGTATTAATTGATGATATCGTCATTGGAACGGTAGGTTTTGCGCGCGACTTGTCTGAATTTAAAAAGTTACAGGCGGACATTTCAAAAACCAAGTTAGATTATATGACGCTGGTCGAAAGCTTGCCGCTGACGATCTCACGCTACGATTTGAATCATAAATGTATTTTTATGAATTCCTATTCTGAGCGTATCTCAGGTGTGTCAATGGAATCTATGTTGGGAAAAACGCCATCAGAATTTTGGCATTTACACCAGTTAAGTGTGGCAGCAGAAGAGACCGAAACCAAGATGGCGCAAGTGATAGAGACCGCCGAGCCTTGTGTTTTCGAATTATACAATCATGCCGAAAACAAAACTTTTGCGTTTTTGGTTCAACTGATACCTGAATTCGATGCGGAAAAAAAAGTCATCGGCGTGATGATGTTGGGTAATGATATTTCTGAGGTGAGCGAATATCGTGAGCAACTTGAATATATGGCGTATCACGATACGTTAACCAGTTTACCTAACCGCGCCCTGTTTAATAAGCGCATTGTTTCTGCCATCAGTATCGCCAAACGCCAGCAACAGTTGTTAGGTATCTTAATGATCGATTTGGATCATTTTAAATCGATTAACGATACTTTAGGTCATGTGATTGGCGATGCGCTATTGGTTGATGTGGCGGCGCGGATTTTGAGTACTTTGCGCGGAGGTGATTCAGTTGCGCGTTTGGGTGGCGATGAATTTGCTATCTTGATTCAAGATGTGAACAAGGCAGAAGACTTGGCTGTATTGGCTAGCAAGATTCTACAAATGTTGGTATTGCCGTTTTATGTGTCAGAACAAGAGTTGTATGTGACCGCGAGTATTGGTATCGCGGTTTACCCGCAAGATACCGAACATGTGGATGATTTACTTAAATATGCCGATATGGCGATGTATGCCGCAAAAAAACTAGGTCGCAATAATTATCAATTTTTTGTAAAAGAACTCAATCAGCGCATGTCGCAGCGTTTGCAAATGCAGACGGAACTCATGCATGCCATCGAAAAAAATGAGTTTTACTTAAATTATCAGCCATTAGTGCAGTTAGGTACAGGCGAAATTGTCGGTGTAGAAGCGTTATTGCGCTGGAAAAATGGTGTGCTGGGTGAGTTAAGCCCAGTTGAATTTATTCCGTTGGCTGAAGAATTGGGTGTCATTACTGAAATTGGTCGTTGGGTCATGATGCAAGCATTCAAAGATGCGGCAGAAGTGAATGCGACACGCAAAAATCCGCTCATATTTGCAGTTAACTTATCTGCACGGCAGTTTTTGCGTTATAACATTTTTGGCGCGATTGAATATTGTATCAGTGTCACAGGATGTAAGCCTGAGTGGGTGACGCTGGAAATCACTGAAAGCTTGTTGTTAAATGATTCTGCCTCTGTGCTCAATATATTGCATAAACTAGTGGATTTGGGCGTGAAAATTGCCATTGATGATTTTGGTACGGGCTATTCTTCACTTTCTTATCTGAATAAATTTCCTATTAGCGAAGTGAAAATAGACCGTAGCTTTGTTAACGATATTACGACGCATGAAGATCATGCCAAATTGGTCAAAGCCGTCATTGATATGGCAATCAGTTTGGGTAAAGAGTTGGTTGCAGAAGGTGTGGAAACCCAAAAGCAGGCAGATTTGCTGAAAAGTTGGGGCTGTCATATTGGCCAGGGCTACTTATTTAGCAAGCCGCTTGGTTTTGAGCAGCTTTTGCTACGATTAAGCAAATAAGCTTAATTACACATAATTTAAGCATTACATGTAAAAACCTGCTTACTCTAGGCACTGCATCAGCTAAAATAGCGTATTAAGTATTATTTTAGGATTTGCAATCATGCCAGTTTATCGTTCTCGTACCACAACACACGGCCGTAACATGGCTGGAGCACGCGCCTTATGGCGTGCTACGGGCATGAAGGATGGCGATTTTGATAAACCAATCATCGCTATTTCCAATTCATTTACGCAATTTGTACCAGGTCATGTGCATTTAAAAGATCTAGGCCAATTAGTTGCGCGCGAAATTGAGCGAGCGGGCGGTGTGGCGAAAGAGTTCAACACGATTGCAGTGGACGATGGTATCGCTATGGGACATGGCGGCATGCTTTACAGCCTACCTTCACGCGACCTGATCGCTGACAGCGTTGAATATATGGTGAATGCGCATTGTGCTGATGCGCTAGTGTGTATTTCGAATTGCGACAAAATTACTCCTGGTATGTTAATGGCGGCATTGCGCTTGAATATTCCCGTGGTGTTTGTATCTGGCGGCCCAATGGAAGCGGGTAAAGTGAATTGGAATGGCAATACGCACAAGCTGGATTTAGTGGATGCGATGGTCGCTGCGGCCGATAGCAAAGTTTCAGATGCGGAATCGGATGCGATTGAGCGCTCAGCCTGTCCAACTTGCGGTTCATGTTCTGGTATGTTTACTGCTAACTCTATGAACTGTTTAACCGAAGCGCTTGGTCTTAGCTTGCCTGGTAATGGCTCAACTTTAGCCACACATGGCGCACGTAAAGAATTGTTCTTAAAAGCGGGTCGTTTGATTGTTGAGCTAGCAAAACGCCATTATGAGCAAGATGATTACAGCGTATTGCCACGTAGCATCGCCAATATGAACGCCTTTGAAAATGCCATGGCGTTAGATGTTTCAATGGGCGGTTCGACCAACACTGTATTGCATTTGCTGGCGGCTGCACATGAAGCCGAGCTTGATTTCACGATGAGTGACATTGACCGTATCTCTCGCAAAGTACCATGTTTAAGCAAAGTTGCCCCTGCGACTGCCAAGTACCATATGGAAGACGTGCACCGCGCTGGTGGCGTAATGGGTATTTTGGGTGAATTAGATCGCGCTGGTGTCATCCATCGTGATACGCCAACCGTTCATAGCAAAACAATGGGCGATGCTTTGGATAAGTGGGATATCAAAGTGACGCAGGATGAAGAAGTTAAAAAATTCTTCCGCGCGGCACCAGGCGGCATTTCTACGACGATTGCTTTCAGTCAAAGCATGTTGTATCCAACGCTAGATGATGACCGTGCTGAAGGTTGTATTCGTGATAAAGCGCATGCTTATTCGCTAGATGGTGGTTTAGCAGTGTTGTACGGCAATATTGCTTTAGATGGCTGTATTGTTAAAACAGCTGGTGTTGATGACAGTATTCTGAAATTCACTGGCCGCGCACGCATTTTTGAATCCCAAGACGCAACGGTAGAAGCGATTTTGGCAGATCAGATTGTAGCGGGAGATGTAGTGGTGATTCGTTATGAAGGGCCGCGCGGCGGACCTGGCATGCAAGAAATGCTCTATCCGACGTCTTATTTGAAATCGAAAGATTTAGGCAAGGTTTGTGCATTACTAACAGATGGTCGCTTTTCAGGTGGTACATCAGGCTTAAGTATTGGCCATGCTTCACCAGAAGCAGCCGAAGGCGGCGCGATTGGTTTGGTTGAAGAGGGCGATACTATTGAAATCGATATTCCAAATCGCACTATTCATTTAGCCATTACCGATGAAGAAATGGCACACCGTCGTGCGCACATGGAAGCCAAAGGTAAGGACGCGTGGAAACCGGTTAATCGTACGCGTGAAGTGTCCTTGGCATTACGCGCCTACGCAGCGATGACAACTAGCGCGGCCCGCGGCGCAGTGCGTGATGTAACGCAAATCGAGAAGTAATCTTAAGCTTAAATACTCAATTAATTCCTAGTTAATAAAGTAAATCAATATTATGGATACAGAAATGTCAGAAACCAGTGTGACACAAACAAGTGCGACAGAAGCCAGCGGTTTGAAAACTGAAAAACTTTTAAGATTGCACGCGCATGTGTTGCAAACAAAAGATGAAAATGGCATGCAATACTTAGAGGTGGACAATCCGCTTTGTACAGCAAAAATCGCGCTGCAAGGTGCGCATGTTATGCACTGGCAACCTAAGTTTTTAAAAGATCCGGTTTTGTGGCTATCTAGCAATGCGCGCTATATGAAAGGCCGTTCAATTCGTGGTGGAGTACCAATTTGCTGGCCTTGGTTTGGTGCACATCCAACTGATAGTAGTTATTGTCCACACGGTTTTGCACGCGTTATTCCTTGGCGCATCATTGATATAGATGCCACGCCAACCGGCGCAACACGCATCATGCTGGAAATGTTAGAAACAGAAGAGGCTAAGCGCCAGCTTTCATATCCGTATGCACTCACCATTACCATTACAGTTGGTCGACGTTTGAGAGTGGATATGTCTACCACTAATAAAGCAGATCACCCATTTGTGATTGGTGAAGCATTTCATACCTATTTAAATATCAGCGATATTGCAAATGTTAAAATTACCGGTATGCAAGACTATGTTTATGCAGACAAAATGCTTAAATATCAACGTGAGGTTGAACATAATGCACTGAAATTTGATGGCGAGTTTGACCGTGTATATGTTAACCATAGTTCAGATTGTACTGTGCATGACACAGGCTACAATCGTTTAATACATGTCTCTAAATCAGGCAGTGACACGACCGTCGTTTGGAGTCCTGGAGCAGAAAAAGCGAACGCAATGGCTGATATGGGCGTAGCAGATGAGTGGCGGAAAATGGTTTGCGTAGAAACAACCAATGCGCTGGATAATATGGTGGTCATCAACCCAGGACGTACCCATGTAATCAGCGCAGAATATGTAATAGAAACTTTATAGCCTAGGCTATTAACATGTTGTGATTAACACATAATTTGCATCAATAACTGATTGGCGTCAACGCAACGCCATTTAAGGCGTTGTTTCTCTTTAAGCATGAATGACTTACAAATGTATTGGAATTTGTAGTCCAAATTGTCTTAAATCCTATAAGAGCTATTGTGGATTTTTAAATTATAGGTATTATTCAATTTGCATAAAATTGCAGCATTAATATAAAAATTATCACGTAATTCAAGGAGATAGCATGAAAGTTTTATTATCAACAGTTGCGGTAGCCACCATGTTATTAGCGGGTCAAGCCAATGCAGCGAGCGCTGACGCGGCAAAAGCGTTAGCACAAAAAAGTGGCTGTTTAGCCTGTCACAGTATCGATAAAAAAGTATTAGGCCCATCTTACAAAGATGTTGCAGCCAAATACAAAGGTGACAAAACAGCCGAAGCAAAATTGGTGGCAAAAGTTAAAGCAGGTGGTAGTGGTGTTTGGGGCCCTATGCCAATGCCAGCTAATAGCCCACAAGTAAAAGATGAAGATATCAAAACAATCGTACAGTGGATTTTGACACTTTAACTTCGGTTAACTATATTTCATTATTAAAAAAGCCAGCTAACCGCTGGCTTTTTTATTGCTTAAATGTTGTTAAGTTTGCTGTGCCTAATTGAATAGGCGAAATAGAATATAACACCAATTAAAATCCACCAGCCAAAGCGTATCCAGGTGGATGTTGGCAAAAAATACATTAATGCGCCGCAAGATAATATGCCTAATACGGGAATCACAGGATTCCATGGGTTTTTAAATGGTCGCGGTAAATCAGGTTGGCGTATACGCAACACAATTACCCCAACGCAGACCATGACAAATGCGGCTAAGGTGCCGATATTCACTGTCTCTGCCAACTCACCCAAAGGGAAGAACCCCGCGACTAAAGACACCACCACGCCGCACATTAATATGATGCGCGTGGGGGTTTGTCTGTCTGGATTCACTTTTGAGAAGATGGGCGATATTAATCCATCGCGGCTCATGGCGAATAAAATCCGCGTAAGACCATACAGTAAAACTAATAACACGGTAATTAATCCAGCTAAAACGCCAGTGGCAACCAAGGTGGACGACCAAGTGTAGCCAAGTTTAAATAATGCATACGCAACAGGTGAAGATGTATTGAGTTCTGTATATGGCACAACGCCAGTGAGAACTGCGGAAACGATGATATAGATGGTGGTGCAAAATGTTAATGATGCCAGTAAGCCAATGGGTAAGTCGCGCTGTGGATTTTTAGCTTCTTCTGCCGCTGTTGATACTGCATCAAATCCAAAATAAGCAAAAAATACTAAAGATGCGCCTGCGAATACACCGATGTTTTTGCCATTTTCTAAAGTGCTGAACCAGCCAAATGGAGTAAAAGGATGCCAGTTATCTGTGTTAATGTGCGCGCTTGCTAGTGCTATAAAAATGCCAATCGTACTTAACTTGATGACAACAATAATATTGTTAAAACGTGCACTTTCTTTTACGCCGATAATCAATAATATAATCAATAGCCAAATGATGGCAAAAGCAGGCAGATTGATAATGCCACCTAGCATTGGCGCTTTAGTTAAAGACTCAGGCAAATGCAGGTTAAAATTGGCGAGTGTATTAATAAAATAACCAGACCAACCATTTGCGACCGCAGCGGCACCCACACCGTATTCAAGCAATAGAATCCAACCTATTACCCAAGCGATTAATTCGCCAAAGGCAACGTAGCTATAACCATAAGCACTGCCAGAGCCGCCGACTGAAGCAGCTAATTCTGCATAAGCCAGCGCTGCAAAAGCGCTGGCAATGCCTGCAAATACAAAGGATAAAACGACAGCGGGACCAGATTGAGTAGCGGCGGCAAGGCCTGTTAAGACAAAAATACCGGTGCCGATGGCGCAACCGATACCTAATAAGGCTAAATCAAAGGCACTTAAACACTTTTTAAGGCCACTATTGGCATGATTTTCGACAGGTTTTGTGCGCAATAATCGTTTTAGCATATGCTTTGATTCCTCATGACTACAGTGTCTTAAGCACAGTGTACAACAATTCTAAGCGTTTATAACCAATCTCTATCAATCAAAAAATCGGTATATAACTTAGATTCGGCGCTGCCATTTTCTGGCTTCCAATCGTAACGCCACTTCACGATTGGCGGCATTGACATTAGTATCGATTCAGTACGGCCATTCGATTGCAATCCAAATAACGTACCGCGATCATGTACCAAATTAAACTCTACATAACGGCCACGACGGTAAGCTTGAAAATCTCGCTCTTTTTCAGTGTAGGCAATATCTTTACGGCGTTGCAAAATAGGTAAATACGCTTGTACAAAACTATCGCCCACTGCACGTTGTAGCGCGAAACTTTGTTCAAAACCTAGCGCGTTAAAGTCATCAAAGAAAATGCCACCTATGCCACGTGGTTCTTTGCGATGTTTAATGTAAAAATACTCATCGCAGTGTTTTTTGAATTGCGGATAGTAGGTTAAATCGAATGCGTCTAATGCAGATTTGTTGGTGCGATGAAAGTGCACGCAGTCCTCTTCAAACGCGTAGTAGGGCGTTAGATCCATGCCGCCGCCGAACCACCAAATATCTTCGGATTCCTTTGTAGCTGTAACTGCGTTGACTTCGTCTGCATCTGCTTGATTAGATGAGTTTCCTTGTGCTCTAGCTACAAAAAAACGAATATTCATATGTACCGTAGGCACATAAGGGTTGCGTGGATGCAATACCAGTGAAACGCCCATGGCTTCCCATGCGCGGCCAGCAGCTTCTGGGTGGGCGATAGTTGCAGCGGGAGGAAGTTTACTGCCGAGCACGTGAGAAAAACCAACACCAGCACGCTCGAATACATTGCCGTCCTCTAGCAAGCAGCTTGTACCGCCGCCGCCTTCTGGACGATTCCAGCTATCATGCAAAAAAGTTTTACCGTCAACTAATTCAAGTGCTTCAACAATTTGATTTTGCAGATTTTGTAAATAATGCAGTACGGCGTTGCTATTTAGTTGTTGGCTCAAAATAACTTAACCTGGTTTTTAACCTTTAATTGCACGATAACCAATATCAGAGCGATATTGCGCGCCATCAAACTGGATTTCATCGACTATTTTATAGGCTTGTTGTTGCGCAAATTTCACTGTTTCGCCTAACGCGGTTACACATAAAACGCGACCGCCGCTAGTGACAACTTTGCCATCAACTAATTGAGTTCCAGCGTGAAACACATGTGAATCTTCTAATCCATGTGGCAAACCAGTGATGACATCGTTCAGTCTGGGTGTTTCAGGATAATTGTGAGATGCCATCACCACACCAAGTGCTGTGCGTCTGTCCCATTCTGCTTCTGCTAAATTCAGTGTGCCATTTGCGGCATGTTCAGCCAATGCCACAAAATCACTTTTTAAACGCAACATAATCGGCTGCGTTTCAGGATCGCCCATACGACAATTAAACTCTAAAGTTTTTAAATTGCCATTTGGCGAAATCATCAAGCCGGCATATAAAAAGCCAGTGTACGGAATGCCATCTTTCGCCATGCCGTCAACGGTCGGGCGAATAACTTCACGCATCACTTTTGCGTGGATTTCTGGCGTCACGACTGGCGCAGGTGAATAAGCGCCCATACCACCAGTGTTTGGGCCAAGGTCAGCGTCTAGTAAACGTTTATGGTCTTGACTGGTTGCTAACGGCAAAATGTTTTTGCCATCTACCATCACAATAAAACTGGCTTCTTCACCGGTTAAGAACTCTTCAATCACCACGCGCGCACCAGCATCACCGAGCTTGTTATCGGATAGCATGGCATCAATGGCAGCGTGTGCTTCGTCATTGGTCATGGCGACAACGACACCTTTGCCAGCAGCTAAACCATCTGCTTTAATGACAATTGGCGCGCCTTGTTCATTCACATAATCATGCGCAAGTTTTGCATCAGTAAATGTGGCATAAGTAGCTGTCGGAATATTGTGGCGCACCATAAAAGCTTTGGCGAAATCTTTGCTGGATTCCAACTGTGCGGCGGCTTTAGTTGGGCCGAAAATCTTTAAGCCATTTGCGCGGAATGTATCGACTACACCTTGCGATAATGGCGCTTCTGGGCCGACTACCGTCAAGTTAATTTGCTCTTTTAGTGCAAAAGCCAACAAGTCATCCACGCTAGAAACAGGTACATTCACCATGTCAGGATTCAATGCGGTGCCAGCATTGCCAGGCGCAACAAAAACGCGGCTGATGTTTTTATTTTGGGCGATTTTCCAAGCCAGCGCATGTTCGCGTCCGCCACTACCAATCACTAAAATTTTCATGCTGAATTATCCTTTAGCGATTGCTATTAATGTCTAAAATGTCTGATACCAGTCATCACCATGACTAAGCCATGCGCATCTGCCGCAGCAATCACTTCCTCATCGCGCATGCTGCCACCTGGATGAATCACACAGCTGGCACCAGCTTCGGCTAGTACGTCAATACCGTCGCGGAACGGGAAAAATGCATCAGACGCAACGACTGAATCTTTAAGCGTTAAACCAGCATTTTGTGCTTTGATTACGGCGATTTTTGTACTATCAACGCGGCTCATTTGACCAGCGCCCACGCCTAATGTCATGCCATTGCCGCAGAATACAATTGCGTTAGATTTAACATATTTGGCTACATTCCAAGCGAACAGCATATCTGCCAATTGCTGTGCTGTTGGTTGTTTTTGTGAAACCACTTTTAAGTCTGATGGGTTGATTTCGTGGTTATCTGCGGTTTGAATCAAGATGCCAGAACCAACACGTTTGATGTCGTGTGAGTTGCGGCCTTGTTCCCATGCGGTCTTGCCGCCTTTTGGCAAATCGATTTTTAAAACGCGAACATTAGTTTTTGCAGCAAAAACCGCCAATGCATCTGCTGTGAAATCGGGTGCAATTAATACTTCAACAAATTGTTTAGAAACAGCTGCTGCTGCTGCTTTATCTAAGGGCGTGTTAAAAGCGATAATGCCGCCAAAAGCCGAGCTAGGATCAGTTTGGAAAGCTTTTGAGTAAGCTTCAAGAGCATCTTTACCTACTGCAACACCGCATGGATTCGCATGTTTTACGATGACACAAGTTTTTTCAGTAAAAGATTTAACCGCTTCCCAAGCTGCATCTGCATCTGCGATATTGTTGTAGCTTAATTCTTTGCCCTGCAACTGTTGCGCAGTAACCAGTGAGCCAGGCGCTGGATATAAATCGCGATAAAACGCCGCTTCTTGATGTGGGTTTTCGCCATAACGTAAATCTTGCAATTTGACAAAACGCCCATTGGTTTGCGCAGGGAAAGCGTTGCGTGTGCCGTCCGTTTTAAAAGATGATAAATAATCACTAATCGCGCCATCGTAATTGCTGATGCGGTTAAAAGCCGCGATGGATAATGCGAAATTGGTCGCTTGGCTAATATTGCCGTTTGCATTTTGTAACTCGGTAATTACATCAGCATATTGGCTGGCGTCTGTTAAAACAGAAACATCTTTCCAATTTTTGGCTGCTGAACGCACCATGGCTGGGCCGCCGATATCGATATTTTCAATCGCATCTTCCAGACTGCAATCTGGCTTGGCAACCGTTGCTTCAAACGGATATAAGTTAACAATGACCATATCAATATTAGGAATATCCGCTGTTTGCATCGCGTTAACATGCTCTGGCAAATCACGGCGACCTAAAATGCCACCATGTACTTTAGGATGCAGCGTTTTAACGCGGCCATCTAACATTTCTGGAAAACCAGTGTAATCACTCACTTCTATCACTGGGATATTGTTTTCGCGGAATAATTTTGCGGTACCACCAGTAGATAAAATCTCTACTTGCAGTTTAGTTAACACCTGCGCCAGCTCTAAAATGCCTTGTTTGTCTGAAACACTGATGAGTGCACGTTTGATAGTTGCCATAATTTTTTAATGAATATTGGTGATATTTAAGATAGTTGATGCTGGAACAAGTTAACAATATTGCTTTTAACTTAAGTCGTATTGCGCCATTTTTTTACGTAGTGTATTGCGATTTAAACCGAGCATTTCAGCTGCTTTTGATTGATTGCCGCCGACTTTATGCAGTATAAATTCCAGCATAGGTTTTTCTACACAACCTAATACCATATCGTAAATAGCGTGCGGTGGTTGTCCATCAAGATGCGTAAAATACTCTTCTAAAGATTCATCAATCGCGGTTGAAAGTTTGCAGATATTGGACATATTATTATTGTTCTCCACCAAAGTTTAAGCAGCTAGCGCCTGAGATTCGTCTTGAGTCAACGTATCGATATAGACTAAGCGTTCATTTTTGCTTTTTAGCTCTGCAAAAAAATCATTGATGGCACCCAGTTGTAAATCGATAGTCTGTAACGTGTTCATGTTGTGCCTAAAGCTAGCTGAACCTGCCAAACCTTTGGTGTACCAAGAGATATGTTTTCGCGCAACGCGCATACCCGCTAAATCACCATAAAAACTGTATAAATCGTGCAGATGTTCCAACATCACCGTGTGAATTTCTTCAACCGTTGGCGGCAGCATATGCTCACCAGTTTTTAAAAAATATTCAATTTCGCGGAAAATCCAAGGTCTGCCTTGTGCTGCGCGGCCAATCATCACGGCATCTGCGCCAGTGTAATCTAAAACATGCTTGGCTTTTTCGGGAGTGGTGATATCGCCATTGGCAATAAGTGGAATGTTGATGGATTGTTTAACCGCGGCAATCGTATCGTATTCCGCATCGCCCATATATAAACAGGCGCGCGTGCGACCATGCATGGCAAGCGCTTGCACACCAATATCCTGTGCCATTTTTGCAATCTCAATCGCATTGCGATTATTCTTATCCCATCCAGTGCGAATTTTTAAGGTCACTGGTACGTTAACCGCGCCGACGACTGCTTTAAGGATTTGCGCGACTAGCGGTTCATCTTTTAATAAGGCGCTGCCAGCCATCACATTACAGATTTTTTTTGCCGGACAGCCCATGTTGATGTCAATAATTTGTGCGCCGTTATCCACATTATGTTTAGCGGCTTCCGCCATCATTTTTGGATCTGCACCTGCAATTTGCACTGAAATCGGATCGACTTCACCTTCATGATTCGCGCGGCGCAAGGTTTTTTCACTACCGTAAAGCAAAGAGTTTGAAGTCACCATTTCTGAAACGGCCAAGCCCGCGCCCAATTTTTTGCATAACTGGCGAAAAGGCCTATCCGTAACGCCAGCCATAGGGGCGACGACTAGATTGTTTTTCAAAATATGATTGCCGATTTGCATGGAGTAATTCGTTCTTGGGAAGGTGCTTATTTTATACGCAAACAGGCTTACTTAACAGATTTAAATACCTATTTTTTGCATAAAAGTTTTGAAAAAATCTAGAGGTTAGGCTTTGTGAGTTGCTCTAAATTACTCAGCCAAGCAATCGCATATTCGCGAGCATTATTGTGTTTTTCTTCGCCACACATTTCGCGGCTAGGTTTTAAGCTGCCGCAAAACTTAGGTCGTTCAGGTGCGTTAAAAATTGCGCATTTAAAGTCGTTAAGTAAGTGGATGCAAGCTACGCCCGCAGGTTTGCCGTTTGGCATGCCGGGTAAAGAGCTGTTGATAGAAGGTGCGATGCAACACGCACCGCAGTTTGGTCTGCAATCCATAAAAATCTACACAACCAACTTACACAACATCGACCCAAGCAAAACCAATGTTGCTCACACCAGCTTTAATATCTTGCATCGCTTTATTCACTAAATCAGGCGCGCCTTTCGCACCTAATTCCACTTGACGATTCGGCTTGAGTTTTGGCAAGCTAAATACTTTAATGCTTGGGTAGTCAATTAATACTTGTTGCATTAAATCAATTAGTTGACTCTCAACGCCATCCGCAATAATAATTGATTGTTCTAGAAATTCCGTTTTGTGAAATAGATGGCTGTAATGCGTATCAAGCACCCATTCCATCATTGGATGCGCCATTTGCGGAAAACCAGGTAAGAAATAATGGCTGGGTTTTTGTCCTTTTAAACCCGCAGCAAATCCCGCCACACGATTCACCGGATTAGGAATCAAATCCACACCTGCTGGGAAATCGGCCATCAATACGCGTTTAGGATAAGCGCCTTCACCAAACTGCGCTTCAATCTCCTCAACTGCCGCTTTGTGTCGCTCAATCGGCACGTTCAAAGCATCCGCCGCCGCTTGACGAGTGAAATCGTCAGGTGTAGCACCAATGCCGCCAAAACTAAACACAATGTCGCTGCTGTTAAAGCTGCGCTTAAAACTAGCTACTAAACGGTCAGGCTCATCTGCTAAATATTCCGCCCAAGCAAGCGTTAACCCGCGCGATTTCAGTATTTGAATCGCCTGCGTGAGATGCTTATCTTCTCGTTTACCAGAGAGGATTTCGTCGCCGATGATATAAATACCAACATTTAAATCAGACATCTAATGCGCGCTTTCCCAATTACTACCCACGCCAACCTCAGCCAATAAAGGCACATCTAATTTCGCCACGCTCTGCATTAGTTTTGGCAAGGTGGATTTGATTAACTCTAGCTCGCTATCTGGCACTTCTAGCACCAGCTCATCGTGTACTTGCATGATTAATTTGGTTTGTAGTTTTTCTGCCCTTAACCATTTATCAACCGCAATCATAGCGAGTTTAATCAAGTCTGCTGCGGTGCCTTGCATGGGGGCGTTGATGGCGGCGCGTTCGGCGCCTGCGCGTCTTTGGCCATTTGCGCTGTTGATTTCTGGTACCCATAATCGGCGGCCGAAGTAGGTTTCTACATAGCCTTTTTGTTTGGCGATTTCGCGGGTGTTTTGCATGTATTCGCGCACGCCAGGGTAGCGGGCGAAATAGCGTTCGATATAGCTGGCGGCGGCGCTGCGTTCAATATTCAGGTTTTGCGCTAAACCGAATGCGCTCATGCCGTAGATTAGGCCGAAGTTGATTACTTTTGCGTAGCGGCGTTGTTCGTTATCTACTGCCGCACGCTCTACGCCAAAAATTTCTGCGGCGGTGGCGCGGTGGATATCTTCATTATTGGCGAATGCTTGCAGCATGCCTTCATCTTGTGAAAGATGCGCCATGATGCGCAACTCAATTTGTGAGTAGTCGGCCGAAACAATATGGCTGCCTAGCGGCGCAATAAACGCTTCACGGATTCTTCTACCTTCTGCGGTACGCACTGGAATGTTTTGCAGATTAGGGTCTGAGCTGGCAAGGCGGCCAGTAATCGCCACCGCTTGGTTATAGCTGGTATGCACACGCCCGGTCTGTGCGTTAATCATTTTGGGCAATTTGTCGGTGTAAGTCGATTTCAGTTTTGCCAAACCGCGGTATTCCAACAAAACTTTAGGTAGCGGATGATCAAGCGCTAATTCCTGCAATACATCTTCATCAGTAGATGGCGCGCCAGAAGGCGTTTTTTTAGTTGGCTTAATGCCCAGTTTGCCGAATAAAATCTCTTGTAATTGTTTAGGCGATGCCAAGTTAAAAGGTTGGCCTGCTAGTTCGTAGGCTTGGCTTTCCAACGCGATTAATTTCAAGCCGATTTCGTTGCTTTGCTTATTCAGCATGTTGTTGTCAATCAACACGCCATTGCGCTCAATGGTGAATAAAATGTTGGAAACGGGCAATTCAATCTGGCTGTAAATGTAGTCTAGCTTGCTATCTGCAGCAATGAGCGGATACATCGCCTCATGCAATTGCAGCGTGATATCGGCATCTTCAGCCGCGTATTCGCTGGCGGTTTCTACAGTCACTTGGTTAAAACTAACTTGTTTTGCGCCTTTGCCCGCCACATCATTAAACGTAATCGTTTTAACATCTAAATGACGTCGCGCAAGGTCGTCCATGCCATGCGATTTGTGCGATTCAAACACATATGACTCCAGCAAAGTATCATGTTGAATGCCATTTAATTGGATGCCGTGATTGGCTAAAACATGCTGGTCATATTTTAAGTTTTGCCCGACTTTTTTTATTTTTTCATCTTCTAAAATAGGCTTAACTTTG
Source organism: Methylotenera versatilis 79 (assembly GCF_000384375.1). Classification (NCBI taxonomy): domain Bacteria; kingdom Pseudomonadati; phylum Pseudomonadota; class Betaproteobacteria; order Nitrosomonadales; family Methylophilaceae; genus Methylotenera; species Methylotenera versatilis. Next base: position 426,804 of record NZ_ARVX01000001.1, on the reverse strand, counting down.
GCCAAAGTTTCAGCAAAACTTAACTGTTCTGGCGCATCGAAATAATCATGTTTTAAAGGTAAGTAAGCGCCACCTCCTGCTTCAATACTAAACGACATGCCAACAATCTTCGCAGTCATTGGTTCTAGCGAGGTGGTTTCTGTATCAAAACAAAATAAGGCTGATTGCTTGATTTTATCTAACCAATTATCTAATTGCGCATTGGTTAATATGGTTTCATATTGGCGATTGGTGTTGGTTTTATAATTAACTAAACTCTCAACGATCGGTACGAAATCTTGCTTTTCTTTTAAATTTTCAGCAGATGTAATGCTGGCAAATAAGTCGCCAGATTGTGAAGGGGTTGCCAATTTTTTGTCTTGGTTTGCCTGACTTGTACTGGGCAAGCCCAGCTCTCGCTGCCAAGTTTTAAACTCAAAACGGTCATAAATCTCAGAAAGTTTGGCAGTATCTTGTGTTTGTAATTGCAAAGGCTCAAAACTTTGCGGCATGCCTGCAAAATCGCCTAAGTCACATTTAATGGTAATCAGCTCACGGCCTGTCGGCAGCCAATTTAAGGCTTTGCGTAGATTTTCGCCAACCACTCCAGTAAATTTATCCGCATTGGCGATAATGTTATCTAGCGTGCCATATTGTTGTAACCATTTAACTGCGGTTTTAGGGCCAACTTTTTCTACGCCGGGTACGTTATCCACCGTATCGCCGATTAAAGTCAGGTAGTCAACAATCAATTCTGGTTTAATGCCAAATTTAGCTTCAACGCCTACGATATCCAATACCTCATCACCTTTTCTAAAGGCATTTGGCATGGTGTTAATCACGGTGACATGCTCATTGACCAATTGCGACATGTCTTTGTCGCCTGTAGAAATAAGCACGCGCACGCCTTGCTTTTCGGCCTGTTCGGCTAAGCAGCCGATAACGTCATCTGCTTCTACACCATCCACCACTAAAAGCGGCCAACCCATCGCTTTAATCGCTTCAAGCAGCGGCTCTACTTGGCTGCGTAAATCATCCGGCATGCTTGGGCGATTGGCTTTGTATTCGGGGTAGATATCATCGCGAAAGGTTTTGCCTTTTGCGTCAAAGATACACGCGCTATAATCAGCAGGGTAATCTTTGTGCAATTTGCGTAACATGCTGAGTACGCCGCGAATGGCGCCAGTGGGTTCATTTTTACTATTGCGCAAATCTGGCAAGGCATGAAAGGCGCGATAAAGGTAAGAAGAGCCATCTACAAGTAAGAGCGTTTTCATAATGTATAAATGCTATATTTAAATAATTAACGAATATTAATGAGTTAACTAAATGATTAAAAAATTACCAAAAACGAATGATTCAGAATTGCTGAATGGCGCGAGCGGAGAAACTGAATCGTGGCATGCGTTTGAGATTATGGCAGAATTTGTCGCTGCCACCGAAAAGTTAAAAGAAATCACGCCAGCGGTTTCTATTTTTGGTAGCGCGCGTACAAAGCCAGATCATCCTTATTACAAGTTAACGCAAGAAATCGCGCGTGCATTATCAGATGCGGGTTTTAGTGTGATTTCTGGCGGCGGGCCAGGCATTATGGAAGCGGCGAATAAAGGTGCATTTGCAGGTGTTGGGCCAAGTATAGGGCTAAATATTGAGCTACCGTTTGAACAAAGTGGCAATGGTTTTCAGGATATTGATATTCTCTTTAAATACTTCTTTATGCGTAAAGTGATGTTTGTTAAATATGCGGGTGCCTATGTGGTGATGCCAGGCGGGTTTGGCACGTTGGATGAGTTAATGGAAGCGATTACACTGGTGCAAACGGGTAAATCGCGCAAAATTCCGATTATTTTAGTGTGTAAAGATTTTTGGGCAGGTTTACTGGATTGGCTTAAAAATACCTTAGTGCATGAGGGGATGGCGTCTGCGCAGGATTTAGAGTTGATTCAATTGATTGATGACCCTAAAGAAATTGTCGATGCAATCTTTAAACATTATGAATTAACAGGTTTTGAGCTGACGCCTGCCGAACGTAGGATGCAACTGTACTTATAAACGAACTTACAAGTGTGATTTATCGTCTTGTTTATTTGTTGTCGATTAAGTTTTTATACAGCCTTTTTGATAGAATGTACCAATATAATTTCTTGGTGAGTTTGTGATGCAAATATTAAAAATAGTCACAGTTTTAGTAGCCCTTTTACCTACATTAATGCTCACAAATGTGAGCATGGCAGCACAGCCGGATAATCTTGAACCATTAGAACAAGTGCAACCACCACCTAAAGTAGTGGATGGCGAAGCGCTAGACGATCCTGCGATTGAGCCGCAAATCACTATTCGCAAAAAAGGGGCTGATACGATTGAGGAATATCGTATTGGTGGCGAAATGTATATGATGAAAGTGACGCCTGCGCATGGCGTACCGTATTATCTACACAAAGAAGATTCCAGCGGAAACTGGATTAATGATGGCCCAAATAAACCATTAAGTGTGCCGAAATGGATTTTATTTAGGTTCTAAGAAATTTCAGTTCATAAGAGGGCATTGCCCTCTTAATTTTTTGAATCGCATTCATTCAATGATATGTTTCTAATCCACTTGTCAGTTTAATTAATATGTCGGTTTTTACCACTTTAACGCTTGAAGAAGTACGCATTTGGTTACGCGATTTTGCCATTGGCGAACTCGTTGAATTAAAAGGCATTGCAGCAGGTATCACGAATACCAATTATTTTGTGATGACGGCGAATGCGCGTTATGTGCTGACGATTTTTGAGAAAAATGATCTAGACGAACTGCCGTATTTTGTCGATTTAATGGCGTATCTGGCCAAGCATGATGTGCCTTGCCCAGCGCCGATTTTAGATAAAAATGGCGTTGCTTTGCACACGTTAAAAGGCAAACCAGCGTTGATGGTCAGTTGCTTGAAAGGGCGCGATGTTGAAGCACCTAATCTAGCGCAATGCATTGCAGTTGCACAAACACTTGCGCATATGCATGTGGCTGGGGCGGGTTTTCAGTCCACATCGCATAATCAACGTGGCGCAAATTGGCGTAATCAAACCGCACAGCAAGTGCTGCCAAAATTGGCAGATGATGAAGCAGAGTTGCTTAAAAATGAATTGGCTTTTCAGACAGGTTTAGATTTAAACGATTGCCCACATGGTGTGATTCACGGGGATTTATTCCGCGATAATGTGCTGTTTGATGGCGACAAATTGGGTGGCTTTATTGATTTTTATTATGCCTGCCATGATGTGATTGCTTATGATGTGGCGATTGCAGTGAACGAATGGTGCATCAATGCAGATGGGCGTTTTGATGCCGAAAAGCTAGAAAATTTCTTAGCGGCTTATCAACAAGTGCGACCGTTTACAGCGACTGAATTGCACTATTGGCCAGCATTATTACGCCGCGCGGCATTGCGTTTTTGGTTGTCACGATTGTATGATTTCCATTATCCAGCGGCTGGTGAGTTAACACATGCAAAAGACCCAAATCACTTTAAAGATATATTAAAAAATCGCATTGAAATGGCATCAGAACTAGACGGGGCACTACAACTTATTAAAAAGTTAAAGAAAGTTTAAACAATGGCAATTTTGGAATCACGCACTAAAACGGGCATTAGTTGGGTAAAAGAAGCGGTGGCTTTATTTAAAACCAATCCAAGCAAATGGATGTTGCTTGGGCTGAGTTATGTCGCGGTTTTTATGATGGTTCCATCTATTCCAGGTTTACAGTTATTTAGCTTTGTAGTGATATTAATGTGGCCAGTTTTTTTGGTGTTTGCGATTAGCCTATATCGCAATGCGGATACTCAACAACCGCAAAGCTTAAATGCAGTATTTAATACGATTCAACCGAAAATCAAGTCATTAATCGGCTTAGGCGCATTTTGTCTTTTATACGGTGTTCTGGTCGGATTGTTGTTGAATAGCGATATTCAAGGCGTGCTTAAATTATCCCAAGTAGAAGGCGTGATGACCGAATCGCAAGCCGCATCGGTGATGCAAAAAACGCTGCCTTTAATACTGAAAATATTATTACTATCTGCGCCGCTGTTAATGGCGACATGGTTTTCACCGATGCTAATCGCTTTTAATAATTACGGTGTGATTAAAGCCATTAAATCTAGTATCGCTGGATCAATTCAATACATGGTCGCTTTGGGTGCCGCGTGGTTATTGCTGACTGCGGGCATTGTGTTGCTGATGATTCCAGCAGGTATGTTGGTTGCAATAGTTAGTTTAGTGCAGGCTAGTTTTGGCGAGTTGTTAGCTTCATTATTGGTTTTTGGCGTGTTGTTATTAGCCACTACATTAATGCTAGCGTTCCAATATGTCAGTTATCGCGATGTGTTTCGCGCCGCCCCAGTTGATAAAACTTAAGACTTAACACTTAAAAACGACTAGTTTTTATAGCTATATTTATAATTGCTAGTTTATTAACTGTTAAGTTTTTTCTAGATTTTCTCTAATTTGGCATATTCCATCGCCAACATTTTCAAGCCTTCGCGACCGAAATTGATTTTAATCACCAAACTCGCCGCATTGCCTTCATAGCTCACCACCACGCCTTCGCCAAATTTGTTATGGCGTACGCCTTGACCAATTTTATAAGGATAAACATTGGCGTTTTGTGCGGAAACTTGCAGCGGTTTTTGATTGTAACTTTCACCGTAACTACTGCCTGATCTTGCGATTGGTTTACTGTTCAGCCGTTTTAATAATGCTTCCGGTATTTCATCTAAAAAGCGCGATGGAATGCCATAGCGCACTTGTCCGTGCAACATGCGGCTTTGCGCGTGGCTTAAATATAAACGTTGGCGCGCGCGTGTGACGGCGACGTACATCAAGCGGCGTTCTTCTTCTAAGCCATTGTTTTCACTTAAACTTTGTTCATGCGGGCAAAGACCTTCTTCTAATCCGCTAATAAAAACGGCTTTAAACTCTAAACCTTTAGAGGCATGCACCGTCATTAATTGCAGCGCATCATAACCAATCGTCGCTTGGTGATCGCCAGCCTCTAAACTCGCATGAGTTAAAAACTGCGTCATTAAATCTTGCTCGGTGTCGCCGTCTACATTGTTATGGTTGCCAAATGCCTGATTGGTGAACGAAACTGCAGCAGTGACCAATTCTTCCAAGTTTTCAATACGGTCTTCACCATCTTTGTCGTTTTGATAATGTGTTTTTAAGCCAGAAAGCGTGGTGGCAAGTTCTGCGATTTCTGCCAATGTGATGCCGTAAGCTTGGTCTGTCATTTCGCGGATTAACGCGACAAAGCCTTCAATTCCCTTACCGCCAGCGCGACCATTTCCCACTTTATTAACGGCGGCTTGCCATAAACTGCACTCATTTTGACGTGCGCCTTCTTGCAATTGCTCAAGGCTGCGCGCACCGATACCGCGCGCGGGGAAGTTAATCACACGCAACAGTGCAGTGTCATCATTGGCGTTCGCCATCAAGCGCATATACGCCAGCGCATGTTTTACTTCGGCACGTTCAAAAAAGCGCAAGCCGCCATAAACGCGATAGGGCAAGTTGGCGGAAAATAACGCATGTTCTAACACGCGCGATTGCGCATTACTGCGATATAGCAACGCCATATCAGCCAGCGGCGTACCTTCGCTTTGTAACATTTTCACTTCATCGACAATAAACTGCGCTTCATCATTATCGTTGTAAGCTTCATAGATTCTGACTGGTTCGCCAGCGCCTGCACTTGTCCATAAGTTTTTGCCAAGGCGGTTTTTGTTGTGTGAAATAATCGCATTCGCTGCATCCAAAATATTGCTGTGGCTGCGATAGTTTTCTTCTAACTTAACGATATTTTGCACGTTAAAATCGGTTTCAAAATCGCGCATATTACCCACGCGCGCACCGCGAAAGCCATAAATAGATTGGTCATCATCACCGACGGCAAATAAACAATTTTCTTTGCCAGCTAATAACTTAAGCCATTGATATTGCAGTTTATTGGTATCTTGGAACTCATCGACCAGAATGTATTGAAAGCGGCTTTGATAATGATTGCGAATGCGCTCATCGCGACTTAACAACTCGTAACAACGCAATAATAATTCCGCAAAATCTGCCACACCTTCGCGATTACATTGCTTGTCATATTCTTCATAGATCTCACGCATTTTTTGGCTGTGGCCATCGTACGCATCTACTTTATTCGCGCGCAAACCTTCTTCTTTACAGCTATTGATATAACCTTGCACTTGCTTTGGCGCATATTTTTCATCGTCAATTTGCATTAACTTCATCAAGCGTTTAATGCTGGATAATTGGTCTGCAGTATCTAAAATCTGAAAGGTAGAAGGTAAACCAGCTTCGCGATGATGTGCGCGCAACAAGCGATTGCATAAACCATGAAAAGTGCCAGCCCACATGCCGCGCGTGTTAATCGGCAACATGGCGGTCAAGCGCGTCAGCATCTCTTTGGCGGCTTTATTGGTAAAAGTCACCGCCATCAAACCCATCGGCGAAATCTGCCCCGTTTGAATCAACCAAGCGATGCGAGTAGTTAAAACGCGCGTTTTTCCGCTACCCGCACCAGCTAATATTAGCGCGGATTGATGCGGTAAAGTAACGGCTTCAAGCTGTTTATTGTTAAGGCCAGTGAGAAGTGATTCTTGATTTTGCATGCCGATATTATCGCATGTGAGGCAAATAAAGAGGCAATGAAAAAAAGTTAAAAAAATTGAAAGATTAGTGAACTAACCTGAATTGAAGGCCTCTGAACCTACATGAAAGCTAAGTTGACGCTTAGTTTTCTTTCCGCTTCTTTCCTCCCTGAGCGGAAGCCTTAGACTATGAGGCCTTTTAACCCCGATTTATTCCCCTTAATCGGGGTTTTTTTTGTCTTGCGTTAGTTTGTAACTAACTTTTGCAAAGTGTAAACAAGTTGTAAATGGCAGGCAAGCGCTTTATTGGAATTGCAATTTATTGACCTATTTTAATGGTTAAGTTTAGGCATTTATCACGAATTTTTGATGTAATTTGGCTGAAAAGCCCAAAGTTAACCCATTAAATAAGCTAAAAAAGATTAAAGCTGCCAATTAATCGGCGTTTGACCTTGCTGAATTAAATGCTGATTAATCGTAGAAAATTGGTGATTACCAAAAAATCCGCGATGTGATGACAAAGGTGATGGATGTACAGACTTAAGCACTAAATGCTTTTTCTCATCGATGAACGCACCTTTTTTCTGCGCATAACTGCCCCATAAAACAAACACCAAACCTTCACGATGCGCGTTTAATGCGGTAATTGCTGCATCGGTAAACGCTTCCCAACCTTTACCTTGATGTGAGCCCGCGTTGCTTTGTTCTACTGTTAACGTTGCATTCAACAGCAAAACACCTTGATCTGCCCAAGGTGTTAAATCACCATTTCGGCTCATGCTGATATTTAAATCAGACGAAATTTCTTTAAAGATATTCACTAAAGAAGGCGGCGGCGCAACGCCATGCGGAACAGAAAAACTCAAACCATGCGCCTGTGGAATCCCTTTATCTAAACCGTGATAAGGATCTTGACCCATAATCACCACTCGCACTTGTTCAAATGGCGTGTGATTAAACGCATTAAAAATCAACGGACTAGGTGGAAAAATGACTTTACCAGCCACTTTTTCTTCTTTCAGAAAATGCCGCAAAGCCTGCATATAGGGTTTTTCGAGTTCATCACCAATGACTGTCAGCCATGATGGGTGAAGTTGACCAGGTTTTTGTTCTGTCATAAAAGCTTTAAAGAGTACATCTGCGGGTCGTGATTGATGGATGAGTGGTGTTCAAGCTTACGCATTTGGAACCCTAAATTGCATTGTAACCACTTTAATAACTAACCAAAAAGATAATGGTAATGCAACGAACATTAAAAGCTGACACCAAAACAAACCAAAACCAAGAAATGGGAGAATATTAACTGAGCCCACAAAACAAGGCTGAAGATTTTTTAGATTACCTTGACAACCAAAGTAATCGTAAGCCCATGTTGCAGACTGCCACCCACCAAATATTACAATGGCAGGAAGTAGTGCAACTAAATATTTTCGTAGCCAAAACATATTAGACCTAACGCAAAATGGCCATCCTAATTGACGAACTGTCTTGCGTCAAATAGCTAGTTACAATAAAAAACCTCGCCGATGCGAGGTTTTAATACTACGGAGTAACAATGTCGAGCTTCGTAATTGCATCAACCCGCCTTGGGGCGGAAAGTTGATGCAACATTAACAAGCCTACATCATGCCGCCCATGCCACCCATACCGCCCATATCACCATGTCCGCCTGCTGGAACATCTTCTTTAGGCAATTCAGCAATCATGCAATCAGTCGTTAGCATTAAGCCAGCAACTGAAGCTGCATTTTGCAATGCGCTGCGTGTTACTTTTGTTGGGTCTAAAATACCCATTTCAATCATATCGCCGTAAGTTTCGTTTGCTGCGTTGTAACCGTAGTTGCCTTTACCAGCAGCAACATTGTTTACAACTACAGATGGCTCAACGCCAGCATTAGCCGTGATTTGACGCAATGGCTCTTCAACCGCGCGCAATACAATTTTAATACCTGCTTCTTGGTCTAAATTGTCGCCTTTTACCTTAGAGATTGCGTCACGTGCACGAATCAATGCAACGCCACCGCCAGCAACAATACCTTCTTCAACCGCTGCACGTGTTGCGTGTAATGCATCTTCAACGCGGGCTTTTTTCTCTTTCATTTCGATTTCTGTTGTCGCGCCAACTTTAATCACTGCAACACCGCCAGCTAATTTAGCTACGCGTTCTTGCAATTTTTCTTTGTCGTAATCGCTGCTTGATTCTTCGATTTGAGATTTGATTTGTGCGATACGTGATTTGATATTAGCTTCAACACCAGCGCCGTCAATGATAATGGTGTTTTCTTTACCCACTTCAATACGTTTAGCAGAACCTAAGTTTTCTAAAGTAACGTTCTCAAGTTTCAAGCCAACTTCTTCAGCAATCACAGTACCGCCAGTTAAGATTGCGATATCTTCTAACATGGCTTTACGACGGTCACCGAAACCAGGTGCTTTAACAGCAACAGTTTTCAAGATGCCACGAATGTTATTCACTACCAATGTTGCTAGGGCTTCGCCGTCGATATCTTCAGCGATGATTAACAATGGGCGGCCTGATTTAGCCACTTGCTCTAATGTTGGTAGTAAATCACGGATGTTTGATACTTTTTTGTCGTGCAATAACACGAAAGGATTGTCTAACAATGCAATTTGACGCTCTTGATTGTTAATGAAGTATGGTGATAAGTAGCCACGGTCGAATTGCATACCTTCTACAACATCTAATTCGCTCTCTAAACCAGAACCATCTTCAACGGTAATAACGCCTTCTTTACCTACTTTGTCCATTGCATCTGCAATGATTTTGCCGATAGATTCGTCAGAGTTAGCAGAGATTGAACCAACTTGTGCGATTTCTTTGCTGGTTGTACAGGGTTTTGATTGTTCTTTTAAGTTTACAATCGCTGCAGCAACAGCTTTATCGATACCGCGTTTTAAATCCATTGGGTTCATGCCAGCAGCAACAGATTTCATACCTTCGCGAATAATCGCTTGTGCTAAAACTGTTGCAGTTGTTGTACCGTCACCAGCGATGTCAGAAGTTTTTGAAGCAACTTCTTTAACCATTTGTGCGCCCATGTTTTCGAACTTGTCTTTTAATTCGATTTCTTTAGCCACTGAAACGCCATCTTTAGTGATGGTTGGTGCGCCGTATGAACGCTCTAGAACTACGTTGCGACCTTTTGGGCCTAAAGTTACTTTAACTGCGTTAGCTAAAATATTAACGCCGTTTGTCATTTTTTGGCGGACTTCATCGCCGAATCTTACGTCTTTTGCTGCCATGATTAACTCCTAAAATTGATGCAAATTTTTAATTGGAAAGTGGTTAGGTTTAACCAAATTACTCAACGATTGCCATGATGTCTTCTTCGCGCATCACCAATAACTCTTCGCCATCTACCTTAACGGTTTGGCCGGCGTATTTGCCGAATAAAACTTTATCGCCAACTTTAACGTCTAAAGCGTTGATTTTGCCGCTGTCATCACGTTTGCCGTTGCCCACTGCTGTTACCACGCCTTGGTCTGGTTTTTCTGTTGCTGAATCTGGAATAACAATGCCAGATGCCGTTGTGCGTTCTTCTTCAGAGCGTTTTACAATAACGCGATCGTGTAATGGACGAATTTTCATTCAATTTCTCCTGATGAGTGATTTTTTGGTTAGTATCAATAAAGTTGATAAAATTGCTAGGCAATACGGTATTTTAGCACTCGCATACCCTGATTGCTAATATTGAGCTTAAGTTTGTTTTTTCAAGTGTTTTAATTCGTTAACTTCATCCAATTATGAATAAAGTTTAGAAAGTTTAATTTGTCATCTCAACACGCATCAGAAGCCGCCATACAGCAAATTAATTTAGGTTATAACGCGGAGCAAGATCGCCTGCTTTTCCGTGTGGGCTTAAGTGACAATACCGAGCTATTAGTTTGGTTAACAAATCGCATCACGCAAATGATGTGGTCATTATTAACAGGTGAAGCGCACCTGCCAACAGCGACGTCTATTCAAGCAGAAACGCCGCCAGAACAAGCGGTGGAGCAGTTTAAGCAAGAAGCGCAAGCAGTAGACGCATTGCAAAAAATGGATTTTAAAACCGAATATCAGCCCAGACCAGAAGTGCGCAATGATGGTGCGATGTTGGCGATAAACGTATTGTTGATTGCGCAGGAAAACAAGCCTTCCTCTTTAGAGTTGCCATGTTTAGAAGGCGTTACTGTGCGTATCAATTTGAATCAAGAACTGACATTGGCCATTTGCAATATGCTGCAATTGGCATGCAAAGAGGCTAGTTGGACGATTGGGAATGTTGCCGGAAATACTAAGGTGCTGAATACGCCGTCCACGCAAATCGTGCCGTCAGCAGATATTAAAAAGGTGTTGCATTAATGGAATATACAAAACTAGGCCTAACAGATTTAAGTGTATCTAAAATTTGTTTGGGGACAATGACTTATGGCGACCAAAATACTGAATCAGAAGCGCACGAGCAGTTAGATTATGCCGTTGCCCAAGGCATTAACTTTATTGATACGGCAGAAATGTATCCAGTACCGCCAAAAGCTGAAACCTATACGCGCACTGAAATCATTGTCGGTAATTGGCTTAAAAATCAGCCACGTGAAAAGATTATTTTGGGCGGAAAAGTAGCTGGGCCAAGGCGCGGCATGCATTGGATTCGCGGCGGACCAGCTTCGTTAGACCGCGCCAATATTCGTGCTGCGGTTGAAGCTTCACTTGAACGTTTGCAAACGGATTATATTGATGTGTACCAATTGCATTGGCCAGAACGCAATGTGCCAATGTTTGGGCAATATCTGTTTGACCCAGCCAATGAGTTTGAATCGGGTACTTATCAACAAGGCGCGCAAAAAGAATGGGTGTCGATTCAGAATCAATTAGAGACTTTGGCGGAGTTAATCAAAGAAGGCAAGATTCGTTATATTGGTTTATCTAATGAGCAGCCGTGGGGCGTGATGGAGTTTTTGCGTATCGCTAAAGAATACGATTTGCCACAAGTTGCCAGTGTGCAAAATTGTTATAATCTGATTAATCGTGGCATGGAATTTGGCATGTCTGAAGTGCTTTTTCGTGAGAGCGTGAGTTTGTTGGCTTATTCGCCATTGGCTTTCGGACATTTAACCGGCAAATATGTGGATGACCCAGCCGCAAAAGGCCGTGTAACCCAATTTTTAGGTTATGCGCAACGTTATAAAAAACCGAATGTGCCAATGGCCAGTGCCGCCTACACACAACTCGCGCGCGCGAATGGTCTGACACCGACACAACTTGCGCTTTCTTTTGTTTATCATCGCTGGTTTGTTGCCAGCACGATTATCGGCGCGACATCAATGGCGCAGCTAAAAGAAAATATTAATGCTTGGCAATGCAGATTATCCCCAGAAGTATTGAGCGCGGTAGAAGCGCTGCATTTAAAATATATGAATCCAGCACCCTAGGTTGCTATACCTTAAGATTGCTACAAATAGGAAAAACATGAATCAACCTCAAAGGCATGGCCTTGCTAGTGGGATTAGCTTTTTTGGCTTTTTAATATCGTCATTCTTGTTGTCATTGTCAGTATCTTTTGCAGTGAATGCAAAAGAAGTTTTGACGGTAGAGCAGGCGTTAATCAAATGCAGAGATACGTATCCATCGCAATTCGAATCCAAAAAAAGATTGGCTTGTTTTGATAGTATCAGCACGCCATCGATTGAAATCAAGGCGAGTGAATCACTGATCAATAATACGAACAGTGCCAGTAATGAGAACAATAACGTGGCCGCTGAAAACGCACCGAAAGAAATTAAGCCAGCAAAAGAAAAGCCTGTGGCTATTGCGGTTAAAAAAACCAATGCTGATTTAACTTATTTAGAAAGAAAATGGCGTTTAACTTCAGAGGGTGATTGGAATATCAACGATTTTGAAATCTATAAATCGAATTATTTGATTTTTAGCCACACGAATAATACCAATAACACGCCTCAAAGCCCGAATCGACTGAATACAGAAGATCGTAATTTAGATGCCGAAGATTTGAAATTTCAACTGAGTTTAAAAACGGAGTTGTACAACAATATCCCGCTGATTCGTAACTTGCCTTTTGTGACAAGTTCTAGACTTTGGGGTGCGTATACGCAGAAATCCAATTGGCAGATTTTCGATGCGAATGCATCAAGACCGTTACGTGAAAATAATTATGAGCCGGAATTGATTTTGTCTTTAGGCATTGATAATGAAGTGGATGGCGTTAAAAAAGACTACATTCCCCGCATGCTGAATCTTGGTGTGGTGCATCAATCGAATGGACGTTCAAATCCGACTTCTAGAAGCTGGAATCGCGTTTATCTTGAAAGTGGTTGGGAATTAACTGACCGTATCTCTCTAATGGTGCGACCTTGGTGGCGCCTTCCAGAAGATGGTAAAAAGGATGACAATCCAGATATTGAAAAATTTATGGGTTACGGCGATGTGACCGTGCGCTATGAAACGCCTTCTGGCAAAACTGCGCTTTCTGTTTTAATGCGCAATAATTTACGTAGCGATAACAAAGGTTTTGCTCAAATTGATTTGCAACAGCGCGTATTTAATAATCCGTATATTAAATTGCATATGATGTATTCGAGTGGTTACGGCGATACTTTGCTGGATTACAATCATTCGCAAAATATCTTCGGCTTTGGTATCTCGCTCGGTGAGTAATTTGGATTGTTTATTGGGTCATTTATATGATTAAGTCTTATTGTTTAAGCATGCTGTGGTTCCATTCAAGCCATTAATAAATGACGTCAAATTTTAAAAATTATGTCTAATCAAGATTTGCTTAAACGTAGCATGCAATCTGTGTGGCACCCTTGCACGCAGATGAAACAGCATGAAACTTTCCCTCTAGTTCCGATTCAGCGAGGCGAGGGCGTTTGGCTGTACGATGTTGAAGGCAAGCAATATTTAGACGCGGTAAGTAGTTGGTGGGTGAATCTGTTTGGGCATAATAATCCGCGTATAAAAGATGCGATTAAGCAGCAATTGGATACACTGGAACATGTGATGTTGGCGGGTTTTACGCATGAACCTGTGGTTGAATTGTCTGAAAACTTAGCTAAGTTTTCAGGTTTAGGTCATGCGTTTTATGCCAGCGATGGCGCCAGTGCAACTGAAATCGCGTTGAAGATGAGTTTTCATTATTGGCGCAATAGTAGCAAGCCAAAAAAAAACCAATTTATCAGCTTGCAAAATAGTTATCATGGCGAAACATTAGGTGCGCTAGGCGTAACCGACGTGGCGATTTTCAAAGATACTTACGCGCCATTGTTGATGCAATCGGCGCAAATGCCCAGCCCAGATTTTCGATTGGCTGAAGTAGGTGAAAGTGCAGAAGATTTTGCGCTGCGCTGCGCTGAAAAATTAGAGCTATATGTCAGCCAACATCACCATACATTAGCGGCTTTTATCATCGAGCCTTTGGTGCAGTGCGCGGCAGGCATGGGCATGTATCATCCGGTTTATTTGCGCCGTGCGCGTGAGATTTGTACGCAATATCAAGTACATTTAATCGCCGATGAAATTGCCGTAGGTTTTGGGCGCACTGGGACGATGTTTGCTTTTGAGCAAGCGAATGAAGTCAGCCGCGAGCTGACGCAAAATCAAAAAGTATTGCCTGATTTTATCTGTTTATCCAAAGGCATCACTGGCGGATATTTGCCGTTATCCGCAGTGTTAACTACCGATGAGATATACGCAGCTTTTTATGATGACAGCACTGCAAAAGGTTTTTTACACAGCCACAGTTATACCGGAAATCCATTGGCATGTAGCGCGGCTTTAGCCACTTTAGCCATTTTTGAAACAGATCATGTGCTAGCAAAAAATCAAGCAACAGCCGCCTACTTAACCACAAAAATGCGGGTATTTTCTAATCTGCCGATTGAGCATTTACGCCAGCAAGGCATGATTGCTGCATTTGACGTTAAAACCAACAATGCACATTTTGCGCGCGATTGTTATGCTGCAGCATTAAAAAATGGATTGTTGCTTCGCCCTATTGGCAATACCGTTTATGTTATGCCGCCCTATATTATCAGTGAATCTGAAATCGATTTTATGCTGGATGCCACGCTTGAAAGTGTGCAATCTGCCTTATGAAAATGCGATTCGGCATTGCAAATATCAGCATGAAAGTCATCGCTAGTTTCTATCTGTTTTTTTTAACTTGTATCGCACACGCGGCATTACCTGCCAGCGTAATCGATGCGCTCAAGCAATCCAATATTCCCCAAACTAGCGTTGGCGTTTATGTGCAGGCTGTTGATGCAACTCCGCTAATCATCACGCACAACGCGCAAAAAGGTTTGAACCCAGCCAGTGTGATGAAGTTAATCACCACAAATGCAGCGCTGGATTTATTAACGCCCGCTTACCGCTGGAAAACCGAAATCTATCGAGACGGCGAAGTGGTTAATGGTGTTTTGAATGGCAATTTGATTATTAAGGGTTTCGGTGATCCAAATTTTAAAGCGCAAGATTTTTGGCGATTACTGATGCGTGTGCAACAAGCGGGCATTCGCGAAATCAAAGGCGATTTAATTATCGATAAAAGTCTTTTTGCAAAAAATGGTGAAAATCTTCCTGCGTTTGATGATGAAATTTGGCGTGCGTATAACGCGAAATCCAGTGCGTTTTTGGTTGATGGGCGACATAGCAGTTTTCGATTCAGCACAACGAATACCGCCGTAAATGTCAACCAAGAATTCGCGTTGAATGAAGTGGAAGTGATTAACAATATACAGTTAAGTCAGGCTGCTTGTGGCGATTGGCGCAGCCGATTACTTTACACCGTTAAATCAAAATCGCACGGCAACAATAATGCAGCAGTCGTGACATTTAACGGCACATTTTCGCCAGATTGTGGTGAGCGATATTTAGAGTTGAGTGTGTTGGATGACGAACAATATGCGTTTTACACGTTTAAAAAATTATGGCGCGAATTGGGCGGCGTATTTAATGGACAATTAAGTGTGAAGTTAACCACTCAAAATCCATCAAAACTTCAAAATTCAAGCTGGCAAGATTTAGACCAGCAAGATTTAAGCCGGCAAGATTTAGCAAAAAAACCGAACTTAACGAGCAGTTCAAATTCTATCGCGGTAAAAGTGCTTGAGCAGGTTTCTGAGCCTTTGGGATACGTGATACGCGATTTGAATAAGTGGAGTGATAATTTAATGGCGCGGCAGTTGCTATTAACCATTGCCGCAGAAAAGCAGATTTTGCCAGCGACAGAAGCTAAAGGTGCGGCAGTTATTCAAAGTTGGCTAGCTTCTAAAAATATAGTTGCCAAAGAGTTGGTCATCGAAAATGGTTCGGGATTATCGCGAGTGGGAAGAATTAGCAGCGAGCATTTAGGTCAAATGTTAGTGAGCGCTTACAATAGCCCGATCATGCCAGAACTAATAGCTTCTCTACCCATATTGGGCTTAGATGGCACAGCACAAAAGCGCTTAAAAGACAGTGTGGTACAAGGTAAAGTACATCTAAAAACAGGCTCATTGGATGGCGTAAGTGCGGTTGCGGGATATGTTTTAAGCAGTAAAAATAAACGCTATGTTTTCGTCTTTATAGTCAATCATGCAAATGCAGCAGCCAGCAAAACGGCGCAAGATGCACTCATTGAATGGATTTATACGTATTAGTTAGTCTATTCGCAAAAGAAACATTCTAGAATTTACATTAAGTTATCTACCCTAACGGGCTATTGTTTCCCTCAATGCAAAGAGTATCGTGACACTTGGATATGTAGTTTTAGCATACGTCTAATTAATGGAGGGACTATCATGTACAAAAAATTATTTTCGTGCTTATTTATCACTTTATCTTTGTTACCGATTAGTAAAGTAAGTGCGGCGACTTGGAGTAGTGTGGATCCATCAAACGCTTTTTTTGGGTATACCGTATCACCTGCAGATGCCATCTGGTATTTTGATGGCAATATTACTCCTCAAAGTCCAGCAAATATTAAAACAGTCACTGAGAATCAATTTGGATTAACTCCTGGTGCTTTAACATTTGTTTCTGGTTGTGATAGTGCTACTAGTAACTGCACTAATGCAACTGCTGGTGCATCTGGCAATACCAATACGTTTTCTAGTGACGTTGCCTTTAATTATTTAGCCGTTCACTTTGGTCAAGCTGAACTGTTACTTTATTGGGATAATGCTATTAACAGTTTTTCTATCACAGACTCGCAAAATGCATTTAAAGGCTTAAGTAACTACAGGGCTTACAGTGATGGGCTTAGTGAGGTGCCATTGCCAGCAGCAGGCTGGTTGTTTGGTACAGCATTAGTCGGGTTAATGGGCTTAAGGCGCAAGATGTTGTAGTTAATTAACTAAACAAGTTAATTAAGTTTTGATAAAGGTGATGGTGAAAACCATCGCCTTTTTTTATGGTCTGTAGAAATAGACGCAGCGAACTGAAAGTAAATTAAAGTATGATATTGAATTGTGAAAATAATGGAGACAAAAATTGTCTAAAAAAAGATTATATTTAAGTGTATTTACACTCTTATTTATTTCAATGACAGGCTGCCAAGCTGAATCAACTACATCAACACAGGAAAAAACTGCAATGACTGCAAACATCACTGAATTACAAAAAATAGACACACAAGTAGGTACAGGCCGCGAAGCCGAACCTGGTTTTAACGTGACCGTACATTACACAGGCTGGTTATACGATGCTGCGGCAGAAGGCAATAAAGGTAAAAAGTTTGATAGTAGTGTAGACAGAAAAGAGCCATTCAATTTCTTTTTAGGTGGCGGTCAAGTGATTCAAGGTTGGGATGAAGGTTTTGCCGGTATGAAAATTGGCGGCAAACGCACATTGGTTATTCCACCAGAAATGGGCTACGGCGCACGTGGTGCAGGGGGCGTGATTCCGCCAAATGCCACCTTAGTTTTCGATGTGGAACTACTGGACGTTAAATAAAATCATCATTTGCGTCGCTATACGGCGCTGCAAGGTTGAAAAATCGCGCTTACTACGTTATTGGTATGCTGCGCACGCTTTCCAACCTTGCGCCTTGTCTGGCTTAACAATGGTAAAAATAAAGTAGGAATCAATCATGAAAGTCAGAATTAAATGGGTTGAGGATGTCAGTTTTGTTGGCGAATCTGAAACTGGTCATGCGGTAGTATTGGACGGTGCGCCTGAGAATGGCGGTCGCAATATTGGTATGCGTCCAATGGAAATGCTGCTAATTGGTATGGGCGCTTGTACGGCGTTTGATGTAGTGACGATACTTAAAAAATCGCGTCAGCCTATTGTGGATTGTGTTGCAGAAATTGCAGCGGAACGCGCGGCTGAGATTCCTAAAGTGTTCACTAAAATTCATGTGCATTTTGTGATTACTGGTAATAATCTGAATGAAACACAAGTTGAACGTGCGGTAAAATTGTCGGCAGAAAAATATTGTTCAGCTTCTATTATGTTAAGTAAGTCTGTTGAAATTACCCATGATTATGAAATAAAAGCGAGCGCGGTTTAATGGCAAACAGCTTGCCAAAAGGCATGTTGGGCATTCGCCATGTGGCTTTGTTTGTTAAAGAGTTGGAAACGGCGGTTGATTTCTATACACGTATTATGGGCATGCGTATCGAATGGCAACCCGATGTAGATAATGTGTATTTAACCAATGAAGGCGATGTTTTTGCGCTGCACCGTGTGGATTATGTGCCACAAGCACAACAGCGGTTAGACCATATTGGTTTTGTATTAAAAACGCCAGAAGATGTGGATAACTGGCATGCATATTTTGTGCAAAACAATGTGAAAATCACTGAAGCACCAAAAACACACAGAGATGGTTCACGCGGTTTTTACTGTTTAGATGCAGTGGGACATTTATTAGAGCTGATTTATCATCCACCAATAGTCGCGAGACTTAACCATTAAAATAGTTTAAAAAACGAAGTTGATCTGACGAGATATAAATTTACAGCGGATGATTTGCTGTAGGTTATTTAGTTTTGACTATATGGCTTTAATTATAGTGTAACGATTTTAACGGTAAGCGGTGCTTCGTTCTCTAACACATTCAGTAATCTATCTACATTTGGGTGCTTACCCGGGCAGTTTTCAGCATCTTCAGTATGTTCTGCAAACAAGGCTAAACCTTCTACTGCTGCATCCAATGTGATTCCACCAAACATTTTGGTCAAATGACTAAACACTTTTAATGAGCCTTGGCTGCCGGGCTTATTTTCAATCACGCCAGCAGATGCACCGCTTTCATAAAATAGCTCAATACGTTTTATATCATCTACGCTATCTAAGGTCAGTAGCACATCACTAAATTTTTGCATTTTTCAATCGCCTCTTTAACACCTGATTTGTTACTCATTTTATAACTTAGTTTTACACGTAATATGCAGTGCTTGTCATAATTTTTGATGCGAATTTCATACCAGCTTTAACTGGTCGCGGTAAGTCACTGCCACCAAGCTGTTTTGCCTCTTCTGCATGTGCCGCTTCGTCTTGCTGCATCTGACTAACGATTGTACGCGTTTTAATATCTGCATCACTCAATTTAGTTAAATGATTATTTAAATGATTCGATACCTGTTGTTCGGTTTCAGCTAAAAACCCTAAATTCCATTTATCATGCATCAAGCCAGCTGCTGCACCCAACGCAAAGCTGCCCACATACCACACAGGATTAAGTAGACTTTTACGTCCGCCAAGTTCGTTAATGCGCGCCTCGCACCAAGCAAGATGGTCGGTTTCTTCATCAGCAGCATGCTGCAAGCTTTGCACTGTTTGTGGATTGCGCGATGTAAATGCTTGGCCGCTGTATAAAGCCTGAGCACACACTTCACCCACATGGTTAATACGCATTAATGAGGCAGCCTGGCTTTTTTGTGATTCGCTAAGAGGTGTTTCTTCAATCGCTGCGTCAGGACGTTCTCTACCCGCAACTGCTTGTGCAAAAACAGTACGTAAACCTGTATCAAACGTAGTAATTAATTTATCTAATAACATCGTTTTTCCTCATCAATAAGCCAGTATAACTCAATTTTTTCGCAATAATGATGACATAGCTATCGCCAAATCACTATCATAGCGTGTAATAAGTTAGCTGCCATACTCACGTAAATTATTCATAGTAAAAGCAAAAAAGCCCTGCTAGAAGCGATGTGATTAACACAAGCTTTAGCAGGGCTTTTAAAGAGCAAGTAATTATTTTTTAATTTCTGCTGGCGCTTTTTCTGTTGCAGGTGTTGCCTCTGGCGCTTTTACTTCTGGTGATTTCTGTACTGGTAAACCTTTCAATACATTCATCGCCTGCACAAATTGAATATCATCTTTGCTCGCTGGTTCGATTGGACCTTTCTGCTCAGCAAATTTTTTCTCATTGGCTTTTTGAATCGCGGCTGCTTTTTCATCATCGATTACTTTAGCTGGTGCTTCGGCTTCTTTCGGATTAGATAAATGTTTAGCTAAATCGGCTTCACGAATATTATTCGATTGATCAAAACCATCTTCCACAATAATATCTGGCACGATGCCTTTAGCTTGAATCGAACGACCTTTTGGTGTGAAATAACGCGCTGTCGTCAATTTAATCGCACTACCGTTATTCATTGGTAAGATGGTTTGCACAGAACCTTTACCAAAGCTTTGTGTGCCTAAAATAGTCGCACGTTTGTGATCTTGCAACGCGCCAGCAACAATTTCAGATGCTGAGGCAGAACCATTATTAATCAACACAACAATCGGTGTTTTTTTGTAATCAGTCGCTTCATCTTTTAAATAATCCACTTTACCGCGGCGCGCATAATCTAGCGGTGTGGCATTTAAGTGCATTTTCGCATCAGCTGTACGGCCTTCTGTGTACACAACTAATTCGTCTTTTGGTAAAAATGCGGCTGAAACACCTACTGCGGCATCTAACAAGCCACCTGGATTATTGCGCAAATCCAATACGATACCTTTGAAAGGACCTTTATTTTGAGCGTGTAAATCTTTTAATGCTTTTGCTAAATCTTCACCAGTATGCTCTTGGAACTGTGTAATACGTAGATAAGCGTAACCTGGCTCAATAAATTTATTTTTAACACTTTGAGATTTGATAATCGCGCGGGTTAATGTGAACGTTAACGGTTTGGTTTCGCCTTTACGCAATACAGTTAACACAATAGAAGTGTCAGGTTTGCCGCGCATTTTTTTAACTGCGTCATTCAAGCTTAAGCCGCGCACTTGCGTGTCATCTAATTTAGAAATTAAATCGCCTGTTTTCAAACCAGCTTTGTAGGCAGGGCTATCTTCAATCGGTGTAATTACTTTAACCAAGCCATCTTCCATGGCGACTTCAATGCCCAGTCCACCAAACTCACCTTGCGTACCAGCTTGTAAATCTTTGTAACCATCTGCATCCATAAAAGTAGAATGTGGATCTAAACCTGAAAGCATGCCAGTTAAGGCTTCGTTGATGAGTTTTTTGTCTTCAACTGGCTCTACATAATCGCTTTTCACTTTGCCGAATACTTCAGCAAATACGCGTAAATCATCCAAAGGCAATTGTGAAACACTGGTTTTCTCAGCCAATGCCGAAAAATTCAGGCTAATTAATACGCCCACTAAAACACCAGATCCAATTAAACCCATTTTTTCAAAAGAAGACCGCATGCATACCCTTTTCAATAAATTAACCATTCGCTACACATAAGTTTTGTATATAACTTAGCTATGAGCTTAAAATAAAACAATAGGTTCATTTTGCGCTATTTCAAGTTAATTGAATAGTACGCACCGATAATTTTGCCTAACTTTACAAGAAAGAGATTGATATTGAGTACACATCAAGTAAATATAGAATATTGCACACAATGCCGCTGGTTATTGCGCGCAGCGTGGCTTGCACAAGAACTGTTAACCACTTTTGAAGCGGATTTAAAAACGGTGAGTTTGCAGCCTGGAACTGGTGGCATATTTGAAGTGCGTTTGAACGATGTGGTGATATTCAATCGTAAACAAGCGGGGCGCTTTCCAGAATCAAAAGAATTAAAGCAGTTGATTCGTGATGTGATTTCACCAGAACGCGATTTAGGCCATAGTGACAGGCAGAGTTAACACTCAAACTTAACACAAAAAATCGTGCAATATTTAGTGTTAAGTGATTGATGATAAATGCCAGATTTTCTCAATTAATCTATTTGCCCGAAAGTATCTGCCCCGAATCTATTTGATAGTGACAATGCGAACTATTTGCAATTCTGCAAACGATTTTTATTTGCTATAAACTGCGTTCCATTGAGTCTTTTATTGAAACACAGCGCTCAACTAACGAACATTATTGCGAACAGTTTAGGAGAATAAAATGTCAGATGATCATGGTATAAAAAGCCCAGTAGTTAGTGCCTTAAATACGATTTTAGAGTTGGAACTAGCCGGCGTTGTACGTTATACGCATTACGCACTTATGGTCTTTGGTTACAATCGTATTCCAATCGTTTCTTGGTTACGTAGCCAAGCAGCAGAATCATTGACGCATGCAGATAAAGCCGGTGAGTTAATCACACATTTGGGCGGACATCCATCATTGTCAATTGGCCCATTATTAGAAACACACAATCACGATATTGGTGATATCTTGCGTGAATCATTGGCACACGAGACAGTTTCATTAAATGCTTACAAAGCGTTATTGAAATTAGTCGAAGGCGACTCTGTGATGCTAGAAGAATATGCGCGTGAGATGATTTATCAAGAAGAATTACATTTGGGTGAAGTAGATAAAATGCTGCGTAAACCGGGTGAAATTGCTAAATTTCATGAGTAAGATTTAATTTAGTTAAATTAGCATCAACCAAAATAAAAAAGCGGCTTTTGCCGCTTTTTTTGTTTCAAATTATTTATTTAATTTCAGCTGATTGACTCAATAATTTGCTGATTAGATATTAATTAGAAGTGACCGCAGTTTTTTCAACTTCTGTATCCAGACGTTGCGCGCCACTAAATCGTTTTGCCCAATAGCTACTCTTCATGCTCTCAACGCGCACGGTCTTGCCAGTGCTTGGCGCATGAATGAATTTGTTATCGCCCATGTAAATGCCCACATGTGAAAAAGCTGATTTTAAGGTATTAAAAAACACCAAATCGCCTGGTTGTAACTCATCTTTTTTGATTGTTTTGCCGATTTGGCTAATCGCACGTGCAGTTGGTGGTAACGATAAATTAGTGGCTTGGCTAAATACGTAGCGCACAAATCCACTGCAATCAAAACCTGTCTCAGGGCTTTTGCCACCATATTTATATTGAATGCCCGTTAAACTTAATGCATTCACCAGCACTTCTTGCGCACGCGTTTGCCAAGTGTCTGGTTTTTCTTGATGATCTAATTCTTCAGTTTCGTCTATGTTGTATAGCTTAACGCCAGCAGCATTTTGTAAAAAAGATTGCTCTGCATGTGCGTTTAAGCAAACGCTTAAAAAAACTGTCAGAAAGAAAATAAAAAATTTCATGCAATAATTTGAGATAAATTTAAATGTGTTAAAAATTTAAGAGAAATTTAAAGTGAATATGGATATTGAATAAATTAAATGAAGCCTATTTTAAATATACAAAGTCAGTCAATTAAGACTAACGTTGAAACCCAAAATAGGCTGATTTGAAACAACTAATTTTTTGCTATTGCGTTTTTAATCAAGCCAACGATCGCCAGCAAAACACCGCCACCTACGCCGCCGCCAACTACTTGTGTAACAATTGAGGCAATATCTACACCGCCAGCAGTACTGGCTGCAGCTGCACCGCCAACACCTAATAGGCTTAATAATTGACCACCTAAACCGCCGCCTAAAATACCGACTAACGAATTGCCCAACGTACCTAAGCTAATATTTTTAAGTAAACCACCGGCAACATTGCCACCTACTGCACCACTTATTAATTGAATAATCAAAGCTAAATCCATACATCCTCCCTAGAGATAGAACAGAATTAAAACCATCATTTCAAGCTAATAGCAACGCTAGGCTAACAATTTATAAAACATAACGCAATACTTTTACTAATAGTTTTGCTTTATATATAAGCACGGCTGAATCGTGTCAGGTATTCATGGGATAATTTAAGCATGGTTGAAAATTCACTATTAACACAAGTTTTTAAGCAAGGCGGTACATTAGCTGAAGCGATTGAAGGCTTTTCAGAGCGCCATCAACAGCTAGAAATGGCGCTGGCGATTGAAGCCGCTATTAAAGATAACAAACAGCTAGTGGCTGAGGCTGGTACAGGCACAGGCAAAACATTTGCTTACCTAGTTCCGGCGCTGCTTTCAGGTGGAAAAGTGATTATTTCCACTGGCACCAAAACGCTGCAAGACCAGTTGTTTAATCGCGATTTGCCCAATGTGCGCGATGCGTTAAAAGTACCTGTCAGTGTTGCTATGTTAAAAGGGCGTTCTAATTATGTTTGTCATTATCATTTAGAAGCTGCGGCGCAAAGCGGACGTTTTGCCTCGCGCGAAGATGCTAACTATGTACACTTAATCAAAAATTTTGCTGAAAATTCAAAAACTGGCGATAAAAGTGAGTTAACTGAAGTGCCTGAAAATGCCACTATTTGGCTTAACGTAACTTCTAACCGCGATAATTGTTTAGGGCAGGATTGTAATTTCTACAAAGATTGCTTTGTGATGGAAGCGCGCAAAAAGGCGCTGGCGGCTGATATAGTCGTGGTGAATCATCATTTATTCTTTGCTGATGTGATGTTGCGCGATGAGGGAGTGGCAGAGCTTTTGCCAAGTGCCAACACAGTCATTTTTGATGAAGCGCATCAATTACCAGAAGTAGCCGGCTTGTTCTTTGGTGAAGATATTTCCACCAGCCAATTAATCGAATTATGTCGTGATAGCACAGCCGCACATTTAACCTTGGCAAAAGATTGCATTGAGCTTGGCAAAGCGATTCCACTGTTAGAAAAAGCCTGTAAAGATTTTCGGCTGGTATTCCAGTTTGAAGGTTCGCGCATGCCCGTGCAAAAAGCCTTGGCGCTGAAAAATTTTGAGTTTGCTTTTTGCGATATGCAAATGATGCTCAAAGATTTGAATAAAGTATTAGAAAGCCAAGCCGCGCGCGACCCGATGTTAGAGAAATGCTGGCAACGCGGCGAGGCATTAAGCGAGCAACTTAACAATTGGATTAAAGCCGAAAATGCTAATTTAGTGCGCTGGATAGAGGTATTTACGCAATCCATTCAACTACATGCCACGCCGTTGAGCGTGGCAGATGGCTTTAGCAAACAATTAAACGCCCAACCACGTGCTTGGATCTTTACTTCTGCTACGTTGGCAGTTAAAAGTGACTTCAGCCATTACATCGCGCAAATGGGTTTGCACGCGGCTGAAACTGGCTTTTGGGAAAGCCCGTTTGATTACGGCAATCAAGCGTTATTGTATGCGCCAGCCAATATGCCAGACCCTAATAACTCCAGTTATGCCGCCGCCGTTGCTGCTGCCAGTTTACCCGTTATCCAAGCCAGCCAAGGCCGTGCGTTTGTATTATGCACATCGCTTAAAGCCATGCGCGAAGTGCATGCATTGCTGAAAGATGCATTTGCCAGTGCTGGTATGGAATATCCGCTACTGATGCAAGGTGAAAGTACGCGCACAGAATTATTAGATCGTTTCCGAGCACATGGCAATGCCGTGTTAGTCGGTAGCCAAAGCTTTTGGGAAGGCGTAGATGTACGAGGTGAAGCGCTCTCAGTTGTCATTATCGATAAGCTCCCTTTCGCCCCGCCCGATGACCCTGTACTTTCTGCGCGCATCGATAAGATGAATCAAGAGGGCAAAAACGCCTTTATGGAGTATCAATTGCCGTATTCCGTCATTACCCTAAAACAAGGTGCGGGTCGATTGATTCGTGATGAAACCGATAGAGGTGTGCTGGTGATTTGCGACCCAAGATTGATTACAAAGCCTTATGGTAGACGTATTTGGCAGAGCTTGCCGCCATTTAAGCGTACAAAAGAGTTGGCGGATGTTGAGGCTTTCTTTTCTGAAAATCTACAAGAAAATACATGATTTTAATCCCTGAAACCGAATACGAACTCACCGCTATCCGTGCGCAAGGCGCGGGCGGACAGAATGTGAATAAGGTTTCTAGTGCGATTCATCTGCGCTTTGATATTAACGCCAGCAGTTTGAGTGATTGGCTGAAAGAGAAATTAATCCATAGCAAAGATAATCGCATTACGGATGAGGGTGTGTTGATATTGAAAGCGCAACAATATCGCACACAAGAGACGAATAAAAAAGATGCGATTAAGCGTTTGCATGAGATTGTGAATGTTGCCAACCAAGTGAAACCAACCCGCTACGCTACACGGCCTAGTTATGGCTCTAAACAACGCAGGTTGGAAAGTAAAACTCAGCGTGGGCAAGTGAAGCAATTGCGCGGTAAAATAGCGGCTGATTAAATGATTTCTTTAGCATGAATTTACTGGCACTCGACACCTCTACCGAATTTTTATCGCTGGCTTTAATGCTGGGCGAACGTACTTTTACGCATTATCAAGCCGCTGGTTCAGGGTCATCGCAATTGGTATTGCCACAAATTCAGATCTTGTTAGATTCTGCTAACGTAGAATTGAAAGATTTAGATGGCATTGCTTTTGGCGCAGGGCCGGGTGCATTTACTGGTGTGCGCATTGCTAGTGGTGTAGCGCAAGGCTTGGGTTTTGGCGCTAATTTACCTGTTGTGGGCATTAATACATTAATTGCCGTGGCCGAAGCAAGCAAGCAAGATAAAGTGATTGTCTGTTTGGATGCACGCATGGGTGAAATTTATCACGCAGCTTTAGTTAAAGAGAATGGTAATTGGCTTGAAGTAAGCGAAACCAAAGTGTGCAAGCCGCAAGATGCGCCAGCATTAGAAGGTGAATATTGGTTTGGTGCTGGTAGCGGTTGGGCGGCTTATGCTGAAGCGCTAACGCAGCTGTACACCAACAATTTAAGCCAAAAGTTGCCGAATGTTTTACAAAGTATTACGCCGACTGCCGAAGCTATTTTGCATTTAGCACAGCCCGTTTTTGCAGCAGGGCAGGCGAAACCAGCAATGGAAGCAATGCCTATTTATATTCGTAATCGCGTGGCATTAACTACGCTTGAACGTGAGCAAGGTTTGCGACTATGAGTGCTGTCTTAAAACAGGCATATCAATTACGGCCTATGCAAATGGATGATTTGGATGCAGTAATGGCGATTGAGCCAATGATTTATACACATCCATGGACGCGCGGTAATTTCAGCGATTCACTTAATTCTGGATACAGCGCTTGGATTTTAGAGCTTAATCAAAAAATGATTGGTTACGCGTTATTAATGATGGTGCTGGACGAAGCGCATTTGCTTAATTTGAGCATTGCCAAAGATCAGCAAAAACAAGGCTTGGGCAGGCATTTATTAGAACATATGTTACAGATTGCTAAAAACCACAAGGCTGCCAATATGTTTTTAGAAGTGCGCCCTAGTAATATTTCGGCAATTGCGTTGTACGAAAACATGGGCTTTTGCGAAATGGCTGTGCGCCGTAACTATTATCCTGCACATGATGGCCGTGAAGATGCGGTATTAATGGGGTTGGCGCTTTAATGGTTATGCAAGAAGATGCTTATAAAATAGCGCGTGAAAACGCTAGTAAAATAACACGCGAAGACGTGTTGCGCGAACTGGAACTATTGCCCGTTTGGAAGTTGCGCGCGCCGCTGTCAGCCGTGCCAATCGTCGAATTAGTACAGCCAGTTTTGCTTAAGACTTCTGAAAACAGGCCTGAAAAAGTTGAGCAGATTGAGGAAGTTAAGCAGGCTGAGCCAATTGAAAGTAGCCCAATTCAACAAGTAATTGCAAGCAACCCTGTATTAGTCGCATCTGACGATAAAAAATGGGTATTTGTCTTGCCAGCGGTTTTAACAGGGCAATCTGCCGAGTTGTTTAACAATATTTTACGTGCGTTAAAAATCAAACCCACGCAAACTGCACACACACAGCAATTAGAGCAAGATATTGCGGATTCTGGTGCTAGCGTAATTGTGGCGATGGGCGAAATTGCGGCGCAACAGTTATTAACTAGCGCAGAAACGATTGAAAGTTTACGCGGTAAATTACATTTACTGAATGGCACGCAAGTGGTCGTAACGTATCACCCAGATGCACTATTACAGCATTTGCCTAATAAAGCCAAAACGTGGGATGATTTGTGCATGGCGTTAAGCGTTGTGAATGCTTGATCGTTGATGTTTGTGTAGATGCTTGAATAGCCAATATTTGACCCAATTAAAACAATTGAATTACACACTATTAAGGAGTTAAAAATGCGTACTTTTTGGCAGAAATTTTTACCGTTGGCATTTGTTTTAATCAGCACGTTAAGTTTATCTGGCTGTGGCTACAACAATTTTCAAACCTTAGATGAAGAAGCGAAAGCCAGTTGGGCCGAAGTGTTGAATCAATATCAACGTCGTGCAGATTTAGTGCCTAATTTGGTGGCAACAGTGAAAGGTTATGCCGCGCATGAACAAGAGGTATTAACCGATGTAGCGAATGCGCGTTCAAAAGTGGGTAGCCTGCAAGTGACGCCAGAATTGCTGAATGACCCAGAAGCGTTTGCCAAATTTCAAGCAGCGCAAGGTCAATTGACTGGCGCGTTATCACGCTTGATGGCTGTAGCGGAAAATTACCCTAATTTAAAAGCCGATCAAGGTTTTAGAGATTTGCAGGCGCAATTGGAAGGCACAGAAAATCGCGTGACAGTGGCGCGCAATCGCTACATTACAACGATTAAAGATTACAACGTTGCCGTGCGTAGTTTCCCCAATAATTTAACCGCGATGATGTTTGGCTACAAAACTAAGCCATCATTTACAGTAGAAAATGAAAAATCGATTTCTGTGACGCCTAAGGTAGATTTTGGGGATAAAAAGTAGCTTAAGTTAATACTCAAATTAACTTAACTTTTTTATTAGATATTTATTGCTTACAGAATTAAAGTGTTTTTCAAACTAAAAGCCAGCTTGTATGCGCTATGTGTAATGCTGTTATTCGCATCAAGCATAGCGCGTGCGGATTTGGTTGCCATCCCTGAACTGAAATCGCGCGTTACCGATTTAACTCAAACCTTATCTGCAGAACAACAAAGCCAATTGGAAGCCAAACTAGCGGCCTTTGAACAAAAAAAAGGTAGCCAAATTGCAGTGTTAATGCTGCCCAGCACGCAGCCAGAAGATATCGCGCAATACTCCATCCGAGTCGTTGAGCAATGGAAAGTAGGGCGCGAAAAAGTCGACGATGGAATATTGGTTTTAGTCGCGAAAGATGACCGTAAATTGCGCATTGAAGTCGGTTATGGCTTAGAAGGCGCTATTCCCGATTTAATCGCCAAGCGCGTGATTAATGAAGTGATTTCACCCAGATTTAAGCAAGGTGATTATTTTGGTGGGTTGGATGCTGGTGTTGATACTTTAATTGGTTTGGTTGACGGCGAACCTTTGCCAGCGCCAGCTAAAACTGCAAACAACGGCAGTAATTTAGAAAATCTACTGCCTATTTTGTTATTTGGCGGCTTAATTTCAGGCTTATTTTTGCGCAGTATATTTGGCACATTTGGCGGTAGCGCGCTAAATGGAGGCTTGGTTGGCGGCGCGGTTTGGTTATTAGGTATCGCGCTTGGCGGCGCAGTTATTTTGGCTATTGTCGCTTTCTTTTTTACCATGATGATGGGCGGTCGCGGTTTAGGCGGCATACCCATGGGCGGTGGAATGGGCGGCGGCGGTTTCGGCGGCGGCTCAAGCAATTGGGGCGGTGGCGGCGGTGGATTTGGCGGCGGCGGTGCTTCTGGTGATTGGTAATGGCGGAGATTATTGCTAAATGAAACGTAGGCATCCCATTGCGCGATTTTTTTCGCATGTTATCAGCGCCGCTAAACCGTCAAAATGGCAAGTGCATCAGCATTTTTCAAAAGCCGCTTTGCACCGGATTGAGCAAGCAATTAAAGCTAGCGAATTAACGCATTCTGGTGAGATTCGTTTTGTGGTGGAGGCTGGATTACATCCGCTGGAAATACTCAGCAAAAAAATGCCAAAAAAACGTGCAATTGAGCTGTTTAGCCATCTGAATATTTGGGATACCGAACAAAATAATGGCGTACTGATTTATTTGTTACTGGCAGACCGTGACGTGGAAATTGTAGCGGATCGTGGTATTCATCAACATGTAGGCAATGATGGCTGGGAAGCGATTTGCCATGCGATGGAATTGCAATTCAGGCATGGCGAATTTGAGGCTGGCGTTTTGAATGGTATTCAGCAGATTGGAGCTTTACTGCAGCAATATTACCCAGCCGATGGCGAGAATGAAAATGAGTTGCCGGATGCTGCAGTTATTATTTAGTCCATTTTTATTAAAATATCTCATCTTAAATATTCACACTTAAATTATTACTTCTCACATATATTCAGATTATTGACTAATCTCACACAGCTACAAATTTAAAAGCACCTTTCAATTCAGTCTCTCAACAGTAAGTCGCTACTGACTTATTATGCGTTTACCGTTAAAATTCGGTTTCAATTTTTATTCCACATCATTCCCATGCGCGCATCCCAATTTTTTATTGCCACCCAAAAAGAAGCTCCAGCAGATGCGGAGCTAATTTCGCACAAATTAATGGTGCGTGCTGGCTTAATTAAAAAGCTGGGTAGCGGCCTGTATAGCTGGATGCCACTGGGGTTGCGCGTATTGCGTAAAGTGGAGAATATAGTACGCGATGAAATGAATAAAGCAGGCGCACTAGAATTGTTAATGCCTGCAGTACAACCAAAAGAGCTGTGGGATGAAACAGGCCGCTGGGCGGTTTTTGGGCCTCAAATGTTAAAAATCAAAGATCGGCATGATAGAGATTTTTGTTTTGGCCCAACACATGAAGAAGTGATTACCGATATTGCGCGCCGCGAAATCAGCAGCTACAAGCAATTACCGATTAGCTTTTACCAAATTCAAACTAAATTCCGTGATGAGATCCGCCCGCGTTTTGGCGTGATGCGCGCACGCGAATTTATGATGAAAGATGCGTATTCATTTCATACTAATTTTGAATCGTTAACCAAAACTTATGCGGATATGCATCAAGCCTACAGCAACGTTTTTACGCGTTTAGGGTTAAAGTTTCGTGCGGTAAAAGCCGATTCTGGCGCTATCGGTGGTGATGGTTCGCAAGAGTTTCATGTGTTGGCAGATAGCGGCGAAGACGCATTGGCATATTGTGAAAGTTCGGATTATGCAGCTAATGTGGAATTAGCTGAAGCCTTACCAGAAGCTAATATTAGAACTGCGGCTAGCCAAAACTTAACCGAAGTAGAGACGCCAAAACAAACCACCTGTGAAGATGTAGCGAAATTATTGGGTATTACTGTTCAGCAGACAGTTAAGTCTATCGCCTTAATGGTGAAAAAAGAGACAGAAGTTGAACAGTTTTATTTAGCTTTATTACGTGGCGACCATAGTTTAAATGAAGTGAAAACGAGCAAGGTTTTGGGTGATTTTAGACTGGCTACTGAAGAAGAAATTCGTGCCAATTTAAACTGCCCACCGGGTTTTATCGGCCCAGTAAATGTAGCTGCGAATGTTATTGTGATTGCCGATAAAACCGTTGCCAATATGAGCGATTTTGTCTGCGGCGCAAATAAGCCTAAATATCACTTGAGCGGTGTTAATTTTGGTCGCGACTTGCCTGAGCCTAGTTTGGTTGCGGATATTCGGAATGTAGTCGATGGTGACGCAAGCCCTGATGGAAAAGGTACATTAAGTTTGTGTCGTGGTATTGAAGTTGGGCATATTTTTCAGCTGCGCACTAAGTACGCACAAGCCATGAACGCAACATATTTAGATGAAAACGGTCAATCACAAGTGATGGAAATGGGCTGTTATGGCATTGGCGTGTCACGTATTGTCGGCGCAGCGATTGAGCAAGGTAATGATGAAAAAGGTATTATTTTTCCATTAAGCATGGCGCCGTTTGCGCTAGTCATTTGCCCAATTGGCATGGATAAAAGTGAGCTGGTGAAAAATACAGCTAATCAGTTATATGCAGATTGCAAAAAAGCAGGCTTTGATGTGTTGCTGGATGATCGCGGTGAACGCCCAGGTGTGATGTTTGCGGAAAGTGACTTAATGGGTATTCCGCATCGCATTGTGATTGGTGATCGTGGTTTGGCAGAAGGCAAAGTGGAATATAAATCGCGTAGCCAATCAGAAGCGCAAAATATCGCGCTGAATGATGTGATGAATCATTTGGGTGGTTTGCTCAACACTTAACCATGAAAATGAGGCAATTTTTATGGTTAAGTATTTGTTTTTTATGCGTAACTTCGACTAGTTTCGCTGGCAATCAGCGAGAAGAACCGCTTTCTAACTCAGTCAAAGCGGTAATGCAAAAATCGATTAGTGATTTAGCGGCGCCAAAGTTAATGTTTGCAAGCCAAGCAGAAGGTCAGGCTTGGATGGCGGAGATGTCACAACGCCTGAAAAAGCGCATGCCAGACCAAGCATACCGTGAAGATTTTTTAAGATCGGTGCATTATGAAGCGACGCGCGCAGGCTTAGATCCGCAATTGGTGATGGGTTTAATTCAGGTGGAAAGTGGCTTTAAAAAATATGCGGTGTCTTCTGTAGGCGCACGTGGTTATATGCAAGTGATGCCTTTTTGGGTAAAAAGTATTGGTAACCCAGAGCATAATTTATTTCATTTGCGGCTTAATTTGCGTTATGGCTGTACTATTTTGCGCCATTATTTAGATATAGAGCGTGGCGATTTGTATCGCGCACTTGGTCGCTACAACGGCAGTTTGGGTCGGCCGCAATATCCGAATTTAGTGGTTGGTGCTTGGAAAAAGCAATGGCACTATCCGCTGAATAAGTTTTAGCTAGTCTACTTTTACAGCGTTTTTGGCGCTTTTTATCGTCTATAAAATCCCATCAAAATTTAGCAGTTATTCGCTGCGATTCACAAAAAACTTGTCAATATGACAACAATAAGTCTAGACTACGCCTAGCCAATTAGTTTGAAGCCGATTAAAGGCGTCGTCATGTTGTCGCTGTTAAGTTGTTGTATGGTCATTAAGTTAATTGGCTGTAATACTCAAAAACATTATTTTATAAAGAGTTTTACCTTTTAATTTAGGGAGAAAAGTATGTCGAAGTTAACAGCATTGGCAGTGAGTATCGCAATTTTAGGTGGAGTTTGGGCGTATTTAGCATTAAATCCGTTGGCAAGTGCAACATTAGTATGGGTTGGTTTTATTGCATGGGGTTGTTACTTCCATACAGGAGGTGATTCAGCAGCGTTGCAAAAAACTATTGCAGGCATGAGTTACGGTGCGGTAATCGCTGGCGTTGCTTTATATTTGGTGAGTTCAGGTTTGCTGGGTGCTTTAGGCGTGTTGGCTGCTCCCGTTATTATTGCAGTAACTGTGTTTCTACTAGTAATCGTTGCCGGCTGCAATTTGCTTTCTGTGGTGCCAGCTAATGTTTACGGTTACGCTGCAACCGCTGGTTTAGCATTAACAGCCAGTACGGCAGCTAATGCAACAGCGTTGAATCTGACTAATCCTGTGATATTAGTCATTATTTCTGTTGTATTAGGTGCTTTATTCGGTGCGGCTTCTGGCAAATTAGCAGGCGCGCTAGGAAAATAAATGCTAAGTAAAAGTAAAATTTAAGTATTTAAAATAAAAAAACCGCATCTAGTATGCGGTTTTTTTTGATGCCTAAATCTAATATCTAATTAGATTACTTAACCACTTTAAAACCGTAATAAGTGCCAAATTCACCTTCGTTTTCGTGATACACAAATAATAAATCATTGGTATAACCCAAACCATTAAAGTGATTTTGTGAACGTAGTTTCATGTCTTTAGGCAAATCACTTTTTGCAACAAATTTTCCAGTTAAGTCAAAAATCAATGCGGCTTTGTGATCCACATCCAACAGCAATAACTCTTCACCTTTTACACCAGTGTAAGCCACATAGTGATCACTAATATCATCATGCAAAACGCCTGCTTTAGTAAAATCTAATGCAATTTCGCCAATTTTTTCACGTTTTTTCGGGTCGACAATAAATACTTTATTACCACGTTCTTGCTTGGCGAAATAGCGATTATTCTCTGCGTCAAAACTTGGCATGGTGCCAGCATCACCAAATGCTGGGTTAAATAGAGATAGCTCATCAGAGGTATTCTTTACCTCCCCCGTTTCAGATAAGTGAATCGCGAAAATGCCTGTATTCGGCGCAAAGCCAACGTCACTGGATACGTTGTAGGTAATCGTTTCCAGCTTGCCTGTATTTGGGTTGTAATAAATAGAGCGATTGTCGTAGCCAGGTTTGCTTGAATTGACATATTTGCCAGCTTCATCGTAGGCATGAATCTGCGATTTTGATACTGCCGCTTCATATTCAGTGGCTAATGGTGCTAATCCGCCATCTGCAATGTAATAATGTTTCACGCTTGGCACGTAAGCAACTGTCATCGGGCGCGTTGTCGGTTTTTTTGCCAGTGGAATTTTAATCACCACAAGTGCTTCTGGTAGCACTTCTGCCATCAGCGTGCTGGCTGATAAAAGGCTAGATAACACTAGTGAGCTAATTAGAATTGGTTTGATTAAAGACATAAATGAGTTAACTTTCTTGGGTGAATACGTTAATGCAAACTAGCTATAAGGCATACAAAAAATAAACATCTTAATGGAACGCAAGCTTTAGTGTTTGTGTTCACTGACTAGTTCAACGCGGATTTTGACTGGATTTTTTAGTTAACCTTAATTTTAATGAAGTTTTTAATAACAGTAACTTTAATTACAGCTTGGCTTTTTCAATTAGCATTGCATCACCATAACTAAAAAATCGATATTGTTTTTCAATTGCATGCGCATAAGCTTGCTTCATCGCTGCAAATCCTGCAAAAGCTGACACTAACATGAGTAGCGTGCTTTTAGGTAAATGAAAGTTGGTGAGTAATTTGTCAATCACTTTAAATTCAAAGCCTGGTGTAATAAAGATAGCGGTTTCAGCGCTGCCTGCCTTCAGCGTCCCGTTTAAGGCTGCGCTTTCTAGTGCGCGCAAACTGGTTGTGCCGACGGCAATTACTTGTCGGCCAACTGATTTGGTTGCTTCAATCGCTGCTATCGTTTCAGCAGAAATATGATAAATCTCACTATGCATTTTGTGGTCTTTGATTTCATCTACACGCACGGGTTGAAATGTGCCAGCGCCGACATGTAAGGTGACATACGCGATACCAACACCTTTTGCTGCCAGTATTTTTAACATGTCTTCATCAAAATGTAAGCCAGCGGTTGGTGCAGCAACAGCGCCGGCATGTTTGGCGTAAACCGTTTGGTAACGCGCATCGTCTTCGGCGTCTGCATCATGCGTAATATAAGGTGGCAATGGCAGGGCGCCATAACGTTCTAATAAATCGAATATGCCAATATCACCCAAAAATTCCAGATGAAATAAATCATCCTCACGACCAATGACTTTCGCATCAAATGCATCGGCTAATCTTAGTGTGTTTCCCGCTTTTGGCGCGCGCGATGCACGTACGTGCGCTAATGCATGATGGCTATCTAATACGCGCTCGATTAAAACTTCGACTTGACCGCCACTTGTTTTAATGCCGAATAGCCGTGCTTTAATGACGCGAGTGTCGTTAAAAACCAACAAGTCGCCAGCCGATAAAAAATTGGGTAAATCTACAAATAATTGGTCACTTATTTGACTGACTAATTCGTCACCTATAACCTTGGGTTGACTATTTAAATAAAGTAGTTTACTAGCATTACGTTTGCTTGAAGGGTGTTGTGCAATCAGTGAATCAGGTAAATAAAAGTCAAAATCTTGGGTTCGCATTGCCGAAAAACTTGTTATAATAATGAAGTTGACATTATACCTCATGCCGGGATGGCGGAATTGGTAGACGCACGGGACTCAAAATCCCGCGTTGGCGACAACGTGGGGGTTCGATTCCCCCTCCCGGCACCAATTTAAATAATCTTTAAATTAACAGTGATTAAAGCCACTGATTTGACTACAAGATTAGCTTAGATTGCAACAGCTTATATTGAGCGTGAGGTAAGCTGGATATTAAACTTGTAACAAGATGTAACAGTCATTGATTGAACAGTATTTTATAAGGCTTGAGAATTTAAATCTCCGAATTAATAATGTTATCAGTAATGGATTGTAAGATTATTGCAAGACCCAATAATTCGCTTTCGCCCGAAAACAGTTTAAAGCTGATGGTGGTGTTGGCGATTATTGCATTTGTAGTTGCGCTTGGTTTCGTGCATGTTGGGGCGTGGTTAGTGCTGCCGTTCGCTGGGCTGGAATTGGCAGCATTTGCATATGCGTTTTACTATGTTTATCTACACTCTGGCGATTTTGAAAGTATTGCTATTGAAGATGACAGAATAATTGTAGAAAAAAGAAATTTTAGAGAAACGAGCGTAACCGAGTTTCAGCGGTATTGGACGCAAGTCAATGTGCGTAATATTGTTGGCGGCAAAGGTATTGTGAGTAAAAATGCACTATTTATCAGCTCACATGGTAAGGAAGTTGAGTTTGGTAAGCATTTTATAAATGATGAGCAACGCGTGGCATTAGCACACGAGCTTAAACAAAAATTAAAAAGTATTAATTAGATTATTTATTAATTCGTCTTGGAGTGGTTTATGCAAGTTTTAAAAAAAATTGGGTTAGGTTTGGCAGCAATGCTTAGCTCGCTCAATGCTTTTGCTGATTACAGTTGGAATTTCCCAGAGCCAGTCACGCCGATGGCATTAGATACCTTACACGTTCATAATAAATTCATGCTGATTACGATGATTATATTCGTGATTGTGCTGGCTATTATGATTTACTCTATTTTTGCGCATCGTAAAGATAAAGGCTATAAGGCTGTTGCTGATAAAGCACCTTCTACAGTAGTAGAAATCTTCTGGGTATTGGTTCCGTTTGTTATCTTATTACTGATCGACTTTGTGATTATGGGTATTCCTGCTTATCACAGTGTGGTGATGATGGAAGATACGCGCGATAAAGCGACAATGGTCATTAAAGTGACTGGTTCGCAATGGCGTTGGCAATATGAATATTTAGATGGTGATGCACAAGGCATCAAGTTTGTCAGTAACTTAACGACTACATCAGACCAACAACATAATGCTGCTGAAAAAGGCGAGCACTATTTGTTAGAAGTGGATAACCACTTAGTATTACCTGTTGGCGAAAAAGTACGTATTTTAATGACCGCATCAGATGTATTGCACAACTGGTGGGTGCCACAATTCGGTTCATCACGTGTAGCGGTTCCAGGCTTTATTCGTGAAACATGGGTGCAGGTGGATAAAGCGGGTACCTATCGCGGACAATGTAAAGAGCTATGCGGCAAAGGCCATGGTTACATGCCTGTTGTTGTAGATGCTGTGCCAATGGCTGAATATAAAGTATGGGTAGCTGCTAAAAAAGCAGAGATTGCTAAAGCCGGCGAGATTAAAGAAATGACTAAAGATGATTTAGTTGCGCAGGGTAAAGGTGTTTACGAGAAAAACTGTGCAGTATGTCACCAAGTAAGCGGTGCAGGTCTTCCACCTGCTTTCCCAGCAATAACCGGTAGTAAAATTGCCCTTGCCCCAATATTTGGCCCAGACGGTAAATATTTAAAAGATGGTCATCTGGATCGTTTGCTTAATGGTAAAGGTGTTATGCCAGCTTGGAAAGCAACATTGAACGACAATGAAATTGCCGCTGTCATAACCTATGAGCGTCAAGCACTAGGTAATGCCGCGAGCGTAGACCCGATTATTCAGCCAGCACAAGTTAAAGCGGCAAGACAATAATTAAAATCAATATCAATTGAATCAATATTTGTAATTTATTTTTGTTTGAAATAAAAGTAATCAGGAGAGCGCTATGAGTACAACAACGGTAGCAAATCACGAAGAGCATCAAGATCATCCGACCGGCATTATGCGTTGGCTGACAACCACCAATCATAAAGATATCGGTACGATGTATCTGACTTTTTCATTAGTGATGTTTTTAGTCGGTGGTTCGATGATTTTAGGCATTCGTGCTGAATTGTTTAAACCAGGTTTGCAGTTGATGAATCCAGACTTTTTTAATCAGTTAATTGGTGTGCATGCACTAATTATGATTTTCGCAGCACTGATGCCAGCTGCAACAGGTTTTGCAAACTGGATGATTCCATTGCAAATTGGTGCGCCAGATATGGCTTTGCCGCGTCTAAATAACTGGGGTTTTTGGCTACTACCGCCTTCGGCTATCTTACTCACATTACCATTTACATTGGCTTTATTTGGTATTGGTGATGGCGCATTAGCAACGGGATGGACATTCTACCCGCCACTATCAGTGCAAGGTGGTATTGGCGTAGACTTCGCGATTTTTGCCGTTCACTTGTTGGGTATTTCTTCAGTAATGGGTTCAATTAACATTATTGTGACATTGTTCAATATGCGTGCACCTGGTATGACATTAATGAAAATGCCAATGTTTGCATGGGGCTGGTTAATTACTGCATTCTTATTGGTTGCGACTATTCCTGTTTTAGCTGGTGCGGTAACAATGTTGTTAACAGATCGTCACTTCGGTACGCATTTCTTTGATGCTGCTGGTGGTGGTGACCCAATCATGTTCCAACATTTATTCTGGTTCTTTGGTCACCCAGAAGTGTATATTTTGTTACTGCCAGTATGGGGTTTCATTCCACAAATTCTACAAACATTCTCACGTAAACCAATGTACGGTTACAAAGCACAAGTGTATTCACTATGGGCGATTGGTGCTTTAGCTGTGGTTGTTTGGGCGCATCACTTCTTTACTGCAGGTATGCCAGTTCCAGCTTTGCTTTACTTTATGTATAGCACGATGGCAATTTCACTCCCATTAGCGGTGTTATTTTTCTGCTGGATTAAAACCATGTGGAAAGGCTCAATGAGCTTTGAGACACCTATGCTATTTGCAGTAGGTTGGATTATCTTGTTCGGTATTGGTGGCCTTACTGGTTTAGTGTTGGCTGACGTTGCTGCCGATGCGCAATACCATAATAGTTATTTCGTTGTAGCGCATTTCCACTACACGTTATTTGCTGGTGGCATCATGGGTATTATGGCTGGTGTGTACTATTGGTTGCCAAAAATGACCGGCAATATGTATGATGAAAAATTGGGTAAATGGCATTTCTGGTTAACTGCAATTTCATTTAACCTTACATTTATCCCACAATTCTTTGTAGGTTTGGCAGGTATGCCACGTCGTATTCCAGACTATGCGTTACAGTTTGCTGAGTTCAACATGATTTCTTCAATCTCAGCATTCGCCTTAGGTTTCTCACAGTTGTTGTTTGTTTACGTGATTATCAAGTGCGTAAAGGGTGGAAAAAAAGCGACTGACAGAGTGTGGGAAGGTGCAGAGGGTTTAGAGTGGACACTATCTTCACCACCTCCATATCATAGCTTTACTGAGCAACCTACTATTAAGTAATGTAATCATTTAAAGCCCAAGTTAGCTTGGGCTTTTCTATTCAATAGAAAACTTAATGGATGGGATGTTTAATAAATGGAAGATAAAGAACTGGCAAGACGTCGTAGAAATATAAAAATTGCCCTGATATTTGGTGTAATAGCCATAGGTTGGTATGTGTTGTCGATGTTTACTATATGGAACCTGTAATAGATCCAAAACCTGACTCAAGTGAAGTTAGGCAGAAAACGAAAGCTGAGCAGGATAAAGCGAATAATAAATTAGCCGTTAAAATGATTTGGGTGGCGCTAGGCTCCTTATTGTTTGCGTTTGCCTTAGTGCCTTTATATGACGTTTTATGTAGTATCACGGGCCTTAATGGTAAAACGGATAATAATGCATCTACTTTG
Source organism: Methylotenera versatilis 79 (assembly GCF_000384375.1). Lineage (NCBI taxonomy): Bacteria > Pseudomonadati > Pseudomonadota > Betaproteobacteria > Nitrosomonadales > Methylophilaceae > Methylotenera > Methylotenera versatilis. The sequence goes on along the minus strand of NZ_ARVX01000001.1, from coordinate 387,210 downwards.
ACTAAAGCCAAAGTAGATGAATCCAGAAGCGTTACTGTGCAATTTACATCTGCCGTGATGCCAGGCTTAGGTTGGAATTTTTATCCCAAACAAGCCAGCATTACATTGCATCCAGGTCAAATTGAAACAGTGCTATTTGAAGCAAAAAATATAACGAGTCAAGTGGTCACAGGACAAGCAATACCCAGTGTTACACCTGGTATTGCATCGGTTTATTTAAAAAAAATAGAGTGTTTTTGTTTTGTGAATCAAAGCTTAAAACCAGGTGAAACCAAGGTCATGCCATTAAGATTTTTTGTCGATCCAGCAATACCAAAAGATGTCAGTGAAATGACTTTGTCATATTCATTTTTTGAAGCAACAAAAAAATAGTTTTTAGTTAAAAATCAGGGAGCTTGTATCGCATACAAAGCGTTACAAAGTTATAATTAAAATTTAAGTGCTTGGGAGTAAACGAATGGCAACTCATTCAGAAAATCAATATTTCGTTCCACACGGTAGTATCTATCCGTCTATTTTGTCGGTCGGCTTGCTATCACTTGCTTCTGGTTTCATCTTCAAAATGAATCATTTGGCATTTGGTCAGTGGATGATGTATTTAGGTGCAGCAATCATCATTGCGATGACATTCAAATGGATGGGCACTGTCATCACAGAGAGTTTGACGGGAAAATATAAAAATTGGGAAGATAAATCATTCCGTGTCGGTATGATTGTGTTTATCTGTTCTGAAGTAGCTTTCTTCGCTGCATTTTTTGGCGCGTTGTTTTACATGCGTGTGCTTTCAGTGCCAGATTTAGCTGGCTTTGATGCAGACATTACCCCGTATAAAGACTTTTTAAGCACATGGCCATCATTAGGCCCTGGCGGCACAGTGCTTGGTACGGAATATAAGCCAAGTGCTAATTTTCACCCTATGTCACCATGGGGATTGCCAGCAATTAATACCGCTTTATTGCTTACATCTGGCGCTACGATTACTTGGGCGCACTGGGCTTTGATTAAAAATAAGCGTGCTCAGTTGGTTGCTGGTATGGCATTAACCGTTGCGTTGGGTATTGCATTCTTAATCTGCCAAGGTTTTGAGTATCATGAGGCTTATACGGAAATGGGCCTTACTTTAGGCAGTGGCGCATATGGTGCAACCTTTTTCATGTTGACAGGTTTCCATGGTTTCCATGTAACGCTTGGTACAATTATGCTGATTGTTATTTTAATCCGTTGCATGAAAGGCCATTTTACACCTGAGCATCACTTTGGTTTTGAAGGTGTCGCTTGGTATTGGCACTTTGTGGATGTGGTTTGGTTGGGCTTATTTATATTTGTATATTGGTTGTAATAGAACGATAAAAAAGGGCGATGCAATGCATCGCCCTTTTTTATTTGGTTTAAAGTTTATTTACTTTAAAACTTATAGAGAATGGCCAATTAACCCGAAAGAACCTGCAATTAATAAACCGATAAATAAAAAGATTGAAAGCCCAATGCGAATTGTAAGTGCTCTTACTGTGCGCTCGCTACCAGCTTTGTCTTTATTCAAAAAGAACAATGCTGAAAATAAACTACCTAAAATGACAATTAATACCAAAACGACTGCAATTTTTATAAACATTGATTTGTCCAAATGAAGTTATTTAATAATTATGCGACTGGTCTAGTATAAATGCAATTCAGTTTTTTTAAGCTTCAATTTAAAGCGTCATTATTGAGCACTGTGCTTACCATTATCTGCATTCCACTATTTATTAAGCTGGGTTTTTGGCAGTATGAGAAAGCAGTCTTGAAACAAAAGATTCAAGCAAATTTTGAATTGTCGAACAAAAACAAATTGCCCGATTTAAAAGACTATTTATCAAACAGCGAAATTCTAGAGTTTAAAAAAACGCACGTGCAGGGTGAGTATGCAACGCAGTATCAAATTTTAATCGACAACAAAGTAGAAAATAGCTTAGTTGGATATCATGTGGTTACGCCGTTAAAGATTGCGGGTACAAATGAATATGTGTTGGTCAATCGCGGATGGATACAAGGCATGACTAAACGTGCTGATTTGCCTGTATTTGAAACGCCATCAGGCACTTTGGATGTGCAAGGTATGGCATGGGTGCCTACCAAAAAAATATTTACACTGGAAGATAAAGCACAAATCGCCGCTGATAGTAAAACATGGCAACCAGTATGGCAAAATTTGGATATGCAAAAATATGTTAAAAATGTGCCGATTAAAATACTGCCAATCATTATTAAATTAGACAATAAAAGTACTGCGGGCGGTTTTGTCCGCAACTGGGAAATGTCTCAAGAACGCATCGTGACCCATTTAGGTTATGCCTATCAGTGGTTTGGGTTTGCGTTTGCGACATTGATGATTTATTTGTACTTAAGTATCACAAGACCAAGAAAATCTAATACAGTCGTATAAAAACTCAGTCAAAAAAGTAGTTAACATTTAGCAAAAATTCGTGAATATTAAGGTAAATCTTCATTATGCAAACAGAACCGCTCGATAACATTAACAGTAAAGATCAACGCAAAGGACGAGCGATTTTTCTGATGATGCTCACATTTTTTGTGGTGCCGATTATTGCAGTTATATTGATGTTTAAGTTTAATTTTAAGCCAACAGGCGAGAGTCGCGGTGAACTGATTACACCGCCTAAATTGATTCAAGCGACTGCTACGTTGCAAGATAACAATGGCAAAGATAGCCATGAGTTTTGGGTTGAAAAATGGAATATGGTCTATGTGACCGATACATGCGAAGCTGCCTGTATGAAAAAATTAACAGATATGCGCCAAATTCATGTTTCATTGTACAAAGACATTCCACGCACGCAACGTGTATTGATTACTAATGTGCAAGATATGAGTAAGATTAAAAAAGACTTTCCTGATTTAACTGTGATTAATCAACCAGCAACGGATATTAAAGTCTTGAGTGCGCAATTTGACTTAAAAGGTGAAAATGCGCTTCAGTCTAATCGCCTGTATTTAGTCGATCCATTGGGTCACATGATGATGAGTTATCCAGCAAATGCTAATCCTGCAGACATTCGCAAAGATTTAGTGCGACTTTTAAAATATTCTTGGGCGGCATAAATATGTGGTTTAAACGCATTGCAATGTTAGGCGCGATTATGGCGCTATGCGTGGTTGTGTTGGGGGCTTATGTGCGTTTAACAGATGCTGGACTAGGTTGTCCTGATTGGCCAGGTTGCTACGGTACGCTGACCGTGCCTCAAAGTGAAACAGCGATTCAACAAGCGCAAACGAATTATCCACATAGCTTGATTGAAACAGGTAAAGCTTGGAAAGAAATGCTACATCGTTACTTGGCTGGCACATTGGGATTGGTTGTTTTAACACTATTCATTCTCGCTTGGAGAAAATCTAAACAAGGTAGCCAGCAAGTTAAAGTGTCTCCTTGGTTAACAACTTCGCTACTTGCTATTATTATGTTTCAGGCTGCGCTGGGTATGTGGACAGTGACGATGCTGCTTAAGCCCGTTATCGTCAGTGCACATTTGCTAGGTGGCATGACAACTTTAGCCTTATTGACATGGATAGCACATCGACATTGGGGGCAATATTCTCATGTGCTGTATTCGGATGCGAAAACTCAAACTCAAACCAGCCGTTGGCTTATCCGTTTTGGTTTGGTCGTGCTATTTATGCAAATATTCTTAGGTGGCTGGACTAGCACTAATTATGCCGCATTAGCTTGTACAGATTTCCCCACTTGCCATGGCGCATGGATACCAGACATGGATTTTAAAGATGCTTTTCATATGATTCGTGAGTTAGGGCAAAGTGCAGATGGTGGCAATTTAAGCTTGGCATCGATTACCGCCATTCAATGGACGCATCGTATCGGCGCTATCATAACTTTGATTTATTTGGGTTTTTTAGCCTTAAATAGTTTAAAATACGCGCAATTAAAACGCCTAAGCATTGTATTAATCATTGTGCTATTTGCGCAAATCAGCCTTGGTATTGCAAATTTAGTCTTGCACTTACCGTTAGTATTGGCCGTAGGTCATAATTTGGGTGCCGCATTATTGGTTATTATCATGGTGATTTTTAATTCAAAAATCACTGGTGGCAAATCTAATCAATAATGACCGATTGTAAAATCTGCTGCAATTAGTCTCTAGCAGCTGCAAATATATTGAATGAAATAAAGAGAGTATTAATTGAGTCAAAAATCGAACATCAATACAATTAGCCCGCTACAAGCCTTTGCGACAAGTTTTAAAAACTTTTTCGCCTTGTGTAAGCCGCGCGTGACGATGTTGATTGTATTTACTGCGGTTATTGGTATGTTCTTGGCAACGCCTGGAATGGTGCCATGGCCACTTCTATTGGCAACAACGGTGGGTATTGCATTCGCATCAGGTGCCGCAGCAGCTTTTAATTGTTTAATTGAGCATAAAATTGATGCGGTGATGGCGCGCACACGTGGAAGGCCGCTACCGACTGGTCAAGTTTCTCAAACAGAAACAACGGTTTTTGCCACACTTTTAGGCGGTTCAGGTCTATTAATTCTGTATCTGTTCGTTAATCCACTGACAATGTGGTTAACCTTTGCCACTTTTGTAGGTTACGCGGTTATTTACACGGTATTCCTAAAACCAGCTACGCCAATGAATATTGTGATTGGCGGCGCATCAGGCGCTATGCCACCAATATTGGGTTGGGCCGCGGTGAATAATGCAGTTTCGCCAGAGTCATTAATCATGTTTTTGATTATTTTTGCATGGACGCCACCGCATTTTTGGGCTTTAGCTTTATATCGTCGTGAAGAGTATGCCAAAGTAGGTATGCCAATGTTGCCAGTCACGCATGGTGAAGCATTCACGCTTTTACATATTCTGTTGTATACCGTTATTTTAGTTTTAGTGTCTTTTATGCCGTACAGTCTAGGCATGAGTGGCTTGATTTACTTGGTTTCAGCGGTTTTATTAAATGTCGTATTCTTGTGGTATGTCATTGGCTTATACCGAAAATACTCTGATGAGCTAGCAAAAAGTACGTTCAAGTACTCCATTCTGTACTTAACACTCATTTTTGCAGCATTATTGATTGATCATTACTGGAAGATATAAAAAGCATTTTTTGGTGCGCCCGGCGGGAGTCGAACCCACGACCTTTGGCTTCGGAAACCAACACTCTATCCAGCTGAGCTACGGGCGCTTGTGATGGCGCATTATAACAAAGCAACACGCATTAAGATAACAGTTTAGATTGTTTGTAATAATGCCAATATGGCATTAAGTTTGACTTTTAACCTTGTTGGCGTGTGGGTATAATAGCGAAAGTTTAATTTTTTAATATTTAGGAACTAACTGCAATGAGTAAGCATGATGAAGGATATTCAGGTTCTAGTTTTTGGCAATTAATTATTGCTATTCCAGGTACTATTTTAGCGTTTACTTTAATAATCTCGCTATTAGCGTATTTTTTTGGTAAGCCGGCACACACACCAGCTACGGCAGCTGCGGAAACCGCAGAAGTTGCAAAAGTGGAAGAGTCGATTAAGCCAGTCGCTGAAGTGGAAGTGGCGGCAGCTAGCGCTGGACCACATGTGAATAAGAGTGGCGAAGAAGTGACTAAAGCCGTTTGCGCGATGTGTCATGCTGCTGGTTTAATGGCCGCGCCAATGATTGGCAATAAAGAGCAATGGGCACCACGTATTGCACAAGGTTATGAAGCATTAGTAAAACATGCGATTGAGGGCATTCGTAATATGCCAGCGCGTGGTGGTAATCCTGATTTAACTGATGGGGAAATCGCTAATGCAGTTGCACATATGGCTAACGCATCAGGTGCAAAATTTGAGGCACCAAAAGCTGAGCCAGCAGAAGCAGCTCCAGCAGCTGCAACGCCTCCTGCAGCAGAGCCAGCACCTGCAGGTTAATTTTTAAGTTATTTTTAGTGTTAAGTATTGGGTAGTAAGAAAGGCCGCTTAAATTATTTAGGCGGCTTTTTTATTTGTAAAAACGATTAAGTCTGCATGAAACCCCTATAATCAAACCTATGGCAACTTACGCAATTGGCGATATACAAGGCTGTTATCACGCTTTTAGTGCGCTACTCAATCGACTACAATTTAATCCAAAAACGGATCAGCTAAGATTAGTTGGTGATTTAATCAACCGTGGCAGTGGTTCGTTAGAGGTTTTGCGTTGGTGTGTTCAACATCAGTCTTGCGTGAAACTGGTGCTGGGTAACCATGATTTACATGCGATAGCAGTGGCGCATCAGTTAAAAAAAGCGCATAAAAGCGATACACTGCAAGCCATTATAGATGCGCCTGATTGCGATGAGCTACTCACTTGGTTACGCCATCAACCGTTAATGTTGGTGGATTTTGATACGCATCAACAGAGCTATGCAATCGTGCATGCAGGCTTACTGCCGCAGTGGACAATTCAACAGGCAGTCACTTATGCACATGAAGTGCAAATGGCGTTACAAGCGTTTAATTACCGTGATTTTTTAACGCATATGTACGGCAATACACCCAATATTTGGCAAGATGATTTTGTGGGTATGGATAGACTGCGCGTGATTACCAATGCCATGACGCGTATGCGTATTTGTAAAGCGAATGGTGAGATGGAATTTGCTTTTAAAGGTGAGTTGCAAAACGTGCCAGAAGGCTATATGCCTTGGTTTAATGTGCCTAATCGGCAATCACAAGCGACAAGAATATTTTGCGGGCATTGGTCTGCGCTGGGTTTAAGCCAGCGGAATAATGTAATTTCGCTAGATACTGGTTGTTTGTGGGGCGGGCAATTAACGGCTTTTTGTATTGAAACTGGCGTAATCACTCAAGTGCAGCACGATGTGAGAGATTTGGTTGCAAAGCCAATTTAGTGATAATTGCATCATAAGCTTGTTGAGTTAAATCACGTCTGTTTTGCTTGCTGGCATCGATAGGCGTTAAAAAATGCAATTCAACAATCGCATTCTTTAATTGAATGATCCGTTGCATCGATTCTACTAATCCCGTTTCGCCTGCATAAGCCATCGCAGTATTGATACTGCCATCCAAGTTAACGTACCTAATAGCGACTGGCCAGATAATGGTATTTGCATTAATCGCTGCTTGTAATACGCTGCTTTTAAACGGCAATACATGCGTGCCATCTGTCGTCGTTCCTTCAGGGAAAAAACAAAGGTTATCGCCATCTGCCAAGCTTTCAGCAGTACTTTCTACAAGTTTTGCTGCTACTTGTCTTTTACTTCGATCAATAAATAGTGGGTTGGCTTTAGACGCTAAATAGCCGAATATGGGCCAGTTTCTAATTTCTGCCTTGGCAATAAAACGTGATGCAATTTGGCTATTTAATGCATGAATATCTGACCAAGAAACGTGGTTTGCGACAAACATCACACCTTTAGTAGAGGCGGGCGGCAGATTGCCGAAGGTTATCACTTTGATATGAAACGCGCGTAGTAAACCACCGCACCACCATTTAATTAGTGACTTTTTGGATTCTTTGCCCAGTACGGGCAAAATGATTGCTGCGATGATTAATCCAGTAATGGTGTGACAGAAAATGCGTATTATTCGATAGATTCGAATAATTAAGTGACTGTTTTGTTGCAAATTATTTTAAGAAATGCGAAGCATATCGACTGTTGATTTTAGATAAAGGTAACATTACCAGCATATCCGCCGTATTGAAATAGGCATCCCATGCAGGCTCACCACAAATATAGGCACCAAGCCTCAAATATCCTTTGATCAACGGTGGGCAAACGACTTGCATGTTTTGATTTAATGCATGAATCGGCAAAGGATTACGCGCAAAAACGCGGTATTCAGCAGGCGAAAGATACTCATCTTTAAGCTTGTTATACAAACTTGCCGCCATGTGTCCGCCATCATTAATTGCTACACTGCCACAACCAATCATATATTCATAATTGTGCATTTGCATGTATTTGGCTAGTCCAGCCCATAACATCGTAATGGTGCCGCCATTGCGATAATTTTGATGCACGCAAGCGCGGCCAACTTCCACGGTACTTTTGAAAAGATGTGATAATCGCGTAAGGTCAAACTCACCTGCAGAGTAATAACCACCAGCCGCATTGGCTTTTTCTGGGCTTAAGATGCGATAAGTGCCGATCACTTGATGTGTAATGCTTTCACGCACCAATAAATGATCGCAATACTCATCAAAACCATCAACATCTAAGCCGCCTGTGCCTGAAAGCTGCGCGCCCATTTCTTCCGAAAATACTTTGTAGCGTAAACGTTGCGCTTCCGCGACCTCTGCAGGGTTGCGTGCCAAGCTAATAGTTAAGCCTCTTTGTGACGGGTAATTAGATTGAAATGCTCTTGATTGCAGTTCTTTAGATTGTAATGCTTGTGATTTTGCTAACTTGTTGTCAGACATAACATCTCTCCTTTATTTTGAGAGATGTTATGTGCTTAATATGAATGAATCATTAAAGTAAAATGACTAAATGATGACAGCTAAACCCAGAAAGAATGAGTCGCTAATCATTAAGCGACTCATTAGCTAGTAAATATTAATGCGTCACGCGCGAAGTATCTGAATTCTCAACAATGCGTACTTTATCACCTGGCTTAAACTCTTCATCCGCTTCCTGCACAATTGCTAGCATTGAACCGCCATCTAACTTAACGGTAATTTCAATACCATCTTTACGCGTAATACCTTCTTCAGCAGCTGAACCAGCAAGGCCGCCAACTACTGCGCCAATTACCGCAGCAATCGCGCTGCCGCGTCCGCCACCCACTGAACTACCAGCAATGCCACCAACTGCACCACCAGCGATAGTACCAACTGGACTTTTTGTACCTTCTAGCTTAACTGTGCGCACACTTTCCACTACGCCGGTTCTTACTGTCTGCACTTTTCGCGCATCGTCACGTTTGTATACGCTACCAGAGTTAGAGCTCGCGCAAGCAACTGTTAATATTGATAACATCGCGACCAAGGATAGCTTTGAAAATAATAGTTTTGAGAATTGCATAATGGCTCCTTTAATTATTTGATTTATATATTACCGCTTACTTAGTCAATTTAATTAGCATTTGGTTTTGCTATTGACTATTTTTTACTAGGATTCAATAGGTTAACTCAAGAAGTAGTGAACAAAAATTAATTAATGTGTAGTTTGTAAAGCCGCTTGTTCAGCACTCACTTCTGCGATTAATGCTTGTGCATAAACATTTTCAATTTCAATACGCGTTGGTTTGTGATTTTGTCCGCCACGACTCGCGATTTTAATCGCACCCATCGTTGAGGCCAATCGCCCACAAGTGAGCCAATCCCAACCATTTGCAATACCATATAATAAACCTGCACGGTACGCATCACCACAGCCAGTTGGGTCAATAATCTGTTCAGCTTTAACGCATGGTACTTCATAACGTTGACCATCCGCATAAATGTGCGAGCCTTGCGCGCCCAAAGTCACGATTAATGCTTTTACTTTGCTGGCTAATTGCGCAAGTGTTAAGCCAGTTTTATCCTGCAAAACTTGCGCCTCATAATCGTTTACCGCCAAATAAGTTGCCATTTCAATAAAATGCAGCAACTCTTCACCGTTAAACATCGGTAATCCTTGGCCCGGATCAAACAGGAATGGAATGCCTGCTTCAAAGCATTCTTTGGCATGTTGAAACATGCCATCGCGACCGTCCGGTGCAATAATTGCTAAGCTAACTTCTTTGGCATCTTTTACACTGTTTTGATGCGACTCCACCATTGCGCCTGGGTGAAATGCGGTGATTTGATTGTCGTCAATATCGGTGGTAATAAACGCTTGCGCAGTAAAGCTGGCATCGATTTTTTTAATATGTTGCGTACTGATATTGTGTTGATTAAGCCAATTCGTATAACTACTAAAATCGTCACCCACCGTTGCCATAATTAGTGGTTTACCCTCTAATAACTGCAAATTATAGGCAATATTGCCAGCAGTGCCACCAAATTCGCGACGCATTTCTGGCACATAAAAACATACGCTTAAGCTGTGAATTTTGTCAGGCAAAATATGATTTTTAAATTGATCTTGAAACACCATGATGGTGTCGAAAGCGAGAGAGCCACAAATAAGCGTATGCATAATAATACCGATTTTTAAAACGATATTATCTTAGAGCAAGCATGCACTAGGCAAGGGGAGTTTTTAATGCGGCTGAGATTGCTAGGGTAAAATTTGGGTGAAAATAATGGTTAACTATTATTAATGCTCAAATATACGTTAATTTAGGATTGTTTTATCGCGCCATCGATTAAGATTTTAGCGGCTTTTTTAGCATACTTGATTGCACCAGAGCCACGTTTCATTTGCTCAGCTTGCGCTGCGCCTTCAAACAGTAATGACAATTGCAATGCCAAGCCGTCGGCATCTTTAATATTGGCATCGGCAGCTAATTTGCCGATGAACTGTCTAAATTCACGTGATTGCAATGAGGATAGTTTATGAATGGCATTTTCTTCGTTGGGGAATTCTGCTGAAGCTTTAATAAAGCCAACGCCGATAAATGCAGAAGAATTGACCCATTCTTCAATATAGTCAAACAACAATTGAATTTTTTCAGCGGGTTTTTTAGTGCCAGTGTTTAATTTTTCAGTTAACCAGCTTTGAAAATCCAGCTGGCTTTTTTGCAACACTTCTATGATTAGCTGTTCTTTGGTATTAAAGTATTTGTAGAGCGTCATTTTGGTTGTTCCTGCGACGGCGACAATCGTATCCACCCCCGTGGAATTTATTCCTCTAGTGTGAAATAAATCTGTTGCAACCAGTAAAATTCTGTCTTTTAACACGCTCATAAAAATAGTATAGCATGAGATTAATTGGCTTAGTCAATATACTTATAGGTAACATTTTTCATGCGTTAAGTATTTCAGTGCCGATTAAGTGTCTAATATTTATAATAAAAATTAATTAAATTTTTAATCCAAGTTAATTAATATACTTGCTTGTATAGAGCAGATTTAAAATAAATCTGAATATTGGTGCTGCGGAATTTTGATGGAATTGCAATAAATAGGTTGCGTAAAAAGTGCGCGAACAGCTGTTAAGCTAGGTGCCTCTAGAATTAGCCATTAACATTGGCGTGTAATTGCAACGCACCATATCTAATAACTGATGTACTTTTTTTTGATCTTCAATATTGGTAGAAATTTGACCTAATACAACATTCTCAAAATATACTTTTTTATAAGAATCGGGTAATTGTAGCGCCTCAATCAACTGGCAGTTGCCTTTACGCATTTGATCAAGCTGGGCCAATAACGCAGAAGTTTGTTGCGCTGTAGCTATTTGGCTGGGCATAACGGCAATGCTCGGCGCAGTTTGCGCAATTTTTGTATGTGATGCTGAATCGGTTTTATGCATGATAAATAAACTACCCGCAACAACCGATGCGCCTAAAAAGCTGGCGGCAATCGCATAAACGGATGATTTTGCGATGCGGAATTCTTTTTCAGTTTGCGCAGCTATGAGTGCGCTAGCAGCATTTTTAGCATGGCTTAAACTTAACGGATTATTGGCTTGAAGTTTTTCTTGCGCTGCTGCAACTGCCATAAAATACAATTGATTCGCCAACATTTCGGGCAATGCAGCACCAGCTTTAGCGGCTTCTAACGCTAAAAAATCTTGTAATTGATGGTTTGTTGCTAATACGAGGTTTTCTTGTTGAATAGATTGTTGACCCGTATTCGGCGCATCTAGCCAATCTTCTAAAATATCGAACAGGCTTAAAAGCCGCGCTTGCGGTTTGCTGCTCGATTTTTTGAGCATGTTAATCAGCCAGTCTGAATGCAGAATATCTAGATTATTCATGTTTAAATTCGGTTAACTTTAAATGACTTAACGCTTTAAAATGGTTTTACAACCACCAAAATAACGATTGCAAATAATATTAACACAGGCACTTCATTAAACCAGCGATACCAAATATGGCTGCGGGTATTTTTGCCCGCAGCAAGATCGCGCATTAATTTGCCACAATAAAGATGATAAGCAATTAAGCCCGCAACCAGCAACAACTTGGCATGCAGCCAGCCGCCTTTAATGCCATAAGCAATCGTCAGCCATAAACCAAAGATAATCGCCAATATGGCCAGCGGCAACATAAAGCGATATAACTTATTTTCCATTAAACTGAGTCGCTCCAAAGTGGCGGCATCGCTCACCATGGCGTGATTCACAAATAATCTGGGCAAATAAAATAAACCAGCAAACCAGCTGATGACAAAAATAAGGTGGAATGCTTTAATCCAAAGCATTATTTGGCCAGCTCGATATTCAGCAGTTGGTGTAATTTAGCAAAATCCAGTTCACCAATTGTGCGTTGTAGGCGTTTGCCTTGTTTATCAAAAATAAACGCAGTCGGTGTTAAATTTACGCCGCCAAATGCTTGTGTTATTTCAGAGAAACCATCGTGCATCACAGGAAAAGGCAGCGCCTTTTGCCGCGTATAGTTAAGTACTTGCGCAGGCGGATCATAAGGCATGGCGACAGAAATAACCTCGAAACCTTTGGTTTTATAATCATTATAAGTTTTAATCAAATCTGGCATTTCTTTGATGCAGCCAGGGCAATCGGTTGCCCAAAAATTAACCAGCACCACTTTGCCTTTTAAGTCGGCCATGCTGATTTTTTTGCCATCAATTGTGGTAAATGTGATTGTGGGTGCTTGGGTTTTATTGCTTAGGCTTAAGCCTAAAACGATTAATAAAGCCAGAATGGCCGCGGGAATAATGAGTTTTTTAATGGTCAACATTTTATAATTTTAACGCTTTTTAGGCATAATTGTTATCAATAACCATAGAACGCTTGTAGTTATTCCGCGGTCTACAGCATGTTATAATTAACTATTAAATTTAGCCAATTTTATCCACAAGATAAGCCAAAATATAGATGAACGCACCTATCCCCGCTGAAATTTTACAAACCGAGCCGGCTCCTGCCATTCGCTTGCGCGAAATTCCCTACAACTACACCTCATTCTCTGATCGTGAAATCGTTATTCGGTTCTTGGGCGAAGAGATTTGGGATGTGTTGAATGCGTTAAGAGGCGAACGTAAAACCGGTCGCAGCGCGCGTATGTTGTTTGAGGTGTTGGGCGATTTATGGGTCGTCAGCCGCAATCCGTATCTGCAAGATGATTTGCTGGATAATCCAAAACGCCGCAAAGCGATTATTGATGCGCTTTATCATCGCATTAATGCCATTGATGAACGTAATGTGAGTGGCAACACGAGCGGTAATGAAAAAGTACAAAAACTAGTCAATGCTGCCAAAAAAGCGGTGGAAAAGTTTGCCGATGATTTTCGTCAAACCTATGATTTGCGTAAAAAAGCGTTGGCTAAATACAACAAAATCACGCGCAAAGACAATATTCAGTTTGATGGCTTAGCCCGTGTTTCTCATGTCACCGATGCCACAGATTGGCGTGTTGAGTATCCGTTTGTGGTACTTAATCCGGATACTGAAATTGAAATCGCTGCGCTTGTAAAAGCCAGTATTGAGTTAGGCTTAACCGTGATCCCACGCGGAGGCGGAACCGGCTACACAGGTGGCGCAATTCCGCTAACGCCATTATCTGTAGTGATCAATACAGAGAAGTTAGACAAGCACACAGGCGTGCAAATGCGCACATTGCCAGGTGTTGCGCGTCAAGTTGCCACGATTGAGTGTGGTGCTGGCGTAGTGACGCGCCGTGCGATGGAAGCGGCAACCGAAGCTGGTTTAGAGTTTGCCTGCGATCCAACCAGTGCGGATGCAAGTTGTATCGGCGGAAACGTTGCGATGAATGCGGGTGGCAAAAAAGCCGTGTTGTGGGGTACCGCGCTGGATAATTTGGCATCTTATCGTATGGTGACGCCAGATGCGACTTGGATGGAAGTGGAGCGTTTAGACCATAATCTAGGCAAAATTCACGATATCGCGATGGCGCGATTCAAAATCACCCGTTTTGATATTGACCTAAAAACTCAGTTAGGAGAGCCTGAAATTATCAGTATTCCTGGACCAAGCTTTAGAAAAGTTGGCCTAGGTAAAGATGTGACCGATAAGTTTTTAAGCGGATTACCAGGCATTCAAAAAGAAGGTTGCGATGGCTTAATTACCAGCGCAACTTTTATTTTGCATCGCATGCCGAAATATGTGCGCACGATTGCATTGGAATTTTTTGGCAATGTGTCACATGCCGTTCCAGCGATTGTGGAGATTAAAGATTATCTCGATGCAACCGCTAAACCAGATCCAGCAATCCCTAACAAGTCGCTCGTTATTATGGCTGGCTTGGAGCACATGGATGAGCGCTATATCAAAGCGGTTGGTTACGCCACAAAAGCGGCAAGGCAGCAACGCCCGAAAATGGTATTGATTGCGGATATCGCTTCTGATGATGAAAATGCCGTCGGTGAAGTGGCTTCTGCCATGGTGCGTATGTGTAACGCTAAAAATGGCGAAGGTTTTATTGCCGTATCAGGCGAAGCACGCAAAAAATTCTGGCTAGACCGCGCGCGTACAGCCGCCATCGCTAAACATACTAACGCCTTTAAAATCAATGAAGACGTTGTGATTCCATTGCCTAAATTAGGCGAATATTCTGATGGTATTGAACGCATTAATATTGAGCTTTCAATACATAACAAGCTTAAATTAGTCGATGCTTTAGAAGCGTTTATGCAGACAGACTTGCCCTTGCAAGCCGATGAAGATGGTAATGCAGATGCGCAAATGGTACAGACCAAACAAGTGATGGCCTTGCAATTGTTGCGGGATTTACGTTCAAAATGGCGCTTAATTTTAAACACGCTAGATGAACCTGTGAGTGTGTTAGGTGCGCTGGGTAAAGATCATAGCCAATACGAAAATGTATTCCGCGCGGTGCAATCTTACGATTTACGCATCTCTTGGAAGCGCGAACTAAAACGCCCAATGGCGGAGATTTTCGTTGGACGCGAATATCAAAAAATATTGGCACGTTTTGATGAAATTCATAAAACCGTACTCAAAAGCCGCGTATTTATTGCCTTGCACATGCATGCGGGGGATGGCAATGTGCATACCAATATCCCCGTCAATTCTGACGATTACGGCATGATGAAGCAGGCGCATGAAGCAGTTGACCGCGTGATGGCGCTGGCCAAAGGCTTGGATGGCGTGATTTCTGGCGAGCATGGCATTGGTATCACCAAAATGGAGTATTTGGATCAATCAACCATTGACACATTTACCGTCTATAAAAACAAGGTTGACCCGAACGGCCACTTTAATAAAGGTAAATTGTTAGCAGGTTCTGGGCTTGAAAATGCTTATACGCCAAGCTTTGGTTTATTAGAGCAAGAATCTATCATCATGGAGCAATCAGCGATTGGCGAAATTGCCGATGATATAAGTGATTGTTTACGTTGCGGAAAATGTAAGCCTGTTTGTACGACACATGTGCCGAGGGCAAATCTTTTATACAGCCCGCGCAATAAAATTTTAGCAACGTCATTGCTAATTGAAGCATTTTTGTACGAAGAGCAAACGCGGCGTGGTATCTCAATTAAACATTTTGACGAGTTTAACGACGTGGCCGACCATTGCACCGTTTGCCATAAATGTTTGAATCCATGTCCTGTGGATATTGATTTTGGTGATGTATCCATCAAAATGCGCAATTTTTTACGTGTACAAGGTAAAAAGCAATTTAACCCGGGCACTGCGGCTGGCATGCTGTTTTTAAATGCTAAAGACCCAGCGACGATTAAATTTATACGCACAACCATGATTGGTTGGGGTTATAAAGCCCAAAACATTGCGCATACGTTAGCCAAAAAATTCGGCCTGCTTAAAAATAAGATTCGTCCGCCTGCCAGTGTTGGTAAGCCAGAAATCAAAGCACAAGTGATTCATTTTATTAATAGGCCAATGCCTAGAAAAATGCAGTCTAAAACTTCACGCGCCATGCTTGGTGTGGAAGATGACAGCATGATTCCAGTGATTCGCAATCCGCAAAAAGTGACTGAAGATTCTGAAGCGGTATTCTATTTTCCTGGTTGTGGCTCAGAACGTTTGTTCTCAAACGTGGGATTAGCAACACAGGCGATGTTGTATGAAGTGGGAGCAATCACCGTATTGCCGCCTGGATATTTATGTTGCGGCTATCCGCAAACATCAGCAGGTAATCACGATAAAGGTCAAGAAATCACTGCGGATAATCGCGTATTGTTCCATCGCGTAGCTAATACCTTGAATTATTTGGATATTAAAACCGTTATCGTATCTTGCGGTACGTGTATGGACCAACTGCAAAAATATGAATTTGAAAAAATATTCCCAGGTTGCAGATTGTTGGATATCCATGAATATCTGATGGAAAAAGACATGCGCTTGCAAACGGTGACAGGTACGCGTTACATGTACCACGACCCATGCCATAGCCCGATGAAAACCTATAAGCCAATGGAAGTCACCAATAAGCTAATGGGCCAAGAAGTGCAATTGAACGACCGTTGTTGTGGCGAAAGCGGCACTTTTGCTGCTGCTAGACCTGATATTGCCACGCAAGTTAAATTCCGTAAGCAAGAAGAGCTGGAAAAAGGTATGAATAAAATGGGCTTAACCGTTGGTAAGCCTGAAGGAAAAGTGAAAATCCTCACCAGTTGCCCAAGCTGCCTGCAAGGCTTAGCGCGTTATGGGGATGATACGGGTATTGAAGCCGATTACATTGTGGTCGAAATGGCTAAGCATATTCTGGGCGATAACTGGATGGAAGAATATGTGGAGCGCGTGAATAATGGCGGGATTGAGAAGGTATTGTTGTAATTAGTATTTATTAACCATTAGTACCGAGTTAAAAATACTGAAAATATCTACTGTTGAGAATGTTGATAAATAGCGATAGTAATCTCGTTTTTGAATATTAAACACACAGTATGACTAAAATTACGCTCTTCTTATTTCTCTTAATCCAAAGTCCTTTAATACTTGCCGCGACGGAAGATGGTCGCTGGCATGCAGGTATTGGCGACGCAACGGTTTTTGGTTGGATAACTGTGGCAGTTTATTTGTTGGCTGTTGCGCGCTGTATTGTTAAAGCAAATGCATCTAAGAAGTTTGGTGGAAATTATTTATTTTGGTTGTATTTAGCCATTTTTCTACTATTTTTAGGTGTTAATAAACAGTTAGATTTGCAAAGTTGGTTTACTGAAATGCTCAAAGATGCTGCGCAACATCATGGTTGGTATGAGCATAGAAGGCCAGTACAAGTGGCTTTCATCGTGGTGCTAGGTTTTGGTATGCTAATGGCATTAATCGCTTTCAGATTGTTTCTAGTAAATACTTGGCGCAACTACAAGCTCGCTTGGATGGGGATTATTCTGTTGTGCACCTTTATTTTGATACGTGCAGCCTCCTTTCATCATGTGGATATTCTGATTAACACGGAAATTTTAGGGCTTAGGCTAAATGTATTGCTGGAAATCGGCGCGATTCTGATCATTATATTAGGGACCTATTTCAATAAAAAACAGGTCAACTCTTTACTTGCAGATACGATTTCAGTGCGAGATTATGTTCAAATCGAAAAAGAAGGTGATATTGTTAGATGCCCGCAATGCGGCACTCAGCCTTTGTCAAAAACACGTGATGATCGACTGTTTAAATGCCGATCTTGCGGGTTCAAATATACGGTACGTGTGATGAACATTTAGCGCTACTAAAAATCGATTCAACTCACGTAAAATAGCGCTATGAATTACTACCAACTTGCCAAGCCTTTGCTGTTTCAATTAGATGCTGAAACTGCACATGACATCACCTTAAAAAGTCTTAAATTCGCCGAAAAAACGGGTTTATTAGCGCTTTATCCAAAACCACCTGTTTGCCAGCCAAGACAAGTAATGGGATTAAATTTCCCCAATCCAGTTGGTCTGGCAGCGGGTTTAGATAAAAACGGTGCAGTTATCGATGGCATGGCTGCATTGGGTTTTGGTTTTATTGAAGTGGGCACTGTCACACCGCGCGCGCAGCCAGGAAATCCTAAGCCGCGCTTATTCAGGGTGAAAGAAGCGCAGGGCGTAATTAACCGTTTTGGTTTTAATAATTTGGGTGTGGACAATTTAGTTAACAATGTAAAAGCGGCTAAATTTGATGGCGGGCTTTCTAATCAAATTCTGGGTATTAACATTGGCAAGAACTTTGATACGCCGATTGAAAATGCGGTGGATGATTATCTAATTTGCATGAAAAAAGTGTATGAACATGCCAGTTACATCACCGTAAATATTTCGTCACCCAACACTAAAAATTTACGCGCATTGCAAGAGAAAGAAGCGTTATCTAGTTTGCTTGCCAGCTTGAAATTAGAGCAAAATAAACTCGCGCAGCAGTACGGTAAATATGTGCCAATCACTTTAAAAATAGCGCCTGATTTAACCCAAGAGCAAGTGACTGAAATTGCCGGTTTGTTGATGCAGCATCAGATTGATGGTGTGATCGCGACGAATACAACGCTGGCACGTGATGTCGTCAAAGGCATGAAAAATGGCGATGAAACTGGTGGATTATCAGGAGCGCCGGTGCGGAATCAATCGACTATTGTGATTCAACAGCTTTCAAAACAATTACAAGGCGCATTGCCGATTATTGGCGTGGGTGGGATATTAAGTGCTGCAGATGCCGTTGAAAAAATTGCTGCTGGTGCGAGTTTGGTGCAGATTTATAGTGGGCTGATTTATAAAGGTCCTGCGCTGGTGCGTGATATTTGCACAACATTAGGTTAATTCAATCCTAGACTAAACATAGAGACTTAACACTATTTTTAGGCAAAAAATAGTGTTAAGTTATTAGAGCTTGTATGCTTCCAATTTTATATTCCTACCGCCGTTGTCCTTACGCCATGCGTGCCAGACTGGCAATTTTTGTAGCCGATATTTCAGTTGAAATACGCGAAATAGTATTGCGCGACAAGCCTGCACATATGTTGCAAGTGTCGCCAAAAGGTACTGTGCCAGTGTTGATATTACAAACTAGCGTTGTAATTGAGCAAAGCTTGGACATTATGTTTTGGGCTTTGCGGCAATATGATCTACAAGATTGGCTGGATGCGGATTCTGGCAAAATGCAGGCATTAATTACCGAGAACGATACATATTTTAAGCAAACGCTTGATAGTTACAAATATCCTGAACGTTATCCGCAATTCACTCAAACGCATTATCGTCAACAAGGTGAGAAGTTTCTACAGCACTTAGAACATTTATTAAATCAAAACGTTTATTTATTCAAAGATACCGCCAGTTTGGCTGATATGGCAATTTTTCCCTTTGTGCGCCAGTTTGCGGCGGTCGATTTAACTTGGTTTGAATCGTCAAATTATCCGAAATTGCAAAACTGGCTTAATACTTTAGTTAACTCAGAATTATTTGAACGCGTGATGAAAAAACAGCCAACTTATATTGCATAAGTTGGCTGTTTTTATTGTGCACTAAAACTTAGTCTGCGGTTGCTAGCAAGGCATCGCGTGATTGGTTATCTTTGCTAAAAACCAGTTTAACTTGGTCCTTATCATCAATATCGACATGCACTGCGCCACCATTGCTGAGGCGGCCGAATAGCAATTCGTCTGCCAAGGCTTTACGAATCGTATCCTGAATCAAACGCGCCATTGGACGTGCACCCATTTGCGGATCAAAACCTTTTTTACCTAGATAGGTTTTAAGCGCATCGCTAAACGTTACATCCACTTTTTTCTCATGCAACTGGTCTTCTAATTGCATCAAGAATTTATCGACCACGCGGATGATAATATCTTGCGTTAAGCTGCCAAAAGACACTGTCGCATCTAGACGATTACGGAACTCTGGTGAGAATAGGCGTTTAATATCCGCTTGCTCATCACCAGCTTCTTTTGCATTGGTAAATCCAATGCTCGATTTAGCCAAATTCTCAGCGCCTGCATTCGTTGTCATGATAATCGTGACATTTCTAAAGTCCGCTTTACGGCCATTATTGTCAGTCAAAGTACCGTGATCCATCACTTGCAACAGGATGTTGAAAATATCCGGATGCGCTTTTTCAATCTCATCTAGCAGTAAAACGCTATAAGGCTGTTTGGTGATTGCTTCAGTCATCAAGCCACCTTGCTCAAAGCCCACATAGCCTGGAGGCGCACCAATCAAACGGCTGACTGCGTGACGCTCCATGTATTCACTCATATCAAAGCGAATTAATTCAACGCCCATGATGTAAGCTAACTGCTTGGCGACTTCGGTTTTACCCACACCAGTCGGACCGCTGAATAAGAAGCTACCAATGGGCTTATTATTTTGACCCAAGCCACTACGCGCCATTTTTACGGCTGATGTCAGTGCTTCAATCGCTTTATCTTGGCCAAAAACCACGGCTTTTAAATCACGCTCTAATGTTTTAAGCGCGTTGCGGTCATCGCTAGAGATATTTTTAGGCGGAATGCGCGCAATTTTAGCCACGATGTCTTCAATTTCTTTATTGCCGATGACTTTTTTCTGCTTGTTTTTAGGCAGAATGCGTTGCGCTGCGCCGGCTTCATCAATCACATCAATCGCTTTGTCGGGCAAATGACGGTCATTGATGTATTTAGCTGCAAGTTCAGCTGCTGTAGTTAAAGCGCTTGCACTATATTTCACGCCGTGATGTTCTTCAAAACGTGATTTTAAGCCTTTTAAAATCTCAATCGTTTCGGCGATACTTGGTTCAACGACATCTACCTTTTGGAAGCGACGTGATAGCGCATGGTCTTTTTCAAAGATGCCGCGATATTCTTGATAAGTAGTTGCGCCGATGCATTTAAGCGTGCCATTTGAAAGCGCAGGTTTCAGTAAATTAGAAGCATCCAAGGTTCCACCACTGGCTGCGCCTGCACCGATTAACGTGTGAATTTCATCAATAAATAAAATTGCATCCGGTTTTTCGGCCAGCTGTTTCATCACCGCTTTTAAGCGTTGCTCAAAATCGCCACGGTATTTGGTGCCAGCCAATAGTGCACCCATATCCAATGAATACACCGTTGCATTTGCCAATACTTCTGGAATCTCTTTCTCAACAATGCGACGTGCTAAGCCTTCCGCAATCGCAGTTTTACCTACGCCAGCTTCGCCAACCAATAGTGGATTGTTTTTACGGCGGCGGCACAATGTTTGAATCACACGTTCGATTTCTGGACCACGACCAATCAGCGGATCAATTTTCCCTGCTAAGACTTGAGCATTTAAGTTAAGCGTGAAGTTTTCTAGCGCACCACTTGGTACGGCTTCTGCTTCAGACTCTGTTTCTGTGCCTTCTGGTTTAGCGTCGCCTTCTGGTATTTTTGCCACGCCGTGTGAAATAAAGTTAACCACATCTAAGCGGGTAATTCCTTGTTGATGCAAGAAAAACACTGCATGAGAATCTTTTTCACCGAAAATCGCCACTAGCACGTTCGCGCCAGTCACTTCTTTTTTGCCAGATGATTGCACATGCAACATCGCACGTTGAATCACGCGTTGGAAGCCAAGTGTTGGTTGTGTGTCTACTTCTTCTGTGCCGTTAACAGTCGGTGTGTGTTCTTCAATATAGTGATTCAATTCACTACGCAACACATCAAATTTTGCACCGCATGCGCGCAACACTTCCGCCGCAGTCGGATTATCGATCATGGCTAATAATAAGTGTTCAACTGTAATCAGTTCATGACGCTTTTGTCTTGCGTCCATAAATGCCATGTGCAAACTTACTTCAAGTTCTTGCGCGATCATTTTGTACCAACTTTCATTTACTTTTACACCTGCAACCAGCAATGCTGGGCTTGTTTTTACTACTACTCACGCTAATATTATGTCTGCCAACTAATACTTCAGCCAACTAAGCAAGTTCTGTCACACACTGCAACGGATGTTGCGATTCCTTGGCATGCGTTAAAACCTGTTTCATCTTCGTTTCCGCAATATCTTGCGGATAAACACCACAGACACCCATGCCTTCTGTATGTACTTTGAGCATAATTTGTGTCGCTTGTTCACGGCTTTTGTTAAAAAAACGTTCAATCGTTTCTACAACAAACTCCATGGGCGTGTAATCGTCATTTAACAACAGCACTTTGTACATAGCCGGCAGTTTTGGTTTAACTGCACTAGGCTTAATTGCAATATCTTGGTTAGGGTTTGTATTAGCCATTTGCTACTTTGTTAATTACTTAATTCTATTTTGAGCCGACTACAGAAAATTTCAAGCCCAATATGAGTAGGGATATATAGATTAAATATAATTAGGGGAATATTTTGACGCTTTTGACGATTCTATCTTGCGTCTGCATGATTTCAATCGTGTGAGTATTGATTCTAAAACTGGTGCCAGGTTCAGGAATATCTTCAAAATGTTCCAGAATTAAACCGTTAAGTGTGCGCGGGCCATCTAGCGGCAAATTGATACTGAGTTTTTTATTCAGATTACGCAGCGCGCTACTACCATCAACCAACCAGCTGCCATCTGCCTCTTGGCGATAACTACCGACTCGGCTAGGCGATTGCGTAGTGAAGTCGCCAATCACTTCTTCTAATATATCTTCCAGTGTCACCAAGCCTTTGAATTCGCCATATTCATCTACAACCAAAGCAATCCGTTCTTGATGTTCTTGAAACTGCTGAATCTGCGTATAAAGCGGCGTGCCAGAAGGAACGAAATAAGGCTCGCTGATGACTTCACGTAAGGTTTCTTTGCTAATCTCTGCGTCCTGCTGATAACTGCGCAACTGATTAATGACTTTGCGCACATGAATAATACCGATAATCTCTTCATTATCGCCTTCGCGCGCGGGCAAACGCGTGTGATGACTGTTTGAAATTCGTTGCAGAATATCATCGATTGGCGCGTCAAAATCAATGACTTCAACCAATGTATGCGCGGTCATCACGTCATCTATGGTGATTTTTTCCAAATCAAACAAGTTAAGCAAAATAGTGCGGTGTTTTTTCGGCATAAAATGCCCAGCATCCGTCACAATGCTGCGTAATTCGTCCATAGTAAGCGATTGCGAACTCTCGCTGAAGTTGATATTCACCCTTAATAGTTTCAGCAAACCTTCAACAAATAGATTGATAAACCAAACGGCTGGATACAGAATTTTTAACAGCGGATATAAAATGTAGCTGCAGATAATACCTAATTTTTCTGGATATGCCGCCGCAATGACTTTTGGTGAAATCTCGCTAAAAACTAAAATCGCGAAAGTGACAGCCAAGGTGCCGAACATCAACACCCATTCGCCTTCACCAAACAGTTCAACTGTAATAATGGTGACAAGTGTCGCAGATGCGGCGTTAGCAAAATTATTGCATAGCAAAATCACGCCAAGCAATTTGTCGGTTTTAGCCAATAAACTACTGGCTAAACGCGCGCCGCGGTTGCCTTCTTTAACCAAATGCCGCAACCGATAACGGTTAAGCGACATCAAGCTGGTTTCAGCGACAGAGAAAAAGCCAGAAATAAGCAGCAGCAAGGCTAGAACGCCAAGCTGTAAGGGAATGGGAATATTATCCAAGTGATGTGAAACGCAAAAATAAACAGGTAATCAGTTTACCTGTTTATTCATTTAAAAATCAAGTAGTTAAGTTTAAGTTAACACTTAATTTTGCTTAAAAATTAGTTATCGATGAATAGCTTTAATTAACTGAGTTGATTAAGACAGTGCTTCTGCCGCATCATCTGCATCTTTTTTATTGTCTTTTTTCTCTACATCACCAATTAAATTAGCGCGATTAACACCCAAATACATCGCAATTGGGCAAGCAACCAATACTGAAGAGTAGATACCAAATAAAATACCAATCGTCAGCGCCAGCGCAAAGTTGTGTAACACTTCGCCCCCAAATAACAACATTGAACCCACCATGGTTTGTGTCATTAAGTGTGTAATCACCGTGCGCGACATAGTACGCGTGATGGCATTATCAATCACTTGAACCACGTTAGCTTTACGCATTTTGCGGAAGTTTTCGCGTACTCGGTCAAAAACCACGACCGATTCATTCACCGAGTAACCTAACACGGCCAAAATAGCGGCCAGTACGGTTAAGTTAAACTCCCATTGAAAGAATGCAAAGAAACCTAAAATGATCACCACATCATGCATGTTGGCGATAATCGCGGCTACGGCAAAACGCCATTCGAAACGAATCGCTAAGTAAGCCATAATGCCAGCACAAACCAATAGCAGTGCTAATCCGCCGCTTGCATATAACTCATCGCCCACTTGTGAGCCAACTGATTCTACACGACGCACTTCAGCGGTTGGGTCTGCAGTTTGCAAAGCTTTGGTCACAGTTTCAGACAATTGCGCAATCGACATGTCTTTTTTCAGCGGTAAGCGAATCAACACATCATGACTGGTACCAAAGTTTTGCACAGTCGCATCTTTTAGCCCGATTGAATCAACCGCTTCACGAATGCTATCGATTTTGGCGGTTTGCGGGTAATTCACTTCCATCACCGTGCCACCAGTGAAATCTACGCCGTAATTGAGGCCTTTAGACCAAAGAAAAAATACCGCCAGTAAAAACGTGAGAAGCGAAACAGCCGTCGTTAAACGGCCGTAGCTCATAAATGGGATATCTTTTTTAATTCTAAATAATTCCATAATTTTTACTCTAAATAATTGGTTGGTACATATTTGGTTGCTAGTGAAAACTCGTTCCGTTATTCCCACGAAAGCGGGAATAACGGCTTGTTTCGTTTATGCTTTATAAATCTGCCCGATTGAAAGGTTAGTCACTTTACGGCGGTAACCATAAATCAGATTCACAATCGCGCGTGATACTAAAACTGCACTGAACATAGAGGTTAATATACCCAACACATGCACCACGGCAAAACCTTTAATTGGGCCTGTACCGAACATAAACAGTGCTAAACCGGCGATTAATGTCGTTACGTTAGAGTCTAAAATGGTATCGAAAGCTCTGTCGTAACCCGCATGAATGCTCGCTTGCGGTGTATTGCCATTGCGTAACTCCTCACGAATCCGCTCATTAATCAACACGTTAGCGTCAATTGCCATACCAAGTGCCAATGCAATCGCAGCCAAGCCAGGCAAGGTAAGTGTGGCTTGTAACATCGATAAAATAGCGACTAATAATAATAAGTTAATACCCAGCGCTAATACAGAAACGCCGCCAAAAACCACGTAGTAAATCATCATCATCACTGCAATGGCAGCAAAGCCCCACAACGTAGAGTGCACGCCGCGTTTGATGTTTTCTTCACCCATGCTTGGGCCAACGGTACGTTCTTCAATGATTTCCATTGGTGCTGCCAACGCACCAGCGCGTAATAGCAATGCAATATCAGTCGCTTCTTGTGTATTCGCCATGCCAGAAATCTGTACACGTCCGCCGCCGATTTCTTCATTGATCACCGGTGCAGTAATCACTTCGGCATTGCCTTTTTCAATCAGCAAAATCGCCATGCGTTTGCCCACGTTATCGCGTGTTACGTTTCTAAAGATGCCAGCACCGCGGCCATCTAAAGTCACATTGACAATTGAGCCACCAGTTTGGCCATTCACACCAGGACCAGCGTCGGTAATACGGTCGCCAGTTAATACCACATTCTTTTTAACTAAAATTGGATTGCCAGCACGGTCTTTATATACTTCGTCACCAAAAGGCACTTGGCCTTTTGCAGCAGCTTCAAGCGTGGCCATGTCTTTTTTATCTTCATCGACCATGCGGATTTCTAGTGTCGCAGTGCGGCCTAAAATCTCTTTGGCTTTTGCAGTATCTTGCACACCTGGCAATTGAACTACAATGCGGTCAAAACCTTGTTGCTGCACGATTGGCTCGGCAACGCCTAACTCGTTAATACGGTTATGCAAAGTTTGTAAGTTTTGTTTAAGTGCGAATTCCTGAATTTTCTTTTTCGCCGCTTCACCAATGCTGGCAGTTAACACTTGCTCTTTGCCAGAAGTTGAATCGTTCAGCGTTAAATCGGGGAAGTCTTTTGCTAATACTTTACGCGCGGCTTCTAAATCTTTTCTATCGCTAAAACGTACTTCTACTTTTTGACCTTCGCGTGAAATACCAAAGTAGTTTACTTTTTCGCGACGTAGCGTTGTGCGGAAATCACCCACGCTACTTTCAGCTGATTTATCTAACGCTGCTTTCATATCTACTTGCAACAGAAAATGCACGCCGCCACGTAAATCCAAACCCAAATACATCGGTTTTGCGCCAATGCCTAATAACCAGTTTGGTGTTTGCGATAATAGATTCAACGCGACTGTGTAATCTTTGCCCAAATTAGCGATTAACTTATCTTTCGCCTTAATTTGCGCTTCAGGGTCAGCAAAGCGCACTTTCACGCCAGTTGCATCCAAGTAAATACCATTAAACGGCACGTTGGCTAATTTAAGCGTCGCTTCAACTTTATTGAGTAAAGCAGCATCCGCTTTTAATGATGTTTTTGCAGGGCTCACTTGCACCGCTGGCGATTCACCAAAAAAGTTGGGTATGGTGTACAACAACCCAATTAGAATGACAACGGCAATTAGAATGTATTTCCAGGTAGGGTAGCGGTTCATAAATGCGGCTCAAAAGTACTAAAATTACTGATCTAACTCGAAGCGATTTTAGTTTAAAAAATATTGGTTTAAAAAGATGCTAATTAAAAGTTAATGGTTTTTGAGTGTTAAGTCTCAAACAAGAAAGCTAGCAAAAATTGAGCTAGCTTTCAAATGTTGCTTAAATGCCTTTAATCGTGCCCGGCGGTAATAAAGTTTGCACCGCATGTTTTTGCACATTCACTGTGGTATTCGTTGCAATTTCAATACTCACAAAGCTGTCACTCACTTTAGTGATTTTGCCAATCACGCCGCCAGTTGTTGCTACTTCATCGCCCGCTTTTAAGCTTTCAATCATCGCTTTTTGCAATTTCGCTTGCTTCATTTGCGGGCGAATCAGCATGAAATAAAATAAAGCAAAAATAATTAAAATAGGTAAAAAGCTCAATAAATCACCACCTGGAGCGGCTGGAGCTGCGTGTGCGTTACTAATAAATAGATTGTTTAACATGCGGATAACTTTCAAATAATTTTTAACTGTGCGATTTTAGCACAGACTGTTCAGCTTGAGAGGCGTGCGCGTTTTGCTGCAAACTCTGATTTAAACTGCGTAAAAGTGTCATTTTCAATCGCGCCGCGCATGCCTTGCATTAATACTTGGTAATAGTGCAAGTTATGGATGGTATTTAAGCGTGCGCCTAAGATTTCACCTACTTTATGCAGATGGTGCAGATAAGCGCGGGTGAAGTTGCGACAGGTGTAACATGCGCAATCGGCGTCTAGCGGTTGCGTATCTAGTTTATAAAACGCGTTCTTGATTTTGATATCACCATATTGAGTAAACAGCCAGCCATTACGCGCATTGCGGGTTGGCATGACGCAATCAAACATATCCACACCTTGCGAAACGGCGGCGACTAAATCTTCTGGTGTACCAACGCCCATTAAGTAACGCGGCTTATTTTGTGGCATTTTAGGAGCTGTGTGCGCCAAAATACGCAACATATCTTCTTTAGGTTCGCCAACAGAAAGCCCGCCAATCGCAAAACCGTCAAAATCGATATCCACCAAACCGTTTAATGAAATATCACGTAAATCTTCAAACATGCCACCTTGAATAATTCCAAATAGTGCATTTGCGTTGCCTTGATGCGCATCTTTGCTACGTCTAGCCCAACGCAAACTTAATTGCATGGAGTCGTTCGCTTCTTTATGTGTGGCGGGGTATGGCGTACATTCGTCAAAAATCATCACAATGTCACTATTCAATACTTTTTGAATGCGCATGGATTCTTCTGGCGTTAAAAAGCAGGTGTCGCCATTGATAGGTGATTTAAACTTAACGCCTTCTTCTGAAATTTTGCGCATTGCGCCCAAGCTCCACACCTGAAAGCCGCCAGAATCCGTCAGAATTGGTTTATCCCAGCCCATAAATTTGTGCAAACCGCCATGCGCGGCAACCACTTCTAAGCCTGGACGTAACCATAAATGGAATGTATTACCCAGCACAATGTGTGCATCAATTTCTGTTAACTCTAAAGGTGACATGGCTTTAACTGTGCCGTAAGTGCCAACTGGCATAAACGCCGGCGTTTGCACATTGCCGTGCGCCAAACTAACTGTGCCGCGACGGGCGAGGCCATCGGTTTTGTGAAGGGTGAATTGCATATTTAAACCTAAATTGAAGCATTAATTTTAAGTCGCGATATTATCATAAGCGAGTACTTACATTAAATTACGACTCAGTAAACCTAGTGTATTGTTGCATCATCGAAAAACTTAACCCTATTTATTGGTTAACTTTTTAATTAGAACAAGTAAAATAAGCATGCTTTGTTATACTTAGACATCATTTTATTAGCAGGCTGACGATTATGGCTGTTGTTAAATCACGCACACCACGCAAACAAGTCGATACATTAAAATCACGCGGCATTTATTTGCTACCCAATTTATTCACCTCAGCGGCTTTATTTGCTGGCTTCTATGCCATTGTGCAGGCGATGAACTTTAACTTTGAGCAATCTGCGATTGCCATTTTTATTGCCATGGTGATGGATGGATTAGATGGACGTGTGGCGCGCATGACCAATACCACCAGCGCGTTTGGAGCCGAATACGATAGCTTGTCCGACATGGTGTCTTTTGGTGTGGCGCCAGCATTAATTATGTATGTGTGGGCGTTAAAGCCGATGGGGAAATTGGGCTGGATAGCAGCTTTTATTTATTGCGCCTGCGCGGCGTTAAGATTGGCGCGTTTTAATACCAAGCTAGACGATGATTATCAAGATAAGCGTTATTTTCAAGGCTTGCCCAGTCCAGCAGCAGCAGCATTGTTGGCGGGTTTTGTATGGGTGGCGTATGAGTATGATGTGGATGGTCGCGAAATATTTTTTGGCGCGTTGCAGATGAAATGGATGGCTTGGGGCTTAACGGTTTTTGCGGCGCTCAGCATGGTAAGCGATCTTAAGTTTTACAGCGGAAAAGACATTAATTTAAAACAGAGCGTACCTTTCGTGGCTATTTTGGCGATTGTTTTAGCTTTTGTACTGATCTCCTACAGTCCGCCAGAAGTTTTGTTTACTGTGGTTCTGGTCTACGCATTATCTGGCTATTTTTTGTGGGCAAAAGCGCGAGCTGCAAAAAAAGCCATAAGCTAATTAAAAACAACTGGTTGAGCGTAAATTCACGGTTAACTACTTGAAACACTAGCATTAAATACTGATACTGATACTGATACTGATACTGATACTGATACTGATACTGATACTGATACTGATACTGATACTGATACTGATTAAATGTTGAATCATTTGATATTCCAAGCAACACCACTTTACGCAAGCTTATTTTTAAGCCTTGCTGCGCTACGCCCAGCTTCACTGCTGCGCGTTAGCGCACGATAACCCCACCCAATTTAAATAACTTCGTGCTCACTGTTTTTTAGTGCTTAGTTTTAACTATGATTAATCAATAGTTAAGCTGGCTAGTTAACAACACAGTGAGTAAAATGACTGTATTTGTAGCTTTTGCGCAATTGATTAACCAATAATCGAAGCAAGCTACAGCATTAGGAAATAAAACATGAACACAGCAAACCAAACTAACAACCAAATTATTATATTTGACACCACTTTGCGCGATGGCGAACAAAGCCCTGGTGCATCAATGACTAAAGAGGAAAAAATCCGTATCGCACGCCAACTTGAAAAATTGGGTGTTAACGTGATTGAAGCAGGCTTTGCCGCCGCCAGCCCAGGTGATTTTGATGCTATTTCAGAAATTGCCAAAATAGTGAAAACCTCGACCGTTTGCTCACTTGCGCGTGCCAGTGAGAACGATGTGCGTCGTGCAGGTGAAGCGATTAAACATGCTGCCTCTGGCCGCATCCACACGTTTATCGCCACCAGCAAAATCCACATGGAAAACAAGTTGCGCATGACGGAAGACCAAGTGTTAGAGCGAGCAGTGCAAGCGGTTAAATGGGCGTTGGAATACACGCCAGATGTGGAATTCTCTGCCGAAGATGCGGTACGTTCAGATATCGACTTTTTGGTGCGTGTGTTTGATGCAGTGATTGAGGCGGGCGCAAAAACCATTAATGTGCCAGATACTGTAGGTTATTCGATTCCTGCGCCATGGGGCGAAACGATGGCGACATTGATTAAACGCGTCAAAAACTCAGATAAAGTGGTTTGGAGTACACATTGCCATAATGATTTGGGCATGGCGGTTGCAAATTCTTTGGCTGCGGTGATGGGCGGCGCGCGTCAGGTGGAATGCACGATTAACGGTTTGGGCGAGCGCGCAGGCAATGCCAGCTTGGAGGAAGTGGTAATGGCGTTGCGCACACGTAAAGACATTTTCAAGCTTGAAACCAGTATTGATACTACGCAAATCGTGCCGACTTCTAAATTGGTTTCTACGATTACAGGTTACCCAGTGCAGCCGAATAAAGCGATTGTGGGGGCGAATGCATTTGCGCACGAAAGTGGCATTCACCAAGACGGCGTATTAAAGCATCGCGAAACGTATGAAATTATGCGCGCGGAAGATGTGGGCTGGAACGCAAATAAATTAACGTTGGGTAAATTATCTGGCCGCAATGCTTTTAGAACACGTTTGAAAGAATTGGGTATTGAGTTGGAATCTGAGGATTCCATGAATGCTGCTTTTGCGCGTTTCAAAAATTTAGCGGATAAGAAATCAGAGATTTTCGATGAAGATTTGCATGCTTTAGTCAGTGATGAATTCGTGCATGAGGCTAGTGAAAATTACAAATTGGTGTATTTACAAGTTGCCTCGCAAACAGGCGAAGTGCCGCACGCAATCATTACTTTATCTGATAACAGCGTAGAAAAGCGTGCAGAAGCAGATGGCGGCGGCCCTGTGGATGCCACGTTTAAAGCGATTGAAAGTATGGTCAATAGCGGTGCTGAATTGCAATTGTATTCGGTGAATAACATCACCAGCGGCACCGATGCGCAGGGCGAAGTGACCGTGCGTTTGGCAAAAGGCGGGCGTATTGTGAACGGGCAGGGTGCCGATACCGATATTGTGGTGGCTTCAGCCAAGGCGTATTTGAATGGGTTGAATAAGTTGTATTCAAAAAATGAAAAGATGAATCCACAGCTTTGATTTTTTTGTAAAATCGACCAAATACTTTGTTGCTTTTCGCTTGCCGTACTTAATTGTACTGTCTGCGCTCAAGCACCTTGTGCTTTGACCGCTTTAACAAAAAGTCTATCTTTTATGCACAATAAAAACCAAACTTTATTTATCATTCTTGCCCTATTTTGCACCTACTTTATCTGGGGTTCGACTTACTTAGCGATTAAATTTGGTATTGAAAGTTTTCCGCCTTTTTTAATGGGGGGCATACGATTTACGGTTGCCGGTGCTTTGTTGTATGTGGTCATGCGTTTTCTTGGCACACCAAATCCAACAAAGCAGCAGTGGTTGGGCGCTACGGCAGTTGGTATTTTGTTACCTGCGTTAGGTAACGGCACCGTGTGTTATGTGCAGCAAACGGTTTCATCCAGTGTGGCGGCGCTTTCTATTGCGACGGCACCGATTTGGATGGCGATTTTTTCATCGCTTTGGGGGCATAAAATAACACGCCAAGAATGGCTGGGCATCACGGTTGGTTTAATTGGTATCGTGTTATTAAATGTGGGCGGCAGTTTGCATGGTCAATTATTTAGCGCGTTTTTATTGATTTTTGCAGCGGCCAGTTGGTCGTTTGGGTCGGTTTGGGGTAAGCAACTAAGTATGCCAGCAGGATTAATGGCGCCCGCCTGCCAAATGTTAATGGGCGGCATTGCGTTATTAATATTCAGCGCATTTCAAGGTGAACAATATCCTAGCGTAATCAGCGTAAAATCTTGGGCGGCGATATTGTTTTTAATCGTGCTGGGTTCAATCGTTGCTTATAGCGCTTACCAGTATTTGCTTAAAACGGTGCGTCCATTGGTTGCCAGCAGTAATACTTTTGTTAACCCAATTGTCGCATTTGCGGTAGGTATTTGGCTGGCGAATGAGCATGTGACACCGACTGAATACATTGCGCTGGCGGTGATATTAGTCGGCGTTTTTTTAGTGCTTTCTGCGGACAATGAGAAATTGGCCTAAAAATAGCGTTAAGTCGCCGCACGCTTATCTATTTATTTTCAATGACTTAATATTTTCACAGACTTGATTAATTGTAACGGAGTAAATTTTGAATTTGGCTTTATTTGATCTTGATAACACTTTATTGGCGGGCGATTCTGACTATAACTGGAGTTTGTTTTTAATTGACCAAGGTTTGTTGGATGCCAAAACGCATCATGATCGCAATGAACAGTTTTATTTGGATTACAAAAATGGCAATTTGGATATTTTTGCTTTTTTAAAATTCCAATTGCAACCGCTCAGCCAGCATCCTAAAAAATTCTTGGATGAGTTGCACGTTAAGTATATGGATAAAGTCATTAAGCCAATGATGACGGATAAAGCACAAGCCTTAGTGAATAAGCACAAAGCGGCAGGCGATTTATGCGTGATTATCACGGCCACCAATAGTTTTGTGACCAAGCCAATTGCAACGGCTTACGGTATTGAGCACTTAATTGGCACTGATCCAGAAATGGTTGATGGGCAATTTACTGGTGGCGTGAGCGGTGTGCCGAGTTTTCAAGCAGGTAAGGTGACGCGGATTAATGAATGGTTGGCGGAAAAAGGCCAAGCATTAACTGGCTTTGACAAAAGCTATTTCTATAGCGATTCACACAATGATTTGCCATTGATGAAATTGGTGACGAATCCTGTAGCAGTGGATGCGGATGAAACGCTTAGCGCATATGCCAAAGAACATAATTGGCTTGCAATTAGTTTGCGCTAAGCTAATTAACTTAAACAGCTATAAAACGATTGCTTATTTTTTGAGCTAAATTAAAGGTTAAGTCCGGTCGGTATCTAGTAAAAAACTGGTGTAAATACATACTTAACTAAAAGTTAACACCATTATTTATTCAATAATACTTGCAGTACAAAACGGCTGCCAATATAAGCCAGCAATAGCAATAAGAAGCCAGTTAAAGTCAGTTTAATGGCTTTTTTCCCACGCCAACCGTATTGATAGCGGCCAAATAATAACCAGCCATAAATCACCCACGATGCAATCGAAAATAGCGTTTTGTGATTCCATTGCAATGGTTTGCCAAAGATTTGTTCGCTAAATAACATGCCGCTTATTAATGTCAATGTTAGCAATACAAATCCGATGGTAATCACTCTAAACAACAGGCTTTCCATCACCATTAATGGTGGAAAACTAGGCAATTTGATTAAACTAGGTTTGTTATGCAGGCTGCGATCAGCAATGGTCATTAATAAGGCATGCAAAGCGGCAAAGGTAAATAAGCTGTAAGCCAAAATCGCAATGCCGATATGCGCCATAAATAAGCCTTCATGCGCTGTAGGCAAATAATGGTTTTTGATGGCAAACGCGGGTAATAAGACAAAAACCGCAGCGGGCGGCAATACAAAAGCTTGTAGGCTGTGCAACTCATGCTTTCGATCTGCCAACCAATAGACCAACACAGTCAGCCAAAAAATCGCTGATAACGCGTAATAAAACCCTAAGTTAATGCTTCCAACACTAAAAATATCGCGGTACAAAAGCCAGCCGTGCAACATTAAGCCTAAGGCAATCATGGCGGAATGCAGTTTAAGCGACTGCGTATTTGTAGCTGTTTTGGTGGTGTGCCAAAAATCTGCAGCAACTGCGAGATAAATAAAAGCCACAACCGAATACGGAATGAAATAGTGCACTGAATTTTGCATATGACAATTATGGCAAAACTCGTCTAATTAGCATAGCTTGATGTAAAATTAGAAATCCAAAAGCGCAATTTTTAAGGTAATCCCCCAAAATGTTAGAAAATTTAACCGGCCGTTTACAGGGCGTCATCAAAAACCTACGAGGTCAAGCGCGATTAACTGAAGACAACATTAGCGACGCGATGCGTGAAGTGCGTATGGCTCTGCTAGAGGCTGATGTGGCATTGCCTGTGGTAAAAGAATTTATCAGCCGCGTGAAAGCGCGTGCGCAAGGCAAAGAGGTGTTACAGAGCTTAACGCCAGGCCAAGCGGTTATCGAAGTGGTGAATGATGAGCTAACCGAGTTAATGGGCAAAGCCAATGTAGGCTTGAATTTATCTACGCAACCGCCAGCGATTATCTTGATGGCAGGTTTGCAGGGTTCTGGAAAAACCACGACATCTGCCAAACTGGCAAAATTACTTAAAGAACAAAAGAAAAAAGTGTTGTTGGCTAGTGCCGATATTTATCGCCCTGCGGCGATTGCACAACTGCAAACTTTGGCTAAACAGCTAGATATTGACTGTTTTGACAGCAACGCGAACCAAAAGCCGAGTGAAATCGCAGCATTAACTTTAGAACACGCCAAAAAGAATTATTACGATGTGGTGATTTTC
This sequence comes from Methylotenera versatilis 79, assembly GCF_000384375.1. Classification (NCBI taxonomy): domain Bacteria; kingdom Pseudomonadati; phylum Pseudomonadota; class Betaproteobacteria; order Nitrosomonadales; family Methylophilaceae; genus Methylotenera; species Methylotenera versatilis. Next base: position 352,665 of record NZ_ARVX01000001.1, on the reverse strand, counting down.
GATACGGCAGGCCGCTTGGGTATTGATGAAGCGATGATGGCGGAAATCAAGGCGTTGCATACGCAATTAAATCCGATTGAAACATTATTTGTAGTTGATGCGATGCAGGGCCAAGATGCAGTGAATACCGCTAAAGCTTTTGGCGAGACTTTGCCATTAACCGGCGTGGTATTAACGAAGTTAGATGGCGATGCACGCGGCGGCGCGGCATTATCGGTGCGGCACGTGACAGGTCAGCCGATTAAATTTATCGGCGTGAGCGAAAAGGTAGACGGTTTAGAACCTTTTCATCCTGACCGTATGGCTGGACGTATATTGGGCATGGGCGATGTGCTGGGCTTGATTGAGCAAGCGCATAAAAATGTCGATTTGGCCGAAGCGCAAAAAGTCGCAGACAAAATCAAATCGGGCAGCAAGTTCGATTTGGAAGATTTTAAAAGCCAAATGAGTCAAATGCGCAAAATGGGTGGCATGGGCGCGTTAATGGATAAGATGCCAGCGCAAATGGCGAATATGGCCGCAAAAGTGAATAACGAGGATGCAGATAAATCGCTGCGCCGTATTGAAGGTATTATCAATAGCATGACGCCGCTTGAACGCCGTAAACCAGAATTGATTAAAGCCACGCGTAAAAAACGCATCGCCGCCGGTAGCGGTGTGCAAGTGCAAGAAGTGAATCGCTTGTTAAAACAGTTTGAAGAAACGCAGAAAATGATGAAAATGTTCAGCAAAGGCGGCATGGCCAAAATGATGCGCGGCATGGGCGGTATGATGGGCGGAAAATTGCCGGGTATGCGTTAAATAGTTAACCGATTTAATCACTTAAGTTTTTTATAAAGTTAATCCCAACATTTGTTTAAGTAATACATATCTGCATGCTGTAAACAGCCGCTGTTTTAATCACAAACGCCTGCTTAAAAATAAAGAATATAAAAAGTTAATTTATTTAGCAGGTTGTCATTGACCAAAGCCCGAGTTTCTTGCATAATTGCGCCCTTTCGTAGGTAAAGCAAAAGTCATTCAAACTGCTTACGAATTAAGTACCAATATCCAGTATTACCCGTTTCATAATGGGGCGTTAGCTCAGCTGGTAGAGCAGCGGACTTTTAATCCGTTTGTCGTGGGTTCGATCCCCGCACGCCCTACCAATTCCATGTTTTAGGTAGTCCTAGAACATACAAGAAACCAGCCTAAGTGCTGGTTTTTTTATTGCCTTTTATCCTCTCAATGTTCTAAATTTGTCCTAGCAGATTTTGCGTGGGCTGAGGGTATGCTAGGGCTGCTCAGTATTATAATAGCCACAGTAAAATAATATTTTCAGGTTAAGGTGCTATGAATATTAGAAAGGCTACAGAAAAAGATTTTGACCAAATTTGGTCAATCTTTCATCAAGTGGTATCGGCGGGTGATACTTATGCCTACCCGCGCGATACAAACAAAGAACAAGCATTTAAAATTTGGATTGATACTCCGCGAATAGCCTATGTGTTTGAAGAGGATGGTAAGGTTTTGGGTACATTTTATTTAAAAACTAATCAACTCGGGCCAGGTGATCATGTTTGCAATTGCGGTTATATGGTTTCAACCGAAGCCAGAGGACGCGGGCTTGCCACTGCCATGTGCGAACACTCTCAAATCGTTGCAAGAGAGCTCGGCTATAAAGCCATGCAATTTAATTTCGTTGCATCTAGTAATGAGGGGGCTGTGAGATTATGGAATAATCTGGGTTTTGATACGGTGGGTCGGTTGCCAAAAGCATTTAACCATCCGTCTAAAGGCTATGTTGATGCCTTAGTAATGTATAAGTGGCTATAAGTCTATTCAGAATATTTCAGTAAAAGTTAAGAGTCATTCATATTGTGAGAACGCTGGATTTTTAAGGCGTGGATCTAATATACATCCCGACGATATCTGCCAGATGTGGTTAATGTAGATAATGTAGTTTCGCCGAGTATCTCAAGCAACTCATTATGCACCGCAGGCGCCATGCCGCTAGCGCTACCACATACGTAAATCGCTGCGCCATCTTCAACCCATTTCAACATATCGGATGCGGATGATTTTACAACATCTTGCACATAAATACTCTCGGTTTGATCTCGCGAGAAAGCGGTATCAATTCTTGTTAATAAGAATTGTTTCTGCCAACGGTGTAATTCATCTCTAAAGTAAAAGTCATGCGCGGCGTTACGTTCACCAAAGATAAGCCAATTGTTGTTTTGTTGTAAGGCAGCGCGCGCTTTTAGATGCGCCCTTAACCCAGCAATGCCAGTACCGTTGCCGATTAAAATTAGCGGACTATTGTGTGCTGGCGGGTGAAATGCGGTGTTCTCACGTATGCGTAAGGCAATATCGCTATTCATCGCGGCATATTCAGTCAGCCAACCAGAGCCAATACCCAGCCTGCCATCAGCATAATGTGTTTGACGAATAAGCAACTCAAGCCCGCCATCTTGCGGAATAGAGGCAATGGAATATTCACGATGTGGCAATGTTTTTAATGTGGATAAAATGGCGTCGACATCAAAACTATTTGAATTGAAGTTAACTAAATTTAAGACAGTAAAATCTTTAAAGCCGTTTTCATCATGCGGTAGTAACTTGTCTAATAATGCTTCATGAAAAGTCATATTCGCAGACTTGATTTTGACTGAACCATCTAATTTAAAATGATTAAGGAACATATCCACCGATTGATGCGGATTACGTGGCCCAACCTCTGCAATATCTCCCGCTTGCCATCGCATATCATTAATATGTGTTGTTAGTCTTAAGTGGTAAACAGGCGCGCCCACACTGCCTTCATTCATCAAAGTGCGGGCTGTGAGTTGCCAATGTTGATAATCGGGCGTCTTCCAATCAGCCATTTCGGTATCTTTGGCTAAAACGCCCAACTGATATTGCCAGTGCCTTAATGCGCCATCGTCATTACGGTCGACTTCGACTATATCGAACAAAGGCATAGCATGTGTGTGTTGTAACCAAGCATCTAAAGTGTGCCCGAAACCGCAAAAGTGCGTGTAACTGGCATCTCCCAGCGCCAAAATTCCATATTGAATTTTGTTAAGATTCGCATCATTCAGCATGACTTTACTCAAAAAATCGCGCGCATTATCGGGCGCATCGCCTTCTCCAGTCGTGCTCACGATAAATAACACGCGTGTAAATCGCGTTAACATTGCATAATCAACCGCTGAAAGCGCGTGCATCTCGACTGCTAAATCTGTCAGTTTGAGTGATTCGGCTGTTTTTTGCGCAAGCTGTTCGGCATTGCCTGTTTGGCTGGCATAGGCAATCAAAATGCTATTTTCATCGCGCAGATTTGCATTAGAGTTAACCAGTTTTTTTTGTAACAAATCTTGAGCAGTTCGCTTTTTGTAGCGCCAGATAAACCAGCCACAGAAGACAAGATATAGAGCAACGGCAATAATCGCATTGATTGTATGAGACAAGCTGATACTGGTGCCAGCCGCATAAGACGGATTAGAAGCTAGCAAGGAAGTGCCTAAAAGTGCTAATTTTGAAAATCTTAAACTAGCAAACAAAGTTCTCATTCCAGCATCGCCATTAATTTGGGCGAAAGGTGCTCTTCAAAACCATCAGCCGTTTGCTCAATCAACAACACGGCGATATCTTTCTGTTGTGCGTATGCCAGCGCTGATTTAACGCCCATCACAGTAAGCGCGGTTGCTAGTGCATCAGCAACCATACATTCAGCATGAATCACAGTGACAGACACTAATGCGTTGACTGCGCGGTCAATTGGGAAGCCAGTGCGTGGGTCGATTGTATGTGCGTAATGCTTGCCATCATGCTCAAAATAACGCCGATAATCGCCAGATGTTGCTACTGCTAATCCATGTAGTGCAATGATGGATTCAGTAACGGTTTGAGCGACTGGCGAAGTTTCAAGCGCAATCCACCAAGGTTGCCCATCTGGCTTTATTCCAACGCCGTATAACTCACCGCCAACTTCTATCAGGTAATTTTCTATGCCTGCATCTGTCAGCGCATGTGCAATTCTGTCTACGCTATAACCTTTTGCGATGCCTGAAAAATCGACATAAACATTACCAGGTTGCAAGGCGCGCATGCCTTTGCTATCTAATTTTATTTTTTGCCAACCGCAATCAGCATGCAACGCTTTTACTTCATCAGCATTTGGCGGAGATGTTCTTTCGCCATTTGGACCAAACCCCCACAGATTAACCAGCGGACCAATAGTTGGGTCAAAAGCGCCATCGGTTTCTGCGGCAATCTTTAATGCACAATCCAGCACCTTTAAAAATGGGGCTGGTAAGTCATGCCATGTGTTCGCATCAGCGCGATTGAAAACACTTAGATTTGAATCTTCTTGCCATGTGCTCATTTGCGTTATAACAATATCCAGCTCAAGCTGAATCAATGCACGAACTGCATCATCTGATTGTTTATGCGTATTAATATACCGGACAGTCCAAGTTGTTCCCATGGATTGTCCGGAAAGTATTTTCTGCTCACCGATAGGTAATTGCTGAGGCAGTTCCTGCAGGTTTTGTGGTATTAATACGCGGCGCATCAGCTTATTGCGGCAATACTTCCAGCGTTAGCACGTAAGCCAAAGCGCGTTCTTTTGCGAGTTTGTTTGAAACATTATTATCTTTGAAATCAGCATCTAACCAATACAAACCAGCGTCTTGTAGCGTCACTTTTACTTTGCCGTTTTTATCCGTTTTGTATTTTTTCTCATCAAGCTTGTTTCTGTAACGTGTTTGATTGCGAATAATCTCAACCTCAACACCTTCAGTCGGTTTACCATCTACAAGAAACGTAAGCTCAACAGGCTCACCAACCACTAAATCATTTGGGTGTGTGCTCGTGACCAACTCAAGACCTTTACCTGTTTGTTTTAATGCCGAAGGTTTGCCAACGGTGATAAAGTTTTCCATACGGCTTACTGACTCAGTCACTTTCAACTCTTTTGCATCAGCAGGCACTTCTTTCGCTAATGCTTCGGCTGTCCCCATAAAACGTTTTGGCTTGTCTTCGGCATCTTTCCAGTTTGCTCGGAAGCCAGAACGTACCATTTCTAAACGATAAGTGCCTTTTTGTTCAAGCTTGGCATCAAACACGGTACGTAGCTCGCCTTTCAGTACATTAACCGGTGCAACGTTGCTGCCATCCGGCGCAATAATAACGAGTGAATCTATCGCTAGTGGGCGATGATCAATGATAAATGGCACGCTTGATGATGCAGCGTCAAAGGTCACAAATTGAGGTGCCGATAAAACGGAGCTTGAAGAGGTAATCCAAACGCCATGTGCATGCACGGCAGAAGCTGACATGCCAATTGCCAAAGATAATAAAGCGGACTTGAGTTTCATGAATTTGAGTTTCATAGTGATTCCTTAAAGAGTTTTTAAATTAGGGCTTAAGCTCTACAACAACGTCGCCAAGCTCTTCTTGCCCTGTCGCTTTAGCGCTAACCGCATTTTTTGCCGGCCATGTGAATGGCACACGAACCAACTCGCGCCCACCTTTTTCGCGCACAGATTCCACTACGACGTTATATTGGCCAGCTGGCAAATTACCTAAAGGTGATTTGCCTTCAACAAAGCTTAACTTTTGCTCGCCAACAGGGCGGGTTGCGCCTGTCACACCATCCAATGGCATTGCTTGATCGCGACCACTTTTACGCCACCATTGGCGTAAGTCTTTCAGCCATTTGTCGCTTTGCTCGCCCTTGTCAGTTTTCTTTTGGCTGTACCAAACGGCCAAGTTTTTTTCAACAGTTTGGTCAGGCTTCTCAATCCAAATAGCCACATAAGGGCGGTGATATTCAGCCGAATTGATTTGGGGAAGCGTCACCTTTAGATTGATTTCCGCTGCAACTGCCTGACCAGCAAACATGCCGGCAATCAATGCGGGCAATAAGGCTGGTGCTAAAGCTGGTAAAGATATAAATTCAGGAACCCATTTACGCATTGACGATATCTCCTATAAACAAATGAAAAATAAAAACTGCAAAAGTAACGAATTAATAATTTAGTGAATAAATAAAATCACCAAAACCAATGGCAACACAACGCCCAAACCGACCAAGGGCCAAGTAGCAGGGCGGTTGCCTGCGTGCATATGCAACATAAATAAACCGGTGATGCAGAACACAAGTGCAGTGATTGAAAAGATATCTAAGAACCAGCTCCAAGCTGTTCCCGTATTGCGGCCTTTGTGCAGATCGTTGAAATAAGAAACCCAGCCGCGGTCGGTTTGCTCATAGCTTACCTCACCGCTGGCGCGATCTATCACCAGCCATGCGTCGCCACCTGGGCGCGGTAATGATAAATACACTTCAGCATCTGACCATTCGCCAGGTACGCCAGCTAATTCGGTACCAATCGCATCGCTTAACCAGTCGGCTGTCGCTTTGGGAAGTGCGACTTTATCATTTGAAGGAGTTACTTTAATCTGATTTAAAAGTGCGGCAGGAATAGTTGCCGATTTTTTCGCGACTACTGGCAGCGATTCGATGTGTGTTGAATTGTTCAGCGTAATACCCGTTGAGGCAAATAGCAGCATGCCAATAAGACACGCAGCAGAGCTGATCCAATGCCAGCGGTAAAGATGTTTGAGCCAGAATGCTCGGTTTTTTTGATTGATTTGATTTTGCATATCTGGCTAATTTTACATGTTTGGATTTAATGTGGTTTTGATGGGCATTACACAAAATGCCGTTTGTATAGATACGCTTCAAATACAAATGAGAATTAATCGCATTATAACAGAAACAAATGTGCAATCAATGTGTGCGCTTTAAACTTACGTAGATTTACAATTCCTGATAACAAGTTTACAAAGTCCGGCATTAAAATAACACTTTGTTAAATCGTTTAAATTTGTCTTAATTTTTAGCGTTATTTAAATACAGCGCACGGTTTATTGCCAAAACTTAACCCAAAAAAACAGTTAATATTTGTCTGTACAAAGTGACAATAATCAAACGATATTCTTAAATATATTTTTCCTCATTTTTAATCATTGTCTGGATACAATCACATGCAAAACGACAAATCTACAACTTCAGCAAACCATGCTTTTACGCGCCGTAATGCGCTACAACTGATGGCTGCTGCAGGTGCCAGTTTGATAACTGGCTGCGGCGTTGCATCGGAAAACAAAAGCACATCCAATCTGGCATGCGTTGTTACACCAGAGCAAACTGAAGGGCCGTATTTTGTCGATGAAAAGCTGATGCGCTCAGATATTCGATTTGATCCAACTGATGGTTCGATACAAGATGGCACGCTATTAACCTTGGTTGTGAATGTTTTTGCTGTAGGAAGCCGTGCTTGTAAACCTATAAAAGACGCTATTGTTGATATTTGGCATTGCAATGCAGACGGTATTTATTCCGATGCAAAAGACCGCAGTTTTGATACGCGAGGTAGAAAGTTTCTGCGTGGATATCGGCTGACGGATGAGTTGGGTGCTGTGAAATTTTTCACGGTTTATCCAGGCTGGTATGACGGCAGAGCGGTGCATATCCATTTTAAAATCCGTGCTACTGATGCGACTGGTAAAAGCCACGAATTCACCTCTCAACTCTATTTTGACGACAAATTGAACGATGAGATTTTTGCGCAATCGCCTTATGCGGGCAGAGGTGAGCGTAAAACTAATAATAGTAACGACCGTATTTATGAGGACGGTGGCAAACAATTAATGCTTAAGCCCACAAAAACAGCGGAAGGTTACACGGCTAATGTTGATGTTGGTTTGAATTTAGTTTAACGCGTAATCTATCGAAAAACTTAACCTATTCAATGGGTTAAGTTTTATCTATTAATGTCTGCAATAGCACTTTTCAAGCAAAAGTGCGTTATCGCACAGACTATTTATTTTCAAAATAGGTTTAATTGGCACAGATTAAAACTATCTTTTTAAACAATTGAAATAAATGCGTATGAAAAAAATATGGTTACTGATTAAGACCACCATTGAATCTTGGAATAACGATTACGCCCCCAGCATGGGCGCAGCGTTGTCGTTTTATACGCTGTTTTCAATCGCGCCATTGTTGCTGATTGTGTTGTCTATTATTGGACTTATATTTGGCGAAGAAGCCGCGCGTGGCGAAATTGTCGGGCAATTACAAAACTTAATGGGTGAGCAAGGTGCGATGGCAGTTCAGGCTCTGCTGCAAAATGTTAACAAGCCAACCGAAGGCATTTTTGCCACCATTATTGGCGTTGTGTTGCTGTTAATCGGTGCTACCAGTGTGTTTGGTGAGTTGCAAAATGCGCTAGACCGAATTTGGCGCGCGCCAGAACGTGCTAAAACCAGTGGTTGGTGGAATTTAATCCATATGCGCCTGCTGTCATTTGGCATGATATTAGGTATCGGCTTTATTTCGATGGTGTCTTTATTGTTAAGTGCTGGCCTTTCTGCCATCAACAAATGGTGGGCACCTGTATTAAATAATGCAGAAAATGATTGGATTATTCTACTCACCAGCTTGAATGCACTTTTTAGTTTTCTGATTACTACCGCCATGTTTGCACTCATCTATAAGCTGATGCCGCGCGCAAAAATTGCTTGGAAAGATGTGCTGGTTGGATCTGTCATTACCTCCATTTTATTCACCGTTGGCAAAATATTAATCGGCGTTTATATCGGCACCAGCGCTATCGCCAGTGGTTATGGCGCAGCTGGTTCACTACTCGTATTGTTGATGTGGGTTTATTACTCGGCACAAGTGTTTTTGATGGGTGCAGAATTCACTTGGGTGTATGCCAATATCTACGGCTCGCGCAAAAATAAATAACCTTTCGGCTTAACCTGCCTCAAATTACTTATCTAGTAATCTGCTATATCAATGTGTTAGATAACGTACAGACCATAAAAATTCGTTGCCGCATGCTGGTAGATAACACACTTATAAATGAAAAGCTGTGATTTGAATATCACCTCCTTTAAATTCTAAATTTTTAAACTTTTCATTTCAATATTTAATTTTATGAAGGATTTTTCATGAGCTATATCACCACGCAAGACCAAACCAAATTGTTTTACAAAGATTGGGGCACGGGCAAACCAGTGATTTTTCTACATGGCTGGCCGCTGTCATCCGATAGTTGGGATGATCAAGCAATGGCGATTGCCGATGCTGGTTTCCGCTGCATTTCGTACGATAGACGTGGTTTCGGCCGCTCTACGCATCCTTTTAATGGTTACGATTACAACACTTTGGCCGACGATTTAGCCGCAGTCATTGAACAAACCGGTGCAAAAGATGCAACCATCGTTGGCTTTTCAATGGGCGGTGGCGAAGTTGCGCGTTATATGTCGCGCCACGCAGGTAAATCGGTTTCTAAAGCCGTATTGGTGTCGTCAATAGTGCCATATATGTTGAAAACGGAAGATAATCCAAATGGCACACCGCAAAGTACATTTGAGGATATGACCGCAGGAATGAAAGAAGACCGTGCCGCGTTTTTTGCCAATTTCTTTAAAACATTTTACGGCGTAGGCTTGCTTTCAAACCCAGTGAGCCAAGAAGTATTAGAGTGGTCGCGCAGTGTGGCGATGCAAGCCAATTTAAAAAGCACATTGGCTTGCGCGCAATCATTTGCAATAACCGATTTCCGCCCAGATCTAAGCGCATTTAAAGTGCCGACATTAATCATCCACGGCACAGATGATAAAACGGTACCAATCAATGCGTCTGCACGCGAAGCCGCAAAAGGTATTCCACACGCCACGCTAATTGAATATGACGGTGCTGCGCATGGCATTACAGCAACTGAGAAAGATAGATTAACGCAAGATTTATTGGATTTTTTGCATAGCTAGATTAGCGCAAGTAGTTTGATAGAAGCTGTAAATTTAAATTAATGGCACTGTAGTGAATACAGTGCCATTAACGTTTGTACTTGGATCAACATTCTTAAACGACAAATAAAATGACGAATTTTTCCTAAAAATATTGGTTAACTATTGTGTATTTAAAGTTTGAGAATATTAAGGTTTAAGTACAGTAAACCCATATTTAACAAAAACCGCTTTTGCCTTTTCAGATTTTAAATAGTCATAAAAACTGCTTGCTTCAGGTTTTGCATTTTTAGTTAAGCTTAACGGGTAAACAATTGCGTCATGGCTGGCATCAGGAAAAGCTGCAATCGTTTCAACTTTTTCTGTCACTTTTGCGTCTGTTTCATACACAATCCCTGCATCGCATTCTGCACGTTCCACCAGTGTTAAAGCGGCTCGTACATCTTGTGATCCAACGATGCGTGCTTTAATCGCGTCCCACCAGTTCAATGCTTTTAACGACTGTTTGGCATAGATGCCCGCAGGCACAGATTCCACTTCGCCAGTGCACAATTTTCCTGCAAAAGCATTAGTAAAATTAAATTCTGGTTTCATATCTACTTTAAAGCTTTTGCCCTTGGGGGCGATTAGTACAAGGCGATTGCCTAATAAATTTATTTTGCTGTCTGTTTTTAACAAGTCTTTATCTTGCAGGTAATTCATCCATTTAGTATCTGCTGATATAAAAATATCGGCCGGTGCGCCATTTTCAATTTGCTTGGCAAGCATGGATGATGCAGCCAAAGACGTTTGAATCTTTTGCGGATTTGCGCTTTCATAGTCAGTCACGATTTCTGAAATGGCGTTGGTTAAACTGGCAGCAGCAAACACGGTGACTTTTTGTTCTGCGATTGCATTGCCTGTGATGCAAGCGAATGCGATAGAAATGGCTAAGTTGAGAAGATTTTTGGACATTTTGTTTCCTTTAAAGATAGTTGAAAAATAGTTGGTTAAAATGTTTACTTAATTGAGTATTAAAAATACTGTTGAGTTTTATTGGTTAAGTTTACTCATTAGTTTTCACAGCGAATTCAAAAACTTCATTAGCGCTTTGCGCTCATCAGAAGGCATATCAATGACGCGTTGTTTTGCGTTTTCTGCTTCTCCGCCATGCCAAAGAATGGCTTCCATCAGTGTTCTTGCGCGGCCATCATGTAAAAATCCTGCTTGCAGATTCACTTGCTTGGCAAGTCCGATTCCCCACAGCGGTGGCGTGCGCCATTCCTCTCCAGATGCTAGAAAATCTGGCCGTCCATCTGCTAAACCAGCACCCATATTATGCAAAAGTAGGTCGGTATAAGGCTTTATCGTGACATTTGAAAGCGGCGTTAAGCGCGGAAACTTGCCCGTACGCATTTCTGGGATATGGCACGCTGCACAATTGGCTTGTTTGAAAATTTTCGCACCTTTAATCACCAGCGCATTGTCGGTATTTCTTTGTTTCGGCACCGCTACAGCTAATTGATAAAATTCCATGTCATCTAATTGACTAGAGTTTACTTCGTTCGGCGTGTTTAATCGCATGCAAGTTTGTTGTTTAGTCGCACAATTGGCATTTGGAAAATGTGTCGAAGTAATACCCATATCACCTGCAAGTGCGCTGGCAGTTTGCATTTTAATATCCGCAATATTGGCTTTCCAACCAAACCGGCCAAGCTGGGTTTTCTGCGTTTCAGCATCCCACACGCGGTTCACTTTGCCAGAGATACCATCTGGCTTGGCTTGTGCTGCCAAGTCAATCATCTGTTGTTCTGGTATGGCCGCTAAAAGCCCCATGCCATAAATACCAGGCGCGATTCTTGCGGAAAATTGCGTATCTGGTGCCAGATTTCCATAGGTCAATTCGGTTAAATGTATAGTCGGTGAGCGCAAATTGACCTGTTCGCCATCTTTAAAGGTAAATATCGTTTCAGTGTAAGAAATTTGAATTTTGGCTTCTGCAGGCACGTTGTTTTCATTGCCGTTCACACCAAACTCATTTATTTGATCGCCATACCAAGGGTGCGGCATTGGCGCATTTGTTGATGTGCGGTTTGGCAAACTTAAGCGAACAAGCATTGCTCTCAAGCTATCTTGCGGACCATCTGGCGCGTGGCCACGTCCGTTTTTGCTGTGGCAAGCAACGCAAGAGTTACGATTGTAGAGCGGACCTAGTCCTGCAATCGATGCATCTTGCGATGGCGGAATAATCCAACTTTGGCGCACTAAAGAACGGCCTCTAAAAAAAGCAGCATTTTGCGTGGCATCCAATGGTTGAATGGCTTGCGAATAAGCTTCTCTATTATTTGCTTCTGTCATCACGTTAACTAAGCCAACTTTTTCTGCACCTTGCGCGATTAATATGCCCGAACACGTGGCAACTAATAAAGCAGTGACTAATAATACCGAATGACGCACTGTTGTTATTGCTTAAGCAATAGCTGATGTGTCAACTCAATGACTTGTTGATAACGCTTTTGAATCTGCGTGTCCCATTCAGCTTCTTGTATTTTTTGTGCGGCTACATTTTTATCGTCTTTCTGTGAAAACAGTTTTTGCAAGTCTGCATCATTCGCTTGCGATTCAGTCAAAATCTGCATTTCAGCCATTTTAATAACTGTTAATAAACGCGGATTATTTTGCCCGACTTGCTGCTTGGCTTTTTCAATCGATTGCCACACTTCCTTCAGTATTGCGTGGTGACGCGTGATACGGGCATCGAACAATGCGGCAACTAGATTTTGACGCTTTAACGCCAACTCAGTATCGTAACGCCAATTATTAACGGAGATTTTCTGCTCAAATGGATTGAAATAACCATTTGGTTTATATTGGTAAACAGATGGCCGAGCGGGCAGTTTTTGAATATCTGGATGAAACAACAATTTTTGACCAGATTCTGACACGACGAAATTACTAAAAGCTTTCGCGCCTTCCGGATTAGGTGAATCGCGCAAAATCGCAATATGCGCGGGCGAATAACCCACTATTTTAGGGTAGATAAATTGAAGTGGCGCACCGTTGGCGATAGCCGAAACGGCGAAGAAATCAATCGTTAAGCCAGCCATAAACTGGCCTCTGCCTACATCATCCGTAATAAAAGTAGAACCAGAATCTGCTAGTTTGGCATTAGCCGCCATTTTTGTGATTAAAGCCCAGCCTAGTTCCCAGCCATATCCTTGTAATAAAGTGTCATATAAAGCTGGCGAAAAACCTACTTTGGATGGAATCGGCATCACGACTTGATTGCGAAATTGCGGGCTGGTTAAATCTTGCCAATCTTGTGGCAATGCAATATTCGACTGCGCTAGTTTGCCGGGATTGACCGCCATGCCAAAACCAGCGATTTCAGTTGCGGCATAAAAACTATCTTTGTCAGAAATCGTATAGCCAGCAACCTCAGTTGGCAGATTTTTAGTATCAGTCTCTAATTTCTGAAATGCGTGCTCATTTTTTAATTGCGTAAAATTGCGTTGCGCTGGCGACCAATATACATCTGCCGCACCTTGTGCGGGCAGATGCAAATAATCCAGTGCATCGCGTGATTGCTTCCACAAAACTTCTAGTTTGTATTGTGGATATTCACGCTCGAAAGAGATTTCAAATTGACTGACCACTTCCTGAGGGTAACTGGTCAATACCACAACTTTATCCGCCGCAGTCGCAAACAGACTGACTAGCATTAAGCTGCCAACCAACAGCAGCTGCTTTAACGATTGAAGTTGATAGTGGCTGGTCATGATTGCTCACTTTATTAAAACAGATAACTTAGATGAAACCATGTGCGCCAACGCATGTGAAGACATGGTAAGCGCATATGGTCTCAGATGCCGCAGCGGCCATTGCACGATTAAAACTGGTAACGACTCGATAACAGGAAGTTACGACCATGCGAAGGATAGCCAGCCGATAATTCATAATTCTTGTCGAGCAGATTATTGGCTGCAAAAGACACTACCCAGTCGCGAACGACCCTGTAATCAACCTTAAGGTTAAGTAAGTCGTAGGAACCCGTTTTCACATATCTAGGTCCTGGAATCCCATTTAACTGCGAAGACCATCGACTATCTGCAACTTCATAGCTTGGCACAATGTTCCATTTGTCTGTTGGGTTCCATTTTGCATAGAGGAAGCCCTTATTTTTAGGGGTGGCCAGATACGGATACAACGTAACTGTGCCTGGCGGAGGTGTGATATCAGCATCTATCCAAGAATAATTGCCACCCACTTCTAGTGTGGACATCACCGAGGCTACAATACCAAGCTCCAAACCCTTAATCGTGGCTTCACCGACGTTCTGGTTTTGATTGGAAAAGCCTCCACCAGCCCCCGGTACAAAAACAGCATTAGGTACTTGCTGGATATAATCCCTGATTCTGTTATGAAAGATTGTTGCATTGCCACGCACACCCTTAACCAGATTGTCCTCAATACCTAATTCATAATTGAGTGAACGTTCCGGATCAAGCCCGGGATTAGAGACTGCAGATCCAAACCGTCCGCTAAAGCGCTCAAAGATAGTTGGGAAACGTACACGGTCTGATACCGAAAAATGCGCCTTCCCACCAGGCTGGTAACGCCAGATCGCCGCAGCCTGGTAGTTTGTAGCATTCGTGTCCTTAACTGGAAGATTGAAAAGTGCTGCTGGCTGCCCTGGTGCCGGTAGGTTGAATTCTTCTGCTTGCTTAGATCCGCGCATGTCTCGGCTGATGCCGCCAACTAAGTCAACCGTATCTGCGACATGCCAAGTGTCTTCTACCGCGAATGACCAAATATCCTCAACCGTTTTTTGCTTTGGTTCAGGCGGATTGTTGTTGGCAGCCACTGCTGAGTTATTAGTCCGATTGGTGTTCAACTCATTGTGCTCGTCACGGCGATAGTGTACGGATGTTTTCAGAGTCTGTTGTGCAAGATGCTGGGTTCCAAGTTCAATGCTGAATCCCTTGGAATTATCATCGTAAAAACTGGAGTTAGCCAAGGTGCCAAGGCGATTGCCGCCGCCTGGTGCAACGGTATAGAAATCCAGCCGATTGTCGAAGGTATTGTAATACACGCGCGTTTTCAAATAGGACTTGGTGTCAATCTGTGTGTTCGACAGAAAGTAAAGGCTAGACGTATCCCATACAGGCCAATCCCAAAGGCGGACATCACCTGGCGCACATGTTGTTGTATTAATGCTTTGGGCATCATCGCATCCACGTACCGGCGGAGCGCGACGTTTTTCACCACTTTGCTTGGAATAGTTGAATGAGTATTCATCAGTGTCGTTCGGAGTAAAGCCAAACTTGAGGCTGCCGCGCCAGTCGCTCGAATCTGAGAAATTGCGCAGACCGTTGTCTTGATAGTTAGGCGCAGTAGTCGGCAATTCTGGTTTGTAATCTTTGGAAAGCCGCCAGCCGTCAATATCACGTTGCTGCAGGCTGGCTTGCCAGTAAAATTTCTCCTGCTTACCGCCGAGATTCGCATACCAAATATCCCCGTCATGCTGACCATCTCCACCCAGCAGTGCAGAGTAACGTATTTCACCTTCGAAGTCCTTGACTGGCTTGCGCGTCACCAGGTTGATGGCCCCACCAAAACCATCCGGGCCGTTGAGGACTGAGACGTAGCCTTTGACGACCTGAATTTCCGAAAGGTCAGGTGTCAAGAACCGACCGAAATCGATACGGTTGTCAGCAGGTAAGAAAAGGCGGATGCCATCGATGGTCAGCGGGACGCGTGTGCGGTCTAGACCACGCAGACTAATATCCGACTCGTTGCGGCGTCCCGAGGAACTCGACGATACGGAAACGGGTGTGGTCGCTACGCCAGGAATCAGGTTTAGCGCATCGGCGACACCGTTTTTACTAAAATCCCAGAGTTGTTCACGGTCAAGTGTGTCAATGCCCAAAGCTGTTTCTGTATCTTGATCCTTGGGAGCCACCACCACAATCTGACCTAGGGTAAACACACTACTATCTTCTGCCGCAATACTATTTGGCACGTGACTAATAACAGAAAGAAAACAACTGGAAATCACGGCAAGTTTTTTCTTTTTTAGTGGCAATAAAACATTCATTTAAATCTTCCCCTATTTTAAAATTTTTAAGAATGCGATATTTAGTGCGTTATTCTGTTGTTTTAATTTTTGTCTATCAATTGATTGCCGCCGTTAGCAATCAGTATTTTCAGTGCATTTATCATCAATATTTACGATGAATCTTGCTTAATTTGAGAGCGGTTTTAGGTCAATACAATCAGAAACAGACGTTTACTTTCGCTATTCCCATTTAATCATAATTAACGTTATTTTCAAATGGGAATAGCGATAGGCGCTCAAAATTAAGCTTGAAAATCCAAAATTGAATTAAGTTTGTGGGATTAAATTAAAAGCGGAATTAAGTTTAAAGATTAGCGTTTGATATTGGACAAAATCTGGTCGAGTTCTACTTGAGCAGCAAGGGAGGACTTTGCCACTAAATCTCGATAGCTTTTAAGAGTAGTGCGACCAAATTCAGACAGTTGTGCACCACCACCATTAACGCCGCCTGGCGAGCTGATCACCAATGGCTGGTTGAAACATTTATTCATCACATCCACTAATTCCCACGCTCTGCGATAAGACATTTTCATTTGCTTTGCCGCTGCTGAAATAGAGCCGTGCGCATCGATGGCATCCAATAAATCTGCCTTGCCTGGACCCATGGCGATGGATTTTCCTAAAGCGATTCTAATTTTGAGTGCTTGCATCATTGTTGAGACTTTTTAATGGTTAAGTAGTGGTCGAACAATAGAAACATTTTGCTGATCACTATTTTTAGATGATAAACGCTAATGATTGTTGATGCCAACGATTACTGATTCCAATGATTGCTGGTGTAAGTGTCTGACAGTCGATTCTCACACACATTTCCTGATTTATCTGATGCCAGCAATGCTTAAAAAGCTAGAAAGTATGACCTTAGGCTAATGCAAGTTTTAGGCTGATTTAATTTAATTGGTGTGCTGTCTAGCGCTAAATTTAAGGAGAACCAATATGAATAATGACGAAGCGGTATCCGTATTAAACGGACTAATTGAGGTTTCTATTGATGGCGAGGAAGGCTTTTTGCAGTCATCCCAAGCTGTGGACGATGCGAAATTGAAAGCTTATTTTTTACATCGCTCACATGAAGTAAAACAAAGCGTCTATGAACTGCAAGCGCTGGTGCGCGAATTAGGTGGAAAACCTGCAGATTCTGCCTCTATTAGCGGTTATTTACATCGTCGCTGGTTAGACATTAAAACGGCAATCTCAAGCAATGATAATTTAGCCGTTTTAAATGAAGTAGAGCGTGGCGAAGATGTGGCATTGAATGCTTATCGCGAAGCGTCTACCAAAACAATGCCTGCAGGCGCTAATTTGTTGATACTACGTCAACTTAAAGGTGCAGAACGCAATCACGATGAAGTGAAACAATTGCGCGATATTGCTGAAATGCAAGTGCATTAACCAATCAAACGGGTTAACGATTTTCGTCAAACAAAATTGTTAACTCGTTACTGTATGCCATTTAAATTTTATAAAGGAATCAATATGCATCAATTTATTTCAACTATTTTCGCCGTTGCGTTTGCCGTTAGTGCGTTTTCTGCCATATCTGCAACTAGCACTAATAACGCAGATGATGCGAGCGCAATCGGCACTTCAGAAGCACCACAGATTAAACAACAAAATCTGCGTACTGACAAAGGTGCAGTTGAAACAAACACAGGTGGTACAAATGATGCGGCTAGCAACTTAGGTAATTCAGAATCGCCACAAGTGGTTGAGCAAAACAAACGTACTGAAAAAGGTGCTGCGCAACCTACTGAAGGCGATCATCATAAGAAAAGCAAATTGCAAAAAACCAAAGAGCAAAATGCTGGTACAACTAAAGGCAACAAAGTACAGCCAACTTCACCAGAAGCTGCAGCACCAGCTACAAACTAACATATTATTTAATATTAGTTTAGCCTCAACAGGTTAACGTTAATGATTGCAGATAAGTTGCTTTCATCAATAGTTAACCTGTTTTTTTATGCAGTTTTTGTGTCATATCTTTACACCTAGACTTAAAGTCTAATTCCGCCAGTTTTAAGCGGTGCATCAAAACGGTGCATGTTGTAGAATTGCTAGCAATTTTATGGGTAGCAATCAACGTGACTAAACTGACAGAGTGGATAAAAGGCTTTTCGCCAGAGCCAATTAACATTAATTATACAGAACGCTTGCGCGCTAGTATTGGCGCGTTAATCGGCATACTGATCACCAGTTTGGCGACTTATTTAATCGAAGGCAATACCCAAACGCTGCCATATTTAATCGCGCCAATCGGCGCATCTGCGGTGTTGTTATTTGCAGTACCTTCCAGCCCTTTAGCGCAACCTTGGTCGATTATTGGCGGTAATATTTCTGCTGCGATTATCGGCGTTACGTGTGCATTATGGATTAGCAATATCGCAATTGCGGCTGCATTGGCCGTTGGCATATCTATCGCGGTAATGTTCGCATTGCGCTGTTTGCACCCGCCCAGCGGCGCGGTGGCGCTAACAGCGGTTTTGGGCGGACCAATTATCATCGAGCAAGGTTACGGCTTTGTGCTTTCCCCGGTTGGCATTAATTCCTTATTATTACTAAGCGTCGCGCTTATTTTTAACAACGCCACGCGCAGAGCTTATCCGCATGCAGTCAAATCGGCAGATTCCCATCAAACCAAAGATATTCCGCCAGAAATGCGTTTTGGATTTACGCCAGCCGATTTGGATGAGGTGCTGAAACAATATAATCAAGTGTTGGATGTGAGCCGTGACGATTTGCAAACGTTGTTACAACAGACCGAGATGCACGCTTATCGGCGGCGCTTCGGTGAAATCACTTGTGCGGATATTATGTCGAAAGATGTGATTAGCGTGGAATTTGGTACAGAGCTAGAGCAGGCTTGGGCATTGTTAAGAAAACATAAAATCAAAGCGCTACCAGTGATTGATCGGGCAAAACGCGTGATTGGCATGATTACCCAAATCGATTTTATGGAAAGCGCCAATTTAGAAGTGTATGAGGGATTTGAAGCGAAGCTAAAACGTTTTATTAAAGCCACGACCACGGTGTATTCCGAAAAGCCAGAAGTGGCTGGGCAAATCATGACTTCGCCAGCGACTACAGCCAATATCCATATGCATATTATCGAACTGATTCCATTAATGACGCATAAAGATGTGCATCATCATATTCCGGTGGTGGATGAAGATAGGCGCTTGGTCGGTATCGTTACGCAGTCGGATTTAGTGTCTGCGCTTTATCACGGTCGCGTGGCTAATTTGCGCACGTTGGGCTTGTCTTCATAATCATTTCATCAAATAAATTAACGAGTTAACACTTATTTTTACTGCATTTATTAACGCATATTTATTCATCATATTGACTTAACTGTCATGTATAGTCGCCACTAGTAAAATGTACTGTCTTTTGCATAAGTTAAGTCCTGCACAATTTATGCAGTATGATTCAATTTAAATTATTCAATCTTTCCGTTTTGGGCTAAAAAAGTATGGCTATATTAATTACAGGTGGCGCGGGTTATATCGGCTCGCACACCGTTTTGCAAATGTTGGAAGCTGGGCATGAGATTGTGGTGGTCGATAATCTATCGAATAGCTCCCCAGAATCGCTCACCCGCGTGCAGCAAATTACTGGCAAAACCATTGAATTTATTCAAGCGGATGTTCGCCATAAACTAGCGATGCGTGCTGTTTTTGAAGCGCATAGCATTACTGCAGTCATTCATTTTGCGGGGTTAAAAGCCGTAGGTGAATCCGCCGAAAAACCGCAACTTTATTACGATAACAACGTCACTGGTAGTTTGAATCTATTGGAAGTAATGGCGGAATTTAACGTTAAGAATATCGTCTTTAGCTCATCCGCAACCGTTTATGGCGACCCAGCCAGCGTGCCGATTAAAGAAGATTTCCCCTTAAGCGCGACCAATCCGTATGGTCGTTCTAAGTTAATGGTTGAAGATATTCTGCGCGATTTACATAAAGCCGACGACACTTGGCGCATCGCTTTATTACGTTATTTTAATCCGATTGGCGCGCACAGCAGCGGCTTAATCGGTGAAGATCCCAATGGCATTCCCAATAATTTGTTGCCGTATGTGGCGCAAGTGGCGGTTGGGCGTTTAGCCAAATTGCGCGTATTTGGCGATGATTACGCCACGCACGATGGCACTGGAGTACGTGATTATATTCATGTGATGGATTTGGCCGATGGTCATGTGGCTGCGCTGGATTACTTAAGCAAAAATCAACGCATGATTACGGTTAACTTGGGTACTGGCATTGGTTACAGCGTGTTAGATGTGGTGAATGCGTTTGCCAAAAGCAGCGCAAAAAATATTCCGTACGAAATTTTGCCCAGACGTTTGGGCGATGTGGCGATTAATTATGCCGACTCCAACGTCGCAAAAGAATTGCTGGGTTGGAAAGCAAAACGCAGTTTAGAAGATATGTGCGCCGATACTTGGCGCTGGCAATCAAGCAACCCAAATGGGTTTAAAAAAGTTGGCTAATTTTTAGTATTAAGTAGCAAAAATTTTTGTTACAAAATCACATTAATCAGATTAATAAACATAACGCGCAAGTGGCGCTTGTTGTTGCAAATTAATATGCTCTAAATTCAGGCGAATAATGTCATCAACCGTTGTTGTACCAACACCAATCGTGTCTAAATACTCATTTTCGATATCTGTTTCAATTGATTCTACCGCGTAATAATCATTGCGTAATTCACGTAATCTGTTTAAAAGTTTCATGGTTTATATCCGTTATAAAAAATAACAGTATTACCGCGAAATATTTCAGTTTGATTTTATATATATGTCAATTTGGTGATTTCGCTAGCTGATGCGGATTAGAAAAGTCGCATAGCTGCGATTAAAAACCTTAAATAAAAGCTAACAGCGCAAATAACACGCGCTATTATTCTATTAAACTCACCTAACTAATTGACACAAAAAAACCGTTAACACTTCATGATTATGTTGCCAGCCATCACTTATTTAGACCTTGAAACAACAGGCGCAACGCCATTGCACGACCGTATTACGGAAATTGCCTTGGTGCGTTTTGAGCATGGCGTCGAAGTCGCGCGTTGGCAAGCGCTGGTTAATCCTGAACAACCGATTCCGCCATTTATCCAGCAATTGACCACTATTAATAATGAAATGGTCGCAAACGCGCCAGTTTTTGCTGATGTAGCGGATAAACTGCTGAGTTTTTTAGAAGGCTCAGTGTTGGCGGCGCATAACGTGCGTTTCGATCACGGTTTTATCAAAGCGGAATTTAAGCGCATCGGCATTACTTTTCGGCAAAAAGTGCTGTGCACAGTCAAGCTTTCGCGCCTACTTTATCCGCAACACAAAAGTCATGGATTAGATGCGATTATGCAACGGCATAATCTCACCACGATTGCCCGCCATCGCGCGATGGGCGATGTGGAAGTAATGTTGGCATTTTTGGAGTCCGCAAAATTAGAACTGGGCGAAGCGCCGATTTTCCGCGCCGCGGCGCAGTTAATGAGTCAGCCAACATTGCCATCTCATTTAGATGCAACATTGTTGGACGATATGCCCGAAACGCCTGGTGTTTACTTGTTTTATGGCGACAACGATTTGCCACTGTATATCGGTAAGAGCGTGAATATTCGCGCACGCGTGTTATCGCATTTTAGTTCAGATCACGCATCTACGAAAGAAATGCGTATCTCTCAAGAAATCAAGCATATTGAATGGTTAACTACTGCAGGCGACTTTAGTGCTTTGTTGTTGGAATCTAAGTTAATTAAAGAACGTCAGCCAATTTATAATCGCCAATTGCGTAGTGAACGACAAATATGCAGCTGGAAATTAAACTCTGATCCTCAAGCCAAAAATCTATTAACGCTAGTGCGTGAAAGCGATATTAATCCAGCTGAATTGGGTGTGTTATTCGGCACATTTAAAAGTAAACGCCAAGCGATAGAAGCGCTGCGCAAGATAGCCGAAGCGCATCAATTATGTCCACGTTTATTGGGCTTAGAGCCTGCTGGTAACGGTGCGTGTTTTGCCAGTCAAATTAAGCGCTGCAAAGGTGTTTGTTGCGGCCGTGAATCGGCAGAAATACATTATTTGCGCTTACAGCAGGCATTGGTAGCGCACAAACTTAAAAGTTGGCCCTATGCTGGCAAGATTGGTATCCGCGAACAAAATGCAGAAAATGACAAAATACAATTACATGTTTTTGAGTATTGGACTTATCTCGGTGCAATTGAGAATGACGCAGACTTAACAGAAAAATTACAGCAAAAAGTCGAATTTAAATTTGATTTAGATACCTATAAACTACTATTAAAAGCCTTTAATCATCCCCAAACGCATATTGTGCAGTTGACTACAAAAATAGATTCTCAACCTACATAATATAAAGCCACTTTTATACACGCCTTGCCTTAAAGCAAGCTAGTTCGCGGTGTACAATGGACATGATGACAGCCTCCCCAGCACAGCAGCGCCTGCACGAAGTATTCGGATATTCCAGTTTTAGAGGTGAACAGCAAGCCATTGTTGAACACATGGTCGCTGGCGGCGATGCACTGGTGTTAATGCCCACAGGCGGCGGAAAATCACTGTGTTATCAATTGCCGGCTTTATTGCGTAACGGCGTAGCTATTGTGGTTTCGCCGCTCATCGCGTTGATGCAAGATCAAGTAGATGTTTTGCAACAGTTAGGTGTAAAAGCTGCCTTTTTAAATTCCAGTTTAAGCGCAGATGAAGCGCGCCAAGTCACAGCACAATTGATTCAGGGAGATTTGGATATTCTGTATGTTGCGCCTGAACGGCTGTTATTAAGCGGTTTTTTGGCACAACTGGAACAAGTGGAAATACACACAGGCATTGCGCTATTTGCCATTGATGAAGCGCACTGCGTATCTGAATGGGGGCATGATTTTCGGCCCGAATATCGCAAACTCACCGCGTTGCATACGCGTTTTCCCAATGTGCCGCGTATCGCACTAACCGCCACAGCC
This sequence comes from Methylotenera versatilis 79, assembly GCF_000384375.1. Taxonomy (NCBI): domain Bacteria; kingdom Pseudomonadati; phylum Pseudomonadota; class Betaproteobacteria; order Nitrosomonadales; family Methylophilaceae; genus Methylotenera; species Methylotenera versatilis. Next base: position 329,774 of record NZ_ARVX01000001.1, on the reverse strand, counting down.
GATGCACCGACACGTGCAGAAATCGTTGAGCGATTATCCTTGGAAAATGCGCAACAATTCGTCTCTAGTTTCGACCGCCCGAATATTCGTTATCGCGTCACGCCAAAACATAAAGCGCGTGAACAATTAGAAGCATTTTTAGAAACTGAGCATGCGAACGATGCCGGTATTGTGTACTGTTTGTCGCGTCGAAAAGTAGAAGAAACAGCCGCTTGGTTGCAAGCGCGTGGCTGGGATGCGCTACCTTATCATGCAGGCTTAGATGTGAGTATTCGCAACCAAAACCAGCGCCGTTTTTTACGCGAAGAAGGTGTGATTATGGTGGCGACGATTGCTTTTGGCATGGGGATTGATAAGCCGAATGTGCGTTTTGTGGCGCATTTGGATTTACCTAAAAGCATGGAAAGTTATTATCAAGAAACTGGCCGCGCTGGTCGCGATGGTTTGCCAGCCAATGCCTGGATGACGTTTGGTGTGGGCGATGTGGTGAGCATGCGTCAAATGCTGGATTCAAGCGATGCATCAGACGCGCGCAAACAAGTCGAGCGGCAAAAGTTGGATGCGTTATTGGGCTTTTGCGAATCGGTCAGTTGTCGCCACCAAACCTTATTGCGCTACTTTGGCGAACAACATGCGGGCAATTGTGGACAATGCGATAATTGTTTGCAGCCTGTCGATACATGGGATGCGACACAAGCAGCACAAATGGCGTTGTCAGCGGTGTATCGTACAGGCCAGCGTTTTGGTGTAGTGCATCTAATGGATGTGTTAATGGGTAAAACTAACCCAAAAATAACGCAATTCAGCCATCAAACGTTAACGGTATTTGGTGTGGGCAAAGACCTTGCACAAACACAGTGGAGCAGCGTATTTAGGCAGTTAGTCGCTAGTGGATTTTTGCATAGCGATATTGATTCGCATGGCGGCTTAAAACTCACCGAAGCTGCACGCCCTGTATTAAAAGGTTTGGCGGAAGTATGGTTAAGGCGCGATGCGGAAATTGAAAACCGCAAAATCAGCAAAGCAGGGCGCAGTGCAAATGCTAAAGCGGCTTATGATGGATTAGCTGATGACCCACTTTGGCTGGCGCTAAAAGCCAAGCGTTTAGCGCTGGCGCATGAGCAAGCCGTACCGCCTTATGTTATTTTTCATGACACCACTTTGATTGAGATTTTAAATCGCCGCCCCAGTAGTTTGCTGGAAATGAGTCAAATTATGGGCGTTGGGCGCGCTAAATTAGACCGTTATGGTGAAGATTTTTTAGATGTGTTAATGGAACATACTTAACCCTATAAAACACTGCATTTTTATGAATGAATTTTGCACAAACGCTGATTCAAATTTTGTCAGAACAGTCCTACAATTAAATTCTGGTTATCTGATGTTTGAACGGATTGCTGCTATTTATAATCAAACCAAATATCCAAGCATTTTTAAGCATTAAGCACACTTGCATCACCAAGCTATTTATTTAGAACAGGATTCGCAAATGACAACGTTAAAAGAAGGACTGCCCTACCCGAGAGGTGCAAACTATAATGGAAAGGGTACGAATTTTGCGTTGTTTTCAGACCATGCCACCAGCGTAACGGTTTGTTTGTTCAGTGCAGATGGCAGCTCTGAAATGGAACGGATTGAACTCAAAGAATGTACTAACGGCATTTGGCATGGTTATCTTGAAGGCATCAAGCCGGGTCAGCGTTATGGCTATCGCGTAGACGGGCCGTGGGATCCTATGCAAGGCCAGCGTTTTAATGCCAATAAATTGCTGTTAGACCCTTACGCCAGAAAATTGCACGGCGCGATTAAATGGGATGATTCGCTGTATGGCTATACCTTAAGTGATGCGCCAGATGCAGATTTGATTATAGATGAGCGCGATAGCGCTGCTTTTATGCCAAAAGGCATTGTGATAGATTGTGCTGTTTTAGTAAAAGCCAAAAAGCCCAATATTCGTTGGCCGAAAAGTGTCATTTACGAAGCGCATGTTAGAGGTTTAACCATGCAGCATCCGCTGATTCCTGAGGATGTTCGCGGCACATTCGCGGCTCTGAGCGATTCTGTATTAATCAGCCATCTACATAAAATTGGCGTAACTGCCATTGAGTTGTTGCCTATTCACGCTTTTACACAAGATCACTATTTGATTGAGAAGAATCTAGCCAATTATTGGGGCTATAACAATCTCTCTTATTTTGCCCCAGAGCCAGCTTATATGGGTTCTGGTGAGTTAGAAGAGATTGCGAGAACGGTCGATAGTCTGCATGAAGCGGGCATTGAGGTGATTCTAGATGTGGTTTATAACCACACTTGTGAAGGTAATCACTTAGGCCCAACATTATCTTGGAAAGGCATCGATAACTTAAGTTATTACAAAGAGCTGCCTGGAAACCCACGTTTTTACGATAACTTAACTGGTTGTGGTAACGCATTAAATACATCGCACCCTAAAGTATTGCAGATGATTATGGATAGCTTACGCATGTGGGCAACCGTGTATGGCATCGATGGTTTCAGATTCGACTTGGCGTTAACTTTAGGCCGTGATCAACATGGATTCAATCGTGACCATGCGTTATTTCACGCCATGTTGCAAGACCCTGTATTAAGCCAATGTAAATTGATTGCAGAGCCGTGGGACGTTGGCCCGGGCGGCTTTCAGTTGGGTTCATTCCCACCTGGTTTTTCAGAATGGAATGGCGATTATCGTGATGTGGTGCGCGAATTTTGGACAGGTAAAGAAAGTTTACTGTCAAAATTTTCTAGCCGATTTGCGGCTTCTAGCGATTTGTTCAATGAACAGAATCGCCGGCCTTGGTCTAGCGTTAACTTTATTACCGCGCACGATGGTTTCACGCTGCATGATTTGGTTTCTTACAATGAAAAGCATAATGAAGCGAACGGTGAAGATAATAATGACGGCGCCAATGATAATCGCAGTTGGAATTGTGGTGTAGAAGGCGAAACAGATTCGGTTGAAATTAACGCATTGCGCTCACAGCAAAAAAGAAATTTCTTGGCGACATTATTCTTATCGCAAGGCGTGCCAATGTTATTAGCAGGTGACGAGTTGAATAATTCGCAATCCGGCAATAACAATACTTACTGCCAAAATAACGAAATAGGTTGGGTTAATTGGGATAAAGCAGATGACGGCTTGGTTAATTTTGTCGGCGATTTAGCCGCTTTACGCAAAAAATATAACGCCATTTCTAGAGCTGAGTTTTTGACGGGCAAACTGAATGAGCATGGCAATTCAGACGTCACTTGGTTTAATGTGAACGGCGAAGTGATGATGGATGATTATTGGAATGACCCGAATAATAAGTCGATGGTAGTTAAGTTTGCGCCACCACACAAAACCGCTGCTGGAAAAGATGAGCGTTCGATATTGGTATTTTTAAATGCCTCACATGTTGCGATTGAAGCGCAGATTCCTTGTATCGATCAACATCATTGGAAACCGATTTTGACCTCTGCGTTGCAGACTGATTTTGTTAACACTCAAGAAACTTTGCAGTTGCAACCGCGTTCTGTGTATGTGTTTGAGGGTGAGTTGATTAAAAAATAAGGTGTTAGAAAATAGCGTAAAAAAATCAGGTAACCGTTTAGCAGTTACCTGATTGCTTAAAAACTAATCATTTAAAAGTGTTAACTAAAACTTAGTTAACACTTTTTTTGTATCAATTATTTTGTAGTTTTACTTCTCAACGAAAGCGCGTTCAATCACGTAATCGCCTGGCACGCCGATTCTTGGGGACTCCACAAAATTTCTGGCATCCAATAATGCAGATGTATCCGCTAACATTTGTGGGCTACCACAAATCATCGCGCGGTCATTGGCTGGGTCTAGCGGAGGTAAACCGATATCTTCAAACAATTTACCTGAGTTAATCAAGTCGGTTAATCTGCCCTGATTGCGGAATGGTTCACGCGTCACCGTTGGGTAATAGATTAATTTCTCACGCACTAAATCGCCAAAAAACTCGTTGTTTGGCAATTCTTTTTCAATAAAATCGGCATAAGCCAGTTCGCTCACATAGCGCACGCCATGAATCACAATCACTTTTTCATATTTTTCATACACGTCAATGTCTTGAATCAAGCTGATAAAAGGCGCTAAACCTGTACCAGTTGATAAAAAGTAAAGATTTTTTGCAGGTTTTAAATCGTGAATCACCAGCGTACCAGTCGGTTTGCGACCAATCAAAATATCATCACCGACTTTTAAATGCTGCAAGCGTGAGGTGAGTGGGCCATTCGGTACTTTAATACTGAAAAACTCTAAATGCTCTTCATAGTTTGGGCTGGCAACGCTGTAGGCGCGCGCTAGTGGGCGACCATCAACTTCAAGGCCAATCATCACAAACTGGCCGTTTTCAAAACGCAAACCTGGATCACGCGTAGTTTTAAAGCTGAATAAGGTGTCGTTCCAATGATGAACGCTTAACACGCGTTCGGTAGAGTATTTGCTCATAAGTTAATGTTTTCTATAGATAATATTTTATCATTATGAATGATTGTTGTTATGCGTGATTCTTATTTTACTAGTGCCGCTGTGAGTGTAGGAACTGCCTCAAAAAGATCCGCGACCAAGCCATAATCAGCTACTTGAAAAATCGGCGCATCGGGATCTTGGTTAATGGCGACCACAATTTTACTATCTTTCATGCCGTAAGTGTGTTGAACGGCACCAGAAACACCGATTGCGATATAAAGCTCTGGCGCAACCACTACGCCTGTTTGGCCTACTTGAATATCATTTGGGGCGTAACCTGCATCTACCGCCGCGCGGGTAGCGCCTAAAGCTGCGCCAAGTTTAGTCGCCAATGGCGACAATACTTCTTCAAATTTTTCGGCGCTACCTAGTGATCTACCGCCAGAGACGACAATTTTGGCGGAAGTAAGCGCAGGCCTGTCTGACTGATTATGCGTTTCACTGACCCAGCGCGTTTTAGTGAAAGCGGCTGGTGCATCGATATTCACAATTTCAGTATTCGCGGCACCAGAAAGATTAATGGTGGCGGCTGAGAAACTGCTGCTGTGAATGGTTAACACTTGTGTTTTATCCACACTTTGAATCAAATTATGCACATTGCCAGCATAGCCAGAGCGCGTATAAGTGTTATTTGCTTGAATCGTCAATGCATCCGAAATCATCGCTACATCTAACAAAGCGCCAACGCGCGGCAAGATATTACGACTGAAAGAAGAGTGCGCCGCTAAAATCACTTGGTAATCTTTGGCGATAGTCACAATTAAATTCGCCACGTCTTCTGCCAGTGGATGCGCCAAGTGCGCCGCATTGGCGTGAACGACACGCGTGACGCCTGAAATTGACGCGGCTTTTTGCAGAATCGCTTCATTGCCACCAGCCACTAATAAATCGATAGGCGCTTGCCAAAACTGTGCCGCAGTAACTGCCTGTTGCACGGATGGGCTGAGTTCTTTGCCGTTATGCTCCGCTAAAATCAAAGTTTTCATAGCTGTATTCCTTCATGCGCACGCAATTTACTGACTAATTCTTCAATGCTATTTACTTTGATACCGGCTTTTCTAGCTGGCGGCTCAGATACTTTTAATAGCGTTAAACGCGGTTGAGTGTCTAAATCTAACTCGCTTGCATTAATACTTTCAATCGGTTTTTTTCTCGCCATCATCAAGTTAGGCAATTTCACAAAGCGCGGTTCATTTAAGCGTAAATCAGCGGTAATCACGGCGGGTAAATCTAAGGTTAATGTTTCAGTTCCGCCATCTACCTCGCGCGTCACAGTCGCTTCATTGCCTTCTAGTTTGATAGACGATGCAAACGTCGCTTGCGGATAATCTAACAGCGCCGCCAACATTTGCCCCATTTGCCCCGCATCATCATCAATGGATTGTTTGCCCAAAATAATCAGGTTGGCTTGTTCGCGTAACACAACCGCTTTTAATAATTTAGCCACGCCTAATGATTGCAGTTTCTCAGTGCTTTCTACTAAAATAGCGCGGTCTGCACCCATTGCCAGCGCATGTCTTAGTACATCATGGTTTGCGGTCGAACCAAATGAAACCGCGATTACTTCAGTCGCTTTGCCTTGTTCTTTTAAACGTAACGCTTCTTCAATGGCATTTTCATCAAACGGATTAACGCTCATTTTCACGCCTGCAATATCGACATCAGAACCATCTGGTTTAACACGCACTTTAATGTTGTAATCAACCACTCGTTTTACTGCGACCAGTATTTTCATAACCGCTTCCTTAACAATTAACGCGTATTTTATAGTAAAATCAACTATATGTTAAATGGATTATAATGATTATATATATCTGTAATATAGATATATGTTATTGGTATAAGCAAATGCGCCAATGAAATATAACAAGTGAAATACAGCTTAAGACAACTAGAGATTTTTGTAGCCATCAGCCGCACTGCCAGCGTATCGCGCGCGGCTGAGGAGTTGTCATTGTCACAATCTGCTACCAGCACCGCATTAGGCGAGCTTGAAAAGCAGTTCGATTTGCAACTGTTTGATCGCGTGAACAAATCACTACGCATCAACGAAACTGGCCAGCAATTGTTACCACGTGCGGTAGAGTTGCTGGATAGAGCAAAAGAGATTGAAGCTTTGCTGCAAGGCCATATCAGCTTTGGGCACATGAAAATTGGTGCAACCTTAACGGTGGGCAATTATCTTGTCACTATATTAGTCGCGCGATTTTTACAATCGCATCCAGAAAGTCGTATTCAATTGCAGGTGCAAAATACCAGCGCCATTGTGCAGCAAATCGCCAATCATGAATTAGATTTAGGTTTAATCGAAGGCGATTGTTATCATCCCGATATTACCGTGCAGCCTTGGGTTGCAGATGAATTAGTGGTTTTTAGTGCGCCTAATCATCCCTTGGCAAAGCTGCGCAAAGTGACGACAGAGCAATTATTATTGGAGCCTTGGATTTTGCGTGAAAAAGGATCTGGTACGCGAGAAACGTTTAATCGTGCTTTTCACAATTATAATGCGCAATTAAATATTCGGCTTGAGTTGGAACATACCGAAGCAATCAAGCGCGCGGTAGAGTCTGGTTTGGGCATTGGTTGTATTTCGCGCTTGGCGCTTAAAGATGCGTTCAGGCGCGGCAGTTTGGTGCCACTAGCCACACCGCAACTTAATTTGGGCCGATTTTTTTATTTTTTGTGGCATAAGCAGAAATATCAAACAACTGGCATGCGTGAGTTTTTGGCATTGTGCAAAGAGCTGACAGCGGGCGTTGAAAGAAGTGATTTGGTTAATCTGCCAGAAGTTGCCTAAATTAAACCGTTAAGTAAAAGCAGATTAAAAGTGGCTTAAATAATAAGTCATCAATATACAAATATTAAACAACAAATATAAAAATATAAGATTGAAAACAAGGAAATGTCATGCAGCGTGATGTAATGAATTATGACGTATTGATTGTAGGCGCAGGCCCAGCAGGTTTGGCAGCGGCGATTCGGCTTAAACAATTGGCGCAAGAGTCGGGTCAGGAATTAAGTGTCTGCGTGCTAGAAAAAGGCGCAGAAGTGGGCGCGCATATTCTTTCTGGCGCGGTAATCGATCCTATTGCTTTAAATGAGTTAATTCCAAACTGGCGCGAATTAGGTGCTCCGCTGAATACGCCAGTAAGTGATGATGAGTTTTTAATCTTAAGCCAGGCTAAATCCTGGGCGATTCCACACCGTTTATTGCCACCGTTAATGAGCAATAAAGGTAACTATATTGCCAGCCTTGGTGATGTTTGCCGCTGGTTGGGCGAACAAGCCGAAGCGTTGGGCGTTGAGATCTACGCAGGATTTTCTGCGCAGGAAATGCTGTATGAAGATGGACAAGTAGTAGGTATTATCACAGGCGATATGGGTCGCGATGCGAACGGTGAGCCAACTGCGCAATTTGTGCAAGGTATCGAAATCCGTGCGCCTTATACATTAATTGCGGAAGGCACACGCGGTTCGTTGACGCGTCAGTTGGAAGCGCGTTTTAAGCTGCGTGAAAATGCATCGCCGCAAAAATATGGTTTGGGTTTTAAAGAAGTGTGGCGTGTTTCTGCGGAACAGCACAAATTGGGCTTGGTGCAACATAGTATTGGCTGGCCGTTGAATGCCGATACCGGTGGCGGTTCTTTTATTTATCATTATGGCGAGCAATTGGTTTCTATCGGTTTTGTGGTGCATTTGGATTACGCCAATCCGCATTTGTCGCTATTTGATGAATTTCAGCGTTTTAAAACCCATCCAAAAATCAAAGCGCTTTTGCAAGGTGGAAAACGCTTAAGTTACGGTGCCAGAGCGATTAGCGAGGGCGGATTGCAATCGCTGCCTAATTTGATTTTCCCTGGTGGCGCGTTAATCGGTTGTAGCGCTGGCATGGTGAATGTGCCGCGCATCAAAGGCAGCCACAATGCCATGAAATCCGGCATGTTGGCGGCTGAAGCAGTATTTGAGGCTTTTAACAGTGAGAATTCAAACGACGTAAAAGAAAGCCTGTTAACGGCTTATCCTGAAGCATTGCGCAACTCTTGGGTTTGGCAGGATTTACAAGCGGTGCGCAATGTAAAACCTTTGTTATCACTATTTGGTAGTTGGGGCGGTATGTTGCTTGGCGGTGTTGAAATGTGGTTAGCCGCATTCAAAATAAAAACACCTTGGACGCTGCCACATCAAAAAGCTGACCATGACAGCCTTAAACCAGCGGCTGAAATGCCTGTGATTAATTACCCAAAACCAGATGGTATATTTAGTTTTGATAAGCTGAATTCAATTAATTTAAGTAATATCGCGCACGATGCGAATCAACCGTGCCATTTAAAGTTAATCGATGCGAATGTGCCGATTAGCATTAATTTGCCTAAATATGATGCGCCAGAGCAGCGTTATTGTCCAGCTGGCGTGTATGAGATTATTCAAAAGGATAATGCGCCGCATCTGCAAATCAACGCGCAAAACTGCATTCATTGCAAAACTTGCGATATTAAAGACCCAACGCAGAATATTGTTTGGGTTCCGCCAGAAGGTGGCAGTGGGCCTGTGTATACGGGAATGTAGCTATACAGCCATGTAGCATGCGGTTTTAACTGGAGTCATTTAAATAGTTAACACTTTATTTTAGACAATATTCTTGAATTAAAGTGTTAACCAAAATTTTTAGTCAAAATCATCCGCATCGGTAAATGGCGTTTTGACTGAGCAACCAATCGCATCGTAACCAGCTTTTTCTAATTGCGTGCGGTATTCACACGTGGGCAAATGCCCTTCAAGCTTGCCGTTAATTACTGTAGTTTCTTCCTTACAAAAAACGCAGCGATAGCGATGCAATTGATTCTCATAATGCTCTTGCGGAAAGTCGATGTAATAGGGTTTTTTCATGGCAATTCTCCTTGCTGTCTTAAGTGATTATTGCTTTAAATCTCAGCTTCTTTAAGCTTTATTAATTTTAAGGTCGCTTATTTCAAGCCTTCTTTCGCTTCTTCTGCGCTGCATTTTGCATACTCTTGCACGTCATTTGCATAAGTAATGGCATCTGCGGCGTAGGCGCTCAGTTTTTTCATATATTTGTTGATTTGGTCAATGTAGTTTTCGGCCTCGGTGTTTGAGCAATCGTGCTTGCCAGTACTTTTGTAGCTAGACATGCAAATGGGCAACGACGGCTTTTCGCTTGGCGCATCTGGCGCAGTTGGTACACTGCACGCCGCATAGGCAGCACTAACACTTAAGCAGAAAAATGTTGCAGCGAATAAAATAGAGATGGTTTTTTTCATATTGGCTCTTATCAAATAGACTTTTAATGATGATCAAGTGATTGTTATCGTTTGTTCAATCTGGCTTCATTGTGTTTTATTTCGGCTTTAATTTTTGCCTTAAATTCTCAAGCACAACAATCATATCAGCATTAAAAGCATTGTTCTAGGTAGCCAAAATAACAGTTTTATAAGGTATTGCGCGGTTAAGTTAACCTTCTAAACAGTGGCATTTTTTGGCGCATATTGCTTAACGATAAACTCGCACATGCCATTTGCCAACTCTTCTTCACCATAGAATACTTTGCCGATACTTTCTTCTCTTAAGAATCTCGATTCATCTTCGTTATGCGTTCTAACGACAATCTCAATGCCCGGTTGCAGTATTTTTGCAGTCTGCACCATTTTGCGTACATCAATCGTATCTGGCGTGGCAATCACCAACATAGAGGCGTTAGCAATATGCGCTTGAATCAATACACCAGCATCAGCAGCATTGCCTGAAACGGCGGGTACGCCTTTTTTGCGTAAAGATTCGACGATTTCGCGATTTTCTTCTGCTACAACATAAGGAATACTGCTCTCAGTTAATGCCTTGGCAATGCGTTTACCCACGCGACCATAACCCACTAACACGACTTGGCCTTCTAGATATTTGCGTTCGGTACTCATCGGTAATTCTGAGAATGGATCGGTGCGTTTTTCAAAATGGCGTGCCAGTTCTGAAAAGCCCAATACCCATTTTTTGAACGGTGTGATCATGGAGAACAACAGCGGATTCATGGCGATGGAAATCAGCGCGCCCGCTAAAATCAAGCTCATGCCTTGTGTTGGCAAAATGCCCAAAGTTACGCCTAATCCAGCCAGAATAAATGAGAACTCACCAATTTGCGCTAAGCTGGCTGCTACGGTAAGTGCGGTATTTAATGGATAGCGGAATGCCAGCGTAATCACCATCGCTGCAATGGATTTGCCGAATACGATAACGGCAACGACGGCTAATACGCTAAGCGGTTGTTCCACTAAAATCGCTGGTTCGAACAGCATGCCAACGGAAACGAAAAACAGTACCGCAAACGCATCGCGTAATGGTAAAGATTCTTCCGCGGCGCGATGGCTGAACTCAGATTCGCGCATGACCATGCCGGCAAAAAATGCGCCGAGTGCAAACGAAACGCTGAATAAATGCGCAGCGCCATAAGCGATACCGATGGCGGCAGAAATAACGGCCAAGGTGAATAATTCACGCGAACCCGTTTTTGCGACATGCCACAACAGCCAAGGCAATAGTCGTTTGCCGACCACCAACATTAACACGATAAAAACGGTCACTTGTAAAAGCGTAAAGCTGATGGTTTGCCATAATGGAGTTGACGTGACTTCTGTGGTGACGCCGCCCAAAATCGCCGCCAAAGGTGGCATTAACACCAAAACTAGAACGGTTAACAAATCTTCAACGACCAGCCAGCCGATGGCTATTTTGCCATTCATGCTGTCCATAATTCCTCTGGCCTCTAGCGCTTTTAATAGCACCACAGTACTGGCGCACGATAATGCTAAACCGAATATCAGTCCTTCGCCGAATTTCCAGCCCCACCAATGCGCCAGTGCCATGCCCAACAGCGTAGCGATGGACATTTGAACAATCGCGCCTGGTAATGCGATGCGTTTGACCGACATTAGATCGTTAATGGAGAAGTGTAACCCCACGCCAAACATCAGCAACATCACGCCGATTTCAGATAGTTGCGAGGCGATGGCGACATCTGCCACAAAGCCGGGCGTTGCTGGGCCAATTAAAATACCCGCTAATAAATAGCCCACTAATGCAGGCAATTTGCAGCGTTCTGCGATGAATCCAAAAATGAGTGCCAGCCCAAAGCCGGCAGCGATAGTGGTGATGAGTGTTAAATTATGATCCATAGTTTTTTATCGTTAGTTTTATTATTAGAAATGATTTTTGCAGTGTTTAATGCATTAAGAATGTTTAGATTGTTACTTATTATAACTAGTAAAGCCGCTAGTTTTTTATAAGCATGCCATATCAATATGACTTAACGACCTAAAAAGTTTGCTGAGAAGCGATTTTAAAGACGCTATTTGCAGATAGTGAGCCAAAAATTAAGGTTAATACGGGATTAAAACTAATGTGGGCCCAGATTCTCAATACTTTGCAATGTTGGCAAAAATTTTTGCTCAATCGACGGAAGTGTTAACGATAGCCGCCAACAAAATACGGCTATTACTGTCACAATCAGAATCGCGCCAGCGAATCTGCGCCAAGTCCAGTGTGTGGGTGGCGTATAAGCGGCAAGTAGCAGAATGCCGCCGACAATGGTAATCGCATCAAAACTCGCGCGTTGCCAATAACTGCCGCCCAGATGCAACCACATGCCGAATTCATCAAAAGTGAGTGCTAAACCGATACCATAAGTAATGGCGATAATGCTTAACCACTGCTTGGACGGTGTCGTAAATAACAGCGCTGCCCCGACTGCAGAAAGCAGGAAAATGCCGTAGTTTAAATGGTGCACATGCGTGCCGCCGATATGCAGAAACAAGTCAGGAATATCGCGCGTCATGATGAGTAGCACGACAATGCGCGCGCACGCAAAAGTCACAACAAAGCTGGTCAGCACAAGCCGCTGAAGATGTTTAGACGAGTTAAGATACTTTTTGAGCATATTTTTAGTGTTTAGTTAATGCATTTTAAAGTCTATATTTTTTCGCGACCACTTGTTTACTCACGACCATTTGCAGGTATTTTACTGGAGTCAGTATTGTTATTAGAAGTCGTGCTGTAAGTCACCGCGCAAATTATAATAACTGCACCCACTATCTGTGCAAAATTAGGCGGCAAGCCTTCGAAAGTAGCGATGACGATTGACGTGAGCGGTACAAGATTCATAAAAATAGCGGCTTTGGCAGGACCAAGATTGGCGATGCCCGCATTCCAAAAGAGGTAAGACAACACGCCACCGCAGATACTCATGATGAGTAAAGCAGAGCCAGCAATCATGCTTGGCATAATAAACGCATCGCCATGAATAAGCGCAACAAGCGTCAATGCAACTGCGCCGACCGTCATAATGCCAGCCGTGCTTGCGATGCCGCTAACATCTTTTGGCATTAATTTGCGCACCAGCACGTTGTAAAGTGCCCAATTTAAATTGGCGATAAATATAAAAATATCGCCTGTTGATACACGCAATTCTGCGCCTGCGCCCAGAACTACGATTGCGACGCCGATGATGCCAACGGGAAACGCCAGCATCTGCCGATTATTGGGCTTGTCGTTTAAGACAAAATAAGCAATAACTGCGGTAAAAAGTGGGTTAAGTGCCATAATCAGTGCGCCATTTACCGCTGAAGTGGTTTGCATGCCTAAAAAGAAAAATAGGTTAAAACCAAAAACACCGACTATGCCAAGCGTAAGATAAGTTTTAAGATGGCGCGCAGGAATACGCTCGCGCCTAAATTTTACAATCATCAACATGATAGCCGCCGCCAAAATATAACGGCTAGCACCCGCGATATACGGGCTCATTTCTGCGACGACTGGTTTTGCTAAATTGAAATTAGCGCCCCAAAAAATGGCTGCAGCGGCAGTTAATAAATACGTTTTAAGCAATGCGTGTTCCTTTTAATCTTTCTGAAAATATTCATTTATTTGTTGTTTTATTATTCCTTGCATTAGGTTTTAAGCAATCAGCATCCTATAAAAAAGATGACAACATCTTAAGGCTTAAAATCAGCAGTAATACGCCGAATATTTTCTTTAATATTTGCGTGGGTAAGCGCTGGGTTAACTTCGCACCCAAAGGCGCGGTAAAGTAACTGGGAATCGACACTAACAATACAGCTGGCAGATAAATATAGCCCCACGAATATTGCGTAGTGGCGGGGTTAATAAAGCCATTGATTAAATAACCAAACGTACCGGCGATTGAAATGTAAAAACCCAATGCCGCAGAGATGCCAATCGCGCTTTTCACATTGATTCCGCGCCACGTTAAATAAGGCACAGTGAGCGAGCCGCCGCCAATCGAAACCAATGCAGATGTTGCGCCTATTCCTAATGTGACTAATCTTAACTCGGTTTTATTAATCTCGCCTGAACTGGCTTTTATCTTGGTTGTTCTGAACATCTGCACAGCAACATAGCCCATAAAAGCCGCAAAGATGATGGATAGCGTGATTGAGCTTAAATAAGCAGTTAAGAAAGTACCCGAAAATGTACCAACCACCATGCCGATGGACATGGTTTTGACCAGAGGCCAAATAACGGCGCCATTTTTGTGATGCGCGCGCATGCTTGAAAAAGATGTTAACGCGATACACGCCATTGAAGTGCCCAATGCAAGATGCACAACACTATCTTTTGGGAAGCCCTGATAAATAAAGATAGAGGTTAAGACTGGCACCATAACGCCACCACCACCAATACCCAGCATGCCTGCTAATATGCCAACAAAAATACCGAGTAGCACAAATGCTATGATTAATTCAATACTCACTATTTAACCTTTCTGAGAACTTTTTCATTTAAACTTTTTATTTCAACTATTTATTTCTTAGTGGTGAGGAAAATGCTTAACCCTGCGCCTGCAAGTGCAAATAATGCCGCTAATGCAAATGCAAGTTGATAGCCACCGTTTAAGGCGGATATAGTAGCAATTCCATTACCCGCTAGATGGCGCGTTTGCATGGCTGCTAAGCTCGCCAATATGGCTAAACCTAATGCGCCGCCCATCATAAACGATGTATTAATCACGCCAGAAGCAAGGCCAGATTCACTGGGTTTTACATCATTCATTGCAGCCAGTAACATGGGATTAAACGCAATGCCTGCGCCTAAACCAAGTAATAACATGCCGGGTAATACGTCTACAACAAAATGCCCGGCAACGGGCATGCGTGCAAATAGTGCAAGCCCAATCGCAGCGAGTAATAAGCCAGATGCAAGCGGTATTCTTATGCCAAATCGCATGATTAACTTGGCCGAAATACCCAATGAAAAAACGGCCATAATGACGTTAGCAGGTAGAAAAGCCAAACCTACTTGCAACGCGCTATAACCCAGTACAGATTGCATATATAACGCGGAAATAAAGAACCAAGCAAACATCGCCGCCGCCCATAAAATAGCTGCAGTATTGGCGATGGCGAGATTACGCAAACGAAACATACCAAGCGGAACCAAAGGTTGTTTAACGCGCTGTTCAATAAAAATAAATGTAATCAGTAGCACCACCGAAGCGAGTAACAGACTCATCGTCTGCGTGGAAGTCCAGCCCGCCTCGTTACCGTTGACGATGGCATAAACTGCCAACATCAGTGAAGCCGTAATCGTCAGTGCGCCTCCTACATCGTGGCTGGTTGCATCTGCTTGAGTTTGGTCACTGGGCAAAAGTTTCATGCAAAGTATGAATACGGCGATGCCAATCGGCAAATTCACCAAGAATATCCAATGCCAACTAAACGCGCTGGTTAATAAACCGCCTAATAAAACGCCAATACTGCCGCCGCCAGCACATACAAAACCATAAACACCCATGGCTTTTGCGCGTTCATTTGGCTGTGCAAATAAATCCATAATCAGCGATAACGCGACTGCTGAAACTACTGCACCACCTAAACCCTGAATAGCTCTGGCAATGATTAGTATGGCTTGAGAATTTGCCAAGCCACAGGCCAGTGATGCAACCGTGAATAGCGTTAATCCAACCAGAAACGCTTTGCGATGACCGTAAAAATCGCCTAAACGTCCACCTAACAGTAAAAATCCACCAAAAGTGAGCATGTAAGCATTCACTACCCAAACCAGTGATGTTTCATTAAAACCTAAATCGGTGCGTATAGATGGCAATGCAACATTGACGATTGTCGTATCCAGCACAATCATTAATTCGCCCAGACAAAGCACAATCAGCGTTATCCACTGTTTATTATGCTCATTTGCTTTTAACATGATGCCCAATCCTTTTTAACATGCAGAGTTTCTTGACGCGTTTTTTGCCAAAACGACATGATATATGAGTTGTTAATTTGTGTTGTTACAATGCGCAGTTGAATCGCCAAAGAATGACAATCCGACGATAACAATCAGGCATGGCAATCTGAACTAACTCGACCATTGGCTTTCTGAAAGTTAACGATTATTTTTGCATAGGATATTGAATGCGTAACAACTTATTTTTTTCTAGCGTTTTAACTGGCATTTTTTTAACACTTACTGCATTTGCATTAGCAACAACTGCCAATGCTGCCGAAAACTCAATGAAACCAGGCCTTTGGGAAGTGACGACTACTTCTAATCTATTGAGTCTAGCATCACAAATTCCACCAGACCAAATGGAAAACATCAATCAATTAGCCAAAGAATATGGTTTTGAAATGCCCGCCATTCAAAATGGTGCAGCAATATCCAATGCCTGTGTCACGCAAGAAATGGCGAATAAGAAGTTAATGCCGAGTTCGTTTCAAGAACAAGCTGGTTGCAAAGTGAATAAAGCCACGCAAAACGGCAATAGCTATCGCGTGGAATTCATCTGCAAAAATCCGCAATTAGACGGTAGCGGTGTGGCAGAAGGTACTTTCACCAATGCAGAAAGTTTTACCGGACAAACGGTATTCAATGGCACGGTTCAAGGCAGCCCAATTAAAGATCAGGCCAATATGAGTGGTAAATGGGTTTCTGCAAGCTGTGGCAATAGCAAGCCCTTGCAACAATAATCAATCAGGCTAGCTCCCATGTTGTGGGCAGCGAATCAACCAGATGATTCATAAACGCTTTTACTTTTAATGTCATGGCATGTTGGTCACGAAAACAAGCGTAGAACTCTAAAGGTTCGCTATCCGAATGAGCTTCTAATTGAGTTTGAGTTGTTTTCTGCTGTTGGAATAAAGCGACTAATTTCTCATTTTTGATTAAAGGATTTGCGATAAATGCGGCAAGCCTGGTAATCCCAACGCCGCTAATAGTCAATTCAGCTAGCGAGTCTATATCGTTGCTGATAATAAAAGGTTTAATATCTGGCTCGAATCTCAACTCATCACGAATAAATCCCCAGCTAAACAAACGTCCATTCATCGAAGTACGAAACATCAGGCAATTGTGATGTTGTAACTCCTCAGGTTCTTTAGGTTGTCCTTTCCGCGCCAGATAAGCGGGTGAAGCACAATATATAACGGGTATTGTTGCGATTTTTCTAGCCACCAAACCCAATTCTAATTGTTGCTTCAAGCGAATGCTGATATCGACATCTTCTTTAATATGGTCAACATTGCGATAAGTTAAAACCAGTTCAATGGACAATTTTGGATATAGCGCAGTGAATGTTTGGATGATTGAAGACAGCACGTGACGACCAAATGCAGCAGATGCTGCAATCTTTAAGCGTCCTTGAGGTTCTCCTTGCAGTTCGGTGACTAATGACTTCGCGCTTTCGATATCACTGATGATATGACGCACTTTGGCATAATAGATTTCACCTGCCTCGGTTAACGCTAAACTACGTGTTGTACGTGTAAGCAAACGCGCATTTAATGAAGACTCCAGCCGTAAAATATTCTGACTCGCTGCTGCGGGCGTGATACCTTGCATGCGAGCGCCGGCAGCAATACTTCTGCCTTCTACTGCTTTAACAAAACTTTCAATACTTCTTAATGTGTCCATAAACTATCGAATAGATAAGATTAGTCGATAGTTTAACTTGTTACTGAATATAGTGTTAGCGCTCTACCAACTTATAGAATTTGCCATTAAAATCTCAAAACTTAAATTGAGCAATAAAGAATTGTGATGAAAATACAAATACCCAAACGTTACACCCACTATGTGTTCGCATTTTTCATGGCGGGCATTATGGCTTGTTTAATGTGCATGGTGATTGTTGCTGCCAATAGCGGAATTCATCATGATTATTTTCAGCATGTCATCCATGCTTATCTATTGGCAATGCCTGTCGCATTCGTGTGCGTGCTTATTGTTAGGCCTATTGTTGTTAAGCTTGTTGCTTTAGTCGTCACAGCAGATTGATCGTTATTTATCCACAATCGTTTTACCAATCGGCGCGATGGCGATGACAGCAAGCTTCATATGTTGAATACCAAAAGGGATGCCGATAATTGTTACAAAACAGGCAATAGCGGCTAACAAGTGGCCAATCGCAAGCCACCAACCCGCAATTAAAAACCAAATAATATTGCCGATTAAGCCTAAGGTGCCTGTACCGATATCATCTTTTTTATTGATATGTTTCCGGCTGACCGCTTCTTTTCCGAATGGGAAAAAAGTAAAGGTGCCGATGACAAAACAAGCCTTACCCCAAGGGATACAAATAATCGAGAGGAAAGCGAGCAAACCTGCAAGCCACCAGCCTAATCCCATTAAAGCGCCACCGAAAATAAACCATAAGATATTGCCGATTAAACTCAAAATAATCCCCTTTAATTATCATGCTTATCTAGCAATGATATAAATTATATGGCTAAACCAATATTGACGCTGTACGAGTGTTAAGTTTAGAACAAGTTGCTTGATTTGGCTTTAAAACTTATCTTTTGTGTGCGGTTTTAAGAGCTTTTTTTACTACTGTTTTTTACTCACAGATAAGCTAGAGAGTTGCACGATGTAACTCTCTAACCAATCGTTAGCATGTTGTTTTTGTTTACTGTCAGTGCTGGCATGTAAATCGGCAATGATTTCGCAGGTACGTTTTTTCATCTGATTTGCATACGTTTGATACGTAGGATTCGGGCTGTTTTGTAGTCGCTCAAAGCCATCCTTAACCAATTGTGTTTTGTTTTCGGGGCTTAGTGATTGATTGTGTAACGCAGTGACAATCTGCTCAACATCTTCATTGCGTCTCAATATCTCGGCATAACTTAGCGCTGGATTAACCGGCGTTATGGCAAGGTTTTGTTTCAACAAAGTGTGTTGCGCATCATTTAAGTCACCATAGATTTTTTCAGCCAGATCTTCAATTTTTTCAAGCCGCATAGACAATTGTTCTTCAGGTGTTTCTTGCCACCATTCAGATTTCCATTTAAGCGCACGTTTCTCTAATTTTGCATGAAAATATTGCAGCTGTTTGTCGGTTAACAACGGCGCTATTTCAATAATAGTGGGAATAAACTCAGATTGAAGTTGATTGAAATTGTCCTTAAATTGATCAATTTTTTCACACGCTTCATTAGGGCTAAATTGTTCTTTGGCAACGATAATTTGTAACGCTTGCAGCGTTTTAATGTAATTGGGTAATTGATTTTGGCGATGCCAATCATGCACGCGATGCAAAGCAGGGTTTAAAACAGCTTTTTGTGCAGTAGTAAAATCAAAGTAATCATCTAACCACCAGCTAAGGGCTTTTGGTGCGTTGTTATAAGCGGTTTTAACAAATCCACAGCTATTGATTGAACATGCCAGTAATAGAATTAAAACAGTTTGAATAAATCGCATACTTTTACGACCTGGCGTGGTGTGAATAGTTTAAATAAATAATATTTGGCAGAAGAGTCTAACAGTTGATGCTAAATAGTTAACCCTAAAATTAGGTTAATAATGCTGCGAATAGGTTGTGAGTGAAACGCCCATAAAGCATTCGAAAATGCCTTATGGGAATTTTGTCAAAACTAAGCTTTTAATGTCGCCATATCGATCACAAAACGATATTTCACATCGCCTTTAACCATGCGCTCGTAAGATTCATTGATATCTTTGATATCGATAATTTCAATATCAGAAGTGATATTGTGCTCGGCACAAAAATCTAACATTTCTTGCGTTTCTTTAATGCCGCCAATCAATGAACCAGCAATTTGCCTGCGTTTAAAGATCAAGCTACCAATATTCGGTGAAGGATGTGCATGCTCGGGCACGCCATTCAAACACATGGTGCCATCACGTTTGAGTAATTCGGTAAACACATCCAGGTTATGCGCGGCTGCGACGGTATTTAAAATGAAATCAAAGCTTTTAAGATGCGCTTTCATTTCATCTGGATTTTTTGAGATGACCACTTCATCTGCGCCTAATCGTTTAGCATCTTCAACTTTATTGGCAGAGGTCGTAAATAAAACCACATGCGCACCCATTGCATGCGCGAGTTTTACACCCATGTGACCAAGTCCGCCTAAACCAACGATACCGACTTTACTGCCTGGCCCAACTTTCCAGTGTTTTAATGGTGAGTAGGTGGTGATACCTGCGCACAATAATGGCGCCACTGCAGCTAAATCTAACTTGTCTGAAATATGTAAAACGAAATGTTCGTCGACTACTATTTGATTTGAATATCCGCCATACGTCATTTTGCCTGTGTGTTTGTCTGGGCTGTTGTAAGTAAACACTTCTTGGTCGCAATATTGTTCTAAACCATCTTTACAGTCTTCACACACGCCGCATGAATCGACCAAACAACCTACGCCCGCTAAATCACCGGCTTTAAAAGCTTTAACTTCAGCGCCCACGCTAGTCACACGGCCTACAATCTCATGTCCAGGAATAACTGGGTAAACTGAGTTTTGCCATTCATTGCGTGCGGTATGGAGATCTGAGTGGCAAACGCCGCAGAATAAAATCTCGATCTGTATATCTTTAGCGCCCACTTCACGACGTTCAAAACTTAATGGGGCTAATTTTTCTTTAGCAGAAACTGCTGCATAACTGATGGCTTTTGACATTTATTACTCCTTAATATGGGTTAACTAAACAGGATAATTAAATAGGGTTATTGAATAGCGTTATATTTTTTATGAAAAATATCAAATGAGGTTTTAATCAAAACTGGTTTGAGTTTGCAAGAATATTCTAGTAGTCTTGTGATTAATTTAGGCTATTAAGTTTGAGTTAATACAGACTATAAACCAAGCGCTTATTGAATAAAAATTAAATTTTAATGACTACTTATCCGACTCAGGCTAAACGCATTGGTTCGTGTCGTTTAAGCATTAAGTGATTGTGGCAGGTTATTGGTGCGCGATTTAATATTGATATTTGCGATAAGATTACACGCTGAAAAGATAGAAATCAGCAAGATTTTTTGTAACTCGCTGATTTATCTTGTTGATAATTAATACTATTTTAGGCTGTATTTTTAGCTGGAAGTTTTAGCTTGTGCAGTGTTGTAACTGGTAAATAGATTTTTATAATCGGGAATATGGTTGGAGAATAGTTCGCCTAAACCTTCAATATCATTGCGCCAATCTCTATGTAACTCACAGGCGGCGCCAAACCAAGTCATCAATTGCGCACCAGCTACTGACATGCGATCCCACGCGGCTTGGCGTGTCATTTCATTGAATGTGCCAGATGCATCGGTGATGACAAATACTTCAAAGCCTTCTTCAATTGCCGATAATGCTGGAAATGCCACACAAACTTCAGTCACCACGCCTGCGATAATCAATTGTTTTTTACCGGTGGCTTTGATGGCTTTCACGAAATCTTCATTATCCCAAGCGTTAATATTGCCAGGGCGCGCGATATAAGGCGCATCTGGAAATTGCGCTTTGAATTCCGGAATCAACGGACCATTGGGACCTGTTTCGAAACTGGTCGTCAGAATAGTCGGCAACTTGAAATATTTCGCCATGTCCCCTAAAGCCAATACATTATTCTTCAGCTTATCTGGATCGATATCGCGAACCAGCGACAGCAAGCCCGCTTGATGATCCACTAATAAAACCACTGCGTTATCTTTGTCTAGACGAATGTAAGGTTTAGTCATGGTTATTTCTCCTGATAAATATTTGAAATCGTTAATTAAGGTAAATTTTAGTAAGGTAAATCGAATAAAAGTAATTCAACTGCATACGCATTGGTGAATTCAACTAAATCCGTTTCTGTTATTTTTAAAGCGTCACCGGTTTTTAAAGCGATACCATTTACATCAACTTGTCCGCGAATCACGTGTACGTATCCTGTGCGACCAGCTGCCAATGTATGTTGTAGCGTTTCATTTGATTCATGGTCTGATTCTTGATCTGGTTCAACTGTATTTGACGTACCAAGAATCGCCGCATAAATACGTGCATCTTGGTGAATTAACACTGAACCATCTTTGCCGTCAGGTGAAGCAATCAAACGTAAATTGCCAGTTTTAGATGCCACATCAAAATGCTTTTCTTCATAACTGGCTGGAATACCTTTCACATTTGGCTCGATCCAAATTTGCAAAAAATGCACACGTTCTGTGCTGGAATGATTAAACTCACTGTGGCGCACGCCAGTGCCAGCGCTCATTCTTTGTACATCACCATAACGAATCACCGAGCCTGTACCGATGCTATCTTTGTGCTCCAGCGCGCCGCTTAATACGTATGAAATGATTTCCATATCGCTGTGGCCATGTGTGCCAAAGCCTTTTGCTGGCTGCACGCGATCTTCATTAATGACTAAAAGTGGGCCAAATCCCATTTCTTCTGGATTGTAAAATTGACCAAATGAAAATGAATGATTAGATTGTAACCAACCATGATCTGCTGCACCGCGACTACTATTTTTGTGTATTTTTAACATGATTCACTCCTATTAAAGTTGATTCTATTATTATTAAGGCGATGATTAACTTGTTTTAATATGCGATAATTTTGCACATCAACCACATTGCTAACATCACATTAAGCTTCCGTATTAAGCTTGTTTATGAGGCATGAGTGCAGTATGAACCGAGATTGAATGAATGAAAAACGGAAAAATTATCAACCTATCATCGAAAAAATCGAATGTTTAGAATTACGCTAGATGCTTTACTCATATTAGACGCGATTGATCGGCTTGGATCATTTGCGGCGGCGGGCAATGCATTACACAAAGTACCTTCTACTATTTCTTACACCGTGAGTAAGTTGGAGCAAGATTTGGGCGTGCAGGTATTTGTGCGTTTAGGCCCCAAAGTGGCGATTACAAAAGCGGGCAGTGAATTACTCAACGAAGGGCGGCATCTACTCAAAGCTGCAGAAGATTTAGAACATCGCGTCAGGCGCGTTGCTTCTGGCTGGGAAACCGAGTTAACCATCGGAATGGACTCACTATTTTCGCCCACTGCCTTGATTGCAGATATCACCGAATTCTGCAAAGTCGCCGATTTAACCAGATTAAGATTCGCACAAGAAACTTTATCCGGCACATGGGAAGCGCTGATGGATAGACGCGTTGACCTGCTAATCGGCGCGGCTGGAGAAGGTCCATCTGGCGGCGGTTACAACACTTATGAGATTGGAACGGTTGAATTTGTGTTTGCGGTATCGCCACAACATCCATTAGCCAGCGTGCCACATCCTTTAGGTAAAGCGGATTTCAACCAGCATCTTGCGATTAGTGTCAGTGATTCTGTACGGAAAATGCCACCAAGGACGGTGGGATTGCTGTTTGGCCAAAATACCTTAGCTTTGCCCAATATGCGCAGCAAATATGAGTTTCAAATAGCAGGCGTCGGCTTTGGATTTTTGCCAGAACCATTAGCGCGTAACGCGATTGCAAATGGCTTGTTAATAGAAAAGCAAGCCGAAGAACCTAGACAAGCCGAACCGTTTTATCTTGCGTGGCGAACAGAAGATAATGGGGCAGCGTTGAAATGGTGGGTTGAAAAGATGAAAGATCCAAAATTATTAGATCTATTATGGGCTACGGCGAATCATTGAAACGGGCAAGTTATTCAAATAATAGTCAAACCTCTTGAATGGGGATTTTTATGTATGCAGTTTTAGATGATATTCAAAATAGCCAAAGGTAGATTTTTTTCTGATATTAAGGGATGTTTTCAAAAAACCGATGACAGAAATCAGCATAAAAATATGGTTAACTCATCGCTTATTGCGAGTTTTAACAAATTGATGTTGAAACAATTAGACAAAAAAGTGAAGCATTGTAAGTGCATTAGATTTACGCAAATTACGCAGTTATGAGTTGGAAAATCAGCGCAGAAGAAGCTTTCTTCATGTGATTACCAATGAGCTAAATGATAAAATTTTTGGCAAAAACTAAGCGCGGAAGCTTTATTAAGTATCTGGAAAACTGCTGGTGGCAGAATTATTATTTTGCAAATGTATAAATCAAATTGAAAATGGCAATCAAGCCAATAACAGCGCCAACACCTATTAACCTTAAGATGCGTACGCGACTTAGCTCGATTTTTTTGATAAGTTGTGCATTTTGTTCAGCCAGGGCTTGTATCAATTCTGTTGATGCAAGCATTTGATTATGTAAATTAGCACAGGCAGATTCCACTGTAGCGAGCCTTTTTTGCAGTGACTCAACGGTATTATTTTCAGATGAAAGCCCAGATGAGAGTTTGTAGCGATTAGCCTCAAGCTCACTTTCTGCATTCGGCTTGTTTGTAATCGTACTCCACAACTTTTTTGCTTCATCTGCGATTTTGGGTGAGTTGCGCACAACATCTACCCAAGGCACGGTTTTTAGTAGTGCTAGCCAGCCAATAGCCATAATGACCTTTCCATATAAATAATTTGAGCGTTAATATTTACGACAGTCAGTTTAAAACAAGCGAACTTAACCTCTATAAATGCTTAATAAATGCGTGATATTTAAATGACCATGATTAAATGTAACGGTTGCAATTAGTCGATTGCTAAACAGGATAAAACGCGAAAGTTTGAAACCAATTGAACAGATAATTAATGATGGCTGATTGCATGCGTGTGCTTTTTTGGATAAACCCTGATCAGCAGAATTCTCGGTCCAGACATTTTTTTGACCACAATGCTGAACTCATCAAATTCAATACGTTGGCCTTCTTTCGGCAACTCGGTCAATTTCCAAAGAATCAATCCTGCAACCGTATCGGCATCTTCTGACGCGATATCCACGCCAAGCGTGCGTTCTAACGTGTTAATGGGCAACGTGCCTTTGCCGAGTAAAGAGCCATCATCTAACTTGGTCCATTCACTTTGAGATTTTTTAAACTCATCACTAATATCGCCAACCAATGCGGATAATAAATTATCCAGCGTAATAAATCCTACTGGCGGATTATTGCCGTAAGCCACGATGGTGAGGTGCGGCGCGCCTTGCTGTAATTGCCGAAAAAGATCAGTAGCAGGCGTTTCGGGTGAGACGGTTTTAATTGGCCTGATAATACTGGTTAAGTCGACTTCTTTGCTTTGCTTTGTTAGCGCGATGAAGAGATCTTTAATGTGAATAATGCCTAACACTTTCCCATCACTGCCAATTAATGGATAACGGCTGTAGCGGTGCGCGGCGATCTTTTCCATATTCTGTTGAAAAGTGTCATCTTCTAATAGCACCGTCGCATCGCTAAAAGGGTGCATCAAATCAGATACTTCCAGCTCTCTAAAATCGATTGCTTGCGCTAACACTTTCCATTCTGACGAACTGAAATCTTCATTCGGCCTTGAGCCTCTTAAAATAAGCTTTAGTTCTTCTGATGAGTATTGAGATTCGTGCCCATCTTTTGGTTTGAGTTTTAAGGTTTTAATCACGATATTAGAGCTTTTATTCAATAACCAAATCGCTGGAAACATTAACCAATAAAACCCGTATAACGCAGGCGCAGTCCATAAACTCACGCGTTCAGCCATGCGTATCGCCAATGTTTTAGGCACTAATTCGCCCACCACAATATGCAGATAAGAGATGGTAAAGAAAGCGACCACAAAAGCGATACCGTGAATCAACTTTTGGCTGGTCACGCCTGCATTGAATAAAGCTGGTTCAATTAACGCGGCAAAAGCCGGTTCGCCGACCCAGCCCAGACCAAGCGATGCCAGCGTGATACCAAGCTGACAAGCTGAAAGATATTCGTCTAAACTGCCATGCACTTTGGCCAACATACGGCCGCGCCAGCCTAAGTTTTTGGAAATGGCTTTAACGCGCGTGCTGCGAAGTTTGACTAAACCAAACTCTGCCGCAACAAAAAAACCGTTCAGAAGGACTAGTAGAAAAGCTAAAAAAACTAAAAAGAAATTACCGCCCATAACAAATCCAATTAAGGACTAACCTTAAATCACCCAGACACCACATCATAAATTAATTTCAATTAGGCTTTCGGTTTTATTGCGCATTTTTATTACGCATTTTCTAGCTTGGTCGTTTCAGTCACGCCAGCGGTAAGCGTAAAGCGCATCGCATCTTCCATGCTCATATTCAACGGCTTAGTTGCAGATCGCGGGACTAGTACAGCGAAACCACCGATACCGTAACTCATCGGAATATAAACCAATAAATTGTCTTTCTCATTCAAACCTGCTGGCATTTTAGACATATCCGCTTGTGTCACAAGCCCAATCAATTGCATGCCTGTTTCGCCCATCGTTACAGCGACCACTTGTTCGAAATCTTTCTTTTTTTCAGATGAAAAGTAGTTAAGTAAATCGCGAATCGATAAATATACCGATTTAATCAAAGGCAGCCGCTGCACCAATTTTTCGATATAAGAAAGTATTTGGCGCGCGATAAACGTCTGCATCAACAGTCCGACAAAAAAAGCGAATATCAGCCCAGCGACTACGCCCATACCTGGTCTGTAAAACTGCTCTGATATCACCGCGCGAATTACACCACCCAAAAAAGTCTCCGTTGTAACCACAAACCAGTACAGCAAATATAGCGTCAATATCACAGGCAACAGTGTGATTAAGCCCGTTAAGATGTTTTTATTGATTAATTTCAACATGATTGTTTCCTAATGATTTTTGCCAATTTAAATTTGAGACTTTTGGCTATTTTACCCAAATAACGCCACTATCTTTAGTGACAAATATATCTTCATGTAAACGGTTATCTAAACCTTTACGCAATCTATTCTGTGCAACGCGATATTTGGGTATTTTAATTGGTTAACTTCTATCAAGCGTTTTGCATTTTGCAGTAATTCTTGATGAATCTGACTTAAATGCCCAATGAAATGATTAAGTTAAATGCTTAAGCGGAATGGTTAATGTAAATGCATAAGTTAGCCAAACATCCAGTAATAAGACTCTGTAGCTAAACAATGCATTAACCAATCTTGATAACGAGTATGATTAAAACTTATCCATAAAATAGTGTTAACTAATGAGCTACATAACAGATTTGATTCAGCAATTTGGCTTGATTATTATATTTTTGAACGTTTTTTTAGAGCAATTAGGCTTACCAATCCCCGCATATCCCACGATGGTTATCGCTGGCGCTTTAATCAGCCCTGCGCAATTTTCTTTCTCAGTATTGCTATTAACAGCCGTTGTGGGGGCGCTTATTGCAGATTCGTTCTGGTATTTTGCAGGGCGTAAATATGGCAGCAGGGTGATGAGCAAACTTTGTAAAATATCGCTTTCTCCTGATACCTGCGTCAGCCAATCGCAATCATTGTTTTTAAAATTTGGCGCGCCGGCTTTACTGATATGTAAATTCATTCCGGGTTTCGCCTCAATTTCCAGCGCCTTGGCAGGTTCTACTGGTACTAGATTAATCGTTTTTCTATTACTGGATGGACTTGGTGCGGCGTTGTGGGCTGGTTCAGCGTTATGGTTAGGCTCATTATTCAGTAATGCGATTGATGAGCTGATGAATGTGCTGATTGAAATGGGCAAATGGGGCACATTGCTGGTTTTATCTGCGTTATTTCTTTTTATCGCATCTAAATGGTGGGAAAGAAAACGCTTTATGAATGATTTGCGCATGGCGCGCATCAGTGTGGAAGAGCTAAATGTGCTGTTAACTAAAGGTGAAACGCCGATTATTTTGGATACAAGATCGCCTCATCTTGTTGAGGATGGCTGGATTCCTGGTGCTCAGTTCGTCACTTTAGAAACACTAGACGAATTGGTTTTAGAAGCGGATGGCAATCAACCAGTGGTGCTGTATTGTTCTTGCCCCAATGAAGTAACCGCAGCAAAAATCGCTAAAGCGCTGATGAGAAGAGGTTATTACAATGTAAGGCCGCTAACGGGCGGAATCGATGCATGGCGCGACGCGGGATACAACGTTGTGAATCTTAAGTCTGATACCAGTCCGATAACGCTACCTCAATAAATTAGGTTTGTATCATGATGGATTTTTAAGTAGGATGAATCTCTAACCCATAAATGGGCGACTATGAAATTTAAAGATTATTACGCAGTTTTAGGCGTTGCCCGCACGGCAACATTAGATGAGATTAAAAAATCTTACAAAAAACTCGCTCATCAATATCACCCCGATATTTCCAAAGAGCCTCAAGCAGAAGAAAAATTTAAAGAAGTCGGCGAAGCTTATGCAACGCTTAAAGATAAAGAAAAGCGTGCCGAATTTGATGCGTTAGGTAAGCATAATTCTGGTGAGGAATTTAGACCACCACCTAATTGGGGCGTGAATCAAAATCAATCTTACAGCCAACAAAATGCTTTCGATGATATTGATTTAGCCGATTTTTTCGCTAATTTTTCTAGCGGAAATCGGCATAACCAACAAAGCAGAAGTAGCGCGATTTCTGGTCAAGATTACGAGTTAAGTGCAGCAATAACTTTAGAAGAAGCCTATGTTGGCACAACGCTAGATTTAAACTTTTCAGTGCCTGAACATGACAACCAAGGCCAAATAAAACAAGTACCACACAGCTTTAAAGCGCGTATTCCACAAGGCGTATCAAACGGCACGAAAATGTTGTTACGTGGCAAAGGCGGCAAGGGTTTCAATGGCGGACTTAACGGTAATTTATACTTAAATATCAGTTTTAAACCGCACGCATTATTTCGCGTAGTCGATCACGATTTATTTATAGACGTGCCAATCACGCCATGGGAAGCCGCGCTAGGCGCTACCATTCAAGTGCCTACTTTAGAAAATGCGGTGAATCTGAAAATTCCTGCGGGCAGTAAAAGTGGGCAAAAAATGCGCATCGCAAAACGCGGTATGCCCAAACAAAATAAAGAGCACGGCGACCTTTTTGCGCAGATTCAAATTGTGTTGCCGCCTAATTTAAATGAACGTGAAAAAGCGCTGCTGACTGAATTAGCTAATGCTTCCACATTTAACCCACGTGCGCATTTTTCTTAATTGAGAATAGATGATGACTACTCATGCTGATGAATTAATACTGCTAAGCGAAAGTGTAGAGCTTTCGTTCGATACGTTCGTTGAGTTATCGGGGTTAACACCTGCAGAACTACAATTATTGATTGATTGTGGCGCGATAATTCCCTGCCAAATGACAGAAATATCGTCATTAGAAACCATCAAATTTAACAGTCATTACTTAATATCTATACGCAAGCTTGTGCGACTTAAACAGGATTTTGAGCTAGAAACCAACTCACTTGGCCTGATGTTGGTTTTTTTAGAGCGCGTCAGAACATTGGAGCTGCAATTGCACCAATTAACGAATCAAAATAAATAGCCAAAATGACTGTTCTAAAAATCTGCCAAAAAACTGACCAAAAAAATTGGTTAAGTATATTTAATTTTTAATCATGTGCGCTACAGAAAACAAATCTTTGCAAATTCCCCAGAAAAACTTATTGATACAAAGTCTTTTTTCACCCGCGTTACCACCGCGTGCGCTTGATTCACATAAAGGTAATTTTGGCAGTGTAGCAATCGTCGGTGGCGATTCTGGCATGGTAGGCGCTGTTTTATTGGCTGCGCGTGCCGCATTGTTTTGTGGAGCAGGGCGTGTACATGCCGTTTTTTTAGCTGACGATGCGCCGATTGTCGATATTCAACACCCAGAAATTATGTTGCATTCCGCCGCAAAACTTAACACATTAAAACAGTTAAGTTGTATCGTCATCGGCCCTGGTTTAGGCCAATCAAAAGCTGCAATAGAGAGTTTAGAGTTTTGCATGGCACAGAATGTACCGTTATTAATCGATGCAGATGGACTAAATTTAATTAGCCAGCACCCATATTTAGCAGAAATATTACAGCAGCGCCAAGCACAAACCGTTATCACACCGCATCCAGCCGAAGCCGCCAGATTATTACAGACGACCACAGAAAATATTCAAAATAATCGCGTAGAAAGCGCACAAAATCTAGCTTACAAACTTAAAGTGGTTTGTGTTTTAAAAGGTGCCGGCACTATTTGTGCAGATACTGATGACGCTTGGTTTATGAATACTACTGGCAACCCAAGCTTAGCCACTGGCGGCACAGGTGATGTGTTAAGCGGCATAATCGGCAGCTTAGTCGCACAAGGTTTAAATGTGTTAGAAGCCGCAAAACTAGGCGTCTATGTGCATGGTGCGGCAGCAGATGCGCTTGTAGAAATTGGCATCGGACCAGTCGGCCTAACAGCCTCAGAAATCGTGCAAGAAGCACGCAATCAAATCAATTATCTGAATAAATTAACGGATAAAACCTAACAATTTCTGATGCCTAAGATTTTAGTGTTAATGAGTAAATAAAACCGTTTTACTTTCAGATAATTTTCGATTTAGTCTCGTTGCAAAGTACAGAATCATTAAAGTAACAAAAAGACAAACGCCCAAAAAAGTATATATACCTTGCCATCCAAGAAATAACATCATTTTCTCCTATTTAGCTTACTGAATTTTAAATATAAGCTTCTAAGGAATAAATAATGTAAGGCTTAGCTTAAAGCTATGTCAGACATTACTGACATAATTCAATGTCACTGACCTTGTGATTTTCTGAGTGAATATGGTGATTTAAAGAATGCAGAATAGATAGACAAAATAAAAGTGGGTCACCTGTAACAAGTGCCCACTTTTAATAATGATTGGTGCGCCCAAAGAGATTCGAACTCCTGACCCCTTGGTTCGTAGCCAAGTACTCTATCCAGCTGAGCTATGGGCGCATTTGATTTAACTCAAATTACTAAGAAACGCATTATACGTGATAGCGCTTATTTCTTAAACAATAAACTATAAGTTTATGTAACTTAATAGTGGCGGAGAGCGAGGGATTCGAACCCTCGATACAGATTTAAGCCCGTATGCTTCCTTAGCAGGGAAGTGCCTTCGACCACTCGGCCAGCTCTCCGTTTATTAAAACTACTTAATTGCATGTTTCTGAATTAAGGGCGCGATATTACTGGAATTTGCCTTAAAAATCAATTAAAAGTCGGCTTATACTGCGCCCAATAACCGATTTATATTTTTAAGCGCTTTCTAATTCAAATGCTTTATGTAATACGCGCACAGCTAGTTCCATGTATTTTTCGTCGATCACAACGGCGATTTTGATTTCGCTGGTTGAAATCATTTGAATGTTGATGCCTTCTTCTGCAAGTGTGCGGAACATTTGGCTGGCGATGCCTACATGTGAGCGCATGCCAATACCCACGACTGAGACTTTGGCGATTTTGTCATCGCCGCTAATTTCACGTGCATTGATGTGGCCTTGTACTTTGTCGCGTAACACGGCTAAAGCTTTGCCCATTTCATTTTTATGCACAGTAAAAGTAAAGTCAGTTGTGCCATCTGCGCCAGTGTTTTGAATGATCATATCGACATCGATATTGGCGTCAGCAATCGGACCTAAAATTTGGTAGGCAATGCCTGGTTTGTCTGGCACGCCCAGCACAGTAATTTTGGCTTCGTCGCGATTAAACGCAATGCCTGAGATAATTGGGTTTTCCATATTGTCGTCCTTGCCATCTTCTTCAAACGTAATAAGAGTGCCATCGCCTTCATCTTCAAAGCTAGATAGCACACGTAACTTAACCTTATATTTACCCGCAAATTCGACAGAGCGAATTTGCAGCACTTTACTGCCTTGCGATGCTAGCTCTAGCATCTCTTCAAATGTAATCGATTTTAAACGGCGCGCCTCAGGCACAACGCGTGGATCGGTCGTGTAAACGCCATCTACATCCGTGTATATTTGGCATTCATCTGCGCCTAATGCAGCAGCAAGCGCCACGCCTGTGGTGTCTGAGCCACCACGGCCAAGCGTTGTGATATTGCCATTCGCATCTACACCTTGAAAACCCGCCACAACACACACATAGCCAGCATCTAAATCGGCTTTTAAGTTGTGTTGATCAATATTTAGAATGCGTGCTTTGGTATGCGAATCATCGGTCAAAATTTTCACTTGCGCGCCAGTGTAGCTTTTGGCTTTAATGCCTAGCTCAATCAGTGCCAAAGCAGTCATGCCGATAGTCACTTGTTCGCCCGTTGAAACTATCGTGTCTAATTCGCGCGGATCAGGATCTTCCATTAACTCTCTGGCAAGACCAATCAACCGATTCGTCTCACCAGACATCGCCGAAACGACTACAACAACTTGATGCCCCATGGATTTATAACGCGCCACACGTCTTGCAACATTACGAATGCGCTCAGGATTGGCAACAGAAGTGCCGCCGTATTTTTGTACAATCAATGCCATTATTAACTCTTAAATTTAATCAAAATTTTATATTAATTTACGCTGATAACTACTTGTTAACTTATTAGGTTAATTTTACTGTTAACTCACTGGGTTTAATTACTGTGTTAATTTACTAGTAACCCAATCTTTTACACTTGCTAATGCTTTTGGCAGTTGGCTAGCATCTGTGCCGCCAGCCATCGCCATATCTGGCTTGCCGCCGCCTTTTCCGCCTACTTGGTTCGCCACAAAATTCACCAGATCACCTGCTTTGATTTTAGCAATCAAATCTGGCGTAATACCTGCCGCCACGCTTACTTTGCCATCGTTCACACTGGCTAATACAATTGCGGCAGATTTTAACTTGTCTTTTAGTTTATCCATCGTTTCGCGTAAAGCGTTTGCATCTGCACCTTCTAACGACGCTGATAACACTTTAATGCCTGCAATATCCAAAGCTTGAGCGCTTAGATCATCGCCTTGGCTACTTGCTAATTTCGATTTTAAACGCGCTAATTCTTTTTCTAGCGATTTCGCATGGTCAGACAATTGCGCCACTTTATTGGCGATTTCTGATTGAGGCGCTTTTAAATCACCAGCTAGTTGCGTGATTAACGCTTGTTGCGCATTGATTAATTTTAAAGCGCCATTGCCAGTTGTTGCTTCAACGCGGCGCACGCCAGCAGCAACACCACTTTCGCTGATTATTTTAAACAATCCGATATCGCCTGTTCTTTGCACATGCGTACCGCCGCACAATTCGCGGCTTGAGCCGATATCTAATACGCGCACTTCATCGCCATACTTTTCGCCAAACAGCATCATCGCGCCAGTTTTTTGTGCAGATTCAATATCCATCACGCGCGCTTGCGTCGCTACATTGCTTAGAATTTCAGCATTCACAATCGCTTCCACTTTGGTGATTTCAGCGTCGGTCATTGGCGAATTGTGCACAAAGTCAAACCGGGTTTTATCCGCATCAACCAAACTGCCTTTTTGCTGCACATGCTCACCCAGCACTTCGCGCAAGGCTTTATGCATCAAATGCGTGGCAGAATGGTTACGCATCGTATTCGCGCGCGATACAAGATCTACCGAGGCCTTTACAGAATCACCTACACTTAAACTACCCGTTTTTAATACGCCATGATGGCCAAAAACGGATGCTTGGATTTTTTGTGTATCTTCTACCGCGAAAATACCGTTTTCAGATTTTAATGCGCCATTATCGCCAATTTGTCCGCCAGATTCTGCATAGAAAGGCGAGTTATCTAACACCACAACGCCTTGTTCACCTTCGTTTAAGGCTTGCACCGCGATGCTGTCTTTATAAAGTGCTAAAACCGTGGCGCTTGAATCTAGTGATTCATAACCTGTAAATGCAGTGCTATTACCTGAATATTCAAGGTTAGCCGCCATTTTGAATTTACCAGCAGAACGCGCTTGCTCTTTTTGGCGCGTCATTGCTGCATCGAATGCTGCTGTGTCTACTGTTACGTCACGCTCGCGGCAAATATCTGCCGTTAAATCTAGCGGAAAGCCGTAAGTATCGTGCAGTTTAAATGCAGTTTCGCCATTGAAAATACCTTTGGTCGCGGCTAATTCTGTTTCCAAAATCGCCATTCCATTTTCAATAGTTTCAAAGAAACGGTCTTCTTCAAGCTTCAACATATCGGTAATGCGAGCTTGATTCGCAGTTAGTTCAGGATAAGCTGAACCCATTTCAGTGACTAAATCTGCCACCATTTTATGGAAAAATGCTTTACGTGCGCCTAATTTATAACCATGACGAATCGCGCGGCGGATGATGCGGCGCAGCACATAGCCGCGACCTTCATTACCTGGAATCACGCCATCGGCGATTAAGAATGAGCAGGCGCGAATATGGTCGGCCAACACTTTAAGGCTTGGAATGGTTAAGTCCGTCGTATTTGTTTCGCGTGCGGCGGCATTAATTAACGTTGTAAAAAGGTCAATTTCGTAATTGGCATGTACGTGTTGCAATACAGCAGAAATGCGCTCTAAACCCATGCCCGTATCGACGCTTGGCTTTGGTAATTTATGCATTACGCCAGCTTCGTCGCGGTTAAATTGCATAAACACGTTATTCCAGATTTCAATAAAGCGGTCGCCATCTTCATCAGCGCTACCTGGTGGGCCACCAAAGTGATGTTCACCGTGATCGTAGAATATTTCAGTACAAGGGCCGCAAGGGCCAGTATCGCCCATCATCCAGAAATTGTCTGATGCGTAACGTGCGCCCTTGTTATCGCCAATGCGAATGATGCGTTCTTTTGGCACACCGATTTTATCGTGCCAAATATCGTAGGCTTCATCGTCATCTGCGTAGACGGTAACAGTGAGTTTGTCTTTAGGTAATTTAAAGACTTCGGTTAATAATTCCCACGCATAGCCAATGGCTTCAACTTTAAAATAATCGCCAAAACTAAAATTGCCTAACATCTCAAAAAATGTGTGGTGACGCGCGGTGTAGCCAACGTTTTCTAAATCGTTATGTTTGCCGCCAGCGCGCACACATTTTTGTGATGAAGTTGCGCGTGTATAACTGCGTTTATCAAAACCTAAAAACACGTCTTTAAACTGATTCATCCCCGCGTTAGTGAATAGTAGAGTAGGGTCGCCATGTGGTACTAGCGAACTGGAAGCAACAATTTCATGGCCTTTAGAAGCAAAAAAATCGAGAAATGCTTGGCGGATTTCGTTAGTGGTGGGCGGCTTGCCAGAAGCGGAGTGTGAGTTGCTGGTTTTAATGGTCATTTTTCAGTTCTTGCAAATTATTACTTTTAACTAACGTCTAAATTAACTAAACGCTTTAAATATATAGCCTTCAAATAGATTTCCGCCAATGTGCAAATAACGATGACAGACTAATTTAATCATCATCGTTTTCTTGCGGATTATTCATTACTTTCTTAATCACATCAAAACCAAAACCGCGACTTTGCAAAAAACGCGCTTGCTTTGCCCATTCATCACGATCTGCAGGCGCTTGCTTATATTTTTTACGCCAAACTTCTATTGCGCTACTGAGTTCAGTTTCTTTCAGCTGTTCAATCGCGCCTTCAATTAACGCACCATCAACGCCTTTTTCTCGCAGCTCGTGCACGATTTTACTACTGCCAAACTTTGCCCTGCGTGCATATACCATTTGCTCAGTAAAGCGTTTATCAGATAGCCAGCCACGTTTTTTAAAGTCTTCTAAAATCGCTGTAATGCTGTCTGCATCATCATTTTCATCAAGATAAGGCTGAAGTTTTAGCCCTAACTCTTTGTATGAATATTCACGTTTACCTAAATATTCCAGTGCACGTTGTCGCAGTGACTTTTCAGGCGCGCTAGATTTTTTAAACATACTTTAAAAGCCTAAAAATGATTATTTTAAGCTAAGCAAATATCAATCATCTTCAGTTCTAGGCGCTGTCATGCCGTCTGCTAATTGTTTAGCATTGGCACGAATTTTCGCTTCAATTTCAGCAGCCATTTCTGGATGCTCACGCAGATATTCCTTGGCATTTTCTTTACCTTGGCCGATTTTTTCGCCATTGTAGCTATACCAAGCGCCCGCTTTCTCAACGAATTTCAGGT
Source organism: Methylotenera versatilis 79 (assembly GCF_000384375.1). NCBI lineage: Bacteria > Pseudomonadati > Pseudomonadota > Betaproteobacteria > Nitrosomonadales > Methylophilaceae > Methylotenera > Methylotenera versatilis. Next base: position 294,130 of record NZ_ARVX01000001.1, on the reverse strand, counting down.
TTGAACCTAACTCAATCACCTCGCCTAAACGTGAGATACCTTCGCCGTACATAATGTCAAATTCTGCTTGTCTGAATGGCGGTGCGACTTTGTTTTTAATGACTTTTACGCGTGTTTCACTACCAGTGACTTCATCACCTTTTTTAATGGCGCCAGTACGACGAATATCTAAACGCACTGAAGCGTAGAATTTAAGCGCGTTGCCGCCAGTCGTGGTTTCTGGGCTGCCAAACATTACGCCGATTTTCATGCGGATCTGGTTAATAAAAATCACCATTGTATTTGTGCGTTTGATATTACCAGTCAGTTTACGCAAAGCTTGCGACATTAATCGCGCTTGTAAACCCATGTGTGAATCGCCCATTTCGCCTTCGATTTCAGCACGCGGCGTTAAAGCAGCAACCGAGTCGATGACCACGATATCTACAGAACCTGAGCGCACCAACATATCGACGATTTCTAACGCTTGTTCGCCAGTATCTGGTTGCGAGATTAATAAATCCGGCACATTAACGCCTAATTTAGCCGCGTATTGTGGATCAAGCGCATGTTCCGCATCGATAAACGCAGCAACACCGCCAATTTTTTGCATTTCTGCAATCACAGAAAGCGTTAGCGTTGTTTTGCCTGATGATTCCGGGCCGTAAATCTCAATCACTCGGCCGCGCGGTAAACCGCCAATGCCAAGCGCTATATCTAAACCAAGCGAACCAGTGGAAACTGCTTGAATGTCTTCACCAATATCGGCATCGCCCATACGCATAATTGAGCCTTTGCCAAATTGTTTTTCAATTTGTGAAAGTGCGGCGGCGAGTGCTTTGCTTTTGTTGTCATCCATGTAGTTTTGCCTTTATTTTGAGGGACTTAATTAACTGCTAATTATTTCATAATTTGCGCTTAAACGTAAGCTTAACTCAGACTTATACCGAGGTATTTACGATGTATTTAATTTGCGATGTATTTATTAAGTTAAACAATAATTTTAAGGTGCAAAGTAGACTTTTTAAATCTGAAAGCGTTTTTAATGCACGGAGTATTGATTTAATCGGAGGAAATATGAAAACATTACGTTCATTATTAGTGGTTTTAGCATTAAGTGCGGCAGCGATAACATCGGCTTCTGCGCGAGATTCATTTAGTATTGGTATTAATGTCGGTGGGCCAGGGTATTATGCGCCACCTGTCCGATATTATTCAGCGCCGCCCGTTATTTATGCGCCAAACGCTTATTATGCTCAACCTTATTACAGTGCGCCAAGAGTAGTTTATCCAAGTCCTTACTACTATGCGCCAAGTGCTTCATTTGGTTATCAGTACTTTAACAACGGACATCGCGACAACGGCCGCCGCTATTATGGCAACAGAGATCGCGATAATCGCTGGGGTAATCGTGGCGATGACCGCGGACACAGAGGTGATGATCGCCGTGGACATCGTTAACCACCTATTCATTAATCGTTAACGAGGCAAGTTTAAACTTCATGCCTTGTTAACGTTAAGTCGTTAATTTCAATAAGTTGTTCATGTTAAGTAGTTAACTTATTGTACTTAATTGTTTACTTAACCTAATATTTTAATCAAGTTTTGCAGCATAAAAACCGTGGCTTGTTGACGGATCTGTTGGCGATTTCCACTGAAAATCTTCGTTTCAGCTTGTGTGAACAAGTCAGTTTGTGTGCTTAAGTTTAATCCTGACCAAGCAAAACAAACGGTACCGACAGGTTTTTCTGCAGTTCCGCCATCTGGCCCAGCAATGCCCGTAATACTGCCGGCAATATAGGTGTGAGTTTTATCAGGCGTTATTCTGCTTAAACAACCTAATGCCATCTCTTTTGCAACCGCTTCGCTAACTGCACCGTAGGTTTCCAGTGTTTGACTTAACACTTTTAAAAGCTCAATTTTTGATTGATTGCTGTAAGTCACTAATCCACAATCAAACCAAGCAGAGCTGCCGGGCAAGCTGGTAATCGTTTCTGCAACCATACCGCCCGTACAGGATTCTGCCAAAGTGAGCATGATGTTGCGTGCTTTTAACAAAATACCCAATTCGCTGGCTAATGCATGGGCTTGTTTTAAAAGCGCTTGATCATATAAAAGTGCGCTTTCATGCATGCACTTTTACCCCCAAATATATCCATAACAGCACTTTAAAAGCAGCGATTGCGTAAATGGCAGCCAGTAAGTCGTCAAACATCACGCCGAAGCCATTTTTGAGTTTCGCGTCAAATTGCTCAATTGGAAAGGGTTTCCAAATATCAAATAAACGGAATAAACCAAATGCGATTAACCATGCAAACCAATGCAGCGGTGTGAACGCTAACACCAACATAATGGCAACGATTTCATCCCAAACAATCGCACCGTGATCCGCCACACCCAAGGCTTTGCCTGTTTTGGCGCAACAATAAATGCCGATTAAAAATAGGAAAGTAATCACGATTAATTGTGTATGAAATGTATAGCGTGAAAGCAGCCAAAATATCGGCATACCAACCAGCGTGCCAAAAGTGCCAGGTGCTTTTTTAGCTAATCCACTACCAAAACCCAAGCTTAAAAAATGGGCGGGATGCGCGATTAACAGCTTGAATGTTGGCTGATTTGAAATTGCTGAATCTTGATTAGCTGGATTTGAGTTAGTCAAAATGGTCAAACCCTTTGTTTGAAAGCGTTAATTGTTTATCGTTATACATCACTTTAATACCTGAATTTTCTTGAGTTTCACCAATTAAGCTTAACGGCAAGCCAAGCTGATTACTGAGCATTTGAATGGCCGCGCGTTTGGATTTTGGAGCAGTAAAACAAAGCTCATAATCATCACCACCCGCTAAAATAGCCTGCTGCGTTTGTGCGTTTTGTAAATCTTGCTTTAGATAAGCGATGCAGGGAATTTGCGCTAAATCAATCTGTGCGCCAAATGTGGAGTTGCTGGGTTTCGATGATTGCAAAATATGACCCAAATCCGCCAGCAATCCATCTGAAATATCAATACAACTATGGGCAATATCGCGCAAAGCTATACCCAGTGCTAATCGTGGCGTAGGCATGTGTAGTGCGTTTAAACAAACTGGTAGCGCATTGCCTAAAACATGGGTTTTATTTTGCAAATGCGCCAAACCCAACGCCGCGCTGCCAAGATTTCCGCTTACCCAAATATCGTCACCAATCTTTGTGCCACTGCGCTTAATGGCTTTGCCAGTGGGCACTTCGCCCATGATTTGCACGCTGATATTGAGTGGTCCGCGTGTGGTATCGCCGCCAATTAAATCGACACCAAATTGATCCGCGCAAGCAAAAAAACCTTGGCTGAACGGTTTTAACCATGCCTCGTCAATGCTGGGCAATGCAATCGCCAAAGTCGCCCATTTTGGTTGCGCACCCATCGCCGCCATATCGGATATATTCACAGCGAGTGATTTCCAGCCCAATCGGTACGGGTCGCAATCCTCAAAAAAGTGAGTGCCTGCTACCAGCATATCGGCTGAAATAGCAAGCTGCATACCGCTTGAAATAGAAATTAAAGCGGCATCGTCGCCCACACCTAAATCCGCTTGCGGTGTAGGTTTGGTGAAGTATTGTGCGATTAAATTAAATTCGGAAGACATATTAATGTGCCAATATTAGGCGGAATGCGAGATTAAGTTTGCGGCAGGTTTTATGCATAGCTTATCAATCAGCACAAACACCATAACTGCGATAGCGATACCAGTTATATCGGCCAGCCAATCACCCACTGTGGCCATGCGGGTGATAGTCAGTGTCGCTTGCAACCATTCTATTAATGCGCCGTACATCGCCAGCCCTAATACCCAGCGCCAACGCTGCTTAAAAAATAAACTTAATGCTAATCCAGTTAGTATCAAAAATACCAGTATATGCTGTACTTTATCCCAATACGGCCAGCCCATCTTTTTTGGTGGGAGCTCAATCAACATTAAGTAGGTAGTCATAAAAAGCGATGCAACTAACAGCGCAAGTAGCGTGCGCCTTATCGAATATCGTTTCAAAAAGCGATGCAATGGGATAATCATGTTGAGGATATTAGCCTATAACCGACTTAAACTAAATCGAAGTAATAAGATTTTGTGAGATGTTGAAAAGCATTCAAATAACTGTTGCTCAATTATCGTTATTTGTTTGTATAGCAACAGTTGTAATACAGGCTGCTGATTTAGAAACTTAACACTATAAAAAATGATTAGAAATTAACAGAGTGAAAAAATTAATTTTTGACGGAAAATATAAAAAAATAATAATTAATTCAAAGTCTTATATGTTTGTAAGTAATTTAAAAAAATAAAATATATCTGTTGGAACAATACTTGCCTATGCATTCCCTTGTTGTTGACTCGAAGAAGTCAGCTAGAAGTTCATCGTTAGAACTTAATTATTTGGGGGATTACATGCAAACAGAAAACAAACTCACAGGATTCGTTAGAAAAAGAATAGTCGATATTATCGCTTCAGCGCATCCAATTAAATCATCCATGAGCTTGGGTGGTTTAATCGTACTAACATCACTTACGATTCCATACTCAGGCCAATTATTAGCGGCAGAGAACGCTGTAACCGAAAAAGAATATCAAGAAAAAATACTTCGGTTAGAGCAAGAGTTAAAGGCTACCAAAGATGCGCTTAACCAGTCTAAAAATGATCCAAATGCAAGCACCACTAATCCGAGTGAGCCTGCAGAAACCGCAACAGCGCCGAGTGAGCCTAAGGCAGAGCAAGCAACCGTTGTTGATGATACCAATTTGCTCGGTAGCGTAGTGGTTACTTCTCGCAATCGTACAGAAATCGCACAAGATGTGCCTATTCCAATCAATATTATTGGCGGCAAGCAAATTGATCGCGACCGTATTTTTAGCATTGACGATTTGCAACGTGTATCGCCAGGTCTAACTGCTACTACACCAAATGCACGCCGCTCCGGCATTTCGATTCGTGGCGTGGGGAAATCGACAGGTAATGAAAACGCGGAATCTGCAGTGGGTATTGTGGTAGATGATATCTACTTAAGCCAAGTTGGTATGTCGTTTCAAAACTTTAGTGATTTAGATCGTGTAGAAGTACTGCGTGGCCCGCAAGGAACATTGAAGGGCAAAAACACCACAATGGGCTTAATCAATTATGTCAGCCGTGCGCCAAGCTTCAAAGAAAGCAGTTGGTTAGAGTTGGAAGCGGGCGGCAATTCAAGCTCAAGTTTGAATAATTCGGGTGATTCCCCAGGCGGCTTTAAAGCGCGTGGCGCATACACTAACGGTATCATTGAAGATGCATTGGCGTGGCGTGGTTCGTTCTTTGTAGACAAACAAACGGGCGACCGTGAAATTACAACCACCAATGGTGGTGCGACACATGAGAAAAATCGTTACGGCGGTCGTCTACAGTTCTTGGCTACCCCAACTGAAAATATTACGGCTAAAGTGAATTTAGATGCGGCATTTGCTAATGAAAATAGCAATACAAAAGCCAAGATTATTGATCCCCTGACAACAGACGGTGGCAGTGTAATACGAACAACTACGCATACTAGCCGTTTAGCTCGCGGATATTTTGATGGCGGAAATTATCGTCCCTTAATTGGCAAGAATAATCTGGACGAAGTTGAGTTAAACACAGTGATTGCGCAACCTTTAAAAACTTATAATCGCGGCGCAGCACTTACTTTAGATTGGAATTTAGGCCCAGTTACATTGACTTCAATTACAGGTGGTCGTCGTTATCTGTTTGATGCGAAAAACGACGCGCAAGAAACTAAATTTAATCTTTCGCGTGGTGGAACTTTAGTCAATGCAGATCAATTTACTCAAGAGTTTCGTTTAACTTCTGAAGAAGGTGGCTTGTTTGATTATCAAACGGGTTTCTTTTACTTAGATGGGAAAACCGATACGCTAAGTAGAAATGTTTATTACGACGATGCAGGTGCGTTCTTTGCGACAAATGGACAATACAATACTCTATACGGCGCAGGTGCTAATCCAGCCACATCCTCTGGCGTTAATCTATTGAAAAAATCACTTAACAATGTATTTGCCACCAATAGACAAATATCAGAAGTAGATAGCCGTGCAATATTTGGGCAAATCAATTGGCATTTAGTAGAAAAAGTAGACCTAACTACTGGTCTACGATTTACACGTGAAAGACGTGAAAATTCGATAACTCGTCAAAGCACCTTTTTTGACGGCTCTGCACTTACTCCTCTTACAGCAGCGGATGCTCCAGGAGCTTCTGTAGCTGAACTTTCTGCAGCAAATGCAATTCGAACAGCACAAACCGGAGCTACATTTGGGCCTATTAAAGACTCACTCACAGAAAATTCAATTTCTTGGTTGTTAAGTCCAAGTTATAAATATAATGAGGATGTGATGTTTTATGCCTCAGCGGCGGGCGGTGAAAAATCCAGCGCAGTCGCATTTAGGACTAGTAATGGCGCGCGGCTAACCGTGGATCCAGAGAAAACTGTGGATTTCGAACTGGGTGTAAAAAGCTTGTTGCTCAACCGTAAATTAATGTTGAACGTAAACTTATACAATACTGTAATCAAAGACTACCAAGCGACGACCAGTAATTTTGTAGGCATATCAGCAGGTGTTCCAACAGGATATATATCTGACTTTGGTAATATTCCTGAAATCACTGTGCGTGGTATTGAAATTGATGGTGCTTACGCTGTCAATAGTAATCTGTCATTCAATTTTGCAGGGGCATACAATCATGCAACTTATACCGATTGGAGTGAAGCGACTTGCCCTGCAGAAATAACGACAAGTGTGGTTTGCGATAACACAGGCAAGCAAATTGTTGGTGCTCCGCGCTTAACTGGTATTATTGGTGCGGATTATTGGTTCCCACTCTATAATGGCTTTAAAGGGCATGCATTCTTTAGTACTGTGGTGCGCTCAAAACAAAACTTAGAGCAACAATTATCTGAGTACGGCAAAGTGAGTGGTTATTCTGTAACTGACGGTGGCTTTGGTATCGTTGGTGGCAAAAACGATAAGTTTTCAGTGAATTTAGTCGCTAAAAACTTATTTGATAAAAAGTACACCACCAGTGTGAATAACTTTAGTAATAATTACCCAGTTGGTTGGGATGGTTTAGGAGCATTTAGATACGTAGGCATCGTGTTCCGTGCAAATCAATAAGATGCATTAATGATTTACAAAAAGCGCTGTTTATTCAGCGCTTTTTTTATTTTATACATTCTAGTACGCAGAATTTCACACTTAGTACTTAACACTTTTTTTGCTTAAAAATAATCACTTTATAGTGCAGATTTATTTGATACGGCTGACTTTGGCCTGAAGGCTTTTACAATTGCTTCATTGGTTTCCACATACGGCATCGGTGAATCTTCAGTTGCCAATAAATCCAGACAATACGGCACAGCCGCAAAAATACCGTGCACTTTCACTTCACCTGTTTCACTTTTTAAACCCTCAAGCGTTTGTGCGATTGCTTTGGGTTGACCAGGCAGATTAATAATCAAGCATTGTTTGCGAATAACAGCGACTTGTCTGGACAGAATAGCTGTCGGCACAAAATTCAGACTGATTTGGCGCATTTGCTCACCAAAGCCGGGCATGATTTTGTAGGCAATTTTTAATGTGGCTTCTGGCGTTACATCACGCAAAGCAGGGCCTGTGCCGCCAGTGGTGAAAATCAAATGGCACGTTTGATAATCGACTAAGTCAATGAGAGTTTCTTCGATTTCATCTTGCTCATCGGCAATTAATCGCGTTTCAAATTTAATGGGCGTAATGAGGGCTTTTTCTAACCATTCTTGTAAACTGGGAATGCCTTTATCGGCGTAGACGCCGCTACTTGCGCGATCGGAAATAGAAATTAAGCCAATTTTAATGAATTGTTTTATCATTAGCGTGTCTGTGTTGTTGTGTGATTGTTTAAGCGCTAATCATAACATTTTCAATGTAAAAGGATTCTTTCATGCTGCCTGTTCGTCATCAAACATCAATCAAAAAAACCAATTATCAGCCTATGCAGGTTAATAGTGCGCGAGCGAAAAGTCCCAAACAAGATGCTCTAGTTAAAAAAGGTATTTCGCCAAAATTAATGTTGGGCAGTTTGTTAACGTTGGGTATATTTTTATTGGCAACACAGTTGTACGCGGCTGAAACGGCTAATCCTACTGATATTAGCCCTGCCGAAAACTGGTATGCAAAAAGCTATAAAGCACAAAATAGCGGCAATTTAGCTTCTTTACAGGCTAATCCAGATACCAAAATGTATGTGAGTAATCATAAGGAAGAAGATGATATCAGCATGCTTGAAAATGGTTATGACTTGATGGGTTCATCAGGGTTTACTGCGGGCGATGTGCCAGCTGAACAAGCATTGGCTTATGCGAAAGCGCTAAAAGCAGATACGGTGCTGGTTTACAGCAAATATGGTACTGAGAAAACGCCTGCCAATAAAATAGCGTTAATTAAAGAAGCCGCTAAAGCAGGCAAAGCGTTAACTGAAAAAGATTTAGAAAAAGAGCAAACTAACTATAATTATTACGCCAGTTATTGGGCAAAATTGCCTAAGCCTTTGTTAGGCGTGCATGTGATTAAATTATCTAAAAAAGAATTGCCAGAAGATGAAAAAGCGATTGAAGAAGAGGGTTTAAAAGTGATTGCGGTGATTAAAAATTCCGCCGCAGCAAAAGCCAATTTAAAGCGTGGCGATGTGTTAATCAAACTGGGTGACACCGTGCTTGAAAAACCAGAGCAGTTATCAACCGCGGCGCGCAAATATCAAGGCCAAACCGTTGCAATGGTGTATGAACGTGCTGGTCAACCAAATACCGTAGAAGTTGCAATCAATCAACGTTAATTCAATTTAAGTTAATTGCCACGTGGCGCGCTTAATCATTAGGCGTGCTTAATCGTTAGGCATAAACGTGCGCCACGTGATTAAATAGCTTTATCCCTTTTTCAGGCTACTTTCGAGTGGCAATTTTTTTGTATATTTCAGATAGCATGACTCATTACAGCAACATTCAAGGCATTTTGCAGGCGCATTTAGTCAAAATTCGTCTAGAAGGAAAATCAGATTCCATCCAATTGTTGGCCGATATCGTTGGCGCGATACGTCCAAGCGGATTAAATAAAGCGGAAGATGCGACAAATTCGCTACAAACGCTGTGTAAAGTTTTAAATAGTAATAAAGCCTATGCCGACTATTTGCATGCGGCGGTTTTAAATCTTATCCAAGCACATCGGCCTATTTCTATTTTTGCAGATTCTGGTATTCAGCCAAGTAGTGGTTTTTTCTCAGAACTCAATCGTCGTGTTAGCCACCTAATTCTGCCAGAAGCGATTGATAAACGTTACTTAAAAGACATCTTTGCGCTGATTTTTACTGAAACCAGCGATGAAAAATGGGTGTTAGCGATACCGGATGAAATTTGGCTGCAGTTAATGGATGCGCTGCATTTTGACATTGCGGATGCTGACGTTGTGAATGCGATCTATGATGAGTTATTAGAGGCATCACAGATACTTTCTTACCGATTATCGGCTTCTGGTTTAGAGCCGGAGTTGGTTAAAAACCACGAAAATTTAGAAAAACATACTTCACCTTTTATTATTCAAAATGCTGAAATTACGGCTGTTGTCAGCGCCGATAGTGCCAATCAGACCGATGTCAGCCATGTGTTGATCATGCTGCAGCAATGTAGAGAGGTGATTACGAAAATTCGTAAAAACAGCTCGCAAACGGGTACGAGTATTCGCCTAACCTTTTTATTGCAAAGAATGACGCAGCAACTGGACAGGTTGCAAGCGATTTTCGGCATGATCGTGGGCATTAAGAATAAAACCAGCGTAAAGTTCGACGCGCTCAGTTTATTTAAAACGCTGGTTTATGCAGAATGCCACAAGAATGACGTGCGGCAACATTTTCGCCAAAATATTGAGTTAATTGCATTAAGGGTGACTGAAAATGCCAGCAGAACTGGCGAGCACTACATCACCACGACACGCACTGATTATTTCAAATTGATGCGCTCCGCGATGGGTGCGGGATTGATTATTTCGATTATGGCGGTACTCAAAATCCTCATCGCCAAACAGCATTTTGCACCACTGACAGAGGCAATTTTGTTCAGCCTTAATTATGGTTTGGGTTTTGTGTGGATTCATACGCTGCATTTTACGGTGGCGACTAAACAACCAGCCATGACCGCCGCGGCGATTGCTAGCAGTATTGGTAGCAGTGACGGCAAGACTAAAAACTTAGATAAATTGGTTAAGATTATTTCGCAAACCATGAGCAGCCAGACAATCGCTATTTTGGGCAATGTGATGGTGTTGTTGCCGTTAAGTATCTTGATTTCATGGGTAATTTTTTATTTAACTGGCAATCATTTTGTCAACGTCGAAAAAGCGCATCAACTATTAAGAGATAATGATCCCAGCCAAAGTGGCGCGGTTTTATATGCGGGCGTGGCAGGCGTTTGTTTGTTTTTATCGGGCCTAATTGCGGGTTATCACGATAACTTATCTATCTATAACAAAATACCACAACGCTTGGCTGCGCTTAGATGGCTGCAAAAATTATTGGGAAAACCTAGGTTAAATCGTTTGGCTAACTATATTGAAAATAATTTAGGTGCGCTGGCGGGTAATTTTTATTTCGGCTGTCTGCTTGGCGGAATGTCAGGTTTGGGTGTGTTGCTAGGGCTGCCAATCGATATTCGACACGTGACTTTTGCTTCTGCGTTTATTGGTTTTTCAGCATTTACTTTGGATTTTAATCTGACCACACATATGTTTTTAATGGCGGGGTTAGGTATTTTTCTGATTGCCACCATGAATCTGGCGGTGAGCTTTGGTTTAGCGTTATATGTTGCGATGAAGTCGCGAAAAGTTAGTTTTGCACAATGGCGATTACTATTTGTGAAAGTATTGTCACGGTTAAATCAACATCCGGAAGAGTTTCTGCTGCCGCCTAAAAAAGATGCGGATAAAGCGATTGAAGAGTGACTTTGCTCTAAGTCTAATTTATTGCGCTAATTTAAGCGAAAAAAGTGTTAAGTAATTAGATTAAAAACATCACAATAGCGACAGCCGTTGGTGCCAATGCCCCGACAAGTAATTGACCTGCGCCGATTGACTCATCATTAAAGCCTTTTTTTAACAATGCCACGCCTGCCGGATTAGGCGCATTTGCAATCACAGTCAGCCCGCCGCCTGCTACAGCACCTGCCATCAACATGTATTTGGATTGGTCAGTCATGCCGCTAATCAGCGAGCCCAAATAGGTGAGTGCGGCGTTATCGGTGATTGCTGTCAATGCAGTTGCACCAAAGAATAATTGAATAGGTGCCAAAGTAGAAATAATCGGTTGCAGCCACCATTGCTGCAGGCCGCCCAACACGACTAACCCCGCTAAAAAGAAACCAACTAACAAACCTTCTTTTAACAATAATGGTGATTGATAGCGCTCGTAGGCCTGCGTAAAACCTAAAAACAATAAGAATAAACCGAAAAATAATACCGGATGATGCGCAAAAATAACCACGGCGATTAAAAACAGCACATGAATGAAGCTGACTGCAACAGGGATTTTGTTTTCTTTGATTGTTTTAGTTGAAGTGGGTGTATCACCTAAATGTTTGCGTAATAAATAACTGATGGCAGTGGCGTTGATCAACACAGCAATTGCCGCACGCCAGCCGAATGTGCTTGCCATGTAAGCGGAGTCCCATTGCCATGCGCTGGCAACCATTAAAACGGGCGGAGCCGCGTAGGCCGTTAATGTGCCGCCAATCGAAATGTTGACGAATAACACACCAAGCGCTGCGTATTTCAGCCATTCGGGTATACCTTGTTTAAATACTTGTGGCGCGAGTATCAGTGCGGCGAGTGTCATTGCTGCAGGCTCAGTAATAAATGAACCCAGCAAAGGTACAGCCGCAAAACTTAACCATACTTGGGCGAGTAAATTATTGATGGGAATTAAGTTAGCAATAGATTTTACCAGCGTACGCACTACTTCAAGCAAAGGTCTTGAGGCAGCGACCACCATGATGACAAACACAAATAGTGGCTCGGTGTAATGGCGCGATTCAACATAATCAATAGCGTAATTGCTGCCTGCAAATGCTGCCAATAAACCGATTAAGATAAACGCCCAAAATCCGAAAACCACTTCTATTTCGCCTAGTAGATGAAATAATCCTGCATGGTTTGAATGGCGATTTGCTAGCGCTTCAAAGTATTTAGTCGAAAAAGTATGTAAAAGCGCGCATACAAAAATAACTGCTGCCAATATATTGATCGCATGCGCTGTCAAATCGGCGGTTCACTTTCGTCTGTTTCATTCAGCTCATCTGTGTCGCTAGATTCAGATGTTTCGCTAACTTCGCGAATCAACTTAAATAATTCACGGCTGCTTTTTGGCGGCTTCTCTGCGGCTGCTTCACGTTGGGCATTGCGTATTAGGGTGCGTAATTGTTGAATATCGGACTGTGGAAACTTGGCTAAGAATTCTGCCAACGCGGCTGTCTCTGCAATCAAACGTGCGCGCCAGCGTTCCATGGTATGAAAGCGCGCATTTTCTTGCGTATTTTTTCCTTCCCACGCTTCCAATTGTTCAACAATTGGTGCGCTGTCCACGTCGCGCATTAATCGGCCTAAGTATTGTAGCTGGCGGCGCACTGCACCATTGGCCGTAAGGCGTTTTGCTTCCATCACCGCATCAAACAAGGTTTCTGGCAGATTGAGTTTAATCAATTTATCTTTGGATAAATCGATTAACTTTTTACCAATCGCCTGCTGCGCATCTGCTTCGGCTTTTAATTTGGTTTTGCTGATAGGCTCTAATGGTTCGTTTTCAGTCACGGTATTCACTTGGATTTTTTGGCTTGTTTATAGGGTTAAGTTGCTGCTGTTTTAATCTAGCAGCTTTAGGTTGAGCTACGGTATGATACCAGTTTTAGCCAATTGAATTAATCAAACCCCACAATGGACTTAGCGCATTTAAAACAAATCACCCAAGATGTACTCAAGATAGCAAAGCAAGCTGGCGCATCATCCGCAGAAACTGAAGTGAGTTTCGGTACAGGTCAAAATGTATCGGTTCGTTTAGGCGAGACTGAAAACATTGAATACAATCGCGATAAAGGCATGTCGATTACGGTGTATTTTGGTCAACAAAAAGGTCATGCCAGCAGCTCAGACTTAAGTCCAAATGCATTAAAAGACAGCGTAGAAGCGGCGTGTAATATTGCAAAATATACCGCACAAGATGAATTTTGCGGTTTGGCAGATGCAGATTTAATGGCGACTGAAATCCCGGATTTAGATTTATATCATCCATGGAATGTCAGTGTGGATGAAGCGGTTGAAATTGCGAAAGCTTGTGAAGCCGCAGCTTTAGAAGTAGATAAAGAGCGCATCACTAATTCAGAAGGCGCAGGTGTTTCCAATAGTGAAGGTGTGTTTGCTTACGCGAATAGCCACGGATTTGTCGGTGGTTACGCCAGTACAAGACACAGCATGAGTTGCTCGGTTATCGCAGGCGAGGGCGATAATATGCAGCGCGATTATTGGTATACCAGTGCGCGTGATCAATTGGATATGGACTCTGCGCAATCAGTGGGTAAAATAGCTGGCGAACGCAGTATCAGACGTTTAGGTGCGCGTACGATTCAAACAGGGCAATACCCCGTTTTATTTGAAGCACCATTGGCATCAGGCTTGATATCTTCACTCATTGGCGCTATTTCTGGCAGTAGCTTGTATCGAAAGTCTTCTTTTTTATTGGATAGTTTAGGTAAGCAAGTTGCTTCTCCATTGTTAAATATTTTAGAAAATCCGCATCTAAACAAAGGGGTTGCCAGTAGCCCGTTTGACAGTGAAGGTGTTGCCACCAAATCACGCCAATTAGTGCAAAACGGCATCTTGCAAGGTTACGTGTTATCCAGTTATTCAGCGCGAAAATTGGGGTTGCAAACGACAGGTAATGCGGGTGGTAGTCACAATTTGATTGTCCAATCGACTGGGCAGAGTCTTGCTGAATTATTACAGTTAATGGGTACAGGCTTGTTAGTCACTGAAGTGTTAGGCCATGGGTTAAATATGGTGACAGGCGATTATTCGCGGGGAGCGGCAGGCTTTTGGGTCGAAAATGGTGTGATTGCTTATCCCGTAGAAGAAATTACGATTGCGGGTAATATGAAAGATATGCTGAATCAAATTATAGCAATCGGGACAGATGCGATTAAAAATACCTCAAAATTGACTGGTTCTATTTTGATTGAACAAATGACAGTAGCGGCGGGTTAATTGCAGTTGAGTTAACTATGATTCGGTAATAAAAAAAGCCCTTTTTTTACAGGGCTTTTTTTATTAATGCATTTACTTAATTAAGTGATATTAAACAGTTTTATTTAACGGTATCTTCATCTGCAGGTTCAAAACCATCGTCATAAGCTTTTGCATCAACAACGCCATCTGCAACTTGGCTTGCTCGCCTTTGTAAATAAGCTTCCCGCACAAATGAATAAGGATCAAGCGAGGCCTCATCTACAAGGTCGCCTGCATCTAATAATTGGGTTCTTTTATCAACAAGTTGCGCTGCACGTATTTGATTATGTAAACGTACTTGACCAATATTATGCGTATAAGTAATAGGGTCAGATGTCGCCGTATCAATGGCAAAGCCAGCTGCATCACGCACGGTGCTTGGGCCTAATATCGGTAATACTAAATAAGCGCCATTCCCCACGCCCCAGTGGCCTAGTGTTTGACCGAAATCTTCTTTATGATTGGGAATATTATCCATGCTCGCAACATCAATAAAGCCAGCCAAACCAAACGTACTATTGATCACAAATCGACCTGCGTCAGTGAATGCATTGGAAAATTTAAATTGCAACAAGTCGTTTAGAACCGTTGTAAGCGAGCCTAGATTATTGAAGAAATTGTTAAAACCTTTGCGAATTGGCGAAGGTGTAACGGCTTTATAAGCCTTTGCGACGGGTTTAATAATCGCTCTATCAGCCACATCGTTGAATTTGTAAATACCGCGATTAACACCTTCTAATGGGTCATTATTATTCGTTGTTGCACATCCACTGACGAATATGGCAAGCAAGCAGCTTAGAGAAAGTGTAATTAATTTTGAATGCATTATTATGTTCACTTGATTTATTTGAATTTTTATTACGTTATTAATTGTTTTTAAGCTGTATTTTTACCAACCGAATTTTATCACACACAGCACCAACATTATCACTGACAGCGTTGGCATTGTCTACAGATTAAATTTCAACCGTTTAGCCACTCAACTTATTGTTGCGTAGAAACAACGTTAATCATTAATACACACAAGGGCTGAATATCTAGTCAAAAGCTTAAGCAATTACTATGCCTCGTCATTAATGCCGTCACTTTCATTTTTATTTAAGCTGCAACTTTTATATAAAGACAAGGCCAGTGCTCGTTGTTTGGTATGATTAACCACTGGTAAAGGGTAATTTTTACCAATGATTACACCCATTGATTGTTGACGTAATGGTGGAATTAACCACGGTGCGTGCAGTTCTTTGTCATCATGCTGACTCAGTTCTGTCACATATTTCCGAATAAACTTGCCAGAACTATCAAATTTTTCACTTTGAGTGGTTGGGTTAAAAATCCTAAACCAGGGTTGTGCGTCGCAGCCTGTACTTGCCGCCCATTGCCAGCCGCCATTATTTGCACTTAGGTCGAAATCGATTAATTTTTCGGCAAAATAGCGCTCACCCCAGCGCCAATCGACCAACAGATCTTTTACCAAGAAGCTAGCTGCAACCATGCGCAAGCGATTATGCATAAATCCCGTTGTGTTAAGTTGCCGCATAGCCGCATCGACTAATGGATAACCCGTTTGACCATCACACCATGCTTGAAATAGCGCTTTGTCATTGGGAAACGGTAACTTGTCGTATTCTGCTTTGAACGCTTTGCCTACGGCAATATGTGGATTATGGTGCAAAATTTGAAAATAAAAATCACGCCAAATCAACTCATTCAACCAGCTTTGGCTGCCAATACTTGCAACTTGCATAGCCTCGCGCGCTAAGTGGCGAATCGATACGGTGCCGAATCGCAAATGCACTGAAAGATAAGAAACGCCTTTAATCGCAGGAAAATTGCGCGCTTCTTTGTAGCGACTCATGCGCTGTTTGAAATCATCAAATAACGCCAATCCGCCTTGCATGCCAGTGGGCAGGTGCATATTAGATAAATTAGTACGTTCAAACCCCATGCTTTCTAAACTAGGCAAGGGCGTTTCTTCGCTCTTAGCTAAGTTTTGTACATAGTTATCCACTGGATATGGTTTTACGTAAAAATCATTCAGTGTTTTAAGCCACATGTTTTTATACGGTGTAAACACGCCATAAGGCTTGCCAGCCATGTTTAGGACTTCATTTTTTTCGAAGATAACCTGATCTTTATAATGATGAAAATCAATATGATTTTGCTTTAATGTATCCGCCACAAATCTATCGCGTTCAATAGCATTGGGTTCATAATCATGGTTAACAAAAACCGCTTCAACTTCTAATGAACGTGCTAGTTTAGGGATTTCTTCTTTTGCTTTGCCATGCAAAACAATCAGATCGCCACCTTTAAGTTGCAGTGCCGCTTTTAATGCGTGGATGCTTTCCCAGATAAACTCAACTCGGCGGTCTGCCTTGTCTTGCAAATGGTCTAAAATTTCAGTATCAAATACAAACACGCAATAAACTTGGCTGGATATTTTCAATGCATGATAAAGCGCGGCGTGATCATAATCGCGCAAATCACGTCTAAACCAAACTAATGATTTTGCATACGATTTTGCGTTGGATTCGGTGTGGGATTCTGAGTTAGTGTGGATATAAGCCATGCAAAAAAGACAGTAAATAATCTGTCTAGTTTAACAAAACATGATGTTTGTAATTGTTATACTGGTTTAAACCAATCAATTAAGTTGAAGATTAAAAATTAAATTAAAACTTAACGATTAAATAGCGTTAAGTTTATAGTTGTTAATTAATTTGTAGAAGTTAGTTAGATTAGCTTCTGGCCCCAAACATATATTTTTTCTCAGGTTCTTCTTCCTGCTTAATGGGAACCACTTTCGCTGTATTTTGTACTGGTGTGGTGGCGGAAATTAGTCCAAGCATGGTCTGAACTTCAAGCGAAAGCATGATTAACTCTTCATCGCCAAGCTCAAAAGCTTTTTGAAAAACCTCTGCGCTATATTCAGGGTCTTTCAGCAGTTTGGCGGGATTAACTGAGCCGATTAATCTTCTTGCTGAAACTGAAAATTTTGATAATAAAACTAAACTTTTGTTATCCATTAACAAATCCCCGATCTTAAAGATTGCTTCAAAATTAAGCTAATAAGGACTAAATTCCCATTTTTGGGGCATTTTTACCATAAAAATAAGCTTCTATATGCTTTATTGATATATAAGCATTTAACATGCCAGCAATTGGGCGAATTTATTCGCGGTGATAAGGATGATTTTGAATAACGGAATGTGCGCGATAAAGTTGTTCTGCCAGCATGATACGCACCATACCATGCGGAAGTGTGAGTTTCGATAAACTCCATAACCAATCGGCTTTTTGTTTGACGGAAGTATGCAAACCATCTGCGCCGCCAATTACCAGCGCGACATCTCTGCCACCAGCCTGCCAACTTGATAGCTTTTCGGCTAGCTGCAAAGTGGTGATTTCATTGCCGCGCTCATCTAGGGCAATCAGATAATCACGCCCAATCGCCTCTAAAATACGTTTTGCTTCAATGAGTTGGATGTTTTCTGTGCTGTTGCCCGCGGCGCGCTTTTCGGGTTTGATATCGATAATCTCGACCACTAATTCGCGCGGCATGCGTTTTGTGTATTCTGCACAAGCCACTTCAACCCAATTGGGCATTTTGTGGCCAACCGAAATAATGCGCAGCTTCATAACTACTAATTAATCACTAGTGATTATTGTCGGTTTGTTTTGGTTAACTAAATTGATGTTAACTAAACCGCTTTGATATGTCCGCGACGCGCTTCTGCATCGCCCCATAATTGTTCTAAATTATAGTAGGCGCGCGTTGCTGGCACCATAATGTGTACAACGATTTCGTTTAAATCGACCAATACCCATTCGCCTTCTTTTTCGCCTTCTGTGCCACGAATTTCATAGCCTTTTTCTTTTAATTTAGAACGCACGTTATCGCCCATCGCTTTAGCTTGACGGCTAGAAGTGGCGCTTGCGACTATCATGTAGCTAGTCATATTTGTGAGTTTTCGCACATCCATTGTGGTGATATCGAAGCCTTTAATATCATCCAAGGCATCGATTACCGCAACTTTCATCGCTTCTAAATCAAACGTTGCTTGTTTTGATGCTGGTTGTGTTGAATCTGTTGCTTTTGAATCTGTTGTCATTATTTAAGCGGCCTGTGCTGGAATTGCGTTACGTTGAGTTTGAATCTGATTTTGATCATTCACATACACCAATTGCGGTGCGTAGTTTTGCAGTTCCGCTTCGGTGTAATGTGCATAGCTTGCAATAATGATGATGTCTTTTGGGTGCGCTTTGTGCGCAGCTGCGCCATTGACAGAAATAATGCCAGAATGACGGTCTGCACGAATCGCATAAGTACTAAAACGCTCGCCATTGGTGACGTTATATATATTAATCTGCTCGTATTCTTTAATATTCGCCGCTTCTAATAAAGCTTCATCAATCGCGCAACTGCCTTCGTAATGCAACTCGCTATGTGTCACATTTACACGATGCAGTTTAGATTTAAGCATGGTTCGTTGCATGATTTATTTTGCGGGGTTAACCGTTTATTAAAAGGGATTGTATTATAGTCTTTTCAATCACTTAGCGCAAAAGGCTATGTTGTCGATCAAGCGCGTTTTATCCAATTTTGCCGCGCCTAAAACCACCAGATTTTTGTCGTCCGTTGTTGCTGGGAGCAAAGTATCGGCTGAGCGAACAGAAATATAATCGACCAACCAGCCGAAGTTGGTTAATTGCTGAACAGCGAGATTTTCTAATTGATTGAAATTCGTATTACCATTTTTTAAAGAAGCAACGATTCCCTGTAAAGCTTGATTTAATTGGTTTGCAGACGCGCGCGCCGTTTCGCTTAAATAGCCGTTTCGAGAACTTAAAGCAAGGCCACTTGCTTCGCGTACCGTTTCGCCCGCGATGATTTCAACTGGATAATTGAATTGATTAACCAGTTCACGAATGACAAAAAGTTGTTGAAAATCTTTTTGTCCAAATACGGCGATTTGCGGTTGTATGAGATTGAAAAGTTTAGCGACTACTGTCGCAACACCTGCAAAATGGCCAGGACGACTAGCGCCACAAAGCATGTCGGCTATAGCTGGCAGGGCGATTGTCATGGTCTGGTTCAGATTTTTACCATCGTAATTTGGATACAATTCAGCCACGCTTGGCGTAAATACAAAATCTGCACCTGCAGCACTTAGTTTTTCAAAATCAGCTTCTAATGTGCGCGGGTAATTGGCTAAATCCTCATTGGCGCCAAACTGTAATGGGTTAACGAAGATGCTCACAACCACACAGTCAGCGTGCTGTTTTGCAAGTTGTACTAAGTGAATATGGCCAGCATGTAAATTGCCCATGGTTGGTACAAAACCGATATTAACGCGGTTTTTAAGGGCAATACTTAACGCTTTTTTTGAGTCAATTATTTGCATGGCGTTATTTTAAACCACAACAGGATTAAAACGCCTGATAAATCCGATTTGCTTGATAGCTAGTACAAATAAAAAAGCAACTCACCTCTTGCGAAGTGAATTGCTTTTTATTAACGCCAGTGCTGTTTAACGGTTAAAATTTAACCACTAAAATTAACGATTAGAAATCGTAACGCACGCCTGCAACTACCTGACGGCCACGTCCGACGGCCATGCCATCAACGCGACTTGCCAAGTATTCTTTATCAGCTAAGTTATAGCCGCTCATAAAGTAGCTAGCTTTTGAACCGACTGGTTTAAAGTTAACCGACATATTCAGCAAAGTATAAGCTGGAATATCGCCTGCCAAACCTGATAAAGCAGCATCTACTGGGTCAAGTACGCGTGCAAAAGTATCAGTCTGTTGACGACTCACATAATCTACACCAAAGCGCGCATCAAATCCTACGGGATGTTGGTAACCAACGCTGACTGATGCGATATGACGTGGTGCATAAGGTAAACGATCGCCATTAACAATGCCTTCGCTTGGATCTTGACCATTTTTAGTGAATTCTGCTTTAAAGACGTTTGTGTAAGAACCTTGCAAGTAAATATTGTGCGGAGTGTTGTAAATCGTACCAAAATCTACACGAGCAGCAAGCTCTAAACCAGATTGTTCCGATTGACCTGCATTAACAAAGCTACCAGCACCGCCGTTAATCACTAAATCATCCACTTTTGTGTGAAATAAAGTGCTTTGGATGTTAATGCCCTTAAAGTAATTTGAACGAGCGCCGATTTCCCAATTTACACTAGTTTCTGGCTTGGTGTTTTCAATTGCAAAGCCATCAAGGTCACGGTCTGGGCGTGGTGGTGCAAAACCTTTATGCACACCAGCAAACAGCGTTGTGTTAGCAATGCCGTTCCAAGCGATGCCAAAGCCTGGCAAGACCTCGGTTTGTCTATTGGTGCTTGTAGAGAATCCTGCATTACCACTTGCTTGTAAAACTGTCGTTTTGATTTTCAAGTCTTCGTAACGCACACCAGGTGTTAATGACCAATTACCCAAATAAAAAGTATTTTGAGCATAGTAAGATTTAGCGTCCACATCGATACGAATATCTTCGCGGAAAGCCGCAACACCAGATGGCACTAATCCAATATTTGCTTTTAAGAAAGATAAGCTTTGCGCACGTGCATCATTGCCACGGAATTGACGACGTTTGATGTCTTCCTGATGGTATCTAAGACCAACAACTGCATCACTTTGAATGCCGAATAAATTATGTTGGAAATCTAAACGCGGTTCAAAACCGTAATATCGGTAGCTACGTGGACGATGGCGACCACCGCAGGTTTCAGCATTTGCTTCTGTTGCAGTATCGTCACCTGGGCAACGTTCCAGCACTGTAATGCCAGTCGAGCTACCCTCGTCACCAGGGTCGCCTTCATATCCACCAGGCGCATCAGTTTGGCGGAATGAGGAGCGGAATGAATCTACGTAGTATGCTTGAGTAGACAGTTTGGCGCTTTCGTCAAATTGGAAAATATGTTGTAGCTGTAATGTTTTACGCTCTTGCTTAAAGTGATCGTTCTTGCCAGAAGGTGCCTGAAACTTGTCTCTTGCATAATCCACTTCACCTAAACCTGTTTCAGAGACATTTGAATCTTCTTTGTAGTAACCAGTTTTGACAATCAATGTTTGACGATCAGTTAAGTTAAGTTGACCTTTGAGCGTGTATTCCTGCACATCAAATTTATGATTGTCACGAATGCCATCGCCTTTGTTTTGTAAAGCGTCTAGCATAATGCCGCCTTGCTCGTTGCCGTAGCCGACATTAGCATGTAAACCAGTAAAGTCGTTATTGCCAGCACTTGCTTGCACGCTACCTGCAAAACCATCTTTCGGTACAGGTTTTGTCACAAAGTTGATCATGCCGCCAATGGTTTGTGGGCCATATAAAATTTGACCTGAACCTTTAACCACTTCAATACGGCTAACGCGTTGCAATGGTGTTGAATAATGTGCTGATGGATCGCCATAAGGTGCTAAAAACAGTGGCATGCCATCTTCTAGCAATAATGTACGTGAAGTGCGACGTGGATCTAAACCACGAATACCAATATTTGGCGCTAAAACAAACGCATCTTCACCCACAATATTGATGCCGGGCACATTGTTAAGTGCTTCTCTTATTGTAAAAGGACGGCGGTCGATTAATTCTTTTTCGTCAATAACATTAAATGAGCCCGGTACGGATTCTAATTTTTCTGGCAAGATACCGGTGACTTCTACTGCATTGACAGCAATCTCTTCCGCTTGAACTTGTAAAGTGATTGTCAACATTGCTAATGAAACAATCGCTGGAATGGCTTTTAATTTTAGGTTGTGTTTAACCATGCAAAATCTCCCTGATTTTAATTTTTACTGATGAGTTGTTTTTACAGCAAGTTCTATTCCAGTAAGAATGTAAAATCAATTGATTGATTTATAAGGGAAATTTATTTTAAGTTATATTGTGATTGGTTTATATAAGCCATGTTCGGTTGTATGGAACCACCATTAATGAAGGGTTTTTTAAGATAAAGTTGGATTTTTTATGGCAATTGGCAAGATTGCCGATAAAAAATTTAGCCAATAATTTTTTATATTGCAATGAATATTGGCCCAATAATTTAGTGCGAATAGAGATGTTTTAGAGCTGTATGCTAATAGCTGTGTTCTAAAGCGGGGAAAGTTTTATTTTTCACGGATTTGACATAAGTCGAGACCGCATCGTGAATATTATTGGTGTCTTTTAAAAAGTTGCGCACAAAGCGCGGAGATTTAAATTCGGCGGAGTTTTTTGTCGCTGGGCCAGTGTAAATGCCTAATAAATCTTGTATCACTAATACTTGGCCGCTGCAATCTACTCCAGCACCGATGCCAATAGTGGGTACTTTAATGCTTTCGGTGATTATTTTGGCCAAACTGGCTGGTACCATTTCTAGCACGATAAAACTGACGCCAGCATCTGCCATCGCAGTTGCGTCTTGTAGTATTTTAGCTGCGCCTTCTGCGGTTTTGCCTTGAATTTTATAGCCACCCAATTGGTTAACTGATTGCGGCGTGAAACCTAAATGTGCACAAACCGCAATGCCGCGTTCAACCAGATATTTAGCCGTGCTGGCTTTTTCGCCACCACCCTCAAACTTAACCATGTGCGCGCCAGATTTGATTAACCATTCTGCATTTTTGTAGGCAGCTTCTGCATCGTGCTCATAACTTCCAAGCGGCATGTCGGCAATAATCAATGTGTTTGGTGCGCCAGCAGCGACACTTTTGGTGTGATACGTCATGTGGTGCATGCTGACATTAAGCGTATTTTCTGCGCCATGTAACACCATGCCGAGTGAATCGCCCACCAACAAAATATCCACACCAGCAGACTCCATTAACTTGGCAAAGGTGGCATCGTAACAGGTGAGCATGGCGATTTTTTCACCAGATTTAACTTTTTGATTTAACTGAGATAGCAACATGCCGACATTTTACAATGAAATTGTTTTGATATTGGCAAGAATACTAAACAAGCAGATGAAAGATAGCTGCGGAGATTACAATCAAGACGAAAAAATGGGACTTAATTAAGTCCCATTTTTTAGATACTATTTAAGAAATAAATTTAAATAGAGTTGCGACGAGCAATACCAAACAGCCCCAATGCAGAAGCAAATAACCAAGCTGCTGCGGGTACTGGTACAGCGTTCAACTGTACATAATCAATATTGCCACCGAAGCTATCGTTTGTGCCAGTTGCAGCAAATTGTAATACATCGCTGCCAGTACCTGTTACAAAAAATTGTTGCGTAACCCATGAGTTACTCGCGCCGCCTGTACCAGTAATCTCAGCCAATAATGTGCCATTCCAAAAGACTGCAATGCCATTAGTGGTAGAAGGCTGATTAATACGCGGTGAATAATCGAACAAAAGTTCGTATAGTGAGCCAGCCGAAGTGGTAATCACTTGCGCCATTGCGCTGTTGTTATGGGAATCTAATTCAACAAAGTTAACGCCATTAGAGGCAACACCTTCTACGTTGTTACGAATTTCAATACCAGCTCCGTTGGTTGTTGACCAGCCATTAATACTGCTATAAACACTCCATGTGCCGTTAGTCTGGTTTGTGTCTTCAAAAGAGCCATTTTGTATTAGATTAGCATTAGCTATAGTCGCTGCTGACAATAAAACCGCAAAGGTAAATAGTTTTTTCATGATGTATCTCGTTAATCATATGCAAATATCTTATAACGGATAGTCTACTAATTACTAATTAGCCACAATAGCCCGATTGGGCCGTAGTCAGGGTGTTTGGCTTCGAGCTTAGTCGAAATTTGGATTGAAATATTCGCGGCTACTTTTAATCTGCATAATTCTATCGACTAACAGATTAAGCGCGCTTTCATCTTTGATAATATTGAGTTTTTCATTATTTACAATCAATACAGGAGATGTATCGTAAGTGTGAAAAAACTCACTGTAAGCATCCGCTAAGCGCTCAATATATTCCAGTGGGATTTCTTGTTCGTAACTAATGTTGCGTTCTTCAATGCGCTCGGCGAGTTCTTCAATCGGTGTTTGCAGATAAATCACTAAATCTGGTTTGGGTGATTTTAATTGTAAGTGTGTATAAATTTGGTGATACAGCGCATATTCTTCGTCATCCAAATTCAGTCGTGCGAATAGCGGGTCCTTTTCTAAAAAGAAATCGGCGACAGTTGGCGCTGAAAATAAATCGCGCTGCGTCATATCCGCGATTTGGCGTGAACGTTGAAACAAGAAAAACAATTGTGTGGGTAACGCATAGCGTTGTGCATCTTGATAAAAACGTGGCAAAAATGGATTTGATTCAGCCTTTTCGCTTAGCAATTGCACCGAAAACTTGTCTGCCAATAATTTAGCCAGCGTGGTTTTTCCGCTGCCAATTGGGCCTTCAATCACGATATAGGGATATTTATTGAATATGCTCATTGTGAACCATCTAATTTCTGAATGCCTTGATTTAAATACTTTTGCGCTAATTTTACAACATTGCCGTGATTTGGAATGGATAAATCTGGCGCAATTTCTGCCAAAGGTAATAATACAAAGCCACGCAAATGCATGCGAGGGTGCGGCAGCGTGAGTTTTTGTGACAGCACTTCAATATTGTCATAGCACAATAAATCACAATCTAAAACGCGCGGAGCGTTGGCAAATGGGCGCTCGCGACCCGCTTGATTTTCAATTGCCAATAGCGCATCCATCAGCTCAATTGGACTTAAAGTGGTGCGAATTTCGGCTGTGGCATTAATGAAATCTGGCTGATTTTCATAACCGACGGGTTCGCTTTGATAGAGACTAGAAGTCTGAATTAAGCTGGATTGAGTTAATTGGCTTAATGCAATAAAAGCCTGTTTAATTTGCAAAATAGGGTTTTGTAAGTTGCTACCCAACGCAATGTAAGCGGTATGTTGCTGTGCTTTATTTGTCTGTATTTCTTGCATCAATGAATAGAATCCAGCACGACTTTATCAGTAGAAGTGGTTTTTTTACGGCTGCGTTTGCGGCGTTTTTTAGGGCTGGTATCTGGCAATAACATCGCGGTACGTTCTTCTGAATTCGCATCGGCAAATGCAGTCCACCAAGTGCCGAGTTCTGCATCAATTTCACCAGAATCGCAACGCAACAGTAAAAAGTCATAGCCGGCACGATAGCGCGGATGCTCTAAAATGCCAAAAGGCCGTTTACCTGCGCGCTGTTCAAAACGCGGTTGCAAGCCCCAGATTTCTTTCATGGTCGCGGTATGGCGATTATGAATGGCCAATTTTTCGGCTTGCGTTGCAATCACTTCATTCATCGCCATATGCAGGGCAGGGATAAAACTTTCACCTTTGTCTTGATACGATTGCCAAGCGGTTAATACCTCATGCCACAGTAAACAGGCGAATAAGAAGCTAGGGTTAGCTGATTTGCCTATCGAAATACGGTCATCGGTATTTTTAAGCGCCAACATCACGAATTTTTCGCCTAGTGGTTGTTCCAGCACGACATCCAACATGGGCAATAAGCCATGATGTAAATGTTGTGCACGCAAGGCATTGACACTTTCAATGGCGTGGCCAGATAAAAAGAGTTTTAGCATTTCATCAAACAAGCGGCTTGGTGGAACGTCTTGCAATAAATTAGCATTTTTAGCGATAGGTGCTTGGGTCGCAGCATCGATTTTTAAGCCAAGTTTTGCAGATAATCGCACTGCACGCAGCATACGCACAGGGTCTTCTTGATAGCGTGTAAGCGGATCACCAATCATGCGCAATACATTGGTTTTGATATCCGCCACGCCATTGTGAAAATCTAGCACTTCTTGATTGGCCGGGTTGTAATACAGTGCATTAGCCGTAAAGTCGCGTCGCGCAGCATCATTTTCTAAACTGCCAAAAATATTGTCGCGCAGAATACGCCCACTATCGTTGGTTTTTGCATCGCCATCTGCTTGGTGATTGCCACGGAAAGTCGATACCTCAATCGTTTCTTGTCCCCACAATACATGCACTAAACGAAAACGTCGGCCGATAATGCGCGAGCGGCGGAATACGCGATTAACTTCCTCTGGTGTGGCATTGGTGGCGATATCGAAATCTTTTGGCTTAACATTCAGTAGCAAGTCACGCACGGCGCCGCCGACAATAAACGCTTCAAATCCAGCTTTCTGTAAACCATCACAGGTTTTTAGTGCTGCTTGGGTGATTAAGTCTTTATTGATTTTGTGCGTCTTAGCCGTGATTTTTTTTGCCATGCTGGTGTCGATGCTGTCAGCTTGGTTAATGGCTAATACAGCCTTCGTTTTTTTGCTAAAAACTTTTTGCAGGAATCTTTTAATCATATTGATCTATTTCTTAAACTCATTTTTCCACAACACATCTGGCACGCCTGCTTCTTTATTTAATATGCGGCACAGCACAAATAATAAATCCGATAATCGATTGATATATTGCAGAGAAATATCGGTAATTTTTTCTTGTGCATTTAACGTCGTCATTTGGCGCTCGGCGCGTCTGCAAACCGTTCTGGCCAAATGGCAGTAGGCCGCAGCACGGCTACCGCCTGGTAAAATGAACTCTTTTAATGGGTTAAGAGTGTCGTTCCATTCGTCGAGCGCATTTTCTAAGGCGCTTACCCGTTCCGGTTTGATGAGGTCATAACCTGGCATGCAAATCTCGCCACCCATATCAAATAAATCATGCTGAACACGCGTTAAACAAACTTTGATCTTGTCCGACACTGGCTCTGTTAATAGTAAGCCAATCACTGAATTCAACTCATCTACATCGCCCATCGCCACCACACGCAAGCTATCTTTCGCAACGCGTGTGCCATCACCCAAGCCTGTGGTGCCCGCATCGCCAGTGCGCGTGTAAATTTTGCTAAGCCTATTTGCCATTTAAAATCCTATATAATTCAAGCATTATAAATCATCCAAACCTATTTCGATGACTTCACTTTCATTGAATGCGCTTTCCGCCAACAACAGTAAAAACCCAATCGGCGTGTTTGATTCTGGCGTTGGTGGCATCTCGGTTTTAAAGCATATTCACACGTTATTGCCGCATGAAGATTTGCTTTATGTGGCCGATAGCAAATACGCACCTTATGGCAGCAGAACGCCTGTAGAAATCACCGCACGTTGCTTTGAAATCGCCGATTATCTAATCTCCAAAAATGCCAAAGCTTTAGTGGTTGCCTGCAACACGGCCACGGCGGCGGCGATTGACGCGATGCGCGCAAAATATGATTTGCCAATTATTGGGATGGAACCCGCCGTGAAACCTGCTGCTGCTGCCACCCAAAACGGCATTATTGGTGTATTGGCAACAGTGGGTACACTCAAAAGTGCGCAATTTGCAGCGTTGCTCGAAAGCTATGGCCGTAATGTAGAAGTGGTGACGCAAGCCTGTGTCGGGTTGGTTGAGTGTGTTGAGCGGGGTGAATTAAGTAATCAAAGCACGCTTGAACTAATTCAGCAATATTGCAAACCGTTGTTGGATGAAGGCGCAGATACCATTGTTTTGGGTTGCACACATTACCCGTTTGTGCGGCCGCTGATTGAGCGGGTGGTTGGATCAAACGTTACCTTGATTGATACAGGCGCAGCAGTGGCAAAGCATTTGCAAAAACGTTTGTCAGCGCTCAATTTGCTGGTTGAGCCCAAACATTCAAATCAGCTTTCCAGTCTAATTTTTTGGACTAATAGCGAAGCAGCAAATCCTCAACAGATTATCAAACAATTATGGGGTAAAACTGCACCGGTAAACTTCTTGTAATCGTCATATTATTTAGTTACTGAATAACTTAGAATTGCTCTGTGCGTTATCGCACAGAGTTGCTTTTTATTACACGCCACAATGCTCGCAAGAAGGCTTAGCAGAGGATTGCTACTCACTTCTAATTTATTTTACTTTTATGATTGCTCGTACTTTTTTTGGAGGTTTACCATGATTAAAAAAACATTTACGTCCTTATTTGCTATTTTGTTTTTAGCTGGCACAATGGCTGCGATTTCTGGCTGTAATACTGTAGAAGGTGCGGGTAAAGATATTGAAAAAGGTGGTGCAGCTATCAAAAATAAAGCAAGCGAAGAAAAAAATAACTAAATTGTCGTGTTGCTTGTAGCTTACTGCTTGCAACTTTGACTTGTTATAAAAAGTGATTAGTTAATTAATCGCTTTTAAATGCTCAAAAGCTAATGCTCGTAAAAGTGCATTAGCTTTTTTATTGGAATATTTTGATGTCAGCTTTGATGCTGATTGTAAATAACTTTGAATGTTAAATTCGCTTAACTCTACTGCAATCCATTTCACTGTACTCTCATTATTCTCGCTTCAATCGCCTCAAACAAAGGTCTGCTCGCATTCGTTTCTTGTGCACATTCTCTTTGTAACTGCCAAAGGTTTTTAATGGTAAGTATTTGTTTAATATCGTTATTTAAAGTATTGATGTCTTCAATGCGATTAAGTAATTCTTCCAGCAAGCAAGCAAACGCATGCGATTCAATACGCTGAAGTTGCTCAGATTGCTTAGGATTATCTTGCGGCAAAAATGAAGCAGCGCCGAAATCACTTAATAGCGTGCTGGATTCAGCATTGCTATGCGGGTTGCTCAATATATTATGCGCATATAAATCGCCGTGCGTCATCCTGTTCGCATGCAAATGCGCGACAGCAGAAGCAACGCTGTGCGCAATACTTAACACTTTTTTTAGGTCAAATTTTGTGTCATTTGCATATACATCGCGGCTGCAAGATTCAAAGCTGGGTGGGTTTGCCAATACCGTTAAATCTGCATCCATTAATGGCATCACCATTCCAGCCTGTTCATTTGGGTGATGCGCAACAACGCCGCACATGCCCAATAAATTAGGGTGTTGACCAGCAAGTGTTGCGGCATGAATTTCACAGCGCGGCAAGCCATCACTGGTTAAATCTGCTTTAAACATTTTGACTGCAACATCACTCGTTTGACGAACGCTCATTTGAGGTTGCTTAACTTGCAATTGAGCTTGATAAATAAGCCCTGACGCGCCTTCACCCAATAGTTGCTGTATCTCAAGGTCGTTCCAATCGACTTGTGGAATATCATGCTGAGCGATTAAATGTTCCTCTATTCTGTCGCTAAACGGATTGCCTGCATACGCCAGCCAGCTTAGTTTGGGTAAATCCAATAACCATTCCGGTAATGATTCAAACCGATTAGCCGAGATTCTTAGCAATTCTAATTTTCGACAATTAGCTAGAGTTTCTGGTAATTCGCTCAGTTGGTTGCCAGCCAGCATTAGCTTTTGCATGTGCTGGCAATCGCCAATCGCAACTGGTAATTTGGTGAGTGCGTTATCCGTTAAGATTAACCAGCGTAGTGTTGCAGTAGGTATTGCGGAGTTTGAAAACGCTTTGATTTTATTGGCCTTAAAGCCAATCATGCTCAAATTTTCGCATCGCCCTAATACTTCAGGCACATGTGTAAATTGGTTGGATGAGCAAAACAGAATCCGCAGTTTATGCAGCTTATTTAAATCGTCTGGTAAGGAATTGAGTGCATTGCCGGATAAGTCGAGTATTTCTAAGGTGTCGGCCAGTGTGAAAATTTCTACTGGAAACTGGGTTAATCCGCAGCTGAGTTTAAGGCGCTTGCTACCGATTAGTTTGCCTGCTTTAAGCAGACTTAAAGTATCTTCTTGCAGGGGATTGATTTTCAAAAAGCGTGATGTTGAGTTAGCTTGATTATGTAAGTTTAATTATGGTTTAGTGATGCGAAATCACTTCGCCAGCTTTGAGCCGATATTTAGTGCCACAGTAAGGGCAAGCGACTTGCCCCGTTGCCGCGATATCTAAAAACACACGTGGATGACTTGCCCAAAGCGCTACCTCTTTAGTAGGGCAGTGCAAGGGCAGGTCTTTTGCAGTAATTTCTATTTCTTTAACGTCAGACATTTATCTTCTTTCGAACGCTATTTAAACTAACGTTAACCAATCTGCATGTTTAGCAGACTTTCCTGTAACTGCGTCAAAGTACATTTTCTGTAATTGTTTAGTCACTGGGCCAGCTGTGCCTGTGCCGATATTGCGGCGATCTAGTTCACGGATTGGTGTCACTTCAGCCGCTGTGCCAGTAAAGAACGCTTCATCTGCTGAATATACTTCATCACGCGTGATACGTTTTTCAATTACTTGCAAGCCAATTTCGCCGGCTAATTGCACGATTGTGTCGCGCGTAATACCTTCTAACGCAGAGGTTAAATCTGGCGTGTAAAGTTTACCGTTACGCACGATAAAAACATTCTCACCAGAACCTTCAGCCACAAAACCATCCACGTCTAATAACAATGCTTCATCGTATCCATCTTGCGCTGCTTCTTGGTGCGCTAAGATAGAGTTCATGTAATTGCCGTTGGCTTTGGCTTTGCACATGGTGATGTTTACATGGTGACGTGAGAATGAAGACGTTTTAACGCGAATACCGTTATCCAGCGCTTCTTGGCCCATGTACGCTCCCCATTTCCAAGCAGCAACAATCACATGCGTAGACAATGTTTTAGCTGAAATGCCCATCGCCTCAGCGCCGTAAAACGCCATTGGGCGCATATAAGCGGACTCTAAATTGTTTTCACGCACGGCTGCTTTTTGCGCTTCCATCAACTCTTCTTTGGTGAATGGCATTTTCATGCCCAAGATGTGCGCGCTACGGAAAAGTCTGTCTGTATGTTCTTTTAAGCGGAAAATCGCAGTGCCTTTGTCGGTTTTGTATGCACGCACGCCTTCAAAAACGCCCATGCCGTAATGCAAAGTGTGTGTCAGTACGTGGGTGGTGGCATCGCGCCAGTTCACCATTTTACCGTCATACCAAATTACGCCGTCGCGGTCTGCCATACCGCCAGAAGTTGTTGCTGGGTTTGCCATACTTTTCCTTAAAGCTCTAAATTTTGCAAAACCATTATTGTAAACTAAAGGGTGAACTTCTCTATGCATGTTAAAATCAAAATGTTGAATAAATACAGTGTTTAATTGGAGTTTTAGTGATGAAAAAGTTATTGTTAGTTGGCTTGGTTTTGTTTTTAAGCGCGTGCAACCCAAATGCGCAGTCAGGCACAGGGAGTAAAACAGGCGGTTTTGTTGGTACGGATATTACTGGCGCAGACTTTCCAAAACCGTTGGCATTGACCGACCACAACGGCAAAAAGCGCACCATGAGCGACTTTAAAGGCAAAGTAGTGACGCTATTTTTTGGCTATACACATTGTCCAGATGTATGCCCAACGACGATGAGCGACTTAAAACAAACCATGAAATTGTTGGGCGATAAAGCTGACCAAGTACAGGTGGTTTTTGTCACAGTAGATCCACAACGTGATACACAACAAGTGTTGGCGCAATTTGTGCCATCGTTTGACCCGCGTTTTATTGGTTTATGGGGCAGCTTGCAAGAGACTGCCGAAACATTGGGTAACTTTAAAATTTACTATTCGAAAGTCGAGGGTAAAGTCAAAGGTGATTACACGGTTGACCATAGTGCAGGTATGTATGTGTTTGATAAAACAGGAAAAATTCGGCTATATTTAGATTATGGTCAAAAACCAGCAGATATCGCGAGTGATCTTACTAAGTTAATGTAAAACTGAAAGTAATAAAAACTTAAGTTGATGTAAAAAGGGGCGGTTAGCCCCTTTTTTATGCTAGTTCGCAGGAGGCGTACCGTATTGGTTATCGCCAGTATCACCAGGTTGTGCGAGTAAGTAAATCATGTATATCCAGCCTAGTATCGGAATTAGCCAAATCAATTGCATCCAGCCACTTTTGTTTAAATCATGCAATCTACGTGAGCCAACGGCAAGTGAGGGCAACAAAGTAGCTAACGAAAATAACCAAGAAACACCGCTACCAACAGCCTCTAATAATAGTGACAGGATTGCGCAAAATAGTGCAAACCACCAAAATTCTGGACGTTTGGCGCGCCCTGAAAAATCCGCATATTTAGCAAAACATAGCTTGATTGAATCAGTAAAAGACATGACTTACTCCCCTTTTTATATTGAGCAACGAAGATTGCGTTATCAAGCTAACATAAAATAGCGGACGGGTAAAATTACATGCGGTGCAATTGTGGCGATAAAGTTTTTAATTCTTTCTCCGCCATTTTATAGTTGGGAAACAAGCTTTCAACCACAGCCCAAAACTTGGCTGAGTGATTCATTTGTTTTAAATGTGCTAATTCGTGGCAAATCACATAGTTGATAATATGTGGCGGAGCCTGTAACAGGCGCCAATTCAGCCGCACTTCACCGCGACTATTGCAACTTCCCCAGCGCGATTTTGCGTTGGATAATGTTAAAGGCGGCGTTGGTACACCTAACTTAGCCGCTAGAATTTCTAATCGGCGGCTAAAATCTAAACCAGCTTGCTTTTGATACCATTGAATAATTTTGCGCTGGATGAGTGTCTGATTATCAGGTGTTGGTGTAGCTAAAGTCAGTGTGTTTGCATCAAATGCAGGTGATTTATTGCTATGGTTCTTCACAATACTTAACTGAATATCTTGGCCCAAATACAGTAAGTTTTCACCATTGTCCCAGTTAATCGCATCGACTTGATTCGCCGCGCGCGCTTGCAACTTATTGATAATCCAGCCTGATTTTTCCTGCAAAATCTGATTTAACTGAAAAGCAAAAATGCGTTTTGGCGCATGTACTACCAAGCCATCGGCTGTAATCTTTAAACCAACCGTGCGACGTTGACGATGTTCTAATAAAAACGAAATCGTTTCGCCATTGGCTAAAGTTAATACTTGATTAGCCATGTTTACAATGCGCTATTTAAAACAAGCATTTCAGCTTCAATCCACGCTTCAGTTAATTGGTTCGCCGCATCAGCTTTTAAACCTGTCGTCTGAATTGGCTGCCCAATATGGATTTGAATGATGCCCGGTTTTTTTATAAAACTATTCTTAGCCCAAAACTCGCCGGCGTTGTGCGCTACTGGCAAAATTTGTGTGTTAGCGTGCGTGGCAAGCCATGCACCGCCAATATGATATTTGCCGCGTTCACCTGGTGATTTTCGAGTACCTTCAGGGAAAATCACTACCCACAAACCTTTGTTGAGTCTATCTTTACCAATGGACACTAATTTTTTCAAGGCTTCACGACCTGCGCTACGATCAATCGCAATGGGCGAACTCATGGCTAAACCCCAGCCAAAAATAGGAATCCACAATAACTCACGCTTCATCACGTAAGATTGCTCAGGGAATATCGCCTGAAAAGCCAATGTTTCCCATGCGGATTGATGCTTCGATAAAATGATGCTGGGTGTGCTGGGCATATTTTCTAAGCCGCTGATTTTATGCGTGATATTGCAAGTGATGCGTAGCCACCAAATCATACTGCGCGCCCAGCCGGAGATTAAATAATTCCGCATGATGGGATTGAACGGTAGGGCAAGCAGTGCAACAAGGGTGAAAATAGGCGCAGTGATAACCTGACCTAAAAAAAACAATACTGAGCGTAAAAATAACATTATCTTAATCGTGTTCTAAGTTTCTTAAACAATATAACTTATGCATGCTCAGCAATAATATGTTGTACCGCTTCGGATAAATCGGCAAATATCAACGTGTTTTTTGGCAGTGCTTTATCAGGTAATTGACCTTGTATCAGCGTTTCTTCACCTTTGCCGGTTTTTACCAATATCGGCTTGCAGCCTGCATCTGCAAACGCTTTTAAGTCACGATAAGCATCGCCGATGCCATATACTTCGTTCAGTTCTACAGAAAATCGACGGCCAATATCTTCTATCATGCCAGTTTTAGGTTTGCGGCAATTACAGTGATCATCCGCCGCATGCGGGCAATAAAATAGCGCGTCGATTCGCCCACCAACTAATGCCAGCGAACGATGCATTTTGTCATGAATGCTGTTCAGTGTGACCATATCAAACAAACCACGAGCAATGCCAGATTGGTTGGTGGCCAACGCCACGCGAAAGCCTGATTGATTCAGCAGCGCAATCGCCTCTAAACTACCAGAAATCGGAATCCACTCATTTGGATTTTTGATAAAATTGGCGGAATCAAGGTTAATGACGCCGTCTCTATCTAAAATGACCAGTTTCACGTTTACCTGCCTATCATTTTAATTAGCCAACTTGGATAAATCCGCAACGCGATTCATGGTTTGGTGCAATGTCGCCAACAAGCCTAAACGATTCGCTTTTAGTGCAGCATCATCCGCATTCACCATCACGTTATCGAAGAAATCATCCACAGGTGATTTTAATGCCGCTAAAGCTTTAAGTGAGCCAGTGTAATCGCCACTTTCAAACAGCTTATCAGCTTCTGGTTTTACGTTACTTAACGCTTTATTTAGCGCAATTTCTGCAGGTTCTTGTAATAATTTAGTGTTAACTTCCGCTTTTACTTCGCCTTCTACTTTTTTCAAAATATTGCTGACCCGCTTGTTTGCGGCGGCTAAGGCTGGAGCTTCTGAAAGATTCGAGAAAGTACGAACAGCTTCTAATTTTAATGGGATTTCTTTCAATCTATCTGGAGCTAAAGATAACACCGCATCGACTTCTTGTGGGCTAAAGCCTTGGTCACGTAAATTGACACTTAATCGATCAAAACAGAACTCTTGAATTGCGATGGCAACTGGTTGGTTGCTATCAAAGTCTTTAGCAATTGTTTCAATCAAAGCACCAAATGAAAATGGTAGTTTTGCATCTATCAAAATTCTAATAATTCCCAATGCTTGCCTACGCAAAGCGAAAGGATCTTTGTCCCCAGTAGGTTTTTCACCTATGCTGAATAAACCTACTAAAGTTTCTAATTTATCTGCCAAAGCTACACAAATACCTACTTGATTGCGTGGTAAATCATCACCAGAAAAGCGCGGTTTATAATGGTCTTCAATTGCATAAGCAACGTCATTATCTAAACCCTCATATTGTGCATAATAGCGCCCCATAATGCCTTGTAATTCTGGAAATTCGCTCACCATATCGGTAATTAGGTCAGATTTCGAAAGTTTTGCTGCTAGTTCCACTTTAGTTATTAGACTTGTATCAGCTAACTTAGACGTTACAATCGAACTCGCAATTTGACGTGCAATTTTAACAACCCGTTGATTACGTTCGCCTTGGCTACCCAATTTGTTGTGATAAACCACTTTATCTAAACCCGCAATGCGGCTTTCTAGCGTCTTTTTACGGTCTTGATCAAAGAAGAATTTAGCATCGGCCAAACGTGGACGCACAACGCGTTCATTACCGCCGATCACTGCGCTAGGGTCTTTGGGCGATATATTCGAAACGATTAAAAACTTGTTGGTAAGTTTGTTATTAGCATCTAAAAGAGGAAAGTATTTTTGATTCGCCTTCATGGTTAAAATCAAACATTCCTGTGGCACTTCCAGGTAAATTTCTTCAAATTGGCCAAGCAGAACATTCGGGCGTTCCACTAAAGCAGTCACTTCGTCCAACAATGCATCATCTTCAATTGGCTTCAGGTTTTGTTTGGCAGCGGCGGCATTTAATTGGCGAGTGATTTCAGCTTTTCTGCTGGCAAAACTCGCTATGACCGCGCCATCGTCTAATAGCTGCTTTTCATAACTATCTGCATTGTTAATAGTAATAATCGGCTGTTTTGCTTCAAAGCGGTGACCATGCGTCGTGTTGCTGGCGTTCAAACCAAGCGTACTAACTGGCACAATTGTTTCACCATGTAACGCAATCAAGCCATGCGCAGGGCGTACAAACTTCACACTTTCCCAGCCAGGGTTATCTGTGTTGCTATGCAACTGGTAGGTCATCACTTTTGGAATCGGCAGTTTTGCCAGCGCTTCTTCAATCGCTTTTTGCAATGCATCTTTTAAAGTCGCACCAGATTGCAATACATCTAAAAACAACACATTGTTTTCATTTTTAAGTTGAGAAACTGCGCTTTCATCTGCACCTAAGGCTTGTAGTTTTTTAAGTAAAGCCGGGCTGGCATTGCCGTTAGCATCCAAACCTACATTAGCAGGCATCAGTTTTTGTGAGATTTGTTTATCAGCGCCTTTTTCAGCAACGTGTGTCACATGCGCGGCTAAGCGTCGCGGTGTCGCATATGCGGTCACAATAGAATTTTCAGCTGTTAAGCCTTGTGCTTTAAGCGAATCAAACAAGCTGCTGCTGAATGACTCCCCAAGCTTATTCAAAGCTTTTGGCGGTAGTTCTTCTACAAATAATTCTATTAATAAGTTTTTTACTGACATTTTTAATCCGTTAACTTCACCAATTATCATTTTTGACTTGTTTTTGATTTAAGCAGAAATGATATTTTTAATTATTAAGCTGCTTTTTTTGCAATCTCTGTCAGCACTTCATCGGCCCAATTTTTTGGCGCCATTGGGAAACCAAGTCTAGCGCGGCTATCTAGATAACTGGCGGCAACAGCGCGGGCGATGTTGCGAATTTTTCCGATATAGGCGGCACGTTCGGTGACTGAAATTGCACCTCTGGCATCTAGTAAATTAAACGTGTGTGCCGCTTTTAAAACTTGTTCATAAGCAGGCAGGGCAAGTTTTTGATCAACCAAATTTTGTGCTTGTTTTTCGTGCGCAGTAAATGCGGTAAATAGAAAATCTACGTCTGAATGTTCAAAATTATAGGTGGATTGTTCCACCTCATTTTGATGGAATACGTCGCCATATTTCACGTTCTCAGAATACTGTAAATCATAAACGCTATCGACGCCCTGCAAATACATGGCCAAACGCTCTAAACCGTATGTGATTTCGCCGGTAATTGGTTTGCAGTTAATGCCGCCAACTTGTTGAAAATAGGTGAATTGCGTGACTTCCATACCATTTAGCCAAACTTCCCAGCCCAAGCCCCATGCGCCCAAAGTCGGATTTTCCCAATCGTCCTCTACAAAGCGGATATCGTTTTGTTTTAAATCGAAACCGAGTGCCTCAAGCGAACCTAAATACAGCTCTAAAATATTGGCTGGCGCGGGTTTTAATACCACTTGATACTGGTAATAATGTTGCAAGCGGTTTGGATTCTCACCATAGCGCCCGTCTTTTGGGCGGCGGCTTGGTTGTACATAAGCGGCTTTCCACGGCTCTGGGCCAAGTGCGCGTAAAAAAGTGCCCGTGTGTGAAGTGCCTGCGCCAACTTCCATGTCATAAGGTTGCAACAACGCGCAGCCTTGCTTATCCCAATATTGTTGCAGGGTAAGGATGATTTGCTGAAAAGTTAATACCATAAAGTTAATTATTGTTACAGTAATTCAAAAAACTGATTTTACCTTACAAAGCTTGTTTTCCGCGACTGCTTAATCCAAGCAATCACCACTAAAGCCGCAAAACACAACACAATAAACGGCCAATTGCCCCAGCGCACATAAGGCGTGCTACCAGCATAACCTTGCGCGACTACATTCAGCGTTGTTTGAACATCATGAGGTGCATGCGCAATCACATAACCATGTACGTCAATCGCAGAGGTTGCGCCCGTATTGGTGGCGCGCAACATCATTCTGCCCGTTTCAAGCGCACGCGCTTGGCTAAACTGCATATGTTGATCTGCTGCGTAAGATTGACCATACCATGCATCATTACTGATATTCACTAACAGCGTTGCCGCAGGCAGTTGACGGATGATTTCTTCACCAAAAACGTCTTCGTAACACACATTAACCGCGACTTTTTGGTTGCCTAATTGCATGGGCGTTTGATATGCACCGCCGCGTGATAAATCACTTAATGGCATACTGAGCCAATCACGATAAATCCAGCCAAATACTTGTTTTAATGGAATAAACTCACCAAATGGTACCAAGTGGTTTTTGGCGTAGCTTTGGGTGGGCGACCTGCCAAAACTAAAAGCGCTATTAAAGTATTCATCAGTTTTTTCATTTAACTCGACCATGCCCACAATTATGTCACCATTGTTTTGCTTGGCGTGGTTGCTTAATGTATCCGTGATGCTGGCATCAAGTCGGCTGGAAATGACGGGAAGCGCGGTTTCTGGCAGTACAATCAATTGCGCTGTGCTTTGCTTTACCATATTGATATAGGTGTTAATAGTATTTTGTGCGGTATCGGCTGACCATTTTGTATCTTGTGCAATGTTGCCTTGAATCAGCGCTGTACTAATGGGTTCATTGGTTGGAGTTGTCCATTCGACCGCTTTTAACAAGCCGCCAGCCACCAATATTAAAACTAAAGATGCAACAGCGTTGCGTTTGCAAATGGCAGAAAAATTAGCTTGTGCCAACCAGCAGGCAATAATCGCTGCGACCAGCACTGTAATAACTGATACGCCATACACGCCGAAAATCGGCATATAACCAGCTAACGGACTGTGTGGCACTTGGCTGTAGCCCAAAGTTAACCATGGAAAACCAGTAAAAATCCAGCTGCGAACCCAATCTGATAATCCCCACAGAATAGGTGCACTAATCATTAAAAAGCCCAAACGTTTACTCAAATAGCCAACCGCTCCAACAAACAGTGCCATAAATGCACACAGGCAAAAGGTGGAGAAGCCTGCAAACCACCACGGCATGCCGCCGAAATCGTGCAGGCTTATATAAATCCAATAAATACCCACGACATATAAACCTAAGCCATATTGAAAGCCCAGTTTAAAAGCCGATTTGGCCGAGTCTGTTTTAAACCACAAATAAATAATGCCAACCAAAGACAAAATGGAAATAGGAAAAAAGTAAAAAGGCGCAAATGCCAATACGGTGAATGCGCCCAACAAATAAGGAATGACAAAACGAAATCGTGTGAAAAATTGCATCATTTGAGCGGATTGAAAATGTGAATAGCGCATTGTAATCAATTTACAATTATTTATGGCATTGCACATATTTATAGCTTGCACAACTAAACGTTGACAACAACTCAAGCTTAGTCCTATATTGCATTTTCTACACACGGTTTATTTTATTGATTCACTTGTTTTATTAAACTTCTAAGGGGAAGCGCGATGAGTATGGCATCAGAATTTAAGGACTTTATCAGTAAAGGCAACGTGATGGACCTAGCAGTAGGTGTCATTATCGGTGCGGCTTTCGGCAAGATTGTCGATTCGTTGGTAAACGATGTGATTATGCCAATCGCAGGCAAGATTTTCGGTGGCTTAGATTTCAGTAATATGTATATTCCGTTAAACGGCCAAGAAGTTGGCTTGGCTTTAGTCGAGGCAAAAAAAGCCGGCGCAGTATTGGCTTATGGTAACTTTATTACAGTGGTGTTAAATTTCATTATTCTGGCTTTTATCATTTTTCAAATGGTGAAGTTAGTCAACAGACTGAAAAAAGCAGAACCAGCAGCTGCGCCAGCTACACCAGATGACATTTTATTATTGCGTGAAATTCGCGATGCTTTGAAAAAATAGGCGGCCAATAAACTGACTGAAAATAGTTGGTTAATAAAATTAGTTAACATTAAAAAAGGACGCATATGCGTCCTTTTTTAATTGCATCATATTAATTATATTGCGGGTTTTTCTGCTGGCAACTCATAAGCCTGACCATTTTCTCTCTCAGTGCCATCATTATTTAAAAATACCACTTGCACTACTTTGTCATCAATAAAATCCAGTTCTGTGGTTTGATAATAAGTACCGTCGGCTGCTGTATTAATGTTGTGATATTGCCAAATTGAAGCCACCACTCTGCCAGAATCTTTCAATTTGATATCATCAGCTTTGGCTGGCTCGCCCAATTGTTCAATAATCTGTGCTTTGGTAAAGCTATTAATCGCATCCACAAATTCTTTTTCAGTCGTAGGGATTTGAGTCGGTTGTGTCAACGGTAATTGCGTTAACGGACTTTCTGCTAGTTGCTCGGGCACATCATCAGATAGCGGCAAAATGGTTGCCTCGACAGCATCTTCTGCAAAAACAGACGTAGGTAATAGCATCTGTGTAGACAACAAAGCAGCAATTAATAGTTTGTTCATTTACGTCTCCCTAACTGTTTTATTAAGAGATTAAAGCTGACTCTTTAGTTCAACACGGCTTGTTTAAAACACCTTGTTCAAACTATTTGGTTTAGATTCTCTTGAGGTGATTTTTTGAGCCAAATAAAGTGTTAAGTCGATTCGGCTGAGAATGGTTCTTCAGCCAGCACTTCAATCAAAATAGAATGTAAGCGCCTACTATCAGCTCTAACAACGGTAATGCTTAAATTATCCACCACAATATGGTCGCCACGTTTAGGTAAATGACCAAAACGATTCACGATTAATCCGCCGATTGTAGAATATTCTTCATCACTTAATTGCGTGCCTAAAGCCTCATTGAAATCGGCAATCTCGGTCAGCGCTTTAACGCGATAATGGCCTTGCGCGTCTTGAATGATATTGTCTTCGTCTTCGTCGTAATCGTACTCATCTTCAATATCGCCGACAATCTGTTCCAGCACATCTTCAATCGTCACCATGCCTGCCACGCCGCCGTATTCATCCACCACAATGGCGATATGATTACGATTGCTACGAAATTCTTTGAGTAAAATATTTAAGCGTTTGGATTCGGGAATAAATACGGCAGGGCGCAACATATCGCGTACTTCAAAATCCTCGCCCGCGTAATAGCGCAATAAGTCTTTGGCGAGCAAAATGCCAATCACATCATTTTTGTCATCTTCAATGACCGGAAAGCGTGAGTGCGCGGTTTCAATCACATGCGGGATAAAAGTTTCGGGTCGGTCGGTAATGTCGATGACATCCATTTGTGAACGCGGAATCATGATGTCGCGCACCTGCATTTCACTCACTTGTAGCACGCCTTCTATCATGGCGAGTGAGTCTGCATCCATTAAATGATTTTCATACGCGCCATGTAACAGCTCAACAAGCTGCTCACGATCTTCTGGTTCGCGTAGCAAGAAATTGCTTAGACGTTCTAATAAACTGGGTTTGTTGCTGGGTTTACTGCTTAAATTTTCCGACTCACTGGCCATTAAGGCGTCCTACGTAACAAGATAGGGGTTAGCATAACCTAATTTGCCTAAAATAGAAATTTCTAAGCTTTCCATTAACACCGCTTGCGGCTCGATTTCGTGGTCATAACCATGTAAATGCAACATGCCATGTACGGTTAAATGCGCATAATGCGCTTCCAGCGATTTTTGTTGAAATTGCGCTTCAGACTCAACCACAGGCGTGCAAATAATAATATCGCCCATTAAATGCGGCTCTTCTGTGAGCGGAAAAGTTAACACATTGGTCGCGTAATCTTTGCCACGATACATGCTATTCAGTTCACGACCTTCCTGCTCATCTACTAATCTAATTGTCACTTCGGTATCGACATTAATTGCCGCTTTTGCCCATTTTTGGAATTGTTTTTTAGTGGGTAAGTCTGTGCGCTGAGATGCGAATTGAGTGGTGATATGGAGTTTTGGCATGATTTGTAACGTAATTGAAGTGTTTAGATTATATAATTAAACCATGACACAAAATATGACGATTTCAACATTTTTAGCTCAACATCTGCAAGGCGAACACAGCGCTGAGCTGACTGCGATTTTGGACGATATTGCCGTTGCGGTTAAACAAATTGCCGTTGCAATCGATGCTGGTGCGATTGCTGGCAATATGGGCAGTTTAGTGACTGAGAATGTACAAGGTGAAGTGCAGAAGACGTTGGATGTACTGACCAACGATATTTTTATCGAGGCGATTCAGAAAAGCGGTTATATCGCGGGAATGGTTTCTGAAGAAGTCGTTGGCCCAATTAACTTAACCAATAGAAATGGTCAATATTTGTTATGTGTTGATCCGCTGGATGGTTCATCGAACGTGAACGTGAATATTTCAGTTGGTACGATATTTTCAGTATTAAAAGCTAAAAACAATCAGCCGGAATTAGCGGATTTTCTGCAAGCAGGTAAGGAACAGATTTGTGCGGGTTATGCCTTATACGGCACATCAACCATGTTTGTATTGACAGTTGGCAATGGCGTGAATGGATTTACGCTAGATAAAACAAGCAATACATTTGTATTAACCCATCCGCAGATGCAAATTCAGCCAGACACTAAAGAGTTTGCGATCAATATGTCCAACTATCGTTTTTGGCAAGAACCAGTGCAGCGCTATATTGATGAGTGTTTGCAGGGCACGGAAGGTGAGCGCGATAAAGATTTTAATATGCGCTGGGTGGCGTCAATGGTGGCAGAAGTGCATCGTATATTGGTGCGCGGCGGTGTGTTTATGTATCCCAGTGATGCCAGAGCCAAAATGGGTAAACTGCGATTAATGTACGAAGCTAACCCGATGAGTTTTATTGTGGAACAAGCTGGTGGCGGTTCTACGACTGGTTTGCAACGCGTGTTAGAAGTGAGCCCGACTGGTATCCATCAACGTGTGCCGATTATGTTGGGTAGCAAAAACGAGATTGATAGAATCGCTAGCTACCATCAGAAAAAATCTAAGCGTAAATAATGAATTGAGCTTGGCTTTTGGCTTAATTTGGGATTAATTTAGGGGTTAAGTTAACCCCAAATTAAGCTCAATATTTAGATTAGTTAGCTGCCTTGCATATCGAGATAAACTCATCCGCAGACAGCGAAGCACCACCCACTAATCCGCCGTCTACATCTGGCATTGCAAATAATTTTTTAGCATTACTGGCTTTAATACTGCCGCCGTAGATAATGCGCACATGCGTGGCCGCTTCGCTATTACGCCTGGCAATACGATTACGAATAAATGCATGTACCGCTTGCGCTTGTTCTGGTGTGGCGGTTTTTCCAGTGCCAACCGCCCACACGGGCTCGTAGGCAAAAACCATATTCACACGCATGGCGGAAGCAAAATTTTCATCGTTCAACGTTGCCATCACTGCATCCATTTGGCTAGCAATAATTACTTCAGTTAAACCCGCTTCGTGCTCTGCCAGTGTCTC
The DNA here is from genome assembly GCF_000384375.1 of Methylotenera versatilis 79. Classification (NCBI taxonomy): domain Bacteria; kingdom Pseudomonadati; phylum Pseudomonadota; class Betaproteobacteria; order Nitrosomonadales; family Methylophilaceae; genus Methylotenera; species Methylotenera versatilis. The sequence goes on along the minus strand of NZ_ARVX01000001.1, from coordinate 250,949 downwards.
GCCCACGCATAACACTGGCGTTAAACCCGCTTTAATCGATGCATCAAAGCGTGCAGCCGCGGTTAAATTTGTTTCATTGAATAGCACGCGCCGTTCAGAGTGGCCAAGCAATACATAGGTACAACCTAAATCTGTTAGCATGTGAGCGGCGACTGCGCCGGTAAATGCGCCTTTTTCATGTTGATTCACATTTTGGCCGCCCCATGCAATATTGCTCTCGCTTAATAACTCGCGCGCCTGAAAAAGATAAGTGTTCGGCGGGCAAACGACATAATCCGCGTGCTTTAAATTGCTTAAGCCTTTAACAATGTCACCCAACAAATGTTCATTGCTCGATAAATCACCATGCATCTTCCAATTGCCGACGACTAATTTGCGGCGTTTGCTGTGAGTGGCGCTCATTATTTGACCTCATTCTTCACATGCATTTTAACGATGGCATTTAATTCGCCACTTTTGTAGCGTTCCGCCATACGATCACAAGAAATTGGTTTGATTTTATTGGCGTAACCGGCTGAGCCAAACGCCTCATAACGCGCGACGCAAATATCGCGCATGGCAACAGTGGCGGCGGTTAAAAATTTTCTGGGGTCAAATTCTTTTTTGTGCTGGTCAAAAAACTGACGGATTGCGCCGCTGGAAGCCATGCGTAAATCGGTATCAATATTCACCTTTCGTACGCCATATTTAATGCCTTCTACGATTTCCTCCACTGGCACGCCATACGTTTCGCCCATATCGCCACCGTAAGCGTTGATGATTTTCAACCATTCTTGCGGCACAGATGATGAGCCATGCATAACCAGATGTGTGTTGGGAATACGCGTGTGGATTTCTTTAATGCGTTGAATCGACAGCGTTTTCCCCGTTGGCGGTTTGGTGAATTTATAAGCACCGTGTGATGTGCCAATCGCAATCGCTAATGCATCAACTCCAGTTTGATGCACAAAATCGGCCGCTTCTTCAGGGTCAGTTAACAGTTGAGATTGATCTAAAACGCCTTCAGCACCAGAACCATCTTCTTCACCCGCTAAACCTGTTTCTAGCGAGCCAAGCACACCTAACTCTGCCTCAACTGAAACACCAATCGCGTGCGCGAATTCCACCACTTTTTTGGACACATCTACATTGTATTGATAAGTAGATGGCGTTTTAGCATCTTCCATTAGCGAGCCGTCCATCATCACGCTGGAAAACCCTGAACGCATCGCTTGAATACAGATGGCAGGCGTATGGCCGTGATCTTGATGCATCACCACAGGAATATGCGGATAAGATTCGATGGCCGCTAAGACTAAATGCCGCAGAAAAGCTTCGCCCGCATATTGGCGCGCGCCAGCAGAAGCTTGCAAAATAACCGGGCTGTTGGTGGAATCTGCCGCTTGCATAATCGCCTGCACCTGCTCCATGTTATTCACATTAAAAGCGGGAATGCCGTAGCTAAATTCAGCGGCGTGATCTAATAATTGACGTAGTGAAACCAGTGCCATGATGTCCTCTATCGATTTTAAAGGTTAAGTGATTGAATGCATTTTGTGCGCAATACTGTTTCGGGCTGTTTTAAGCGCATTCATTTTGTTCATGTGCTTAATATGATGATAACACTTATGTCTTATATAAGACATAAAAAATAGATTGCTTGGTAAACTGGTTAATAGATAAGCTAGTTATTCGTCATCTACATCACTAATATTCTGATGATGAAAGCAGATAAAAAGTTTATGTAAAAGCTTTGAAACAAAACACTCAATCACTTAATTAAGTATTTTTAAGCTCATATTCTTCGTAGGCATTGATAATCTTTTGTACCAAAGGGTGGCGGACGACATCGGCAGATAAAAAGTGCGTCATCGCAATGCCTTTAACATCTTTCAATATTTTTTGCGCTTCAACCAAGCCGCTTTTTTGGTGACGCTGTAAATCAATTTGCGTCACATCGCCCGTTATAACGGCTTTTGTGCCAAAGCCAATCCGCGTTAAAAACATTTTCATCTGTTCTGGCGTCGTATTTTGCGCTTCATCCAGAATAATAAAGCTTTGGTTCAATGTTCTGCCGCGCATGTAAGCCAACGGTGCGACCTCAATCGCGCCGCGCTCGAACATTTTATTCACCGTGTCATAACCTGCTAAATCGTACAATGCGTCATATAAAGGCCGCAAATATGGGTCGACTTTTTGATTTAAATCACCTGGTAAAAAGCCTAGTTTTTCACCAGCTTCAACCGCTGGGCGTACTAAAACGATACGTTTCACACGGTCGCGCGTCATTGCATCAATTGCGCTGGCAACAGCTAAATAGGTTTTTCCTGTACCCGCTGGGCCAATGCCAAAGGTAATATCGTGATCCTGAATTTGCTGCAAATAAGAAACTTGGCGTGGCGTGCGACCATGTAAATCGCCGCGCCGCGTCATTAAAACCGGCATTGCTGTACTTGATACATCTTCTGGCTTTAATTTATCAATTTCAACCAGGCCCAATTGCACATCTTCTAACTCAAGCGGTTTTTTTGCGCGGACGTAGAAGTTTTCTATCATCTGTGCCGCCAGCCGCATATTGTCTACCTTGCCAGATATATTGAATGTGCCGCCACGGCGATTAATATTTACCTCAAGTGCGGTTTCAATCTGTTTAATATTTTCATCCAATGCGCCGCAAAGGTTTGCCAAACGCACATTGTCTTCAGGTTGTAACGTAATTTCCATTGATTAAACAGTCTTTTCTATTATCTGGCCTTGTAATCGTTTAGGATTGGATACATCGGTGATTTTAACGTTCACAAACGTGTTAATTAAATCACTGCTGCCAGCAATATCCACCACACGATTATTGTCCGTCTTGCCTGCTAATAGTTCAGCATGTTTGCGTGATGCGCCATCAATCAGCACGCGTTGAATGGTGCCTAACATGTTACGGCTGATGGCATCGCCTTGCGCTTCATTGATTGCCTGCAATTTACTCAATCGCGCCAACTTAACATCTTGCGGCGTGTCATCTTTGATAAATGCCGCCGGCGTTCCTGGCCGTGGGCTGTATAAAAAACTAAAGCTGTAATCAAAGCCAACGTCTTGCATCAATTTGGCAGTTGCCGCAAAATCCGCCTCAGTTTCACCGGGGAAACCGATAATAAAATCAGAAGTGAATGTCAGATTTGGGCTGGCTGTCTTTAATTTACGAATGATGGATTTATATTGCAAAGCCGTGTAATTACGCTTCATTGCCATCAAGATGCGGTCAGAGCCTGCTTGCACAGGCAAATGTAACTGAATCGCCAGTTTCGGCACGTTAGCAAAGCAATCAATTAGTCGCTGATTCATTTCATTCGGGTGGCTAGTGGTAAAACGTATGCGCTCGATTTGTGGAATCTCTGCAATCGTTTCAATCAACATGGCTAAATCGGCTTCAATATCATCATGCTCTGTAATATATTGTGCACGGTAAGCATTTACGTTCTGGCCAAGTAGGGTAATTTCCTTAACGCCTAAATCTGCCAATTGCACCGCTTCCAACAAGATAGCCTCAAATGGACGTGACACTTCTTCTCCACGGGTATAAGGCACCACGCAAAAACTGCAATATTTACTACAGCCTTCCATAATGCTTAAAAATGCAGCCACGCCTTCCACACGCGGTGGTGGCAGATGATCAAATTTTTCAATTTCTGGAAAGCTAATATCCACCTGAGATTTTCCGCTGGATTGAGAATTTTTAATCATCTCAGGCAAGCGATGTAGAGTTTGCGGTCCAAAAACCACATCCACATAAGGTGCGCGCTTGATGATATTGTCTCCTTCTTGCGACGCCACGCAACCGCCCACGCCAATCACTAAATTGGGATTTTTCGCTTTAAGCGGAATAAATCGACCTAAGTGGCTGAATACTTTCTCCTCAGCTTTTTCGCGCACCGAACAAGTGTTGAGCAAAATAACATCGGCTTCATCCACATTATCAGTTTGTGTCATGCCATTATCAGCATTCAACATGTCTGCCATGCGCGACGAATCGTATTCATTCATCTGGCAACCAAAGGTTTTAATGAACACCTTTTTCGGCAAAATTTTGGGTAAAACTAAATTGTCTTTTATATCGTTCAAGGGGTTAAATTCATGCAAATCAAAGCATAATTTTAGCGTATTTGAGTAGTAGCAGGTAAAATAGCATCAACGTATTCAAAGTCATTTTCATGCAAGCATTGCCCATTTTTTTTAATATTACCAACCGCCATTGTGTGGTGATTGGCGGCGGTGACGTTGCAACACGCAAAGTGACAATGTTGCTTAAAGCGCACGCGGCAATTACTTTATATTCACCTGAAATCTGTACTGAATTATTAGAGATGGCAAAAGCTGGGCAGATTAAATATGTTCAAGCTAATTTTGAAGAAAAGCAGATTGAAAGCGCATGCTTGGTGATTGCTGCTACCGATGATGAGGCGGTCAATATTGCAGTTTCAATCGCTGCAAAAGCGCAAAATATCCCTGTTAACGTGGTTGATGCGCCTGATTTATGTACATTTACCATGGGTTCGATTATTGATCGCAGTCCGGTAGTCATTGCGATTTCATCTGAAGGCAACGCGCCAGTACTTGCGCGCTATATCCGCACCAAAATTGAAACCATGTTGCCAGCTACTTACGGCCGAATTGCTGCCATTGCAGGCGAGTTTCGTGAGCAAGTAAAAGATAAGTTTGCGACCACGCAACTGCGCCGCCGTTTTTGGGAAGGCGTGTTGCAAGGCCCAATGGTCGAACGTGTGTTATCCGGGCAAGAGCAAGCCGCGCGCGAGTTGCTACAAAATATAATCAATAATGCCGATGCAACCGCCAATAAGGGCGAAGTGTTTTTAGTGGGCGGTGGCCCTGGCGATCCAGATTTGCTGACATTTAGAGCGTTAAGATTGATGCAGCAATGTGATGTTTGCGTATACGATAAGCTCGTCAGCCCCGAAGTGATGGAGTTAGTACGTCGCGATGCAGAGTTGATTTACGTAGGCAAATCGCGCGATCAGCACACGATGCCGCAAGAGGAAATTAACGAGTTGCTTGCCAGATTAGCTTTAGCAGGTAAGCGTGTATTGCGTTTAAAAGGCGGTGACCCATTTATTTTTGGGCGTGGCGGTGAGGAAATTGAAACACTGATGCAACATGGCGTGCCGTTTCAAGTCGTGCCTGGCATTACTGCTGCCAATGGGGTTTCAAGCTATGCAGGTATTCCATTAACGCATCGCGATTACGCGCAAGCTTGTCTATTTATTACAGGTCACCTTAAAGACGGCACTTTGGACTTGGATTGGGTTGCGATGTCTCGCCCGCGCCAAACGGTGGTTATTTATATGGGCCTGGTTGGCTTAAAAGAGATATGCGAAAAGCTGATTGAACATGGCGTGCCAGCGACAATGCCAGTTGCCGTGGTACAACAAGGCACCACACAACGCCAAAGAGTAGTTACTGCAACATTGGCAGATTTGGCCGAAAAAGTCGCGATTGCTGAAATGAAACCGCCTTGTTTAACGATTATCGGTGAAGTGGTGCAATTGCGTGAAAAATTGAATTGGTTTAATCCAGTTTAAAATTAGTTTTGTCGCAAATAATGGTCGTTTTTATACAGTTAAGTATTTTTAACTGAATTGATTAACATCTATTATTGTTGAATTATTGCTGTATTGGCAGGGTTAACTTAGCTTCTAATCCGCCTTCGGGGCGATTAACCAACTCTAAACTACCACGATGCAGCTTGGCAATGCGGTTGCAAATCGCTAAACCTAAACCGCTGCCACCTTCGTTTTTATTCCGCGCACTGTCCATGCGTTCAAATGGGCGTAACAACCTTTCTGCATGTTCCGGCGGTATGCCTGGGCCGTTATCCAGCACGCTAATGACGATTTTTTCAGCAGTGATTCTGCTGGTCACTTCAACATCACCTTTGGAATAAGCGTAAGCATTACCGACTAAATTATCCAGCAAACGTTGAATCGCCAATGGGCGCAAAGGGATGAAATAAGTAGACGTTAGTTTCAGTTTAAGATTCCGGCCAGCACGCGCTTGGCGCTCAGATAATGCATGCAGCAAACCGTTAATATCCATCATTTTGGTAGGCTCGCCCTCAACCCCACGCACAAAATCTAAAAATTGATGAATGATATTATCCATATCGGCGATATCTTCAATCATGCCAGCTTTCATGCTGTTGGTGTTCTCAGGCAGCATTTCTACAGCTAACCTTAATCGTGCAAGTGGAGTGCGAATGTCGTGTGAAACACCCGCCAGCAATAGTGTACGTTCATTATCCAGCCGCACTAAAGAATCCGCCATTTCGTTAAATGTGCGACTTACATCGCGCAACTCATCTACGCTGTCCTCAGGCAAGCGCGGCGCAGGTTCGCCGTTACGTAATCTATCTGCGGCATGCACCAATAAATTAAGCGGCCGATTAATTCGTGCTGCAATCAAATAAGCGCCTAGTAATGAAAGTAAACCAACCACTGCGCCCCAGCCTAACCAATGCCAAGGGAAAGGCCTATCAACTTGAATTTTTGGAATCACTACCCAAAAATCATCCTGCTCTACATTAAAACTAATCCATAAGCCTGGAATACCGTAGTGATTAACCGTGATAATGGTTTCTACACCCAAACGCTCACGGATTTTTTCCGCGATTAAATTAATAAACGGGTCGTTAGGTAATGGCTCGATATCTTCCAAAAAATCTGCTGCATATACCCGAACGCCTTCGCGACCAGATAGTTCTGATAGTAAAGCCAAACGACGATTTTCATGCGCGGCGATAAGAGACGCGCGCGTGTAATTTACAATAGTTACCGCTTGTAAAGCAGCGGTGGTTGCGCGCGGTTCACGGTCAAAATAATCAAAGATTTTAAGCGACGCATAGATACTTACCGCCAATAATATGGCGATAAGTAGCATTAAACGGGAAAGCAATCTGCGTGGTAAGAGTCTCAATGCGGAATTTTAAGATTCGATAGTGGAGTTTATGACTATGGTGGAAAAACTTAGTGCGACGCTTCACCATCAGGAATAAATACGTAACCAAATCCCCACATAGTTTGTAAATAACGTGGACGCGCTGGATCAGGCTCTACAATGCGGCGCAGGCGTGATACTTGTACGTCAATACTCCGATCGAATACATCCAACTCGCGACCACGTGCTAATTGCATCAGTCTATCGCGTGAAAGTGGTTGGCGTGGGTGTTCGGTAAATACTTTAAGCAAAGCAAACTCACCGCTGGTAATAGTGATTGGCATGCCGTTACGACTTAAACTGCGGGTAGATGGATCAAACACAAACTCGCCAAAACTAAACGATTCTAACTTGCCAATATTTTCAGATTCTGGGCTATATTCGTGGCGACGCAATACTGCGTTGATACGCGCAAGCAATTCACGCGGATTGAATGGTTTTGGTAAATAATCATCAGCGCCCATTTCTAAGCCAATAATGCGATCTACTTCGTCACCACGCGCGGTGAGCATGATGATCGGTGAGGTGAATTTGCTGCCACGCAAGCGTCTGCAAATGGCTAAACCATCTTCACCAGGCAGCATTAAATCTAGCACTAATAAATCGAATGATTCATTGGCTAGCGTAGCATCCATTTCTTTAGAATCGGATACGGTTTTGATATTAAAACCTTGCTCGGTTAAATAACGTTGTAGCAGCTCGCGCATGCGTAAGTCATCATCTACCATCAAGATTTTTTTGTTATTTTCAGCCATCATTTACGCTTTCATATGATTGAATGAGCAACTTAAACGTTACTGGATACGTAGTATATGTTCTCATGATGAATAAATCTAGAAAAGTGAAAATTTTTCGGCATTTTCAAACGCCTTAATTTTAAATAATCAAGTGTTACAAATGGTTACAAATATTGATAGTTATGAAACATTGCATTAACAATGCTGATTCATGATTGCAAATCTTGATGGTTGGTCAGTTTTTTCAAACCTATACACTGTTAACTAAATCATGTTAGAAAGAATGAGAATTCATTAAACAATGGTTTTAAAAGCACATTATCTAACCCCAGCTTTATCGATGCTAGCATTGTTTGGCACTTTGCTTGCAACGACTGTTTCAGCCGAAAATAAGAACGGCCTGTTGAGTGATCGATCGTTGGTTGAAGAGGCTGATGAAAGCGGTTTAGAGAAAACGCTAGAATATAACTTTAGCCCTGATGATCGTGCCCGTTTGCGCAAAGCATTGGCGGATTATGCAAGATCGACTGACCCAGAACATACTCAAATCGAACTAAAACGCAAAGCGATGCAAGAAAGCATTGAAAAGCGATTTAACGAATGTAATAAAGACAATGATGATTCACTAGACCGCGAAGAAGCCACTTTATGTTTGCCGCAGATCGCCCGTCATTTTAGCTATGTCGATGTAGATGAAGATGGTGTCATTACTTTAGAAGAGCTACAGCTCGCACAAGCAAAATTAATAGAACGTCAAAAATCTGCAGAAGCTAGAATGGAAGCGCAAAAAATTCAAGACGCTGAAACTGCGATTAAAGAAAAAAGTAAAGCTAAAGATAATAAGCAAGCGGCTAATATTCGTAAACGTCCAAGCTAAGCTCATCTAAGGTTTATTTAGTCTTGAGTTTATTCAATCACTTAAAATATCACCACTCAACTAGTTAACATCATTTTACTAGTCATTTTTACCTCAGTCTTCACTCTCGGTTTTTCATCAATACATCAATGAGTAATGTAGTATGTTGATTTTAGAATCCATTTAAAAAGTATTGATGACTTCCCCGCAAGACAACTCAAAACAAGCATCTGCAAAAAAAGTTAACACTCAAACTACGCCAAATTTTCATGTGGAAATTGTAGATAGTTTAAGCGAGATACCAGCTGCTGATTGGGATGCATTAACTGATGGTACGCCGTTACTCAGTCACGCATTTTTAAGCGCGTTAGAAAACTCAGGCTCGGTCGGGCAGGGCACTGGGTGGAATCCGCAACCTTTAGTGGTTAAGTTAGACCAAAAATTAGTTGCCGCAATGCCTCTGTATTTAAAGACGCATTCCTATGGCGAATATGTATTTGATTGGGCTTGGGCGGATGCTTATCAACGTAGTGGATTTAATTATTATCCCAAACTACTGTCGGCGATTCCTTTCTCGCCCATTACCAGCAGGCGATTTTTAACCGAACAACCCGAGTTGCAGACTATGATGATTGAAGCATTGGAAAGCGTGATGGATAAACATCAGCTTTCCAGTGCGCATGTGCTTTTCCCAGATGAAACCGATGCGCAACAGTTGCAGGCAAGTGGCTGGTTAAAGCGTGTTGGCGTGCAATTTAGGTGGCAGAATAAAAATTATCAGCACTTTGAAGCATTTTTAGCCACATTAAGTCATGATAAACGCAAAAAAATTCATCAAGAACGTAAGAAAATCTCACAGATTGGTATCGTTTGTAGGCAAATTAAAGGGTTTGAGGCCACTGAGCAAGATTGGGATTTTTTCTACCAGTGTTACACCAATACTTACCGCGAGCACCATTCCACACCTTACTTAACACGTCTTTTTTTTGCAGAAATCGACAGAACCATGCCGAATAATATTCTATTAATTGTGGCGGAATTAGATGGAAACCCAATCGCTTGCACACTGAATATTTATAATCAAACCACGTTATACGGCCGTTATTGGGGCGCCATGCAGTTTGTATCAGGCTTACATTTTGAGCTATGTTATTACCAAGCGCAGCAATTTTGCATTACAGAAAATATCACTTTTTTTGAAGGTGGCGCGCAAGGCGAACACAAATTAGCACGTGGCTTTAAACCGCGCCCAACTTACTCTTATCATAAAATCGCTCACCCAGATTTTGAACGCGCTATTAAAATTTATTTAAACCGCGAAGCGCACGGAATAGCTGAATACACCAATGAGTTAGAAGAGCGCGCACCTTTTAAACACGCAACTTTATAAGTTTGTACAATAAAACGCGTACAAACATATCGTTATAAAGCAATCGGTTTTTAAAAGTCTTAGATTACAGACTTACCAATTAATCGACTTTCCATCATAAGCAATAAATTTACCTGTGCTTTCTAAACTTAGCGCATCAATCACGCGCCGTAATCCTGTCACGCTGGTTTGCGTATTAATCAAACCATTCGCACCGCCCATATCCGTTTGTACCCAGCCAGGATGCAATGTCACAACGCTTATGCCATAAGGTTTCAAATCAATCGATAGACTTTTCATCACCATATTTACCGCCGTTTTACTACTGCGATAAATATAACTTTCGCCACCAGAATTATCATCAATACTGCCCATTTTGCTGGTAAGCGTAGCGATTTTTTTTAGCTGACTGCGAGTAATATGCTGAACAAATGCTTCAGCCATTTTTAACGAAGTCATACTGTTAATCTTGAATGCTGCCGCCCAATCATCGTAATTAGTGTCGCCAAAAGTGCTTTGCGGATATACGCCAGCGTTATTAATTAACACATCAATTACCTCATCTTTTAATTGCAACGCAAGGCTATCAATTTGGCTGAAATTGCCAACATCAAGCGCGACCACTTGTACATTTTTGCTAGTACTTGCCAACGTCTGCAATGCGTCAGCCGATTCTGGATCGCGACAACATGCCAGCACTTTCCAGCCATCAGCCGCATATTGCTTAGTAAACTCCAAACCAATGCCACGGTTTGCGCCTGTGATTAATACTTGATATTGACTCATTAATTTGCCTTTATTTACTGATTAATTGATGCTAATAGTTTGCTTAATTAACAGATTTTAGTTTATCAATAATAGTCGCTGCCAATTTTTTAGCGGCGTTTTCAGTCACATTTTTATCCAAAGTAGAGGCCTCTAATTGCACCACACGACTAGTCTAAACATCGTTTAAACTTTTATAGCCTAGAGGTTTAAGACAGGCTAATGAAATAAATCGTTTCACTTAATAACGCAGCGTGCGTTTAAAACGCAAATAGATTAATTACTGCTAAGCTAATTAGAAATGAGTAAAAGAAAAGGCCATATCCGAAGATATGGCCTTGAATTGGTGGGAAAGAGGGACTTGAACCCTCGACCCCAGGATTATGAATTTGACTCTAAGTATTTGTTTTGTAATTGAAATTGTGCTTTTTTCTTTTAATAAACATTAACTTAGTAGCCAAACGATTGCTACCAAATTTTACATAGTTATACTGCGTTTTAAGTACTTTTCTCGATTTTGGCTACTAGGTGGCTACTAATTTTTTAACGAGAAAATAGTAGAACGGAGTATAAAAATGTTGCATAAACTAACTAAATCATTTGTTGATAAAGTTGCATTCGAAAAATCAGGTCAAGTCTTTTATCGTGACTCAGAACTTTTAGGTTTTGGATTAAGGGTTGGAAAGTCAGCTAAGGTTTATTTTGCTGAGGCTAAACTACACAGTAAAACGATCAGAAAATCTATTGCAAGACATAACGTTGTATCGCTAGATGAAGCACGATCACAAGCAAAATCTTATTTGGCTGAAATATCTAGAGGTAAAAATCCACATGATGAAGAAAAAGCCAGAAAAGCCAAACTAGTTACACTAGCCGAAGTGTTAGAAAACTATATTGAAGCGCGAGGCAATTTACAGCCCAGTACTATCCAAGACTATCGACATACCTTTGAATTTTATCTTTCTGACTGGATGAATAAACCAGCCATAGAAATATCTAAAGATATGGTTGAGCTGAAGTTTCGTAAGATAGGTAAAACAAGCACATCTCAGGCTAATAAGACCATGCGCAACTTTAGAGCGGTCATGAACTATGCCATTATGAAATATGAGGATAGTAACGGCGACTCAATCTTTAGACACAACCCTGTTGTTAGAATTACCCAGTTGCGTGCTTGGCATCGTCCAGTCAGAAAAAACACGCTTATTAAACACTATGATTTAGCCCCTTGGTATCGTGCTGTCATGAGTTTATCAAACGATTCGATTGCTCCTAATCGTGAAGTTGTAAGAGATTTTTTATTATTTGTAATAATGACAGGCTTAAGGCGAAATGAAGCCGCTAAGTTAACTTGGAATCGAGTCGATCTAAAAGATAAAACTTTCGTGATTAAAGACACCAAAAATCACACAGATCACGTGTTGCCATTAACAGACTTTTTGTTTGATTTACTGACAAAAAGGAAAGCTGAAGCCAAAACTAAATATGTATTCCCAAACGAGACGAATATTGGTTACTTAGTTGACCCTAAAAAGCAGATTGCAAAAGTAGTAAATGAAAGCGGTGTTAATTTTAGTACGCATGACCTTAGGCGCACATTTATTACGATTGCCGAAAGCTTAGATATTTCTGCGTACTCTCTAAAAAGATTACTTAATCATAAAATGACGAATGATGTCACCGCTGGATACATTATCACTGATGTGGAGAGGTTACGTGCCCCTATGCAAAAAATCACAGACTACATGCTGATTTGTATGGGACGTAAAGAAAGTGCTCCTATTGTTTTCCTTCAAAAGAGTATCGGTGCTTGATATCAATTTCACATTCTAAAATTTAGGAGGTTTAACTATGTTAGAAGATCGCTACATCCGTATTAAAGAATTGACTGTGATGTTGGGAATAGCTAGAAGCACTATATACAAGTTGATGAAAGAAGATAAATTTCCAAAACAAATTAAGTTAACTGAAAGAACGAGTGTTTGGAGGTTAAGTGTAATAAACCAATGGATTTCAGATAGGGAAGGAAATAATTTAGCTTGATTGCATGAGTTAAAAACGCTCTGGTAACTTCGATATATCAATTTAGACCTAATTAGCAGTATTATTTAATTTAATAAAAATAAGGAAATGATTATGCAGTTAGATAAGGAAGATATTAAGAGTTATCAGCAGCGTACATTTTTTGATGCCCCTCCGAAAAATGAAGTTAATCCTATAAGTATTTTCTTAGCAGTGCTAGCAGCAATTTTGGTAGCTTGGTTCATACGAGCGGCGTATATCGAGTGGCAAGTTAGGCAAGCGCTTGAAATTTTTAATCAGCAAATGCAAATAATTAATGCACAAAGTCAGCAGCAAATGAGGAATATTCAGTTGCGAAATGAGGCTATGAGAGAGAAAACAGAAGAGCGAATTAGATTACAAGCAGAGGAGTTAAGACAGCAAAAACTAGCTGCACAACAAATAGACTTTGAAAAGCGCGCTGCGATTGAAAACAAAATAAATGAGCGGTCTAAGAAAGAAGAAGCTTGGGCGGAGTCATATAAACCAGCAAGAGGCTGCGAAAAAGATAATCCTGATCGAGATGCACTAATTTGCGGAAATGATTATGCTAAAGCTCGTCGGCATTTTGAGGCAACATGGTCAACAGATATCCAGTAGCCGGTAAAACTTACTATTCAGTTGACGAGAAAAGCAAGAATTTCTCAATTGTCTTTTGATAGAAAACATCCGGGTACTAAATTGAAATTGTTGTTAAATGAAAAATTATTGGAAATTATCAAATGTCAGATATTCAAGAAATCACAAAACATCTAATCAAGTTTAGAGATGATAGAGATTGGGACCAATTTCATAATCCAAAAGATTTAGCTATAGCACTTAATATTGAAGCGGGTGAGTTATTAGAGGTGTTTCTTTGGAAAAGTGTTGATGATGCAGATGTTGCTAAAGTTAAAGATGAGTTAGCCGATGTGTTTTCATTTGCATTTTTAATCGCTAACAAATACGGGTTTGATGTGAGCAAGATAATTCAAGAAAAGATTACTAAAAATGCACTCAAATATCCAATCGAAAAATCAAAAGGAAGTAATAAAAAGTATAACGAGATTTAAAATTTAGATTTTATTTAGGGGATTTGATTGGGAATAGAACAACACAAGACCTTTTCGCATTGGAATTATTTTCTTAGCATTGAGGAAGACATTTCAAAATTATCGAGATGGGTTGAACTATCAGAAATTAATTACAAGTGTTACTCGCTAGAAATAGCCAGGCTTTTGATGACGACAGCCGCTGAAGTAGATGTGATAGCGAAGTTGATATGTAAGGGAATAGATCCACAATCCAGAGCAAAAGGAATACAAAGTTATCAAAGAGAAATTGTGGCTGAATTCCCCGCAATCTATAAAGCTAAGGTATTAGTACCAAGATTTGGACTGACTTTAAAACCATGGAGTAACTGGGAAACCGAAAACACATCTCCATTATGGTGGAAGGCAAATAATAATGTGAAGCATCAAAGATCTGAATTTTTCCACGAAGCAACCCTGAAAAATCTTTTAAATGCCGTCGCTGCGTTATTATTATTTTTGGTTTTATATTACGGGGAAGAGATTAAAGACCTTGCTCCTAAGTCCGCTTTATTTGTACCCAATTCCTTTTGTGTAAAAATAGGGGGTGACTGGATGTATATGCATATGTCCTAAGGTTACATATGTGATTTTTAACTTTGCATTAACTGCCTAAAATACTCTTGAGTCTCTTCATCGGTTGAGTAAACATAACAACCTTTTTGACCTCTTGTCATTAACGTTCTGTAGGTGTTTTTAATAATTTTATCTACTAGTGGTCCTGCAAAAGTTGGATCTTCCTTCATTAGTTTTTTATATCCTCTAACAGAGGAGTCTTCTGCTGCTCTTTTGCTCGGATCAGTCAATACTTGGCCATTTCTTACAATTAAATCCGGCCCAATGATCACGCCTATATAGTCGACCTCTAGACCTTGACAAGTGTGGATACAACCAATTTCCTTAACAGAGTCTTTTTTTACAATCCATAACATTCCATCGTCAGATAAATTCCATTTTGCACTGAAGTCATATTCTGGGAATACGATATCGTCCATTAATGGATTATTTTTACTTAGCCATTTCCAGCAATAACCCGCAACTAATCTAGCTTTATTATTAGTCTTATTTTTCTCGTAAATAGTATTTCTTAATTCACTAGGCGAGTCGAAAACTCTAAGGTCATATTCAATATCTTCAATAGATGTATTCGCTGTTTCCTTAATCTGCAATGCATTATCAAGCCAAGCCAGATAACCGTCAGAACCATTACATCTAAATTGTGAAGTAAGGGCAGTTTCAAACACTTCAGCACCTTCTAGACTGGCCCATTTCCTGATTTCTTCTTTTTCTCCAATATCATGAATGGTTACTTTTTGATCTTCATCTATAAAGAACACACTAAAGTTAGATGCTCGAATTATTTCTTTAACCTGATTTTCCCCTTTGTTTTTAAACATGCCAGATTTTTCATTTAAACGATGCGCCTCATCAACAATTAGTGCATCGAATATTCCAGATTTAACATCGTGATAGCTCCCCGATCCTGAAAATAAATTAGAAATATGTGATTTTTTAAATGATCCCGCTAATTTGCTTTCGTAAACCTGCCTAGGTGCGGAGTTTCTAGTAATGTATTGAGTAAGTTTTTTGAGTTTTGTAATGGCCACTAACAGGTTGATTGCTACCACTGACTTCCCCGTCCCTGGTCCGCCTTCAACTATTAAGACTTTTTTATTCTTACTATTGGACTTTTTAGCCAGCGTTAATGCCTGTTCGAAAACGACTTTTTGCTCATCGATCATAACAAACTCTTGATTACCCTTAAGCAAGGAATCAAGACTGTCTGCTAAACTTTTAGAAGGTTTAATTTTGCCATTGTCGATTTTAAACAGAGTGTTTTTTTGATCACCTGATTTGATAAACTTTTTAATAAAATTGGTTAGCTCACCAGACTCTTTTCTTAAAAATAGTGGCGCCTTATTAATATAATCCTCATAGAATGGGGCTCTGATTACATCGTCTTGATGGTAGTTATGTAAATAAGCACAAGGTATGATTTCAATTTTATCTTGCTGAACAATTTCAGAGAAATCTTTAATTAGCCTTGCATATGACCAAGCTTGATAAGATGGGTGTGTAACTCTTCTTATACCACCACCCACGAATGTTTCAACAATTCCATCTTCATCTGTTGTTTGAATTTTATCCCATTGTTTCAACTCAATGATTACGGCGATTTCTTCTTCCAAGTGGTTTGCGCCAGTTAGAATGAAGTCAATTCTTTTAGAGCTAGTTGGAATTTTATATTCAATCGCAACACCAGCATTGTGAGGAATTTCATCATCATTTAATACATTGCACATGTACATCATGGAGTTTTCCCATGATCTGATTTCACCAGGGCTAGATTTTTGGCCCATTGTGGAAATAAAGGATTCATGAATTTTTTCAGCAATTTCATTGTTTTTAACATGCTCTGAGAAAGTATGTTTTGTTCCTGAATAGACAATCATGAGTATTACCTTTTATTATTTAGTCATTGCGGCCATTATTACGCAACATGATAAGTCAAAAGATCAATAATAAACACAAGAGGGATTATTTATGAAGTATTGGTGGGTGAATCAAAATCAAACTTACAAGCATGAAGTGGGTGGCGGCTATATGTGGTCACCGAAAACGAACTCTAATGGGCAAAGGAATCAGTTTTATATCAATATGACGCTAGTTATGCCTGGAGATGTTATTTATTCATTTTGCGATACTTATATTAAGGCTATTGGCATCGTAGTAAATAAAGCAGTTTCTTCAATCAAACCTAATGAGTTTGGAAATGCGGGTTTAAATTGGAATGATGATGGGTGGTTTGTAGAAGTAGACTTCCAGGAATTAGAAACTCCAATTAAACCAGCAAATCATATGGATTTATTACTACCTACACTGCCAGATAAGTATTCACCCCTGCAAGCAAATGGTAATGGTAACCAAGTATATTTGGCTAGTGTGCCTATTACTATGAGTAAAGTGCTTAATGTTCTTTTAAGCGATCAAATTGAAAAGATAATAGATCGAGCTGAGTTTACAGTTGGTCATGAAGACGACCAAAATGTAGCAGAGGAAAAACTACTTAATCGAAAAGATATCCCCGAAACTGAAAAGCATCAGTTGATTAAAGCTAGGCGTGGTCAGGGATTATTTAGATCTAGAGTAGGGATGATTGAGAAAGCATGTAGGATTACTGGAGTTTCTAAAAAAAGCTACCTAAGAGCTAGTCATATTAAGCCGTGGTGTAAGTCTACAGATTTAGAAAAGTTAGATGGTAACAATGGTTTAATGCTATCTCCGCACATTGATTATTTATTTGATAAGGGGTTAATATCATTTAGCAATGATGGAGTTATGCTCGTATCCAAAAATCTAGATGCAGATATTTTACAGCTTTGGAACATTAAAAATGTAATCAATCTGGGCAGATTTAATCCTGATCAATCAAACTATCTTGAATATCATCGTAATCATGTTTTCTTAAAAAATTAGCATTGGATAAATATGTATTTAGATAGCAATGATTACCAAACAGTTTGGAATTTAGCCCACAAGTGGGCCAATAGCGATCCAGAGTCAACTGAAATTGATAAACTTCCAGGGGAAGTGAAGTTAAATATCCATAGAATTACAGCGGCTATTTTCAGGAATCAGTTGCCCGCGCGAAATAAAAAACGTGTAATTTTGATTGATGACTCATTATTAGCTTGGTTAATTGATTTTCGTCATTTTAAAATTTTAAGAGCATGCATTAATAATGATTTTTTTGATAAGTCATATTTGAATTCAATATATGTAAGGCGAACTCATGTTATAAGCTGGTGCGAAAAAGAATATTTACCTGTTCCATATATTTGGGATAACAAGTCTCAGACAGTGATTGCTAATTCTGAATATGACTCTTCTGATGATGAAAATGAGAATTGGTATAACGACTTAACAGAACGCCGTAAAAATAGAGTAGCCTGTCTAGAACTAGCTAAGAAGCTTTGGAAAATCTCCCCAAACAAATCCTATGAACAAATTTACAATGATCCAATCATGAAGCAGTTTGGAAACCCCAACGTTTTTTCTCTTGAGTCTTTTAAAAAATGGGCCAGACCCTTTGCGCCAGATCAAATTAAAGAGGGTGGAAGGCCTATAAAAATCAAGTAGTTAGTAAAAAACTAAAACTGTTTCTGAAAATAAAGAAATGGTTATGAATTTTTAGATAGTTTTTTGCTACCTCGTACTGCATCAATCTATTGTCTCCAATATCAATTTTTAGGAGTCAATATGATGCAACATCAAACAGTTTTACTTAGCACGCCGCAAGCTGCTAAATTTCTCAATGTCAGTATCGCTTTTTTAGAGCGTGATCGATGGGCAGGTGCAAGAGTGCCATTTGTCAAAATCGGTTCTCGTGCTGTACGTTATCGTCTAGATGATCTAGAGGCCTATGTTAATAGTCAACGTCATCAATCTATATTAGAGGTGGCGAAATGATTGATTTAGATCGCTTTGACTTAACAGAAGACCATCAGCATGCTGTATTGCCTCCTGAACATCCCTATATGTGGGGTCAAACCATTAACCAGCCGATATTTGATCAAGATTTACAGTGGCGATTAAAAATTCAACCTTTTACAAAAGGTGGATTTGAAGCAAAAGCAGTATTGGTGAATCGTAATGTTTTAAACCGTTTAGTAAATGCTAATCGCGATCGTGGTTTACGAACCGCACCAAAAGAACGTGACGAAGCAGATATTTTGCGTGATCGAGAAAAAGCCGCTTTTCGTGCTGCCAGAAAAGTACGTCACTTTGCTATCGAGATTCGTGCAGACCGTTTATTAACTTTAACTAGTAGAGGATTACTCAAGGATTACGATCAAGTGATTGCCACCTGGAAACGATTTATGCGTGTGCTGGTAGCTGCCGACTCTAAGTTTGATTATATTGCTGTACCAGAGCTACACAAAAGCGGAGACCACTATCATATTCATGCTGCCATCAATGGATTTGTGAAAGCAGACTTGTTAAGACGTTGTTGGCAGATTGCGCTAGGTGGTAAAGGCAATGAGCGAGGGAGTGAAGCGCTTGGCAATGTAGACTTAAAGCAGCAGAAAAGACGCTCTACTGATCCAATTAAGCAGACTGTAGGCATCGCTCGTTATATCTCTAAATACATTACTAAGAGTTATCTAGAACATCATCAATTTAATCGTAAGCGTTACTGGGTGCCTAGAAGCATTAAGCTGCCAGAATCAAGCGGTGAATGGATGCGCGCTGAGACATTGGCAGAAGCAGTACAAGAGCTTTATGTACGTTTTGATCCTGCTGTAATGATAGAAGCGACTAAAGATCAAAGTTTATTTATTACAGACAGAAATGCAGCAATGATATTTTTTAGATATTTACCGAACGAAAATAACTCTTTACCAACACCGTTTTAGGCAAGGTGACAAACGCACCGCGCGCACGCGCCAGCGGCGCACGGCGCGGATTGTCACCGCGTCCTTTAGACTAGATATAAAGGACATTTAAGAACAATAATTACTATTGAAAATTTTATGATTTATCTATGAACTCTCTATAAATGGCTTGTATATATTCCGTTGCATTTTTACCATTTGCGTCCATTTCTAACATGTTTATCAAATCCTCATCTGTCAGACATAAAATTACTTTTCGTTCTTTATCCAATCGTCTGTAGGCTCTTTGAATATCAAGATGATCTTTTTTTCTACTGATCAAAAAACCAATCATTCCACGAATATCGTTCAATCTAGCAGCTATTTGGAAAAACTCCTCATTTGAAAGGTCATCCATATTTTTTAATTCAAAAGTAATTGTGGTAGCACGCCAAAGAATTTTTGCATCATTCCAAAAGCCTTCATTTGCTCCATTGTAGTAAGTTATGTCAATAATCTCCCTACCATCATGAGATGAACTTTGTGGATCAGGGTTGTTAAGTAGAGGGGAGAATAATCTAGTTAAAATTCTTAAGACTAGTTTCTCATACCTTTTTGCGTCCTTATTACCTGATTCAATTGTTTTAAGTTCTGTAATTAAATCATTAATTGGAGTATTGAAATTCTCATTTCCTTGAATTTTGAATAAATCCACAGGACTTATCCCACTACTAAATTTCCTTTCGAATTGATCAACATATTGATGCCTTAACTCTGGATTCTCATGAAGGACTTCAACTACATGTTTTTTTGAAAACTCATACTTTTCTTTAACATCCTTCCACAACACTTTTGGTTCTTTGCCGATTGCGTGAACTGCGGATTCAAGCATATTTGCTCTTAATATGTAACGATAAGTAGTGTCCCAAAATCCTGCATAATCAAATATTGGGAATCTACGAACAACTGTTCTAGGAACCAATAAAATTGGATGTTTAGATTCAGGATGTGTAGGTAAATCAATATGAATGTCGTCCCATTCTAATTCTTCCCAATTAAAAACATGCTCAAGACAAAGGTTTTTTTCCATTTCAATTTCGTATTGCTGGCATTGTTTTTGGGTATATTCTATAAAAAAATGTTTTGCAATATTTGTGCACATATCACTTATTAAGTCATAACCAACACCTTCTATCAGGAGTTGCATTTCAGCTATGTGCGTTATGCCCTTAGTTTGAACATCTTTGTTTGCAATAATCTCATTTAAAATAATTCCTCCCCTAACTTTGCCCATTCCTCTACCCTTATGGCTAGATTTTGAAGTACCAAGCATAGTTTCGTGAACCTCTGGAAAGTCCAACATTTTTCTGGCAACCTCAATATTTCCTTTTTTTACTTGATCTATACATATGCTAAAAAACTCATGGATACATGCATGAACAGCTTGATATTCAGGTATGCTGCTTCGATGAAAAAGTAGGGGGTCAACGTATAAGTTTAGGTCGTGATCTAACTCGGGTATCAAAAAGTCAACTTCTGACTGTTTTAAAGGCAGGTTTAAAGCAGTAGTCCACAACATGAGCTTACCCTTTTTAACTGATATTTTTATAAACTAATTGGGGATATAATACATTTATGGCTACTAGGTGGCTACTAATCGAGAAAATCAGTACAAAGAAAAACGCCCCAATCTCTCGAAAGGGGCGTTGCAAGTGGTGGTGAAAGAGGGACTTGAACCCTCGACCCCAGGATTATGAATCCTGTGCTCTAACCAGCTGAGCTACATCACCAGAAAACTGTTGTGAAAACTATGATTATTAAATTTTCGACAAGGGCGCAATTCTAGTGTTTTAGCGCTTGATTGTCAAAATTACTTTTGTTTTTATACGATAAAACGCTCTGAGCTAAACATTAAACCTAAAGTGCATCACATCGCCGTCTTGCACGATATATTCTTTGCCTTCTAAGCGCATCTTGCCAGCTTCTTTACTACCTTGTTCACCTTTATTTTTAACGTACTCATCGTATTGAATCACTTCTGCGCGAATAAAGCCGCGTTCAAAATCGGTGTGGATGACACCTGCAGCTTGTGGGGCTGTTGCGCCTTTTTTAACGGTCCAAGCGCGCACTTCTTGCACGCCAGCGGTGAAGTAGGTTTGCAAGCCTAGTAAATCATAAGCGGCGCGAATTACGCGGTTTAAGCCTGGTTCGTCTTGTCCTAGTTCGCTTAAAAATAACAGTTTGTCTTCGTCATCCAACTCTGAGATTTCGCCTTCAATTTTGGCGCAAATACACACTACAGGTGCATTTTCTGCTTTGCCAAGGGCGTTAACTTTGTCCAAAAGCGGATTATTTTCAAAGCCAGATTCATCTACGTTAGCTAAATACATCACTGGTTTTACGGTAATGAGGCAGAGTGGTTTTAACAGCTGTAATTCATCCGCATCTAAATTCAAAGTGCGCACGGCTTTGGCTTCGTTCAAGCATGGCAATACTTTGTCTAATACCGCTACTAAAGCAATTGCTTCTTTATCTCCACTTTTGGCTTTTTTACTTTCGCGTTGCATGGTTTTTTCAACGGTTTCCATATCGGCAAGTGCGAGTTCGGTATTAATGACTTCAATATCTGATAATGGATCAATTTTGTTAGATACGTGAATCACGTTTGCATCTTCAAAACAGCGAACCACATGCGCGATGGCATCGGTTTCGCGGATGTTGGCTAGAAATTTATTACCCAAGCCTTCGCCTTTTGATGCACCAGCAACTAAGCCAGCAATATCAACAAATTCAACAATCGCTGGCTGTACTTTTTGTGGCTTCACAATGTCAATCAGCGGCTGCATGCGTGGGTCAGGCACTTCTACGATGCCAACGTTTGGCTCAATCGTGCAAAAAGGGTAGTTCTCTGCAGCGATCCCCGCTTTGGTAATCGCGTTAAATAAGGTGGATTTTCCTACGTTGGGTAGGCCAACAATTCCGCACTTCATGTTTTTTCCAGTCTGTCTTTTCGTTGATTGCTGCGTTGGCTGCGTTTTCGCAGCTTCGCCGTACTTAATGTGCTGTACTCAGCCACTCAATCCTTGCCGCCTTGTACTAAACGAAAATACAGTTGGAAAATTTGAGAAACTAAGTTATTGCAAAGTTAAGTTTGTATACTTAAACCTTAGTATGCAATTTTAACATTGCATCCTCAAAATCCCCGTTTAGTAATTGCGGTACAATTTCTATGCTTTTATCAATGCACTGATTAATGGCATTCTGTTCATCTTTTAATGGCGTTTTGAGTACAAAATTAACGACTTCATTTCTATCGCCCGGGTGGCCGATACCTAAACGTAAACGCCAAAAGTCAGCGGTTCCTAATGCGGCAGTAATATCTTTTAAACCATTATGTCCGCCATGGCCGCCGCCTTTTTTTAGCTTAACCGTTTCTGGCGGCAAATCTAATTCATCATGAATCACCAGTATTTGCGTGGGTAAAATTTTGTAATAGTTGGCAATCGCAGCAACGGATTTTCCACTAGCGTTCATAAAAGTAGTGGGTTTAATCAGCCAAACATCAGTTGCTAATGCAAATTTACTGGTACTTAACCTGCCTGCAACCCCAAAAAATTTGGGCTCTACTGCTAATTTACTATTCGTGCCAGCCGCGAGTTGATCCACCCACCAAAAGCCTGCATTGTGGCGTGTCGCTTCATATTTGTCGCCAGGATTACCTAATCCAACGAATAATTTAATGCTGTCCATTTGTGTCATATCAATAAAAAACGCGCACTTAATAGATTAAGCGCGCGTTTAATAATTTCAGAAATGAATTACTCAGCTGCGGCAGCTGGTGCTTCTGGTGCTGCCTCATCAGTAGCGTCATTTTCGTCAGCAGCGCCACCACGAGTTTTAGCAATCGCAGCAACAGCGGCGTCTGTACCATGCGCTAATTGAACAAACTCAGCACCTTTTGGTAATGTAATTTGTGATAAATGCACTGAATCGCCCATTTCTAAAGCAGCTAAATCTACCTCGATAAACTCTGGCAAATCTTTAGGTAAGCAGCTTACATCTGCCTCAGTTAAGATATGCGCAACAATGCCGCCACCTAGCTTAACGCCTGGCGCAACATCTGCATTTAAGAAGTGGAAAGGCACTTTAACGTGAATTTTTTCAGTCGCTGAAACACGTTGAAAATCAATGTGTTGGATTGTATTGCGCACTGGATGCATTTGATAGTCACGTAATAAAACATTTTCTTTTTTGCCATCTACAATCAAACTTAAAATAGATGCATGAAAAGCTTCATGACGGAATTGTAAGAACAACTCTTTATGATTTAACTCAAGGTTCACGGCATCTTTACCAGCGCCATAAACCACACCTGGTACATTGCCAGCGCGACGTGCACGGCGGCTCGCACCCGTACCTTTAACATCACGCTTGACTGCATTAATTTCGATACTCATTTTATTACTCCTTATTTTGCTGCTTTTATTTGGTTAAGTTTAAATAAATAACAGCGGTACTACACAAAAACTGTTTTCCGCGACCAGAAAACAGGGTTAAAACTAAAAGGTTAATCCATAAATAAAGAAGAAACAGACTCTTCTTGGCTAATACGTTTAATGGTTTCTGCTAATAAACCGGCAACGCTTAACTGGCGAATTTTTGTACAGTTAGCAGAAGCAGGGCTTAATTTAATCGTATTGGTCACAACTAATTCATCTAATTCTGAATTCATAATGCGATCTACCGCAGTGCCTGATAATACTGGGTGTGTCGCATAAGCTAATACGCGTTTTGCACCTTGGTTTTTTAAAGCAGCGGCAGCTTCGCACAGCGTATTTGCAGTATCTACCATGTCATCCATAATCACGCAGGTACGGCCAGAAACCTCACCAATAATGTTCATCACTTTAGCGACGTTCGCTTTTGGGCGACGTTTATCAATAATCGCTAAGTCAGAGTTTAATTGCTTAGCACAAGCACGCGCACGAACTACACCACCAACGTCTGGTGAAACGATGACTAAATCTTCATATTTTTGCTTGAGTAAATCGTCCAGCAAAATAGGTGTTGCGTAGATATTATCAACAGGAATATCAAAAAAACCTTGAATTTGGTCAGAGTGCAAATCCATCGTTAATAAGCGATTAACACCAACGCTAGTTAACATATTTGCGACCACTTTTGCAGTAATCGCAACGCGGGCAGAACGCGGACGGCGATCTTGGCGTGAATAACCTAAATAAGGGATTGCAGCAGTAATGCGGCCAGCAGATGAGCGACGTAGCGCATCGACCATGACCATTACTTCCATCAGCGTATCGTTAGTCGGATGGCTAGTGGATTGCAGCACAAATACATCTTTACCGCGCACGTTTTCCAACAATTCAAGCATTACTTCGCCATCACTAAAGCGGCCAACATCGGCACGGCCAAGTTGAATGCCCAGGTGTGTAGCTACTTGCTGCGCAAGCTCTGGATTGGCATTGCCTGTAAAAACCATCATGTTGCCGTTACTCAAAATGCTGCCCTTTATATATTATTTCTAATATTAAAAATCTAGATACTTAAGCGTTAGTTATTTATTACGTTTTTATTATATTGAATGCTTTTAAAGGCATTAATCATTTTAACGGCTTTAAAAAGTAAAAGCGTGTAAATCCATTAATCTACACGCTTTCTTTTTGTGTATGCAGACTACGTCTGCACACTAAATATTGGCTGAGGAGGAAGGACTCGAACCTTCGGATGCTGGGATCAAAACCCAGTGCCTTAACCAACTTGGCGACTCCCCAATAAAACTTTTAATCTTTTTTAAGCGGCAATTCAAACTAAACCATAGTGCGGATGTTTGATTAAACTTTTTGCAACAAACCCTGTTGTATTAGCAGGTTTGCTGGCTAAAATTTTATCCGCAACTTGTTTTGAATTTACCGCTACAAATACAGATGCACCCGATCCACTCATTTTTGCTTCACCATAAGGTTTCAGCCAATCAAGGGTAGTTGCAACTGCAGGAAAATCTTCACACACAATCGTTTCAAGGGTATTTCTAAAACTGCTAGAATTCTCACCGCTTGAAAAGTCCGCTATTTTCAATGGTTTCGTGTCTCTTGTCAATCTCGGATTAGTAAAAACTTGCGCAGTTGATACCTGTGCATCTGGTGTTAATACAACATAGTAGGATTGTTGTTGCGATTCAGGTAAATTTACAGGAGATAAAATCTCTCCAATGCCTTCAGCCCAAGCGGTTTGGCCAAAGATAAAGACTGGCACATCTGCGCCTAAACTTAAGCCAATTTGCATCAATTGGGTGCGATTTAATTTGAGCTGCCATAAATGGTTAAGTGCTAATAAAATCGTTGCAGCATCCGAACTGCCACCGCCCAAGCCGCCGCCCATCGGGATTCGTTTTTCAATATGGATTTCTGCGCCTTGCTTGCATCCCGTGGCAAGCTGCAATGCCAATGCCGCACATACACATAAATCTTGTGATTCTGGCACGTTAACCAAAGTATTTAAGCGTTTAATTTCACCTGTATTGTTTACTTTAATATGGATACTGTCATAAAAATCCAGCAATTGAAACACGCTTTGTAACGTGTGATAACCATCTGCGCGACGGCCAGTGATATGCAAAAACAAATTGATTTTGGCTGGCGCTAAAAAGGTTTGAAAGTCTTGCATTATCTTTTTGGATTCGTAAGGTTTTTTGCTATTTTATTTCGATAGTATAGAAATGAAAGATTAGTCGCTATTTATTTTAACGCTTGCTCACTGAAATTATTGCTTGGGATCTTATTAATTAGAAATGTCAATCCATTTTTCTACTAATAATTTCAGGTTAACTTTTTCACTTTTTAACACGATTCTATTGGGTAAAAATACACCGTTATTTTCAACATAGTTTTCATAACTAATATCCCAACCCTCTTGTTTTAAAGTAAGCAGGCGGCCATTTTCATCCCAAGTGCTGCTATTAATATTGCTAGCTGTTGGTTTGCCAAGAACCCAATCACTTAAGCCTGATAAAGGTAATTTAAAGCCCAATGTGGTTTCGGTTAAGCTTTCTACATCTTGAGCGTACACTTTTTGACCATCTTGTTTAGTCAGTGAAACGCCAGTTGACTGTTTGCTGATATTTGCCACTTTACCGCCAACCGGTGAATAGACATCAACATTGTCGGTGCTTTGTGCATGCTGCCAATCAATGCCGCCAGAAAAGCCTTGTTTTTGGGTAACTACACCTAAACGCCCCTTTAATTCAAAGCCTTTGATTTGGGCTAATTTAGCTAGATGTTGCTGATGATTTGTAATAGATGTCGTTGATTGCGTTAGCGGCGGTGGGTTAATGGTTGCGCAGGCGTTCAGTAGTAACAAGCCTGCGGCAACCATTAAGTGACGATTAAAAAGCAAATATAACTCTTTAAAAATAGTTTAAATTTAAGCTTATTTAAAGCATTAAGATTTGAATTTTTTAGCAGTTGCAACCAATAAATCATTGGCTGGATGCTCTTTAAGTGCAAGTCCCCAAATTCTCTTCGCTTCTTCTTGCATGCCTTGTTTCCATAAAACTTCGCCCAAATGCGCAGCAATTTCTGGATCATCTTGCATATCATAAGCTTTACGCAAATGTTCAACAGCAAGTGCTAAATTACCCAAACGATAATGTACCCAGCCTAAACTATCCAGCATGTAGTGGTCATTCGGTTGTAACTTAAGCGCGGTTTCTATTAATGATTTGGCTTCATCTAGCTTAATATTTCGGTCTGCATAAGAATAGCCAAGCGCATTATAAGCGGCAGCATAATCTGGTTTCATGAGAATCACTTTGCGTAATTCGGTTTCCATCACATCCAATTTTCCAAGACGCTCCGCTGCCATCGCGTAATCATAAATAAGTTCTGGCGAGTTCGGCAGATTGCTAACGGCCTTAGTCATTAAATCAAACGATTCTTGGTTGCGCTTAGCTTGCCCCAACATATTGGCTTGAGTTTGAATCACAATGGTTTGTTGCTCTGGAGTCAGTTCATTCACGTCATCCAGCATTTTGATAGCGGCATCTAGACTTTTTGTGCGCGCAATCACATTCGCGGCAGAAAGTCGGCTTTCTAAATAACGCTCACTAGTTGCTGATACTTTGTCGTACCAAACTAAAGCTTTGGCGTCTTGTTTTTGTAGTTCGCTGCTACGGCCTAAGTATAAATACAGTTGCTCAGGTTCTTTAAAACCATTCGCGATGGATTGTTCAAAATACTTGTCTGCACTCGCGTAGTCGCTTGACTCTAGCGACAACAAACCAACCACTGCGCTAATCTCTGGGCTACCTTGCGCAGCATCGATTAACTTAACAAACTCTGGTTTTGCTTCCTCAAAACGCTTTTGATTCACCAATAATTTGGCATAAGACATGCGCACGTCGTTGGCTTGTGGGTATTGTTTTAAAAAGCCTTGATAGAAGTTAGCGGCTTTATCTGGTGATTCTCTAAATAACATTTGGCCTTGCATTAGCGCTGCAGCTTCCCAACCTGGACGTAGTTGGTTTGCTGTTGCAAGTGCTGTTTCGGCAATTGCAGGCTTATCTGCGATTAACGCCGCTTGTGCAATCGCAAATTGTGCTTCTGGCAAGGTTGGATAAGGCGCTGCCAGCTCTTGAACAGCTTGTAAAACTTCGTTTTTATCTTTTTGATTCGCCAGTAAAGTATTCAAATATAAAAAGCCATTTGCACGTGTATCTGGTTTGGCTAATAACTTTTCAATATGTGGTTTTGCTTGCTTAAAGTTGCCGCTTGCGACTAACAATTGGCTAGAAGCTTGTTGTGCTTCAATCGAACTAGGGTCTAACTCCACCCATAAAGTAGAGGCTTGTAAAGCAATGGCTGGTTGATTGGCATAAGCGGCAGCGCGCGCTGAACGTTCTGCCAAACGCGGATCGCGTGTTTTTTTGGCTAAATCTAAAAATAATTGGCTAGCCAAAGTCACGTCACCACGTTGGCCCGCAATTTCACCTAATAAATAAGTGTATACAAACTCAGGCGTTGCTGTGGTGATGGTTGGCTGAATAATGCTTGGTTTAGCCGACTCAGCATAAGCAGATGAGACGCCAAATGACGCGGTAGATATCAGAATTGCAACAACTATCTTTTTCATATTGAGTTTTTTAATTTTGGGCATTATTTTAAGTTTCCAGATACTTTCATTAACTTGATTTAACTTTATTTAGTTTAACTTTTCAATTTCTTTGGGCTTGGTTCAAAATAACTTGATTCAAAATCATTAATTAAGAATCATCAATTTGTTATTTATGTTTAGTCCGTGACAGTTAATGCAAGTTCATCCATAATTAAAGGTTAAGCAATATTTCGTTTGTATTTAATTAAGACTATAACTTTTTGCCTGAAACTAATCTAGCGATTTTGTTTCATAAGGCGATTCGTTTTAAGCAATGATAAGACAATCATCATGACCAATTTAACAGTAGAAGCGGTAGAGCTTACGCGATTGTACGGCGGCCGCGAGGCAGTCAGTAATGTGAGCTTTAATCTTACCCAAGGCCAAGTGCTCGGTTTTTTAGGCCCGAACGGCGCAGGTAAGTCCACCACCATGAAAATGCTGACAGGTAACTTGGCGCCCAGCGCTGGTTCTGTGAAAATCTGTGGCATTGATATGATTGAAAATCCCAAAGAAGCCAAAGCATTAATTGGTTATTTGCCTGAAATGCGTCCGCTATATAAAGAATTTACCGTAGACGAATATTTAACAATCGCTGCGCGTTTACATAGGGTATCTAGTCGTAATATCAAAAAAGCAGTACAAAATGCCAAAGAACGCTGTGGCTTAACGCACATGAGCAAGCGTTTAATCGAAAATCTTTCAAATGGCTATCAGCAACGTGTTGGTATTGCGCAGGCCATTATTCATAATCCAATGGTGGTTATTTTAGATGAGCCAACTGTCGGCCTAGATCCGATTCAAATCCGTGATATTCGTACCTTAATCCGCGAAATTGGCTCAGACCATAGTGTGATTTTATCTACGCATATTTTGCCAGAAGTTGAAATTGTCTGTGATCACGTCCAGATTATCGACAAAGGTAAGTTAGTGTTTAACGGCGGAATTGACGTGTTAAAACGTCAACGCGTGGGTAATAAATTGCTGATTGGCTTTAACAATGCGCCAGCGCCTACAGATTTATTGAAAATTGCCGGCGTTACTGAGGCAGAAACCTTGGAAAACAACATGATGCGCGTGCGTTTTGCAGAAAATGCAACTCCGCATGAATCGATTGTGCAGGCAGCTGTTAAAAATGGTTGGGGTTTGTATCAAATTGCGCCAGATCAAACTAGCTTAGAAGATGTGTTTATGCAATTGACTTACCAAGATGCAGCAGTAATAGAAACTCCGGTCGCTTAAGGAAATTACATGATTTTAAATGTGGCAAGAAAAGAACTTAAAAGTGTATTTGCTTCACCGATGGGCTGGATTATTCTGGCCCTGTTGATGTTTGCATTCGGCACTTATTTTTTAAACGGCGTTAATGATTATTTTGAAGTGATGTCTGGCGCCATCCGTCCCGCAGAGCGCTACGGTGTAACCCAGTTTGTCGGTCAAACGGTGTATGGATTAGCTTCGTTTATCATGTTATTCGCGGTGCCGCTACTTTCTATGCGCTTAATCAGTGAAGAACGCCGTAGCCAAACTTTGCCGTTCTTATTTAGCGCGCCGCTGTCGTTAACTGAAATCGTACTGGGAAAGTTCGTCGGTCTTGTGGCTTTTTTAAGCATATTAATTGTGTATATCGCACTGATGTTATTTACGCTGAATATTTGGTCTGAGATAGATTTTGGTTATATTTTAGCCAACTCATTAGGCTTGTTTTTATTAGTGGCTAGTTTTTCTGCGTTGGGTTTGTATTTCTCCAGCTTAACTTCGCAGCCTGTTGTGGCCGCTATTTTGAGCTTTATTGCGCTATTTGCGTTAATGATTTTAGATCGCTTTTTCGCAGGTGATCCAAGCAATACATTGGCGCATTTATCCTTAATGAACCATTTCCAATCATTTGCTGGTGGTTTGATTGATACCGCAGATGTCGCGTACTTTGTTTTATTTACTACGACCTTTTTAATATTAACGATTCGCCGTTTGGATGCAGACCGGTTAAGAGGCTAATTGGACTTTTTGTATGAAAATTAATCGCAATTTACGTTTTCAAATGCTGGCGCAAAGCTGGCTGTTTGTGGTGTTATTTATCTTGTTAATTGTGTTGATTGGCTATTTAACCAGCCAATATCACTACGCAAAAGATGTTACGCAAGCCAATCGCAACATCCTCACAAAAGGTAGTGCGAACATATTGAAGCAGATGAAAGAGCCTGTGAATATTACCGTTTACGCGACACTTGATGATGCGAATCGCGGCGATACCTTTAGAAAAGGCGTTAAAGATTTTGTGGCGCGTTATCAACGTGAGAAAAAGAATATTACACTGACCTTTATTAACCCTTCAGAAGAGCCAAAATTGGCACAAGAAGCGGGCATTAAACAAGATGGCGAAGTGGTTGTGGAGTACAACAAGCGCACCGAACATATTTCGCCACCGATTGCAGAGCAAGAAATGACCAACTTGTTAGTGCGTTTAGCGCGCACAAACACACGGCCGATTATGTTTTTGGATGGGCATGGCGAACGTCATTTGCAAGGTATTAAAAATCACGATATTGGTGAATTCGGTAAACAATTGGAAGCAAAAGGCTTTAAATTTGCCAATCCAGATTTAACCATTGCGCAAGCCGTGCCAGCCAATGGCGCGATGTTGGTAATCGCTAGTCCGCAAGTGGATGTCAGTGAGATTGAAGCGAAAAAAATCAAGGCGTATTTAGAATCGGGCGGTAATTTATTGTGGTTGTTGGATGACAATAATTTGCGTGGCATGAAAGAAGTGGCCGATTATTTAGGCTTTACCGTTTCACCAGGTATTGCTGTAGATATGACGGCAGCACAATATGGCGCGGATGCGAAAGTGGCATTTGCATCTTTATATGGCGATCATGCGATTACACGTAATTTCCAATTAAGAACGCTGTTCCCAGAAGCGCATGAGATTGATGCACATGCGTCAGATGAGTTTGGTTGGAAAGTAGGGCGTTTGGTAGAAGTGGCGCCTAATGGCTGGTTAGAGTCTGAGTTAATCAAATCAGGCGTCAATAATAAAAAAGTCGTGTTTGATGAGAAAGTAGATAAGCGTGGCCCAATTAACATTGGCGTGGCTTTAGAGCGCGAATATGGCAAAAAAGGCCAACGTGTAGTGGTAATGGGGAATGCTAATTTCTTATCTAATACGTTTATTACCAACGGCGGAAATTTAGATTTTGGCGTGAATATCGTGAACTGGTTAGCTGGCGACGACAAGCTCATTACCATTCAACCGATGCCGTTGAAAGATATCAATGTCACGATACCTAATGACGACAAAGGTCGTGCAGTTGCATGGACAGTATTCCATAGCTTCCAATATTTTATTCCATTAGCTTTTTTTGTAGCAGGCTTTTGGTTGTGGTGGAAACGTAGAAAAGCTTAAGCGATACTTAACCCATTAAAAGTATTAAAAACTAAAAATGGGCAAAAATATTTGGTAGTAATGAATAAGTTTCGCAATAAAGCAGGGAATAAGTTAAATGAAAAATAGATGGTTACTTAATTTAGTAATGCTGGCGGTGGTCGGTGGTTTGGTGGCTTTTTTGTATCTTCGTCCACAAGTCAAAATTGATGCGCGTACGCAACATGCGGTTTCAGAACTAAAACTAGCAGATTTCAATGCAATTAAAGTCGAGTTCCCTGCAGTTAAAGCAACGGCTTTTGAAAAAGTAGATGGATTTTGGCGCATGACAGCACCTTACAAAGCGCGTGCGGATCAAATGTCAGTACAACGTATTTTGTCGATTATTGCTGCGACCAGTGTAGAAAAATTCTCTGCCAGTGATTTAGCCAAATACGGCTTGAATAATCCAGAGTTAAAAATACAATTAACCAGTAGTAGCGGCACCGAAGAGTTTATTTTCGGCACGCATAATCCCGTGACAGATCAACAATATTTGGGTTATAAAGACGCCGTTTATCTGATTCAAGCAGGCTATTCAGAAGCGGCAAGCGTGCAAGCAATCGAATTAGTCGATAAATTACCGCTCGGACCAGCAGAATTAAAACAAATAAGTGGTTTTAACTTTTCGCACTTAGAGCAATGGGAAGAGCTTGGTTTAAACGTGGACTTAGTAGATAGTCAATGGAAGACTAACGCACCTAAAGCAAAGCCAACGCAAAACGAATTGAACGAGTGGCTAGATTTTACTTGGAAGCAAAGTCCAGCCAAATCAGTAGAGCTTTATGTTCCAGATCGTAAAACGGTATATCCATCTTTTGAAGTAAAGCTGAAAGATGGCAAAAAAATACGTTTTGATAAAATTCAAGAATCCCCGGAATTGTTACTAGGCAGACCTGACGAAGGTATTTTGTACCACTTTAGTAACGATGTTGGATTTACCATGTTGAATCCACCACTTAATTTAAAATAACGCCTGTATTTAAACCATGCCTGAATTACCAGAGGTAGAAATTACGCGGCGTGGTTTAATTCCACTGATTAATCAAACGGTTAAATCCGTCACCATTCGCAATGGCAGTATGCGCTGGCCCATTCCCGTGCATTTGCCGCAAACTTTATATCAGCAAAAACTACTTAATTTAACGCGTCGCGCGAAGTATATTCTAGCGGAATTTGAATCGGGTACTTTGCTGCTGCATTTAGGCATGTCTGGCCGTATTTGCTTATTAGAACGTGATTATCCACCCGAAAAGCATGACCATTTTGACATCGCTTTTGATGATGGCCGTGTATTACGCTTGCGTGATCCACGTCGATTTGGCGCGGTGTTGTGGGCAGGTGAGCATCCGCACACACATAGTTTAATCACCACTCTTGGCCCAGAACCGCTTGAAGCAGACTTTAGCGCACAATATTTATTTGATCAAATCCGCAGCCGAAATGCCGCTATTAAAGTCACCATTATGGATAGCCATTTAGTAGTAGGCGTCGGCAATATCTATGCGTCAGAATCTTTATTCCGTGCCCGCATCCACCCAGAGACGCCAGCAAAACAACTCACATTTTTGCAATGTGAGAAGCTGGTACAAGAGATTAAGGCTACGCTAAACGACTCGCTGAATGCAGGCGGCAGCAGTTTGCGTGACTTTTTTGGCGCAGACGGTAATCCAGGATATTTTCAGCAAGATTATTTTGTGTATGGCCGTACAAATGAGCCATGTAAGATTTGCGCAAACCCGATTAAAAATATTCGCTTGGGGCAACGCTCTACTTTTTATTGTGAAAGTTGCCAACCTAAAGCAGTTAACTGTCTAAAATAGTTAAATAAGTGATATATCGCTATTTTTAAACTTAAAATTACTCTCAAATTAGATTAGGCATTAACATAGTTAAAGCTAATATTTCTGAAAAATAGTGATGATGAATCAGCCTAAGCTATCCGACCCATATTTACTGGTGCTATTTTCTGTGCCTTATATGCGTAATGCTGAAAATCAGCTTTGCGTATCATTGGCTTGGGCAAAAGACTTAATTGAGCACACACACTACATCGAAAATCTCACTTTGATTTCATATTTTTCTGATGAAAATTCACCTGCAGATGCCGTGGTGATTGAAAATAATCCTAAACTTAAAAATGTACGATTCGCATTGCTACCGAAACCTAGAAATACATTACACGCTTTGCAGTTGTTGCCTAAAACCATATCTATTCTATGGAAAGAGATCGATAGCACAACCATTATTCATAGTGCAGTTGCTGGCTGGCCGATTCCTGAAGCATGGATTATTTGCCCCATATTATTGTTTAAAAAACGTTTTCATTTCATCAATGTAGAGTCGGCTTTTTGGCGACTGCCTATAGGCCAAACGCATGGATTAAAGCGAAAAGTAAAATCAGCAGTTTGGGAATATGTGAATCGATTATGCGTACAAAGTGCAGATTTAAGTACCTTTACACAAGAAGCTTATAAAAAATCTCTGCTTGGTAAATATCAGAATAAGGGTTTCGTCATTCCAGCTACTTGGATTGATGCAGAAAATATCTTGGCTGAAAATGATTTGAATGCTTTGATTGAACGTAAGAAACTTGAGATTACGCAACCGATAAAACTAGTATTTGTAGGACGTTTGGTATTTGAGAAAGGCATTTTGCTGCTTATTAAAGCTGCAAGTGAATTAATCGATGCAGGGCATCAGCTAAGTTTGGATATTTATGGTGAGGGCAGCTTGCTGCAAGAGTGTGCGGATTTGATTGAGCATAATCAAAAATCAGAATCGATACGTTTGCGCGGCACTGTAAAGTATGGTCCAGATTTTTTTAAGCTTTTACACGATTACGATTTGATGGTGATACCCAGTTTATCGGATGAGCAACCAAGAAATGTGTTTGATGCATTTTCTCAGGCTTTACCAGTACTTTGCTCAGATACGGCGGGTTTATTGCAGTGCGTAGAGGATCAAAAAACGGGTTATTTCTTCAAAACAGGTGATAGTGCAGAATTAAAAGCTCAGCTTATTCACAACATTAAAGAACGCAGTACATTATTGAATATGAGCAGACAATGTGTTGATTACGTTAGAAATATGACACACACACAAATGCATATGAAGCGCCTTAAGTTGATTAATCAGGCGTTGAACGATTATTCAAATAAAGCTAAATAGACTTTAATGCTGATGTGGCCTTGCTGCATGCTCATGCAAATAGCCTGCTGGCTTACTAGGTATTTTCCCAATTTTTTGTGGTATTAATGAGCCAATAATCATCGCAATCGCGCTGATTGCAAGTCCTATCAGTTGTGGTGGGATCAGGCTTTTCTCACCAACCAATACCTCAATAATTACCCAACTGCCGATGCCGCCGATAATAGCGCCCAAAGCGCCCTGACTAGTAGCACGCTTCCAAAATGCACCAAAAACAAGTGGGATAAATGCGCCTGCTAGCGTGATTTTGTAAGCGGATTCCACCATGCCAAAAATGGAGTTTTGTGAATTAAGTGCATACAGCAAAACGCAAAGTGCAAAACACACCAAGCAAATCCGCATCACACGCAGAAAGGCTTTATCGTTCATATCTGGCATATAACCGCGCACAACGTTTTCTGCAAAGGTGATAGAAGGTGCAAGCAGGGTGGCGGATGAACAGCTCATAATGGCAGATAAAACGGCACCAAAAAAGATGGCTTGTGCGATAAGCGGCGTGTGTTGTAACACCAAAGTAGGTAATACGCGTTGGGAGTCTTCTACCACTAATTTTCCAAATACTGCTGGGTCGATTAACGTGGCAGAATAGGCGATAAACATAGGCACAAAAGTAAAACAGAAATATACGGAAGCACCTAAAATAGAACCCCACAATGCGATTTTTGCACTTTTGGCAGAAGTGATGCGCTGGAATACATCTTGTTGCGGAATGCTACCAAGCATCATCGTTACCCAGCCGCCTAAGAAAGTAATCCATACCCAAACGTCTGCACCTTTAGGAAAGAAATCCAGTTTACCTGCGGCTCTCGCGTGCTCAATCACAGGTGCTACGCCGCCAGTCATGCCTGAAACAATACTGCCGATATAAAGCAGGCCGCCAATCACGACGATCATTTGCACAAAATCTAATATGGCCACTGAAAGCATGCCGCCCAGCGTGGTGTAAGTTAACACAATGGCGGTGCCCAAAATCATACCAGCTTCTTCACTGACTACACCGTTGGTGATCATATTAAAAATCAAGCCTAATGCTTTGATTTGCGCGGCTACCCAGCCTAAATAGGAAACAACGATTGCAATGGTCGTTAGCACTTCAACCGTACGGTTGTAGCGCATACGGTAAAAATCACCCAGCGTAATGATATTCAGTTTGTATAGTTGAGTGGAGAAGAAAAAACCGGCAATAATCAAACACATGCTAGAGCCAAATGGATCGGCCGCCACGCCATTTAAACCTTCACGTACAAATGTTGCAGAAACACCGAATACCGCTTCTGCACCAAACCAAGTGGCAAAAACCGTTGCCATTACGATGGGAAGCGGTAAGTGTCGGCCAGCGACAGCGTAATCTTTTGTGTTTTTAACGCGGGTTGCGGCTGCTAAGCCAATACCAATAGAAACAAGCAAGTAGGCAATAACAAACCAAATCAGCACGAATATTTCCCTTAAAACTTATTCAACTAAACTTAATTCAGCTAAGTACAAAATTAATGAAGCAAAAAAATCACCAAACTGAGAGATTGTAGCAAAACCAGCACCACGATTGCGATAGTCATCCACTTTTGCCAACGTGCCTGATTTTTTTGCACTTTGATTAACGTATGAATCGTTTGGTGTATCGGTACGTCTTGCTCTGCAAGCGTTTGCTGCGTTAAAAATTGATGCACTAATCGCGGCATTTGTGGTGTGTTTTTCAGGATAAAAGGCAGCTCTTTTTTGAATGTATTGGCAATGCTACGCCAGCCGATTTGTTCACTCATCCAGCGATTTAAAAACGGTTTTGCTGTTTGCCATAAATCAATATTAGGGTCTAAATCGCGCCCTAATCCTTCAATATTCAATAGCGTTTTTTGCAGCATCACCAGTTGCGGTTGAATCACCACACCAAAGCGTCGCGACATTTGGAAAAGACTTAATAGCGTGCGACCAAAGGAAATATCTTTAAGTGGTTTGTCAAAAATCGGCTCACAAATTGCGCGAACTGCGGTTTCCAGCTCTTCAATATTGGTATCTTTTGGCACCCAGCCAGATTCAATATGCGCAACCGCTACATCCCGATAATCCCGATTAAAAAATGCCAGAAAATTACGAGCCAGATAATATTTGTCGATATCACTTAAGCTACCCATGATGCCAAAATCGAGCGCAATATATTTACCTTTATTTGGTCCTTCGTTGGCGACTTGAATATTGCCTGGGTGCATATCCGCATGAAAAAATCCATCGCGAAACACCTGTGTGAAAAATATCTCAACGCCATCGTGTGCAAGTTTTGTGATATCAATATTATTAGCGCGCAAAACTTCAATTTGACTAATCGGCGTGCCATACATGCGCTGCATGGTCATCACGTCTTTGCGGCAATAATCCCAATATACTTCGGGGATGAGTAAACGTGCGCGTACGTCGTCTTTCGGCGCGAAATTGCGTGCTAACTGACTACAGTTGGCGGCTTCTAAAGTCAGATCTAACTCATGTTTTGTGTGGCGCGCAAACTCATCCACCACTTCTAAAGGCTTCAAACGTTTGCCTTCACTTGAAATCGTTTGTAGTAGCCAAGCCAATGATTTCAACAGTAATAAATCTTGGCTGATGACTTTCGCGATACCAGGTCGTAATACTTTAACCGCCACTTCTTGCCCATCATGTAAATGCGCGAAATGCACTTGTGCGACCGATGCGCTGGCAACCGCGATGGT
The DNA here is from genome assembly GCF_000384375.1 of Methylotenera versatilis 79. Lineage (NCBI taxonomy): Bacteria > Pseudomonadati > Pseudomonadota > Betaproteobacteria > Nitrosomonadales > Methylophilaceae > Methylotenera > Methylotenera versatilis. Next base: position 213,237 of record NZ_ARVX01000001.1, on the reverse strand, counting down.
GTCGAATTGGCTATAGATTGAATCCAGTGGTAAACCAAACGCGGCCTCAATACTTTTTTGTACTTCTTCAAAAGCAAAAGGTGGCACTTGGTCTTGTAACTTGGCTAGTTCGTCTGCGACATCTGGTGGCAACAAATCGCGGCGGGTTGAAAGCATTTGTCCAAACTTAACAAAAAGTGGACCTAACTTTTCCAGTGCTAAACGTAATCTTACGCCTCTTGGTAAGGTGGTATTGCGCCAAAAAAAGACCACTTTAATGACTTTGTGTAATGGCTTAAACGTAATGTGTTCACCGATAAATTCATCCAAGCCAAACTTTAACAGAATGAAAATGATGACAAATAGCCGAAAATAATGCATTTAATCGGGTTAACTTTCTGTTAGGTTTGTTATTGGTATTTGTTGAGCTAGCTTTTGCAGTTTTTTTTCAAAACGCGCGATGTCACTTTTAAGGCTATCAACATCATGATTAAACTGTTCAATATGGCGTTTTTTTGCAACCACAGGCTTTTCTTCTTGCCAATACTCGGTCAGCATTTCCGCTAAATTCACAGTTTGCTTTTTGCTTTCATGCAGCACTTTTTGCGTCGTTTCACCCAATTTACTGGCGGTAATATCGCCCACTAAATGGCTTAAATCCTCTTCAATATCCCAGCGCATTTGCTGCAATATTTTGCTGAGCTCCGTGGCAAGGTGCGTATCACCATCGATTTTAATTTGCAATTTTGCTGCTTCGTCTTTAGCCAGTAAACGCAATGCCAAGCTGGGCGGAATGTGAATAAAGGCATCTGGTTGCGCCGTTTCTCCTGCAAGGCTTAAGCTACCATCTTCCAAAATGGCGAGATTAGTTTTGGCTAAAACAAAATCAAACTGCACAACTTTGCCCGCAAAGCTGACCAAATAGGCGCGCGACCAATTATTTTGATTGGTGATATGTTGCAAAAAACGTGTGACTAGAGGCTTTAGCATGGGTTTGATTAATTCAGGTTGAATTTAAACGATTTAAGTGAATATGATTTAAAAAATAGTCTCAAAGAATAGAATTTAAAAGTTAAGCTTTTTAAAAGGTTAAGTTTTATAGCCTTTATGTAAGGCCACAACACCAGCATTCAAATTGTGATAATCCACTTTGCCAAAACCCGCATCATGCATCATTTGCTTCAAGGTTTCTTGGTCTGGATGCATGCGAATACTTTCAGCTAAATACTGATAACTTTCTGCATCTTTGGCGATTAATTTGCCCATAAACGGCAATAATTTAAATGAATATACATCGTACAGTTTTTGCAATGGCTGCCACACTGTCGAAAATTCCAACACCAACAGTCTGCCGCCAATTTTTAACACACGTTGCATTTCTTTTAACGCAATGTCCTTGTGCGTCATATTCCGCAAGCCAAACGCTACAATCACACAATCAAAGCTGTTATCAGCAAATGGCAATTGTTCGGCATTACACTGCATTGCGGGCACATTGAGTCCTGCGTCTATCATACGATCGCGTCCAACAGCTAGCATGGATGCGTTAATATCCGTTAAAGTGACTGAGCCATCTTTACCCACTTTTTTTGCAAATAACTTAGATAAATCACCGCTACCGCCAGCGATATCCAGTACATGATCGCCTGCTTTTACACCGCTGATGTCCACTGCAAAGCGCTTCCAAACGCGATGTAAACCAGCAGACATCACGTCGTTCATCACATCATATTTACTGGCGACAGAGTGAAATACTTCACCAACTTTTTGCTGTTTTTCTGGCTCATTAATCGTTTTAAAGCCAAAGTGAGTGGTTTTATCAGTCATGTTTTTTCCTTGCATTTGCTTACTTTTAATTGTGACTATTCTAGTGTTTAAAAGTCTTTTCTTTTGTGTCCAGCCATCTCAAGTTTAGATACATAGTCTTGCCACATTGCTTGATAATTTTCAGCCAATTCGTACAGATAATCCCATGAATACAAGCCTGTATCGTGGCCGTCACTAAATACCAGCTTGACTGCATAATTGCCGACAGGTTCGATAGCGCTAATATTCACATCTTCTTTACCAATTTGTAGCGTTTCTTGTCCGGCACCGTGGCCACGAACCTCGGCAGATGGTGAATATACCCGCAAAAATTCACAAGACAGCATGCACTCCATATTGTTATCGAATTTAATCTCAAGCAAACGCGATGCCTGATGCAAGCGAATATCGATAGGACGTGGCGAATGTAGGTTTAAACCGCTCATTTATGCACTGTGAAATAATCAAATCAGAATGATAACAGAACATGCATCACGCCCAATAGATTAGCGGTTTTAACCACAAATAATCTGGTTAATTAACCGCTTGTCGTTAAATATTAACCTTTCATCAGAAACCAAATCAATTACACGCGATAATGGTGCTGATTTATTTAAATGTAATCAACGATGTGATACAGTACTTTCGAGCGATAAAGTAGCAAAGTTCGGTAAAAAGTTTAGGTATAACAGAAGAATAAATCCTAAAAACATTTTGTTAGGGGCAATAATGGCAGAAAATAAATTAGCGCATCAATTTGCGGCATATTCAGAATGGCGAAAAGCGCTAGTTGATAGCATTTGTGATTATCGTAGCTGGCTGAATGAGCAAGAGTTGAATGATGCACAAATTGATCAACGCATTACTAATTTATTAGAGCGCTTACGTGAAGATAAGCTGAACGTTGCTTTTGTAGCTGAGTTTTCTCGCGGTAAATCTGAGTTAATTAACGCAATTTTCTTTGCAGATTACGGTCAACGTTTATTACCATCTAGCGCTGGCCGTACCACGATGTGCCCCACTGAATTGTTGTACGATGCCAGCAAACCCACCTCTATCGCTATGTTGCCGATTGAAACACGCTCGTCAGATGCAACTACCACGGAATATAAGCGCTATCCAGATGAGTGGAAAGTGGTTGAGTTTAATGTCGATAATAACGACAGCATGATTGCTGCATTTAAAGAAGTTAGCAGTACTAAGCGCGTGACCGCTGAAGAAGCCGAAAAATTTGGCCTATATGATCCAAACAGCAGTGACGATGCCATGAGTTTAAACAAAGATGGCAGCATTGATATTCCTTGCTGGCGTTATGCCATGATCAATTTCCCGCATCCTTTGCTTGAGCAAGGTTTGGTGATTTTAGATACGCCAGGCTTAAATGCGATTGGTACAGAGCCTGAGTTAACACTTAATATGTTGCCAAATGCACATGCAGTGTTATTTATTTTAGCGGCTGATACAGGTGTGACGAAATCTGAAATTGACGTATGGCGCCAATATATTAGCGGCACACGCTGGAAACAAAAAGGTCGTCTAGCTGTATTGAATAAGATTGATGGCTTGTGGGATGAGCTTAAGAACGAAAAAGAGATTGAAAAAGAGATTAACAAGCAAATTAAAACCAGCGCTGAATTACTCGGCTTAGAAAATAATCAAATTTTCCCGACATCGGCACAAAAAGGTTTGCTGGCTAAAATTAATGGCGATGAGGAATTGTTAATACAAAGTCGTTTGCCAGAGCTTGAAAAAGCGTTGTCTGATGAATTGATCCCATCCAAAAAAGAAATTGTTCGCGATAATACCAAGAACGAGATTGAAGATTTAATCGCTAATTCAAATATGATTTTAGAATCGCGTGTTGCGGGCGTGGTTGAGCAACTGGATGAGTTGCGTGGTTTGCGTGGCAAAAATGAAGACGTTGTCGAACACATGATGAACAAAGTCAAAGTGGACAAAGAAAACTTTGAAAAGGGTTTACAACGCTTTCAAGCATTGCGCAGCGTGTTTTCACAGCAAACCAATAAACTATTCACTTTGTTGGGCATGGAAGCACTGAAAGTGCAGGTTCACACCACGCGTGAAACTATGATTAAAGCCAGTTTTACCAAAACAATTCGTGAGGCGATGGATAACTTTTTCTTAGATCTTAAAGGTCGCCTAGTTTCATCGGATGCGCAGATTGATGAGATTAAGAAAATGATGGATGTGATGTACGATAAGTTTTCAAAAGAGCATGGTTTGCGTAAATCGGAACCGCCAGCATTCTCAACTCTGCGTTATCAAAAAGAGCTGGCAAAATTAGAGCGCGCATACAAAGAGCAGTTTAATACCGCTTTTAATATGATTGCCAATGAGAAAATGACCTTAACCACTAAATTTTTTGAAACGCTGGCAAGTCGCGTAATTCATGTGTATGAAGTAGCGAATCGTGATGTGGAAAATTGGTTAAAAGCGGTGATTGCGCCGATGGAATCACAAGTGCGTGAGCATCAATTGCAATTGCGTCGTCGTTTAGAAAGTATTAAACGGATTTATAAAGCGACGGATACACTGGAGGATCGCATTTTGGAATTAGAAAATATCGAAAAAAGTATTCGTGCGCAAATGACCGATTTAAAAGTGTTGCGTCAACATATGGGCAATGCGCTGGCTTTTGAAAATGAACCAGAGGCAAAAGTAGCTTAGATATCTAAACTTGCTTATTCTAAGACTCATTATTTTTTACTAAATATTTGTTTAGGTAAAAAATATAAAGTTAAAAATTAAGCTAATAAAGTTGTTAAGTAAATAAAAAGCCGACATTTAGTCGGCTTTTTTATTGCAGGCATTAAAAAGTTAACTCAATTAAGCAGCTAACATCGCGCCTTTAATCTTTTGCATTGCTTTCTGTTCAATCTGGCGAATACGCTCTGCAGAAACACCAAACTCAGCAGCTAAATCGTGCAAAGTGAGCGTTGCACTTTCCGTTAACCAACGTGCTTCTAGTACGCGGCGGCTACGCTCATCCAAGCTCATTAACGCTTTACTTAAGCTGGCGGATTGCAACTGTTCAGCTTGTTTGTTCGCCAAGAATTCTGATGGCTCAGGGCCTTCATCTTCTAAATAAGCAATCGGGCTAAAGTTTTCGTCGCCATCATCATCCATGTGTGCGTCTAATGAAATCTCTTGCCCATTCAGGCGATATTCCATTTCCATCACTTCTTCTGGCTTCACATTTAATTCTAGTGCAATACGATTCACTTCATCTGTATGCAGGCTACCAAAACCTTTTTTCATGCTACGCAAATTAAAGAATAATTTACGTTGTGCTTTGGTGGTCGCTGTTTTAACCAAGCGCCAGTTACGTACAATATACTCATTCATTTCTGCTTTAATCCAATGCATCGCAAAAGAAACTAAGCGCACACCACGGTCTGGATCAAAGCGTTTAACCGCTTTCATCAGGCCGATATTGCCTTCTTGAATAAGGTCTGATTGTGGCAAACCATAACCTAAATAACCACGCGCAATACTAGCAACCAAACGCAGATGCGAAACAATCAATGTTTGCGCTGCGTCTAAGTCGTTATTATTTTTGAGCTTAGTGGCCAAATCATATTCTTCCTCTGCGCTCAATAGCGGGAAGGCTTTAATCGCACGCATGTACTGATCAAAGCTATCAAGAGATGAAATTGACGGTATTGTTAAAGCGTTTATGATAAAACTCCTTTAATCATTAAGTAATTACTGAAATAACATTTTAGCACTCTGGTTATGAGAGTGCTAGTAACGAAAAGTTTCAATGTGTTAAAAAATGTTTTGCGACATTAATTCGCAATAAAGAGCTAAAAAACTGGGCCAGCGGAAGACATGTCAGTTTATTTAGTCATCTGTTAACCCGAATATTTGGTGATAGATAGCTGCGCCGATATGTATTGCCAGCAAAGGGTAAATCATGATTGAAATAAAGAAATGAATATTCAACGCAAAATTATTAAGCAATGTGTGTTTTTCAATAAAAGGGTTTAACTCAAATAAATTAAATAGTTGAAGAGGCTTTCCTATCGTGATTAGCATCACGAAGCCAGCAACACACTGTGCGATTAAAACGATATAAATACATCTATGCAGAGAAATGGCGGTTAATTTTTGCCAACTTTTAATACTGTACGATTTAATGGGGTTGTGATTAACGTTACGCCAAGTTAAACGTGCCAATATAACTAAAAAGAAAACTAGCCCAAGCGACGAATGCAAAGTAGTCAGTTTTAATTTTTCTGGACTTGCTAACATCGCTTCAAATTGGCTTGCCACAACAATGAGCGCAAGCAATAACATGACACTTGTCCAATGTAATATTCTTGCAATTAAGCCGTACTGGGTTTTCGTGTTTTTAATATTCATATTATTTATCATAGTCCGCAATAACCCACATGTTTGAGGTCTAATTGGTTAACGTTTTATTTAAGTGAATATCTAAGTACTTTGATTGCTGCCAGACCAAAGCCAATGGTTGTCAATGTTATGGTGGTGAAAATAAAAATGCTGATTAGTGGTGAAGTTGAATTAGGAAATACTGAATTCAGTATGAATGCCGTAGGGTTACCAATTGATCCAATTGCCATAGGCCAGATGGCATATTTAGGCAATGTGATTTTGGAGGCATAAAAGCCCAGCAATAGCATTGTCATCATCAAAAAGTCTAAGTGAGCTGATAAAAGCTTGTCTGTATTTTCAAATATATTCAGGAAGAAAGGAAGTTTCATTCCTTTTGTGAAAACCAGACACCACGCTAGTACCAGTGCTATTAATAGGCTAATACATGCAACCCTAAGTAAAATTACATTACCCGCGTGTTTATCTTCAATCATTTTCACTCCCTTAAGTTTTTTTATTTATGACTGTGAATATCTTTCACTATAGTTTTGGCAATTAATCAGTCATAACATAGCGTAAAGGAGAGTTTCATTAATTTCCTGCCTATGGCGGCACAGAAACTTGACTGAAACGGAAGTTTTGCCAAATTGAGTCGATATTATTTAGATGTGTAGGATATTGGGATAATATATTGCTGTAACGTAAAAGCTCATAAGGTAAATTTCAATGGAAGCCAAGCTGAATAAACTACCAAAAGTAATTTTATCTACAGCTAGCGTAGATAAAATTAACAGGCGCGAATGGTTACAAGACATTATTAGTCGTGAATATACAAAGGTGGAAGTTATTCCACATGCGAATGTCAATGTGTTTAATGAAATGTCTCTCTATAACCTAGATAAGCTGCGTTTGTCAGTGATACGATCAAATGCACTCACGATTCATCGCAAAAAGCACGAGCCTTATCATGACAGTCAAGATAATTACCTTGGTGTCGTTCTTCTTTCTGGAGGGTATCGCTTAGAACAGGACGGGCGCGAAGTTTTTCTGAACTCTGGCGACATGACGATTTATGATGCCACTCGTCCTCACCAAATCAGCAGCTCTCGAAGTTTCTCAAAAATCCTCATTACCATTCCAAGAGCCATGATGCGTGCGAGGCTTCCGGGAGTGGAGCACTGTACTGCACTACGTATTCCTGGCAATTTAGGCATAGGCGCAATTACAGCCAGCTTTATTCAGAGTATTGTGCGAGAAACAGAGAATATGAGTGATTGGGGTATTTCTGCATTATCTGAACAATCCCTTGATTTGTTTACGTTATCACTTGCATCCTTAAATTCCCAAAGCTACTCCTTATCACGTAGTCGCTCAGCTGCTCTCCATAGTATTAAAGATTTTGTTGAAAGACACTTGTCAGACCCAATACTTGATACGGCAATGGTCGTAGCAGGGACTGGATTTTCTGCCCGATATATAAACGATCTTTTGAATGACTATAATACATCACTGATGCGCTATATCTTACAGCGTCGTCTAGAGAGGTGTAGTAAAGATTTGTTACACTTATTACATACAAACCACAATATTTCGGAGATTGCTCTAAACTGGGGCTTCAATGATCTTTCACATTTCAGTCGTACATTTAAGCAAAAATACGGCTGCACCCCAAATCAGTATAGGCATGATTACTCAGCTTTATCGCAACGATAATCTATGCGTATTTAATTGAGATGACTAAGCTAGTAACAATAGGGGGTAAAGATAGATGAATGTCTGCTTTAGGCCGCTTATTGTCTTTTATTGAAACGGTAAAACTCGGCTCAGAGCAGTCAGTCAACATTTGAGTTAAGGCGTTAATGCCGGCCTGCTGGCAGTTATCAACTCGAACGAAGGGTTGGGTATCGTCACGCACAGTCACCCTTCACCGAAAAAATTGCATTCCGAGTTTTAAAATCAATGTACATAACATATGTTTATTAGGAGATCGGTTCTAATTTTGGCTCCCAACCGGAACTCCGTACATCTCAACAATGCGCTCGTCTTGCTCCTTCTGCGAAAACGATTCCCACTCAATGCCATTGACATCGGTCACGCTTGTAAATCCTTGAGTTGCATCGTCTTCAAAGCCAAGGTGTCGAAGCTGACCTGCGCGCTCTGGAATTTGATTGATAGAGAAATTCAACAAGTCTGTTCTCCACATTGCATATTTCCCTTCAACTATTGCGATTGGTGTTTGGTTCAAGCGCTCGGTATAGTCGGCAATCGATTCCTTAAGATCTTGAACGGCAATCGCGATGTGAAAGCGTTTCATAGTGAAATTCCTTAAATTTTTAGGCTCTGAAATTCGAGTGGCGATTGCAAACTGTCATAACAGTAATTATAGAGATGGAGCATTAATTCAAATAATTTTAAATGAAGATGCTTTGAAGTGGGGAATTTAGCATAATTGAATGCCGCTTAGGATTGCTAAAAGTCAGTTGTTAAATGGTCACAGCTCGGTAAGCTAACTGGCTGTAAGCAAATGTGATTAGTTCTGCCCAAAGCTGGCATTAAAACTCAAACATTAACGCTTGAATTTTTTCAGCAGACTTTTTCATTTCTAGGATGCAATTTTGTCTTTGTTCTTCAGTTAGCCATCCAGTTAAAAAGGTTGTACCAATACTTGCTATTGGGTAGCCTGATGAATCTGCTATGGCCACTCCAATACCACTTGTTGTCCTATCAAGCACGATATTGTCATAAGTGCCGAAACCATTATTTAAAGCATCTTCTATGGTCTGCCTAAATCCAGTTTCATCAAATCCTTCAATCCTATGGTATCTGGCTAAGTTAGCTTCAATAATTTTATAAACTTCGTCAGCAGGCATGCGAGCCATCATGCCCATACAACTTTGCGTCATTCCAAATGGACCGCGCAAACCCACGTCGCCTCTACCAATTTGAATTGGTGATTTGCTTTCATATTTCCCTATACACACCATGTCCAGACCAGTTCTGATTGTCAAGTAAACCACCTGATTTAATTTCTCTGCCAGTAGACTTAATTCAGTTTCTGCAACACGCTCTAATGGGTTGCGTGCAATCGCAGAAGATCCTAAAGCAGCAAGGTCAAGACCTAAGTTAAATCGATGAGTGCGTACATCTTTTACGACCCAGCCAAGATCCATAAGTGCATCAAGGGTTCTCACGACCGTGGTACGTGGTAAAGACTCTCTTGATATAAGCTCAGTCAATAGACTTCCCTTTCTAGATCCTCTTGCAATAGAGCTCAGAATCACAGCTGCTCGTGGAAGACTACCGACTTTATGCTCAGATGATTTACTTTTAGGTTGAGATTGATTCATTATTGCTTTCTATTTAAATAAATGACCGTTTATCGGTCATTTATTTAATACCTTAAATTGACTATATTTATTCATTTTAATATTATATTTAAGCATTGTGCAGGTGATTATTAAAAATAAATGACCGAATAGTAGATATAAAATTATAAGAGGAAATGTAATGCCGAATATCTCTCATTATCATATTGTCAGAGCTTGGTTTCTGATTAACTTGTTTGTTTGTCTATATCCACCTTTGTACTGGGCTGTAGGTAAGAGTCAGGATTTTGTACTGGGATTGCCAGCATCATTTATATATTTTATGTCTATAAGCATCTCCGTTACATTAAGTATTCTGTATGCCTATTGGGAAGAGTCCAATAGTGAGGAGTTGCAATAATGCTCATCACATTCGGAATAATGCTGGTATTTTTTGCAGGTTTAATCGTTATCCTGCAACGCATAAAGGTTGACGATAAATCTTTCACAAATTACGCGGTGGGCGATAGGTCTTTCGGGGCTCGCTATCAAGCAATGTCGTTTCTTAACACTTGGTATCCAGGCGCAATGTTTACTGCATTTGGTGGCATGGCAGCGGCAAGTGGCATCATCTCTTTTTATGTGCTGACGTATAGCTTACTGACAGTGATATTGATGTATTTAATGGCAAAACCAGTATGGACGTGGGGTAAAGTATTTGACCTAAAAACGCAGCCAGACCTTTTTGCCTTAAGGTATAACTCCACACACATCAGAACGATTACTGCGATTATTGGCATCATTTCCGGTATCCCTTGGTTAGTTTTGGGTATGCAGGCACTTGGGGAAATGTTTCGCTACATCTCACTGGGAAATATGACCTTTACACAAGCGTTAGTTTTCGGCGTGGTTGTGATAGCCATTAGACAGATATGGACAGTGCGCATTGGGATGAAAGGCGTTGTGATATCTGACTTCTATCAAGGTATCGTGGCTTATATATTGGGCACCGTAATGCTAATAGGGCTAATCATTTGGCTTGTCATGGTCAAAGATATTTCATTTGCCAGCCTTGCACCTGCCAAACTTTCAATCCCTGGTCCAGACTCTAAAGAAGGCTCTTTATATCTTTTTAGTTTGGTTTTAACAGGCGCATTGGGTGGCTGGTGCTGGCCTTATATTTTTGTAAGACTTTTCACTTCCAATGGCGTTAAAAGTCTCAAAAAATCTGCTGCTTTGGCTGTGCCTTTATCTCTTATCTTCTGTGCATCACTGTTGATTTTTGGCATGCTTTCAGGCGCATTACCCTCAGTAAATCAAAGCCCAAACGATGTCTGGTTCATCGTTTCTCAAGAGGCCGGAGGGCTAGTTTTATTGGGTCTTGCTGGTGTGATTCTCTTGGCCGCCACAATGGGGCATATAGATGGCAATATTCAGGCGACTGGTTCGCAAATTGCAAATGACCTGATTGGCAATTATTTCAAATTAAATACAAAGCAACTGATCATTTTCTCTAAAGTTGGCATGTTGCTGCTGACAATACTGGCATCTTGGTTATCGTGTTTAGAGCTTCCATCTTTATTTACATTAGGCGTGCTTGCCTATCAAGGCATCATTCAACTTGCTGTGCCGCAGTTTCTGGGTATCTTTTGGAAGCGGGGTAATAAGTATGGTGCAATTGCCAGTATGTCGATTGGTTTTATCGTTGCCGTTATTTTAGAGCTTATTTATCACGGAAACTTGCCATGGGCTTATGGGTTAACATCAGGCGCGGTCGCGCTGGGAGTGAATGTATTTATATATGTCACGCTAGCCTACCTGATTCCGCAGGATACTAAAGAGAAGCAGCGGGTCGATGAGTTGTTTGCAATGGTTTCAGAAATAAAGCCAAGCCAATATGAGGCTGGACTTCATTATGAAAAATAGCAAACTTTACTTATCTGAGCATCGCGTCATACAGGATAAGTTTGGGACTAGAGCACTTGCGGATAAACAAGAAGAGTTAATCGTCCATGAAGTTTTTACCAAGGAAGATGCTGAATTTATTTTAACAAGGGATATGTTCTTTTTATCTACATTAAACTCAAGGGGAGAACCCACAGTTTCATATAAAGGCGGACCTGTGGGTTTTGTAAAGGTAATAGATAATGAGCTTATTTTTCCTAACTATGACGGGAATGGGATGTTTCTTTCCGTCGGTAATTTATTAAAAAATGAGAACGTTGGATTGTTGTTCATCGACTTTGAAACACCTCGCAGATTACGAGTTCAAGGGATTGCAAAGATTGATGAACAGCCGGATTTACAAATATTCCCAAAAGCGGAATTTTTAATTCGGATAAATCCAACAGAAATTTGGGTTAACTGCCCAAGATATATACATAGATATAAGAAAGTATCGCAATCTCCTTACACACCAAACACAAATAAGACTTCACGACTAGCTCAGTGGAAAAGATTAGACTCGGTCTACGAAAGCCTACTTCCAGATGATAAAGTGGCCGTTGAAGAAAGTGGTCAAATAACCCAAGATCAATACAATTTAATGATCAGTAACAATGAGGCATGAGATTCATTATTACCAAGCCATCAAACCCTTGAGTGATTGTCTGCTTCGGGCCGAATTATGTTGTTCAACTAATCCTATATATCGACATAAAATATTTAATCAGCTCATATGTTTTCTCTCCACAAAATCTGTGGATAACTCTGTGATTGTCAGTGGATAGAGTAGTTAAGATACTGATTTGAAAAAATTTTATTAAAACAGTATAAATAGTAATCAATAAATTTTATTAAATAGACAAAATTATCATGTTTATATTTCACATAGAGGCAGAAGTATATTCTTACAGTAACTGACGATTAGCGGCACAAAGCAGCCGATCAATATTCATGTCATCTCACTTCTCTTTAGCTCATTGAGTCCCTATAGGTATCGCTTCATATCCATTCTTCAGTCCTAAGTGTTGCGTATTATCTGAATACCTTCTTCTCCTATTCTCAGCGCATCATCGATTGTATAAACCGAATAGTGCCCAGTAATTAAAGTATGTGGATGCTTCGCTGCTGAACCAAGCACAAAATTAACTGCTCCATGCGCTTGCAGGGTTAATGGCGCAGGGTTTGAGTCAAAGATAACCATTTTATTTGACAGATTCTCACCCGAAACACTAATACTGTCTTCGTCTATTGTTATCCAGAGCACATCATGAGTATTTGGCAGCAGGTGGTAAGGTTTCTTTTTAGGTGATGGTAATTTAAACTATCAAACAGAGAATGCTATCGAAGCCTTTTATCATCTTAAATTAAGTAAATTGGTTTGGCTGTCAGCAGATTATCAGCGTACAACATCCAGGATATAGCGATGATTGAGGACCTGTTAACTTTGCCAGACTACGTTTGGATACACCATGCTAATGAATATGTCTAAAATAAAATGAGCCATGAGCAAAGGTAAACAGTTTTTCCCTAGGCAGGTATTAGAGGCTGGCGGCAAGCGTTGGGACTGGATTTTGCTGCCAATGGTATTAGCATTTCTTGTTCTACTGGCTTATGGGGCTCAACAAATGAGTCGCCCATTCCAGCTAGGTGAAGCATTGCCTTTATCATTAGACCCAGTGAATCTACCTTATTACCTGCTACGCACCACGCTAAGGATGTTTATTGCATTAGCTGCTTCCATGGTGTTTAGTTGCATCTTTGCAGCATTGACGGTTAAATATAAAATTGCTGAAAAAGTCCTAGTACCTCTTTTGGATATTCTTCAGTCGATACCTGTGCTGGGTTTTTTGTCGATTACTGTCACAATGTTTATTGCCATGTTTCCTGGTAGCTTACTGGGCGTGGAATGTGCTGCTATCTTCGCCATTTTTACATCACAGGCTTGGAATATGGCCTTTAGCGCCTATCAAAGCTTTCGAACAGTTCCAGCGGAATTAGCGGAAGCAGCAAAAGTATTTCAGCTATCCGGATGGCAACGTTTTTGGCGATTAGATTTGCCTTTTTCCATGCCCAGCTTGTTATGGAATATGATGATGTCAATGTCAGGCGGCTGGTTCTTCGTAGTAGCATCTGAGGCAATCTCTGTATCAAATCAGAACATTAAATTACCCGGTATAGGTTCTTATATTGCGCTGGCAATTGAACAACAAAATTTACATGCCATTGGCTGGGCGATTGGAGCTATGCTAATTGGTATATTACTCTACGATCAGCTTTTCTTTAGACCATTAATTGCTTGGGCAGACAAGTTTCGTTTTGAAGAATCTAGCAGCGCCACGGCTCAAGACTCTTGGCTGTTAACTTGGTTACATAGAACGAGCTGGGTAGAAATCATTTTAAAAAAATTAGGTGGATTGCTTCAAATAACCTTCCTCCTATTCAAAAAAACATACGATGGCACCTCGATTCGCGCTAGATCTAGCAAACAATCGTCAGTGAGTGAACGGATATGGGACGCAATAATAGCTGCAGGCACTTTTTATGCACTTTGGCTGCTCATTCACTTTATCCATACTGAGGTTGGCTGGAGCGAAGCCGGGCACGTATTCATTCTAGGTCTTTATACATTGACTCGTGTTGTTATCCTGATTGTGCTTGCTGCTGCAATCTGGATTCCAATTGGTATTTGGGTCGGAATGCGACCGAACATATCTTCAAAAGTGCAGGCTATTGCCCAATTCATGGCTGCTTTCCCAGCTAACTTGATGTTCCCTGGTGCCGTAGTGCTGGTTGTACATTTCAAGCTTAATCCTGATATTTGGCTCTCACCCCTAATGATACTCGGCACTCAATGGTATCTTTTATTCAATGTCATTGCTGGCGCTACGACCATACCCACTGAGCTTCGCTATGCTGCACAAAACCTAGGCTTAAGTGGTTGGCTAAAATGGCGAAGATATTTATTACCAGCCATTTTCCCAAGTTTTGTTACAGGCGCCATTACTGCAACTGGTGGATCTTGGAACGCCAGTATTGTGGCTGAGTACGTTACTTGGGGTCATACCACTTTAAAAGCACATGGCATTGGTAGTTATATTGCCGAAATGACTGCTATCGGAGATTTTCCACGCATTGCTTTGGGAATTGGCATCATGTGTATTTTTGTCATGGGATTTAACCATTTCATCTGGCGCAGACTTTATCGTATGGCCGAAAATCGATTGCACTTCTAAGGACTTAGTATTATGAGTACAACCATTATTGAACTTAACTCAGTAGATAAATCTTTTCATTCTGCTGACGGCTCGACACGCTTGGTCTTGCAAGGGGTGGACTTTACGCTGAATGAAGGAGAGATTGTCGCGCTACTCGGCCAATCTGGGTCAGGAAAATCTACTATGTTGCGCATTATGGCGGGCTTAATCCCAGCGGATATAGGTCAAGTGCTATATAAAGGACTGCCTATCTATGGCGCTGCTCGCGGCATTAGCATGGTATTTCAATCATTTGCTCTATTCCCATGGCTTACTGTACAAAAAAATGTTGAGCTTGGTTTAGAAGCACAAGGCGTACCGATGAAAGAAAGGGTACGACGTGCCCAGGCTGCGATTGAAATGATAGGCTTATCTGGTTTTGAAGGTGCACTTCCACGTGAGTTATCTGGAGGTATGCGTCAAAGAGTCGGTATAGCTCGCGCATTAGTATTAGAACCTGAAGTATTGCTAATGGATGAAGCATTCTCAGCATTGGATGTATTAACAGGTGAGCGTTTACGTGAGGATATTTTAGCTCTTTGGAATAATAAAAAGATACCTACAAAATCAATCCTAATAGTCTCTCATAATATTGAGGAGGCTGTGATGATGGCTGACCGAGTACTTATTTTTGCTAGCGATCCCGGACGCGTTCGAGCTGAGTTGCCAATTACACTGGCACATCCTAGAGCGGTTGAAAGCCAAGAAGTACGTTCTCTAATCGATAACGTCTATGCGCTAATGACTGCTGGTTCTTCTCGTGCCGGCCGTGTGACTGAAGTAGAAATAAAATTGCAATTAGGTGATCGATTGCCAGAAGCAGATATTCATCGTATGGAAGGAGTGCTTGAGCTACTTACTGAGGAGCCTTTTAATGGTCGTGCCGACTTACCACAGCTCGCAGAAGATACAGAACTCACAGATAAGGAGCTGCTAGAGGTTTCACGAGCCTTAACGCTCTTAGGCTTTGTACATCTGGTTCAAGGCGACATTGTAATTACTCAGCTTGGTATTGATTATGTTCATTCAATTAAGTCAGAACGTCAAAAGACTTTCTACAAACAGGTTTTGGAAAACGTTCCACTTATCGCCTATATCAGACATGGCTTAGAACAAGATTCATCTGGTGATCTTCCTGAAGATCTATTTCTTAAATTATTGCGTTTCACACTTAACCAAGCTGAAGCGGAGCGCGCATTGAGTATTGCAATTGAATGGGGACGTTATGGTGATGTGTTTGAATACAATTTTAATACTGGTGTGATCCATTTACCAAAAGATGAAAACCAGAACTATAAAATACTCAATTAACACTCTGAAAGTATCAATAATCAATTAAATCTTAAATTACATTTATGGCCGCTATGAGCCGAAAGCTGGAAATCAGCTAACTTAAAATATGGAGTTTTAAACTATTTAATTTTAGTTAGGAAACTACAAGCTTTGTAGATAAGCGCTTGTGTCAACAACTACGAATTAAAGTGCTTTATTTAATAAATCACTATCACAACTACCATAAGAATAGTTACAAGGAGTTTCCCAGCCTCCTTCATTTACAAGCCCCTAAGGGCGCTTGGATTTAATAATGCTGCTTCAGATATTTTAAATATAAATATGTCTGCGAGTTAAAGGTAAGCAGGATTGACCAGACTCGCGCTTATTGGCCAATATTTGATAGATACCGATTTCGCCTGATTCAAACTCCAACGCACATGCAGCCATATATAGCCGCCAAACTCTGTAGGTAGATTCAGTCACATATTGAAGTGCTTCTTGGTGATGATTTTCTAAACGAGAAACCCATTGTCTTAGCGTTAAAGCATAATGTGGACGTAATGATTCCACATCATCGATTTCAAATTTCGCTCTTTCCATCGTGCGTTGGATGTTGCTCACAGTGTCTAATTGACCATCAGGAAAAATATAACGATTAATAAACTCTGTCGATAAGGTCTTTTCCCAACCTTCTACATCATGCGTAATGCCGTGGTTCAAGAATAGTCCAGAAGGTTTTAATAGTTGATAAACAGTTGAAAAATATAAGGGTAAATTTTTTAAGCCAACATGTTCGAACATTCCCACACTAACAATCTTGTCATAAGCACCGGTGCCTTTAATATCACGGTAATCGCATAAACTCACCGTAACTTGGTTTTCTAATCCAGCTTGTTTGACGCGTGTGGTTGCCAATTCGAATTGCTTTTGACTCAGTGTGATGCCGTGCGCTTTAACACCATAATGTTGCGCTGCATAAATAATTAATGCACCCCATCCGCAACCAATATCAAGCAACAGCTCACCTGGTTTTAATAGTAACTTACGACAGATATGTTCAAGTTTTGCTTGTTGGGCTTGCTCTAAAGTAGCATCGTAATGCTCAAAGTAGGCACAAGAATACACCATTGCATCATCCAGCCATAGTGCATAAAAGTCATTCGAAACATCATAATGAAACTGTATTGCCTGACGATTTTCTATTTTATTATGTATTTTGATTTTATGGTCATAGGTGAGCGTGTTGCTCGAATCCAGTGCGTCGATATGCGCGGGCAAACGTAGCGCACTTATCATTGTTTTTAATTGCTTCCATAGTGGCATTTTGATCGCATGTAACTGGTCTTTTAAAAGTACAGCGGCGAAAAAATCCCCTTCAATATCAATGTCTCCGTGAAAATATGCATCTGCTAATCGGAGTGGATCTCTACCAAGCACCATATTTCGTACAATATTTGGGTTAAGACAAACCAGTGTAAATGAAGCTTTTGGACTTTCTTCGGCAATTCTGCCTAACTTTACTTCGATACCATTCCATAATCGCATTGTAAGATTGCCATCATATTGACTGAATAACTCCCTTAATAAGTTGATGACTGCTTGAATTTTTGTATTCTGAGTAAATAGGACGTTTTCAATAGGCGAATCATGATTCGCTACTTCGGTTTTAGTCGAGTTGCTGATCATGCGTTTATTGTTAGATTTGTTTTCCATTACGAACTCCAAGAACCGTGCGCAAATGTACATCTCTGATTAATAATACCTGTGTTCTGAAACTATTGCAGATTCCAGCAAAGTTTCGCACAGAGCAATCTGCCAATTAAATCCATATTTTCGTTTCATTCTAATTTAATCATCTAGGAATAAAAAGCGCAGCCTATTTCTGACTATCAATTAGTTATACGATTGCTCAATTAATCTACCAACAAACTTTTCCTCCATGCCGCGATTTTTTGTTCTAAAGCTTGTGTATGAGCAGGGCTGGATGATGGAAGGCGACTATAGTTAAACTCTCTTAAGCCCATTTTAGGTAAAATAAATTGATTAAAACTCTTTTCAGCTTCTGATCCGTTAAAAGCGATTAACTTGATGTGCGGGTGTTGTTCGAAAAACAACTCGAAGTCATTGCAAATGCGCGACCCGCTGATGATGGCACTATCCAAGCTGCCTGATCGTTCGCAGCTTTGCAAGACATCCCAAACTGCTATCCCAGATACCTTTAAATTCTGCACTCTAATGTTGTATTCAGACTCTGCGTTAAAACCGTAAATGTCAGCCACAATGCGCCAAAAACTATTACGCGGATGCGCATAATATTGATTGGCTTTAAGTGAAGCTAACCCAGGCATGCTGCCTAAAATCAGTACTTGGGCTGATTTATTTGATATCGGTGAAAAGCTAGTGACAATGCTCATTTTTCTTTTTACTTGGTTTAATCAGATTGTATTAGATAGTAGAGAAAGCTTCGTTATATTGAAAGTTAAAGTCGTCAATCAGAAAATTTTAAGAAATGTTAAGGAGGGAGTTAATCATTAACAAATATCCAATCTAAATAGCTAATTAGAATATAAATATAATTTAATAGTATTTATTGGTATATGCATAATTTTGGTAAATTACATTTAACTTTTTAAATGTGAGTATCAATATGACCAGCTCTGCCAAGCTTCTTCCTTTATTGCTCATTATATTTTCAGCAGAATCATTTGCTACCGATGGTTATTTTTCGCATGGTTATGGTGTTAAGTCACAGGGGATAGGCGGCGTGGGGATTGCTTTTCCTCAAGATGCTTTAGCTGCAGCGACCAATCCTGCCGGACTTGGACTTGTCGGAGACAGGGTGGATTTTGGTTTAACTTGGTTCAAACCAGAGAGAGAAGCCGAAATTTCAGGTAACGCTTTTCCGGGCGTGGATGGCACGTATAGCGCGAATGATACCAAGCACTTTTTTATTCCTGAATTTGGTTATAACCGCCAAGTTAACCCTAACTTAACGCTAGGGGTTAGTGTGTACGGTAACGGCGGCATGAATTCAGATTACAAAGATGGCATCCCGTTATTTGGCAGCCAAGGAAGCGCTGGAGTTGATCTCATTCAAGTATTTGCAGCACCAACAGCAACTTGGAAAGTGACGCCATCACAGACAATCGGTGTTTCGGTTAATTTAGCCTACCAACGCTTTGAAGTCAAAGGGCTACAGGGTTTTAGTGGGTTTAGTACTTCTCCGAATGACTTAACCAATCGTGGACACGATAATTCTTATGGCGCAGGTTTGCATGTTGGCTGGATTGGCGAAATAACCGATACCGTTACGTTAGGCGCAACTTATCAAAGTCGCACTTATATGACCAAATTCGATAAATACAAAGGGCTATTTGCTGAACAAGGGGATTTTGATATTCCTTCCACTTATGGTGTAGGTATTGCCGTTAAAGCGACGCCTAAATTAACGATTGCAGCGGATTATCAACGCATTAATTACAATGAAGTGGATGCGGTGGGCAATGCATCATTGCAGAATTTGCCGAATGGCTTGGGTTCAGATAATGGCGCAGGTTTTGGCTGGAAAGATGCTAACATTTATAAGTTAGGATTCAGCTATGCTTATAGCGACGACTTAACGCTTAGAGCAGGCTTAAATCATGTTGATCAGCCAATTGGAAAAGGTGATACTTTACTCAATACCTTAGCCCCAGCGGTGGTGAAAGATCATCTTTCACTAGGTGCAACTTGGGTCTTAGCGAACAAAAGTGAGTTGTCATTTGTGTACACACACGCATTTGAGAATACAGTGAATGGCTCAAACTCTATCCCGCCAGGTTTTCCACCTAGCGGTTTGGGTGGCGGAGAAGCTGATTTAAAAATGTATCAAAACTCGCTAGGGATTGCTTATGGATGGAAACTCTAAGTTTAAATTATTTGGAATCGCTTGATGACCATTGATTACGCCAACTTCACGCCGTATTTATCTTATTTCGGCGGAGTAATATTAGGCTTATCCGTTACGTTTTTATATGTTTTTAATGGCCGAATTGCCGGCATTTCATCCGTATTAAGTGGTGCGCTTCGGCCGTGGCTAGACCGCGGTTTCTGGCAATTATCATTTGTTTTTGGCATGCTATTCACTTCAGTTTTGTGGCGACTATTTTTTGCCAAACAAGAAATCAGTATCGATACCTCAATAGTCGTGTTGATTTTTTCAGGCATATTAGTCGGTTTTGGCAGTCGTTATGGCTCAGGCTGTACTAGTGGCCACGGCATATGTGGCATTGCTAGATTATCAAAAAGATCCATTATCGCTACTTTCACTTTTATGGCTTTCGGCATGTTAACGGTATATTTAGTAAAGAAATTCTTTTTGTAGCGCTATCAAATTAGTCTATGGAAAAATTTAATTCAGCATTTGCCAAACACTTTGTCGCATTTATATCTGGCGTTATATTTGCGCTTGGTTTATTAATTTCAGGCATGGCAGATCCTAATAAAGTATTAGCATTTCTAGATATTACTGGCAGTTGGGATCCATCATTAATGTTTGTGATGATAGGCGCCATTCCAATTGCTTATTTGGCTTTTCGTTATACAGAAGATAAGCCATCAGCCATTTTAGGTGACGAATTTCACACAGTGAAAAAGACCGAGATTGATCAAAAATTAATCGTAGGTAGTAGTTTGTTTGGAATTGGATGGGGCTTGTCTGGCATATGTCCTGGCCCAGCAATCGTCATTTTAGGACTCAATATTCACAAGGGCATTATATTTTTCGCTGCGTTAATTGTTGGGATTCTTATTCATGAAATTTTATTTAATATGCGTCAAAATTAATTAACAACCATTTGAAAAATTTTATGAATAAGAAAGTTAACAAGAAAATATTAACCAAATTTAAGATGTTTGGACTTCACCCATTTTGATAGAGGTAATGGGTGGCTTATATAAACTGGTTTAAATTTGTCCTTAATGCGATAGCCCAGAAACTATCTTGAGACCATAGTGTGCTGAATTATTCTTCACGTTAGATGAAGGGCTGATTTCGAATGCTTCAACAGAAGTTACCAGCTTAGCCGCTTGATCTAATAAGGTTTCAGCAGCAGCAGCAGCTTCTTCCACTAAAGCTGCATTCTGCTGAGTGGCATTATCCATTTGCATAACTGCAGCATTCACCTGATTAATGCCAGAGCTTTGTTCCGCAGATGATGAAGCAATATCTGCCATGATGACGGTTACCTTTTGGACAGAATTTAAAATCTCAGCCATGGTTTCACCGGCAGCAAGTGCAAGCCGACTACCATCGTTAACTTTATCCACTGAATCAGAAATCAAATTTTTGATTTCTTTGGCAGCTGCAGAAGAACGTTGCGCCAAGCTGCGAACTTCTGAAGCCACAACCGCGAAACCTTTGCCTTGTTCACCTGCACGAGCAGCTTCAACCGCTGCGTTCAGTGCGAGGATATTAGTCTGGAAGGCAATGCTGTCGATGACCGAAGTAATGTCTTCAATCATTTTTGAACTGGTCTGGATATCCACCATGCGATTCACTACTTGATCCACCGCGCTGCTACCGCGAGCCACGATTGTTGAAGCTTCAGTAGCGAGTATATTGGCTTCATTGGCGTTCAATGATGTATGCTTAACTGCACCGGCAAGCTGCTCCATGCTTGATGCTGTTTCTTCCAACGCCGATGCTTGCGCCTCAGTACGTTGTGACAGGTCGTTGTTGCCTATGGAAATTTCACGGGCTGCGGTGTTGATAGCGTCAGCGGCCTCCTTAGCAGCTCTAATTGGCGTAGTAATGAGCTCCAGCGTGGTATTAACACCGCGAATGATGCGCTGGTAGTCGCCTTGGTGCTTGCCTTCATCTGCACGCATATAAACTTTCCCTTCTTTCGCTGCATTGGCAAGCATTTGTGCATCTTGGATCAAGGCATTAACTGCAGAAATACAGGTATTCAGATTCTGTTTGAGCGTATCAAACTCACCCGCATACGTTTTAGAGATAGGATCAGGAATATCGCCTTTAGCAATCCGGGATATGCAATCAGCAGCGGCATTCAACGGAGAAATCACGGCGTCCAAAGTTTCGTTTACGCCAGTAATAATCTTTTTAAAATCACCAGTATGCGCCGTTGCATCGGCACGAGTGTTTAGTTTGCCATGAGTTGCAGCTTCAGAAAGCATGGTGGCATCCGCGACTAACCTATTGATAGCATGAATGCAGGTATTGAGGCTTTCTTTTAATACATTGAAGTCGCCGCTGTAATTTTCATTAATTGTCTCCGGAATGTCTCCACTCGCGATACGAGCGATATATTGAGAAGCGGTATTGATCGGCGTAATTACGGCATCCAAAGTTTGATTTACACCGGCAATAATTTTTCTAAAATCACCTTTATGACGATTTGCATCGGCACGGGTCGATAATTCTCCTGCAATAGCTGCTTGAACTAAAGAGTCTGCATCTTCAATAAGTAACTGCAGATTTTCCCGTACTTCTTCAATGGTCTCGTTGATCACGCGTTGCTTACCTGGGAACAAAGCCAGTTTTGCAGAAAAATCGCCTTCACCGAATGCTTTGACGACGGCCATAGCTTTACGATTTGATTCAATATGTCCGGTTGTCATACGATTGATACCGACTGCCATTTCTGCATAATGACCTTTAAATCGATCGGTTTGCAGTTTAGTATCAATCTCACCTTGATCGTGTTGAGAACTCACGTGGTTGAGTGAATCAATCAGATCGGTCAGCATTTTTTTCAAAACACTCATCGCATAAGCAATGCTACTGCGATCATTTGGGTGGATCTGTATTGAAGTATTAAGATCACCTTCGGCAAAGGCATTAGCAATCTGTGCAAGTCGCGCAGGCTCTTCGCCTAGTTGCTTCAGGAGACTGTGTGTCAGGAATAGTCCCATACCCACAGTTAACGCTAATATGGTGGCGGCAATTCCAATGAGTAGTAGCGAAGCTTGTGTTTTAATGGAAGCAGCCTGGGAAGCACTATCCGCACCTAGCTTAATATTATATTTACGATGATTATCAAGAGCTGTTTGCATTTTCTTGATTATCGGGCGGCCTTGCAGGAGAAGGTCTCTCGCCGCCTCCTTGTTATTTGCAAGAGATGTAGTCAATACATTACCACCCATGGCATCGTACTCAGACATAACCGCTTTATCCAACTGTAGTAACTTTTTATCTTGGACATCGGCGATAAATTGCTTTTCATAATTTGCGAGACTGCTGCTGAGTTCTTGATGCACCTCGGCGACTTCCTGCTCGATCTGGCCCATATCTGCATTATCAGTAGTAGCCATATGTTGCCATATCAAACCGTTCAGCGTTTCAAATTCTGCCAGAATATTATCAAGCGCTTCAATACTTGGAATTGAACGCACATTCGAATAGTTGGTAATGTCGTAAACACGGTCCAATTGGAACCTTGCCAGACCCGCCAGTGAAACCAATCCTATCGTGGCGGTTAATAGCAATAGGTACATTTTTTGTTTAACAGTCATTTTGTCTCCAGTGAGCAGTTAATTTCTTTAAAGATAGTTAACAGCACTCTATTCGCTCATGCTAGATTTTGGTCTATTGAAAAGAAAGGTATAAATACTCTATATAAAGTTTCCCATTTTGAGTTCCTCAGATTTAGATGTGGAATTGGGAAGCGCTAATAAAAAAGGCTTGCATATGCGCAAGCCTGATTCACAGCTTATGGATACTATTTAGTATTTACTGCTACTTTTTTAGCAGTGTCTATTTCTGCGCTAGCTTCTAATTTTTTCTTCTTAGAAACTTCACCGACAGCGTCACCTTTCATGTGCGCGGCAGTAGCTTCTGCGCTACCTTCTTCAAAGCATACGCGACCCATCATAGACACTTTACAAACTTCTGCACTGAATGCGAGTGAGCTTGCTGCGAACAATGATGATGCGATGAGGATGCGACTGATATAAGACATATTTTCTCCATGAACATTGAAATAAGATTGGGTATTCAAAGAGACTTAACGGAAGCAATATTTATTACTTGAATTTTTTTACATATTACTTACAACTGTTACTTTTGTTAACATTTGACCAATTTTTCATGGAGGTAAAAGAAATAAATCGCTGTTTTATTTAAAGTTTAATTTATACGAGAGGCGATTATTTGGGTTTGTTCTTACATGTTTTTAAACGGTTTTACCGTACGACTTCATCTCTAATTTCAGGTTAATACTTACACAGCAAAAGTATTTTTTGGTAAATCTTCTTGATCAGAGTTATTCATTCCATTTTGTTGTTTAATAAAGTCATTGAGTAACGAAGTAGGTAACGGCTTACTAAAAAAATAACCTTGATGAGCATTACAATCATGGGATAGTAAAAAATCTCTTTGCTCTGAAGTTTCCACACCTTCGGCAATGACCTCTAAACCTAAACTTTTACCTAATGCAATGATCGTTTTAACTATTACATTATCATTCGTATCTGTTAACACATCATTTACAAATGATCGGTCAATTTTGAGTTGATCCAAAGGAAGTCGTTTAAGATAATACAGTGACGAATAACCAGTTCCGAAGTCATCTAAAGAAAAACATACGCCATATTTTTTCAACTCTGTCATTTTACTGATTGTTTCTTCAACATTTTCTAACAGTAAGCTTTCAGTAAGCTCTAATTTCAATAAATATGGATTTGCCCCAGTTGAGGTTAGGGCATTTAAAACCTGACTTACAAATTCTGGATGCCTAAATTGACGTGCACTTACATTTACTGCGATTGATATATTTTGAAAAACTGAGTCTGAAGACCAATCTGACAATTGTTCGCAAGCCGTGTGCATGACCCAGCAGCCTAAAGGGAAAATTAGCCCCGTTTCCTCTGCAATTGGAATGAAATCAAGAGGAGATACTGCCCCCCGCTCTTTATGAAACCATCGAAGTAATGCTTCAACCCCAGTTACTTTACCTGCATCATCGACTTGTGGCTGATAGTACAAAGTAAACTCTTGTTGCTTAAAACTAGACCGTAAATCTGCTTCTAATTCAAGTTTAGCGGTCACCGCAGTTCGCATGTCGGGGTTGAAAAACCTAAGAGAGTTTTTCCCACCAAATTTAGCTTGATACATAGCGATATCTGCATGCTTAAGTAAATCATCGGCATTCTGACAGTTCTCGTCAAATAGCGTAATTCCAACACTAGGAGAGCTGTAATAAGGATATCCACCTAATGAAAATGGTTCGTGGAAGCAAGACAAAACTTTCTCACCTACAATTGTTGCTTGGGTAATCACATCTGCATTGCCAACACTTTCAAATAGTATGACAAATTCGTCACCCCCCAATCGTGCTACCGTATCACTTTTACGAACACAATTAGTAAGTCTTCTAGCAACTTCTTGCAAGAGCATATCTCCTTTGTCGTGCCCCATGGTGTCATTAAGTGTTTTAAAATTATCTAAATCAATAAATAATAATACCCAAGCATTTCTTAGCCTGTCACGAGATTCAAACAGATGCTGTAATCTATTTCTGAGGAGTTGTCGGTTCGGAAGCTGAGTTAGCACATCATAAAAAGCGAGTTGCTGTATTTCATCGGCTGCAACCTTTTTTTGTGTCACATCAGTATTGATACCCAAAATGGCGTGAGGCTGCGCTCCTTCATTAAAGACTAACGTCCATCTGCCATCTACAATAATTTTGCTACCGTCTTTTTTATGTTGATGCAATTCTCCATTCCATTCTTTTTGAGCCTTAACCCTTTTAAGGGCATGTTGCAAATCAATGGTTTCATTAATGAAAATTGTTTCTATATTCAAACCGACTACTTCATTGGCCTTCCAACCATATAGTCGCTCTGCACCTTTACTCCAGAACTGAATTTTATGGTCGATATCTAAAACCAAAATAGCGTCATGGGTTTTATCTAAAAGTGAGGCTTGTTCTTGAATTATTGAGTCACTGTCTTGACGCTCCAGTTCAGCTGCCGCTCTGGCAGCAAAAATCTGTGAGGTAGATTCTATAAATTTTGTATTTTTAGGCTCTTCTTTAAAGAAAACAAAAATAGAACCAATCAAATGGCCGTTGCTATTCTTTAAATCGCTTCCAAAACAAGTGCTTGTTGGCCATTTATGGATGTTAAAGAAATGGTTTTCTTCGTTATGTAATTTGCATGTAAAGATATTACTTTCATTATCGTTGGCAGTAGCATGCTCTACCTCAGATAAAAAATAGACAAAATTATCAAGAAACTCCCCATCATTAAAATTGATAATGGTCGTAGCTTCTGTTTTGTTTGCGTTCAACCTTGAAACAATTGCGCCATCCGCATCAAGTGCTTCAACCATATTTGAAACAAGATGTTTAAAGAACGCAGGGGTGTTATTTGTAGAAACACTAGTTGCTACTTTCATCATGGCATTTTGTAAACGATTCCTATCGTTTTGTATGTGGATATTTCGTACACCGAATGCTAAGTTATTCCCCATTTCTTTCAATAATTTTATTTCTGCATCTGGTATTTGACGAATATCATCTGAATAAAGTACCAGAACGCCAAATGTTTCATGCAAATGAACCAGTGGTAGGCAAATCATTCCTTTGAAGCCTGAAAGATTAGCTGCAATTAAACTAGGTGTTAACCTTTCATTTTGAGAAGTATCCTGTATAAAAATAAATTCATTATTTTGAACAGACAGAAGAATGGGGTCTAACGGGTCTTGAAAAGATATTTCATGTGCAATCCCGTGGTATTCATTAACCTGATTAATATCTTGTCTTGCGTAATGTATTGAAGACGAGAAAGTGTTGCCAATTGGATTGCCAGTAATACCAACCCAGGCACAAGCATAATTTCCAATATTTACGGCAATTTGGCAGACTTTTAAAAAAAGCTCGGATTCATCAGTCACATGTAAAAGCGCATCATTACTTGCACTTGACATTTGCAGTACACGATTCAACATCGCTAATTCAAAATATTTTTTATTTCGTTCAGTGATATCTTGCACAGTACCTATAAAATGAAGTTTATTATCATGCTCACTAAAGATTAGACGACCTTTTTCATGAACAAATCGAACCTCGCCGTTCGGCCTAATAATTCTATGTTCAAAATCAAGGGGTTTGAGTTGTTTGAGCGCAAGCTCTTGAGCTTGCAAGAGGCCAACGCAATCTTCAGGGTGTACGGCAGATAAAAAACCTTCAAATGATTGCTCAGGCTCTGAATCATCTTGTCCGAAAATTCGGAACACTTCTTTTGACCAAGAAAGTTTCTTTTGATCAATAATCAAATCCCAGCTTCCCACTTCGGCAATGCGCTGTGCTTCATGAAGCAGTGTGGTCTGATGAACTAATGCATTGTTGATAGACTGGCGCTCTTCAGAGAGTTTTCCGACTATCTCCTGAAATCGATCCAACTCGTATTGTGCCGTAATTTGGGCACTTAGAAGCTTAAGCATATCTAATTGCAAATGACTTAATTGTTTGGGCAATTTGTCAGCGACAAAAAACACACCGATAATATCTCCACTAGATAATGCTAGGGGAAAGCCAACAAAAAACCTGATCGATTCTTCTGTAGCTATCGATTGTGAAAATCTCGCATCATACAAAGCATCATTTACAATGATTAGTTGATTGCTAAGCAGTACTTCAGAACAAAAAATATTGGCTTGAAATTCATCTTCAACAGAAAGTTTAGAAGATGTGACATAGAGTTGCTGATGTTTTTTTACTGGCGCATGCATTCCCTGTAATGCAATTGCGGCGATTGAAGTCTGGCAAAAGTTAGTTGCAAGTTTTATAAGTTCTTGCAAATCATTTTCCAGATTCAATCCATCAGAAAACCCGTCTAATCCGACCGAATCCAAATAAATATTTGGATTTTCAATTTGAATAATATTATTTAGCATCATTTGTACTGAGAGAATATAAAATATTTGGTATGTTTATACGCTATACATTTTTTTTCCATATTTGAATAAACAGTTGAAAAATAGTCTATATCTGGAATATAAATTATTAAACGTTTAATAAGGGTCACAAATGGATCAATTGGATTCAAATATGTGAGGTGTCTGATAATGTGGGAATACTTAATTGGGGTTGCAGATGGATTTTTTTATACTTAAATAAATCCATAAAAACATATGAATAAATATCACACTTACCCAAAACCAAGAGTGCTTATCGCAGAAGATCATGCGGTTAACCAAGAAGTCATCAAAGCGATTCTAAGTCATGATGGTTACGAATTCATGGTTGTCGATAATGGTTTGGAAGCCATTGAGTTATTAGAACAAGAGATTTTTGATGTCATATTAATGGATATGCAAATGCCAGTGATGGATGGCTGCCAAGCGGCGATGGAAATTAGAAAGCGTGAAGAAGTTTCAGGTGGACGGGTGCGTATCATCGCCATAACCGCAAATGCAACGAAAGGTGACCGGGAGATTTGTATGTCGGCCGGAATGGATGATTACATTACAAAACCAATAGATGCCCAAATACTCATCGCAAAGCTAAGCTCTAATAGCCAGCATGATGAAACCGAAATTATCCATAAGGAAACCCCGAAGTTATCCGTGACAAACGCGAGCATATTTAATGCGGAAAGCTTGAAAGGCCGCGTTCTAGGTCAATCAGTTCCGAGTATGAAAATGGTACCTATGTTTTTGAAGGAGTTGCCAAATTCTTTAGCAGATTTAGACTTGGCCTTAAAAGCAAACAATATTGATGAAATAGCTAAATTAGCACACCGAATGGGTGGTGTGGCAGCAATGCTGGGCGCCGAACAAATGGCATTAGTTGCAGAAGAACTGGAAGCAGACGCTCGCGTTGGTGCCACAAAAACCTTACCAGATCTGATTGCGAAAATGCATCTTGCCTCGATCCCGCTAAAAGAAAAACTGCTTCAATTTGTAAGACAAAATTAGATGTGGCACTAGCATTGCGATGAAAGTGAATAATTTGTTATAAAGCGTTTCGCCTCGATGTAACCTTGGGTTAGAATGACTTTTAAGTAATCAATGCGAAGTTGTAATTCAATATGGCGACGAAAAAAATTCGAGTAATCGTAATTGATGACCACGATATTTTAAGAGAAGGTTTAAAACAGATTCTAGGTGAGACCGAAGCGATTGAAGTGGTGGCTGAAGGAGAAAGTGGAGCTCAGGCAATACAACTCGCCACTAAGCATAAAGCCGATGTGATGTTGCTAGATATTTCTTTGCCAGACAAAAATGGTATTGAAGTTCTCAAGCAAATAAAAAAAATAAATCCGCAACTCGCTGTATTAATGCTATCCATGTATCGCGAAGATCAATATGCAGTGCGCGCATTAAAGGCTGGCGCTGCTGGATATCTCAGTAAGCAAAAAGCCTCCGCGGAGCTCGTTACGGCCATTGAAACAGTTGCCAAGGGTAAAAAATACATCACCCCGGAAGTCGCCTTAACGCTGGCTGATCAAGTGGGGATCGATCAAGAAAAGCCCATTCATGAATTATTGTCTGACCGTGAATTCCAGACGATGACGATGATCGCTTCAGGATTTACTGTAGGTGATATTGCGGTTAAATTAAATCTTTCTGTTAAAACCGTCAGCATGTATCGTTCGCGCATTTTAGAAAAAATGAATTTGCGTCATAACGCAGAAATCACGCACTACGCGATTAAAAACAAAATCGTCGAATAACCCAATCCTGCTTAATAGCAGACTTTCCCTTCTTAGTTCTTCAAATTAGACCCAATAAACTTCTTTTAAAATAATCGAAGTGATATTGGGTTTTATCCATTAAAAAAGCTATTTTAACAAAGCATGTAAGTCTATATTTTTATGATTTATTTCAGGTTATGAAAAATTGATTTTTATTAATTTTGCAAATTTCCTAAAGAACTCCTTAATGTTGCCGTGAATAAACTTATGCAAGATTACCTTGTATGTAGTGAAAAAAAGTAATTAAAGTTTTTCAAATCACTACCGATATAAGTTTAACAGCCGAGCACTAAGCAGCAAGCAAAGCTGAAGGCAAGGGTCAACCTAATTAACTGAATTTTAAGGAGTATTATCATGGCAGCAGTTATTAATACCAACATTTCATCTTTAAATGCCCAACGTAATCTGGGTACGTCACAAATGAGTTTGAATAGATCCATCGAGCGTTTGTCATCAGGTTTGCGCATTAACAGTGCTAAAGACGACGCTGCAGGTTTATCTATTGCGACACGTATGGATTCACAAGTTCGCGGCTCAACTGTTGCAATCCGTAATGCGAATGATGCGATCTCATATGCACAAACAGCAGATGGTGCATTAGGCGGTGTAACCGATGCATTACAACGTATGCGTGAATTAGCGGTGCAATCAGCCAACGCCACCAACAACGCTGGCGACCGTACCAATCTGAATGCTGAGTTCAAACAATTACAAGAAGAAATTACCCGTATCACCGGCAACACAACATTCAACGGCAATAAAGTTTTGAACGGTACTGCGAATACTTTCCAAGTAGGTGCTGATACTACTGATGTGATTACAGTGACAGGTACAGACTTGACAGATGCGGCTGCTAAATCAGCAATCGCTGCAGACTCAGCTACTAACGATGTAACGACGGTTGCTAAAGCCACTGCTTCAATCACTGCAATTGATGCTGCGCTTGATGAAGTGAATACAGAACGCGCAACTTTCGGTGCAGTACAAAACCGCTTTAACTCAGTAGTAAGCAATTTGCAAAACAAAGTAGAGAACACTTCAGCTGCTAAATCCCGCATCATGGATGCAGACTTCGCGGCAGAAACAGCGAACTTGACGCGTGGTCAGATCTTGCAACAAGCCGGTACCGCAATGTTAGCGCAAGCGAACTCATTGCCTAACGGTGTATTGGCATTATTAAGAGGCTAATTGAAGTAACACCGAGTAATCGCTCCTAAGTTTCAAAAGAACTTAGGAGCATTTTGCTGAAGGAGTACAAATCATGGCTATCGATAACATTAATAAAATCACCAGTGCTACTGGTGTACCAAACAAGAGCAAAGTTGCGACTCAGGGAACAGTTGCCGAAATTTCAGAAGTAAAGCAACCGAGCAAAAGTGAACTTGAAGCAGCAGTAAAAAAACTGAATGCCTTGATGGCGCAAAGCAATACGTCGGTGGAGTTCAGCTTAGATAAGACGACTGGATCACCTGTTATAAAAGTAGTGGATACTGAAACGAAAAGTGTATTAAGGCAGCTTCCTAATCTGGAGGCGATTGCATTTTCAAGAAGTTTAGAAACATTTAAAGGTTTGCTGTTAAATCAAAAGGTTTGAATAAAATTTTAAGTAACCAGCGTAAGCCATTTTTTTGAGGAGTAAATATGGCAATCTCGTCTCCAGGGTTAGGTTCTAACCTTGATGTAAATACGATTGTTTCTGGTCTGATGAGATCAGAGCAGGGACCTCTTACGCTTGTTACCCAGCAAAAAAACAATTTCCAGACCAAAATTTCCGCTTATGGAAGTTTAAAAGGAGTGCTGTCCACTTTTCAAACTGCGCTCGCCAACCTTGCAACAGTTTCTAAATTCAACGCGCAGAAAGCAGAGTCATCCGATGCCACGGTTTTTACTGCGACATCCAATGGGAATGCAGTGGAAAGTAGTTATGCCATAAAAGTAAAGCAGCTCGCACAATCTCAAAAAATTGCTATGGCAGGCGAGGTCTCTACAACCAGTCCCATCGGTGTAGGTAAAATCACAATCTCATTTGGCTCCTATGACAGTGATGCAAATGCTTTTACGCTGAATCCAAATCAAGCGGTTGCTACGATAGATATCACACCGGAAAACAACACTTTAGCTGGTATCAGAGATTCGATCAATTCCGCAAATATTGGCGTTTCAGCCACGATAGTCAACGATGGTCAATCTAATCGGTTGGTATTGAGCGCCAAAAGTAGTGGCACGTCGAATAGTATCAAAATAACGGTCGCGGATGACGATGGCGATCATCTAGATGCGAGCGGACTATCTAAATTAGCGTTCGATCCAACTGCAGGTGCTGGCACAGGTAAAAACCTGACAGTATTGCAAACGGCTAAAGATGCCATCGTTGATATTGATGGCGTGTTGGTTACAAAGCCCAGCAATGTGATTTCAGATGCTGTGGATGGCATCACTTTCAATTTATTGAAAGAGCAGCCTAATACAGCGGTGGCGCTAGGAATTTCACGCGACCAATCCAGTATTGAAGCTTCTGTCACTGCATTTGTAAAAGCCTATAATGATGCAAATCAAGTCATTCGTGATTTGACCAAATATGATGCGACGACAAAAGCTGGCGGCATCTTATTAGGTGATGCGGCGACTCGCTCTGTCGCCACCCAAATCAAGCAAGTGCTTACCGGCACAATCGGTGGGGCTGGAATGCTGAAGTCCCTAAGTGATATTGGCGTGAGTTTCCAGCGTGATGGTACTTTGGCGATTAATGACAGCAAACTCAAACTGGCGATTCAAAATAATACCAAGGACATTCCAGCCTTATTTGCAGCCACAGGCAAAGCAACAGATAGTTTGATCACACATACCGGGCAAATCGACAAAACTGCTTCCGGAAATTATGCGATCAATGTTACTCGGTTAGCGACGCAAGGAAATGTGCAAGGCGGAAGTGCGCCAGGCCTGACCATTACTCAAGGGGTTAACGATCATATCGATTTTAATATCGATAGCGTGGCATACAGCATTGACCTGACTGCCGGTACTTATGACTCTACTTCCGATATCATCACTGAACTCCAAACCCGCTTATCCGCTGCAGGTTCGACTGCTAAGGTCGTCATAAATGGCGGCAATATCCAAGTCACTTCTGCGAATTACGGTGCCACAGCATCAGTTATGCTGTCATCAGGTAACGGGATTTCAAATTTATTCGGCACTCCGATCACGACAGAGGGTTTAGACGCGGCAGGCACGATCAATGGCGTAGCGGCAAAAGGGGTAGGCCAGCAATTGATAGGCGCGATTGGCGATGCTAGTGAAGGACTAGTCGTGCAGGTGAATGGGGGTAGTTTGGGAGATCGGGGTTCGGTCACGTATAGTCAAGGTTATGCCTATCAATTGAATAAATTGGTTAAGAATTTACTGGGTTCAGACGGTATTTTGACCTCACGCACCGATGGAATTAACAGCTCGATCTCACGCCTGACAAAACAACAGGAAGCGTTGCAGGATCGATTGGTACAAATTGAGAAACGCTATCGCCAGCAGTATACGGCGCTGGATACTTTAATCAGCAGCATGCAACAAACCAGTAGTTATTTATCGCAGCAAATCGCCAGTTTTCAAAATAATAATAATTAGTTTGATGGATAGTTAATCCTGATTGAGGAAATCTATGTTTGGATACAATATACAAGGTGTGAATGAGTACAGCAGAGTAGGCCTAGAAACTGGGGTGGTATCGGCTAATCCACATCAATTGATCGTCATGCTTTTTGACGGCGCAATCTTAGCCTGTAAAAACGCACTGCCCCATATTGAAGCCAAGGCTTTTGCAGAAAAAGGCACGATGATATCTAAAGCAATCATGATTATAGAAAGCGGTCTTAAAGCCAGTTTGGATAAACAAGCGGGTGGTGAGATCGCAGAAAGCTTGGACGCTTTGTATGACTACATGAGTAATCGACTTTATATTGCAAATTTAAAAAATCAACCAGAACCAGTGAGTGAGGTCATCCAGTTGCTCATTGAACTCAGATCCGCTTGGGAAGCCATGCAGCACTAAGCTGATGAAATGATAATCGATACTGTGAAGGATTCATCTATTACTTACGAACGTATTGCTGACATCACAAGTATGATGTTGAAAGCTGCGCGTGCTAAAGATTGGCCGAAGATCACTGAGCTTGAGGCCTTATGCGCAATTGAGATTGAAAAAATTACCAGTGCAAAACCCGAGCCTATTACAGGCGCAGCTTTGCAAAGCAAAATTGCAAGTATTCATAAAATACTCGCACATGATCGTGAGATCAGAGATTTACTTAATCCATGGATGTTAAGAATGGATGCTTTGTTTAGCGGTAAAACAAAACAGATGCCATCTCAATTCAATAAACCTCCAAGCTAACCTTTATGTACAAGCCTTTGTCCAGCGATGTTAAAGCCATTGATAGGGTATCGGCCATCAAGCCGCTCGGCCTACTTGATGATCACCGGCGCAACAGCAGACTGGAACTGCCGCAGTTAGTCAAAGGCCATATTTACAGCGCTAAAATCATCGACGTTGCTGTCAATGGTGGTCTTAAAGTTTCTGTTGAAGGTCGTCAGCTGGTCTTAAATATGCAGCAGCACTGGAAAATTGGCGAAACGCTGACGCTTAGATATATGGGCGATGAGACGGGTATCAGTTTTCAGTTGTTACCTCACGTGGCTGAAAATACCGCACAGGTTATTTTAAGTCCTACTGCCAAACAAGTTGCTGAGCAGATCAATCTGGCTAATCGAGAAGGCGCCGCCAACATCTATCAAGCGATGATCCCCGCAACCAACAAGCCCGAGCAAGTCAAGCAGTTTGCGGCAGATTTACAACATACTATGGAAGTGACGGGCTTATTTTATGAATCGCACTTAGCGGATTTCACGCAAGGGATTAGAACATTAAGTAGCCTCATGCAAGAACCACAAAATCAAGGTGGTCTCATATTGCATCATTTAATGGCTCAGCAGTTGAATGTATTAGAAACTCAACGCTTGGTTTGGCACGGGGAGATTTGGCCTGGACAGTTAGCAGATTGGCAGGTGGAAGTGGAGAATCAGTCACAAGCCGGGTCAGATATCTCTCAAGAGACAACTGTAAGCAGTCATTTAAATCTGCAATTACCACACTTGGGAAATATCACAGCAAAAATCCGTCTAGCAGGTGACAAGTTAACGGTTGCACTGGTTGCAGATGAACAAGCTACCACAGACACTTTGAAGATTAATAGCCGGGCTTTGATTCAATCTTTAGAACAGCATACTGGAAGATTAGAAGCAATCTCAATTGCACAAGGTAATCGCGGTGAGTGATAAGCAAACGCCCCTGCAGCAAGCGATTGCACTGACCTATGAAGTAGGAGAATCAGCGCCGCGTGTGGTCGCAAAAGGGCGTGGTGTGATTGCCCAGCGCATCATTGAAGAAGCAAAGGCGCACAATGTATTTGTGCATGAATCCAAAGAGTTAGTAGCCTTGCTGATGCAAGTGAATTTAGACGATCATATTCCGCCGGCTTTATATACTGCAATCGCTGAGGTTCTGGCTTGGTTGTATCAATTAGAGAATGGTATTGATACTAATGAGGCTCAGCCGCCATCTACGAACCTCATTACTTTGTAGAGTATTGGCCAATAGCACAAGGTTACAGTTTATATTTGCATATTCATGATGTCGTTGTACGCCGCGATGAATTTATTGCGCACTTGGACAGTGGCTTGAAATGAAATGCTGGCTTTTTGCATGGAAATCATCACATCGGATAAATTTACCCTGTCGTCACCCATGGCAAAACGCTTGCCTAAGGTGTCCGCTTCAGTTTGTACTTTGTTTACCTGATTCAATGAGGACTTGAGGGCATCTGCAAAATTTACTTTATTAGTGCCGGGAGTGCTATTGATGGCTGTAGATGACCCTACGCTGCCCATATTCCCATCAATACTCTCGGTTGAGTTTTTTTGTGCGGCGGCTTTAAGCTGCGCCATCATTGCTTCAATCCTGCCTGAATCTATTGCTGTTACTTTCATGGTCTCTCCATATCGCTAGTTAAACCAGATTCTTACCCTCATACAATAGCAGTTCGTTTATCAAGCAAGCCGATAAATAACCTCGATAAAATCGTTCTATTCTGGCTTTTGATTTTTTTTCTGACTCGCATAATGCTATCCAATAGCGGTGCACCTAACTTTCAGGTTTAAGCATCGTAACAATGCCTCAGGATATGGAGATACAAGTGGCAGCAGAAAAAGATAGCGTTGAGAGTAATAAAGCAACAAATTTTAAATCGCAGTTCAGTAATAAAATATTGCTGATAGCGGGTATTGCTGCTGTGATCGCTGTCATGGTGGTGGTTATGATGTGGAGTCAGCAACCTGATTACCGCGTGCTATTTTCCAATTTTTCGGATAAAGATGGTGGCGAAATCGTTGCAAGCTTGGAGCAAATGAATGTGCCTTATAAATTCTCCGAGGGCGGCACAGCAATTTTGGTACCTGCGGCGCATGTGCATCAAGCACGTCTAAAAATTGCTGCGCAAGGCTTACCTAAGGGCGGCAATATTGGTTTTGAGTTATTAGAAAACCAGAAGTTCGGTGTTTCCCAATTTGTTGAACAAGTAAATTTTCAACGAGGGTTAGAAGGTGAGTTAGAACGTAGTGTGCAATCCATCTCCGCCGTACAAACCGCACGTATCCATTTAGCAATTCCTAAACCATCCGTATTCGTAAGCGAACAGCAGAAACCCTCAGCCTCGGTTTTACTTAATTTGCATCAGGGTCGTGCTCTGGATCAACAGCAAGTGAGTGCGATTGTGCATTTAGTTGCGAGCAGCATTCCAGAGTTATCCCCTTCAAGTGTCACCATCGTGGACCAAAATGGTAGCTTATTGACAGATGCCACTAAAAAGGAAAACACGAATAATCTGGATCCAAGTCAGATTAAGTATGTAGAAGAGTTGCAAAAAAATATTATTAAACGTGTGGAGTCGATCATTAGCCCTATTGTGGGTGCGCAGAATGTCCATGCAGAAGCCAGTGCCGATGTGGATTTTTCTACATTAGAACAAGCGGCAGAAACGTATAAACCTAACCAGACACCAGATGCAACTGTGATTCGCAGCCAACAAACGGCTGAAACGCAAAGCGCTATGCCAAATACCACAGGTGGGGTACCTGGCGCTGTATCCAATCAACCGCAAGCGAATCAAGCACAGCCTCCTGCAAATCCAACAGTAGGTGCAGCCTCGCCAGCACCTGCTGATGCTGGCAATAATGCAACGCCGTTAAACTCTCAAAAAAATACCACTACAAATTACGAAATTGATAAAACCATTCGTTACACGCAACAATCCATGGGTGGCATTAAGCGTTTAACCGTTGCGGTCGTGGTGAATTATAAACAAGAGGTCAATAAAAATGGCAAAACCGTCACACGCCCTTTGACGGATGCTGAAAAAAACCAAATTAGTGACCTGGCTAAGCAGGCGATGGGATTCCGTGAAGATCGTGGCGATTCACTCAGTGTGGTAAACAGTTCTTTCATGGTGGCTAGACAAGAGCAAGTGGCAGAAATACCGCTCTGGAAAAAACCGGAAATGATGGATATGGCTATGCAATTTCTGAAATATCTAGCCGGCGCGATGGTGCTCTTCATCTTGTATAAAAAACTGCTTAAACCCATGGCTAATAAATTGGTACAAGTGCCTAGTCCTGCATTGCTAACAAGTAACGGAATCGATGCTGTAGTGAACTTAAGTCAAACGAACGGACAGGAAGGTCCAGTTAAAGGCTACCAGAACAATCTGATCACCGCCCGACAAACGGCAAAAGACAACCCGCGCATGGTGGCAAGCGTGGTAACCAATTGGGTGAATGGCAATGATTGAAAACGGGACTATGCGCGCAGCAGTACTCATGCTGACATTGGGCGAGGATGAAGCCTCTGAGGTGATGAAATATCTCGGACCAAAAGAGGTTCAAAAGCTAGGTGCCGCGATGGCGTCTCTCAAAGCTGTAGCCAATGAAGATGTAGAAGATGTATTGGGCAGTTTTGTGACCGCCGCAGACGCGAGTACTACTTTTGGTTTGGATTCAGATGAATACATCCGGTCTGTGCTGACCAAGGCTTTAGGCGACGATAAAGCCTCTAGTTTACTCAATCGTATTCTGCAAGGCCGCGATGCCAGCGGTATTGAAAGCCTTAAGTGGATGGATGCAGAGTCCGTGGCCGAGTTTATTAAAAATGAACATCCACAGATCATCGCCACGATTTTAGTGCACTTAGAGGCTGACCAGTCTGCCGAGGTATTAGGCGCGTTCACGGAGCGTTTGCGCCAAGACGTCATGTTACGTATTGCTACCTTAGATGGTGTAAAACCAGCCGCATTAAAAGAGCTGAATGAAGTTCTTACCAAGCTTTTATCTGGCAATGAAAATCTGAAGAAAAAATCAATTGGCGGCATCAAGTCAGCTGCCAATATTATGAACTTCATGAATGGCGAAAACGAATCGAACCTCATCGAAGCGCTCAAGAAATATGATGAGGAAATGGCGCAAAAAATCATGGATGAAATGTTCGTATTCGACAACATTATGGAAATCGATGACAAGGGCATCCAAACCATTCTTAAGGAAGTGCAATCGGATAGCTTGATCGTCGCTCTCAAAGGGGCTTCAGCAGAATTGCGTGAAAAAATATTCAGCAATATGTCTACTCGTGCAAGTGAAATGCTCAAGGAAGACTTAGAAAGCAAAGGTCCAGTCAGACTCTCAGAAGTGGAAGCCCAGCAAAAAATCATTCTGCAAACTATTCGCAGATTAGCTGAAGAAGGGCAAATCGTACTAGGCACGAACTCTGAGGATGCGTATGTCTAGCATGATTATTCCTAAAGAGCAGCAAACGGCTTATGAGCGCTGGGAACTTTCGTCCTTGGGAGGCCATAGCAATAGAACTCAGTCGATTCGTGAAAAAAAATCCTCTGAGTTAAGTGAGACCTTGACCCAAATGTCGGATGCAGCTAGACAAGAAGGCTATCAGCAAGGGTTAAAGCAGGGCTATGAAGAGGGAAGCCAGCAAGTTCGCTTAGAACTAGGCGTGAATCAGCAAGCGTTAGAAAGTATTGCCGAAGCGATGCATAAAATAGTGGATGTGCATCAACAGCAAATCACACAAGACTTGCTTAACCTTGCGTTGGATATTGCGAAAAGTATGATTAAAAGTAGGATTGAGGTGAATCACGACGTCATCATCCCGGTGGTGGAAGAGGCGATTAAGTCACTGCCTTATATACAAAAACCTGCAAAAATCATTGTTAACCCTAAGGACGCTGCAATTATCAAACAAGAGCTTGCGGAGAAAATCAATGGAACATGGTTGGTAACTGAAAATAACGATGTTGAGCGAGGCGGGTGTTTAATCGAAACGGGTGCTAATCAGGTAGATGCTACAAATGCGACACGTTGGAAACGCATCAACGAAGCGCTGGGCTGTAAAACAGATTGGATGATGCATGAGTAGCACCGCGCAAATTTGGCAACAGAAGGTCGCTGGCTACAGTTCAATGCTCAACAAAGTTGAATCATTCGAGGTGTGCGGACGCATTACCAAACTCACCGGGTTGGTCATGGAAGCGGTCGGCATCCATTTGCCAGTGGGGAGTGCTTGTATCGTTCCAATCGGCGAAAATAGCAACGTTGAAGCTGAAGTGGTAGGCTTCGACGGTGATCGATTACTATTAATGCCTCACAGTAATGTAGATGGGATCGTACCCGGCGCTAAGGTCTATGCGCTGAATACCACTCAGGTGCAACTCAGTCCTACTGGCCAGAGCGTACCAAAACGCCGCGCCTCCGACCATTCACGTCATTTGCCTGTCGGTGATGCATTGTTGGGTCGTGTACTCGATGGTGCAGGCAGGCCGCTGGATAGTCTGGGACCCATTAATTCTCATCATAGTGCACCGTTAACTGTGCGCCCGCTTAATCCATTAACAAGGGCGCCTATTGAGGAAATTCTTGATGTGGGTGTTCGAGCAATCAATAGCATGTTAACGGTTGGCAGAGGGCAGCGTATGGGCTTGTTTGCGGGATCGGGCGTGGGTAAAAGTGTGTTGTTAGGCATGATGGCACGATACACCACCGCAGATGTGATTGTTGTGGGTTTGATTGGTGAGCGCGGTCGAGAAGTAAAAGAATTTATTGAGCAGATTCTTGGGCCGGAGGGCTTGGCCCGCTCCGTGGTTATTGCAGCGCCAGCAGATGCACCAGCATTGTTGCGCTTACAAGGGGCAAACTATGCCACCACCATTGCCGAGTATTTCCGCGATCAAGGAAAAAACGTTCTGCTTATTATGGATTCACTCACGCGTTTTGCGATGGCACAACGCGAGATCGCGCTAGCTGTGGGTGAGCCTCCTGCAACAAAAGGTTATCCACCCTCCGTGTTTGCGAAATTACCGGCATTGGTAGAGCGCGCCGGCAACGGTAGGCCAGGCGAGGGGTCCATTACGGCATTTTATACCGTGCTAACTGAGGGCGACGACCAACAAGATCCTATTGCAGACGCAGCCCGTGCTATTTTAGATGGACATATCGTTTTAAATCGGACTCTGGCTGAGAGTGGCCATTACCCAGCGATCGATATTGAACAATCGATCAGCCGTGCCATGCACAACATTACATCTAGTACACATCAAAAACTATCTCGCAGGCTTAAACAGTTGAACTCGCGGTATATGCGTAGTCAAGATTTGATCAATGTAGGGGCTTATCAAGCGGGTAGCGATCCTGTTCTTGATGAAGCGATAGCTAGAAATACGCAGGTACAGGCATTTTTACAACAGGATATTGCAGAGCGCGCCGATGTTGCAGATAGCTTGCAGCAGCTGGGCCAAGTATTAGTTTGATCACAGGTATTAACTTGATAAGTTGTATTGATAAACGCTCAGGAGAATGATGATGTCCGCAAAAACAGTATTAGTCACATTGCAGCAACTTGCTACAAAAGCGGTGGATACCGCGGCTGAGCAACTGACAACCAGTAATCAATCGCTTGCTGATGAAAAGAATACATTGGTCATGCTCGAAAAATATCGTGATGAATACATTGCTAAGTTATCGGTAAAGCTGGAAACAGGTGTGGATATTCAAATTCATCAGAACTTCCAACGATTTTTGCAAATGTTGGATGATGCAATTAAAGGTCAAGAACAGGTTGTGGAAAATGCCAAGGCAAAAGTAATGATGGATCAACACGCTTGGCAATATAGTAATAAAAAGAAGTTTTCATATGACGTGCTGGGTGACCGCTATCAAAAGAAAGAAAACCAATTGGAAGGTCGCCGAGAGCAAAAGCTTATGGATGAATTTGCCATGCGTGTTAGCAAAGTAAGAATAGCCTAATGGTTTAAAGCTCGCTTTTACAAAACTTATTATTAAGAGATTATTAATGGCATTCATTACCGCTAACCCACTGCAAACAGTTAAGCAGAATCAAAGTCAGGTTGTCATCACGACTAGTGAATCAAATGCAGAAGCTTTTCAGAAAGTATTAGAAAAGCAGTTAAACCATGCTGAGTTACAAAAAAAACGTGATGAAGTTGTGAAGCCTGCTGGCGATAAAACGCACAAAAATTTATCGACTAATCCATCAACGCCCGAAATACAGGATGATAAAGCCAAGCTACCCTTAGCTCACACTGCAAAAAGTGCTCATCAGAAAATAACGCGTACACAGCACAATGGGGATAAAAAAACAGTACTGAATGAAAAGCCTTACACAGATAACAAGCTTAGAAATAATGAAAATCTAAAAGATAAAGTAGATTTATTAGGTGGTTTTCTGACCGGTGAAAATTCAGGACAATCGGTATCTCTAATAAACAGTGCAGCCCAAGACCAAGCCATCGCCAGCGACGTTAATCACGAGCTACAGCATCCTAAAGAGTCGGCCATTGTTACGAATCCATTGTTGCCCATGCTGAATATGATCCATATCAATTCGACTATTCAATCTAAACTCGATAAATCTGCGCCCGTGCTTGATAACGGTTCAGATGAAATCAAAAATAGCGGATTAATTGATGCCAAGTTCTCCGAGCTTCCTATCGATGAGAAGTGGGCTAAAAAGAACCCATTAGATGTTGTTGCTGATGTTGAAACACCTGATGATCATGAAAATCGCCAGATGGGGATTAGCCAAAGTTTTACAGAATCGTTGAATCAGCAATCAAATTTTCATGATGAATCTGAAGTTAAATTAACGAATCAATTCAGTAGTCTACAAGTATCAGCTAACTTACCTACAACTGCACCGGTAGTGGTTACTGCGACAAATAGCGCCCAGCCTGTCATTAGTTATGATATTGCCCCTAAATTAGGCGGTTCTGATTGGAATGAAGCTATTAGCAAAAGAATCATCTGGATGGTAGGGACGGAACAGCAATCTGCTACTTTAACGCTTAACCCGCCGGATCTAGGACCATTACAAGTGGTGATTCAGGTGCATAACCAACAAGCAGATACCACTTTTATTTCACAAAACCCAGAGGTTAGACAGGCGCTACAAGATGGCTTGGATAACCTACGCGATATGATGACAAACTCTGGTATACAA
Source organism: Methylotenera versatilis 79 (assembly GCF_000384375.1). Classification (NCBI taxonomy): domain Bacteria; kingdom Pseudomonadati; phylum Pseudomonadota; class Betaproteobacteria; order Nitrosomonadales; family Methylophilaceae; genus Methylotenera; species Methylotenera versatilis. The sequence continues at coordinate 170,992 of NZ_ARVX01000001.1, read as the reverse complement.
CTTGGCCAGGCAAATGTCCATTCTGACAACCAAGCGCAGCAACATTCCCAGCGATCAACTCAATCTGCCTTGGGCCCCATCGCTACATCAGATGATGCTCAATCGACTGTTACTAATACTACATCTAGGATTTTCGTTTCTAATGGCTTAGTTGATACATTTGCTTGACCATATGAATAAGCGCTATCAGCAATAGTCTGTCAAATAAAGCCCAAGTTTTAGCTGAGATATTGTTCGCGATATTTAAAAGACTCAAAATCTGTATGGTGATGCGTTAATTTACTATGGTTTCCCCCCTCTGTTCCACGCATCCTGCTAGTGGTTTTTTTTTGATAATGTAGTCATGGGTTATCACTAAAAGGTTAGCAATGGCACAGCAAAACGAAGTGGACGTCATTCCACCTAAAAAATCAAAAAAAATTATTATCCTAAGCGCACTCCTTTTATTGGGCAGTGCGGGTGGGGCAGGTGCCTGGTATTACAATCAAGCGCCTCATTCACCGAAAGCGGTTAAAGAGAAACCTTCTAAACCACCAGTGTTTGTGAGTCTTGATACATTCACAATAAATTTACTGCCAGATCCAGCCGAACAGTTCCTGCAAGTGGATATTACGTTACAGCTCGCCGATGAAACCGATGCCGCTTTGGTAAAGACCCATATGCCCGAAGTGAGAAATCGATTGTTGATGCTGCTAACCACAAAAAAAGGTGATGATATCAGCACCTTAGAAGGCAAGAAAAAACTAAGCACTGAAATTTCCGCACAAATGAATCAAACATTCACTGCCGGCAACAAGCTGAATAAAGTCGCTGGCGTATTCTTTACTTCTTTCGTTATTCAATAACCCATCATGTCTGATGAATTCTTATCCCAGGAAGAAGCCGATGCCCTCTTAATGGGGGTTAACAACGAGCAGGAAGAGCCTGAAACGGAGATAGATCCGTCACAAGTCCGTGATTACAATCTTGCGACCCAGGAACGAATTGTACGTGGGCGTATGCCTACGCTTGAAATCATTAACGAACGTTTTGCGCGTTTGTTGCGGGTAGGGTTGTTTAACTTTTTAAGACGTACGGCTGAAGTATCCGTCGGGCCAGTTCGCATTTCCAAATACACGGATTTCATCCGGAATTTAGTCGTACCTACCAATCTTAATTTAGTACAAATGAAACCGTTAAGAGGGACGTCACTGATCGTATTTGACCCTACGCTCGTGTTCTTAGTGATTGACAACATGTTTGGCGGGGACGGTCGTTTCCATACCCGCGTAGAAGGTCGAGACTTCACACAAACTGAACAGCGAATCATCCAACGGCTACTAGAGATTGTATTCGAAAACTATGCTAAATCATGGGAGCCAGTCTATCCAGTGGAATTTGAATATATCCGTTCTGAAATGAATACACAGTTTGCCAACATCGCGACACCCAATGAAGTCGTGGTTTCAACAACATTCATCGTCGAACTAGGCTCGGCCACAGGTGAGATCCACTTTTGTATGCCTTATTCGATGATTGAGCCTATCCGAGACATGTTAACTTCTAGCTTGCAAGGTGAAATGCTCGGGGTTGATAAGCGCTGGGTTAGATTGATGACACAACAGATTCAAAGCGCTGAAGTTGAAATTGTTGCTGAACTTGGAAATAGCAAGTTGCAGTTGGCAGATATCTTGAAGATGAAAGTGGGCGATGTCATACCCCTAAAAATAGATGAAGAGATTGAGGCGCGCATTGATAGCGTACCCATCATGCAGTGTCGTTATGGCATTTCAAACAGCCAGTATGCCTTGCGAGTCGAAAAGTTATTAAGAGCCAATTCTACAGAATATGTTAAAGGAGATACGTATGGAGAATAATCCTGAGGTGGTAGCTGAAGATGATTGGGGTGCCGCAATGGCGGAACAGCAAAGCGCTACCGTTCAAACAAAATCTGATCAAGCGGCTGTTTTTGCCGAGCTTTCAGGCAATAAATTAAGTGACACACAAAACGATATCGATTTCATTTTAGATATTCCAGTGCAATTAACAGTCGAGTTAGGGCGCACAAAAATTGCAATTAAGAATTTATTGCAACTAGCACAAGGCTCTGTCGTAGAGTTGGATGGCCTGGCCGGTGAGCCCATGGATGTATTGGTGAATGGCTGTCTGATTGCGCAAGGTGAAGTTGTGGTGGTGAACGATAAATTCGGGATTCGCTTGACTGACATCATTACGCCTGCAGAACGAATTCGTAAGTTGAATCGCTAGTAGTCAATCGCAAACGTACTAAATCGCAAGCGACTAGATAAACAGCAAATTAGATAAAGAGTGCAAAGAGTGCGATGAAATTCATCCTTAAATTTTTAGCGTTAAACATCGTTAACTTGTGCCTGCTGCAGCAAGCCTTTGCTACAACCGCGCCGGCTACGATGGCTACTCCGACAGTTAGCCTATTCAAAACGATATTCGGGCTAGCAGTGGTGTTAGGTGTGATGGCAGCGCTGGCTTGGTTTGCTAAACGCATGGCTGGACGGCAAGGTAATTCTCATTCAGTGGCACGTATTGTCGGGGGTGTCAGTGTCGGATCCCGTGAGCGTGTTGTGGTGGTTGAAGTGGGCAACCGCTGGTTAGTTGTAGGGGTGGCAGCTGGTCAGGTAAATGCCATTGCTAACTTAGGTAAAGAGGATGGCGCGACGCTTTCAGTGCGGACTAACTACGCTGAGCCAAAGGATGGTATTGAAGCTGCGCATTTACAGCATATGCCTAGCCTATTACAGAACGGGCAAAGCTTTTCCGTCTGGTTAAAACAATCTTTAAACAAAGCTTACAAGAAACATGATTGATAAGAAACATGATTATAAAAGCTATGTTTTTGAAACCCCTAAGCACTAAGCATGAGCGTGAATATGAAGTTTTCTAAATTGTTAAGTTTGCTATTTTTACTTGGTTTTGCACTGCCCATCTATGCTGCAGAATCTGGAAGCATTGCCGTACTGAATGCCACACCAGCGTTGGGTGGTGGCCAGGATTACAGTCTTAGCTTACAGACGCTTATCCTATTAACTTCGCTTTCATTTTTACCGGCTTTATTGCTGATGATGACAGGGTTTACGCGCATCATCATCGTGCTCTCACTTTTGCGTCAGGCATTGGGTACACAGTCTTCGCCACCTACCCAAGTATTGATAGGCCTTGCCTTGTTTTTGACATTTTTCGTGATGAGCCCAGTATTAGATAAAATTTATGCTGATGCCTACCTTCCTTATTCTGAGAACAGAATAAATATGCAAGAAGCGTTAGATAAAGGTGCTGCGCCGCTTAAATCATTCATGCTCAAGCAAACGCGTGAAACGGACTTGGCGTTGTTCGTGAAAATGTCTAATAAACCACCACTCAAGAGTGCTGCTGATGTGCCGTTAAGTGTATTGGTACCCGCTTTTGTCACCAGCGAACTCAAAACCGCATTCCAGATAGGCTTTGCCGTATTTATCCCGTTTTTGATTATCGATATGGTGGTAGCAAGTGTGCTGATGTCGATGGGGATGATGATGGTGTCTCCAGCGATTGTTTCTTTGCCCTTTAAGCTCATGCTGTTCGTGTTGGTGGATGGCTGGGGTTTGATTCTGGGTTCTTTAGTACAAAGTTTTTATTAGGAGGCCTTATGAATCCCGAAAGCGTTATGACCATGGCGCGCCACGCGATGGAAGTTCTATTGCTAGTATCTGCGCCTATATTATTAGTAGTGCTGATGATCGGACTGGTCGTCAGTATTTTTCAGGCGGCTACGCAAATCAACGAACAGACATTGTCATTTATTCCTAAACTTGTGGGCGTGTTCGCAGCTTTAGTGATCGCAGGCCCGTGGATGCTATCTGTGATGGTGGATTACATGCGAGTAGTTTTTACCAGTATTCCGAGTATGGCTGGCTAGCTATGATTTCGCTTAGCAGCGATATTTTACAAAGCTGGATCAGTGGCTTGCTGTGGCCACTTACAAGGGTGTTAGCGGTCTTGGCAGCTGCGCCTTTGTTGAGCAATCGCGTCATCCCGCTTCGTGTTAAGTTGGGCTTCGGGTTATTACTCACAATGATTATTGTGCCGACCTTGCCCAGTCTGCCCCAAGTCGATGTTATTTCATTGACCGGTCTTTTAATACTCGTCCAACAAATCATTATAGGTACTGCCATCGGTTTCAGTTTACGTATCTTTTTGGCAGCAGTAGAGCTTGCCGGACAATTATGCAGTCTGACCATGGGCCTGGGTTTTGCCAGTTTTTTTGACCCGGCATCCGGCGGTCAATCCACCTCAATCAGTCAATTTTTCGGCCTGCTGGCAATGCTGGTTTTTTTGAGTATGAACGGTCATTTGATGTTAATCAGTGCAATGTTAGAAAGTTTTCACACCTTGCCCATCAGCGCTGATGGGTTAACACATATCAATGGCATGACCATGGCCATGTGGGCCAGCAATATTTTTAGCGCTGGGCTCATGATGGCCATGCCGGTGGTTGCAGCTTTGCTGATTACCAATATGGCGTTGGGCATTCTTACTCGAACAGCCCCGCAACTGAATCTTTTCGGCATTGGCTTTCCTATCACGATTGGTATGGGCTTTCTAATCATTGCCTTGTCATTACCGGGCATGCTCAAACCGATGCAGCATCTGATTAACGAGAGCTTTAGTTTCTTGAGCAGCATCAGTAGCCCAAGCCCAGGCAAGCCATGACTACTGCACCAGATTTTTTTAGTAACAATGACTATTGCATATAAATAACAGGTAAAAATATGGAAGCCACCTCACAAAGTCTCGCATTCATCGCACGCCAACCAATACTGAATACGCATCAGGAGATTGTTGCTTATCAATTATTATTTCGTGATAGCGCAGAAGCCAAAAGTGCTGTCATTGTCGATACTGATGAGGCGTCTGCTCGGATACTGGTGAACACATTAAGTGATATCGGGACCCAAGGTCTATTAGAAGACAAATCAGCATTTATTCTAGTAGATACTGAACTGCTGAATAACGAATTATTAGAACTATTACCTCCCAGCAAAACAGTATTGGAATTGCTGGAGTCCGTGGTGTTGGATGAAGCGACCTTGCAACGTTGTCAAGCTTTACGCCAAGCCGGCTACAAAATAGCAGTTCGAGATGACCCCACATTGCATAACGAGGTGAATCCTGCAGTGAGTCGATTAGTCGATTACGTGAAGATTGATGTCCATAAAGTTGGGGTAGAGCAGGCAGCCATCAGATTCAAGAATTACCAATTTCTGTCGAAGAAAATGATTGCAGAAAAAGTTGAAACGAGAGAAATATTTGAAGCCTGCAAAAAAATCGGCTTTCAGTTTGTACAAGGCTATTACTTCGCACAACCACAGATTTTCACGGCAAAAGTCATTAATCCTGCTTTCGTTACTGTCGTGGAATTATTGAATTTGGTCAGCAATGATGTCGATATGAAGTTAATAGAAGATGCTTTCAAAAGAGATCCTGCACTGTCATTCAAATTATTGCGCTATATCAACTCTGTAGGTTTTGGACTTTCATGTGAAATTCAATCTATCAGGCACGCGCTCACTGTGATCGGTACCAAGCAACTATTTCGTTGGTTAACGTTGTTAATGGTCACAGCAGGTCAAAACTCCATTTCATCTGCACTCATGAAAACTTCGATTATTCGAGGGAGGCTCACGGAATTATTAGGTGAAAGCTATTTCGGTAAAGCAGGTCAGGATAACCTTTTTACTATCGGGGTATTTTCACTGCTTGACGTAATGCTTGGGATGCCTATGGATGAAGTTCTCAGTAAAATTGATCTACCAGAGGTATTATCAGATGCTTTGCTTAATAGGCAGGGGATGTATGGCCCATTCTTGTCGTTAACAGAAGCTTGCGAAGCAGGTAATGAAGAGAAATTGAGAGCAGTTGCAAGCGCTTTATACATTAACCCTGCAGACGTGAATCGTTGCCATATGTCTGCAATCTCCTGGGCGGAATCCTTCGCATTGAGTTAATCGATAAGTTAAAGCAACGCGTGCCGTTTAAATGGCACGTAACTTATTAAGCATATTGTTTATGCTTAACTTAAATAGTAAAAGTTAAGATTGCTTTGACAGCAAATATTGGTGAAAATCTTTTACATTCATTGGCTTAGAGAGATAATAGCCCTGTGCATAGTCGCACCCAGCTTTTAGCAACAAATCATGTTGAAGCTTCGTTTCTACACCTTCTGCGATGACTTTGATGTTGAGCTTATGGGCCATTACAATCATCGCTTCGCATAAAGCATAATCATCCGCATCAGCGTTTAAGTTTTTTACGAATGATTGATCGATTTTGATGTAATCAATTGAGAATTTTTTTAGGTATGCTAAGGATGAGTAACCTGTACCGAAATCATCTAGTGCGACTTGCATGCCGGCATTCATAAATGCGACCAGTTTGTCTGTGACCTCATTCGTTGCATCGAGCAATAAACCTTCGGTAATTTCGATACAAATATTTTCTCCGGTCAACCCGTTTTGTGAAAGATGTTCAAACCAATGCTGATGAGTACCTTTGAACTCAGTAAATTGTACAGGTGATTTATTGATGCTGATCTGGAAGTCTTCAATGCCAAATGATTCCAATGTTTTGACTTGTTTTACTGCTTCTTCAAACACCCATTGTCCCAAACGAACGATGAGCCCGGTTTTTTCTGCGACCGGAATAAATTGGGCTGGACTTACCATTCCTTTGACTGGATGTTGCCAGCGAATCAACGCTTCTGCTTTTTTAACATGGCCAGTCGCCAGTTCGATGATGGGCTGGTAGACCAAAAAGAACTCTTTGTTGTCTACCGCATTGTGTAAATCCGTTATCAGGTGCAATCTGGTCTGTGACTCTATTTGCATTTCTGCTTGGAAATAATGGTAACGATTGCGACCGGCTTTTTTTGCGGCATACATCGCTTGGTCAGCATTTTTAAGTAATTCGTCTGTCGTCAGTGCATTATCAGGATATATGGTGATGCCAATACTAGATGATAAATAGATGGTTTCTTTTTTAATCTTAAAAGGTTGAGTCAGGACATTTAAAATATTTTGTGCGACGATTTCTTCGGATCCTTTCTGAGCAATATCACTCAAAATAACGGTAAATTCATCTCCGCCCAGTCGGGCAACCGTATCAGAGTTACGCACACAGCTGACTAATCGCTGCGCCGCTTCTATGAGCAATAAATCTCCAACATCATGGCCCAAAGAATCGTTGATCTCTTTAAAATGATCAAGGTCAATGAACATCAAGGCGACTCGTACATGGTCGCGATGCGCCTTTTTAATTTCCTGACCTAAACGGTCAATAAATAACGTACGGTTAGGTAAATCCGTCAATGGATCAAAGTAAGCCAACCTTTGAATTTTGGCTTCATTTAATTTTCTATCGGTAATATCCCTGAATACTACGGTGACGCCGCATAACTTACCATCCAGATCAATGAGCGGATTGGTGCTGTAGTCAACGGGAAAGAATGTACCGTCTTTTCGCCAAAAAACTTCAGTACTTACTTGCCGGGGTAGACCATCCACCAGGGTTTGTAAAATAGGGCATTCACTCTTCGGATAAAACAATTCATCTGCATGATGATGATGCATGGTGATATGGGCATTTTTTCCGAGCAAGCCGCCTTCTGGCCAGCCCAGTAACCTAGATGCCGCAGCATTTTCGACTACGATTGTACCTTCCAGATTAATGACATGAATGCCTTCGGCAGCGGAGTCCAGGATAAGCTGATTTTGCAATTCCGTGAGCCTGAATCGTGTTTCGATTTCCAGGATTTCTTGATGGTCTTTTTGCTTGATTAGCAGCTCAATATGTTCCATTGCCAGCACGGCCAAATCTTGCAGCATTTTGATTTGGTCATTGCTTATGGAGCGCGGTTGGTAATCGATAACACATAAACTGCCGATATTATGATGATCATGCGTTTTTAGCTGCACACCTGCATAAAATTCTATACCGGTCGCGCTATTAACTAGGGGATGCTCTTTAGTACGTGGGTCCGTTTTAGCATCATAGATAATGTAAGGGGTGTCTTGTAATACAACGGAAGCGCATAACTCTGAGTGAAGTTGATATTCTTTAACATGCGTCCCATAGTGCGATTTGCTCCATATACGTTCGTCATCCACCATGTTGATCAAGGCGATAGGAAAGTTCAGTAAATGGGCAGCAATCTCGGTAATTTTGTCTAACACGCCATCGCTAGGCGTGTCTAAAATATGGTAGCGTCTAAGGGCTTTTAATCGGGCGATTTCAATCCCAAGTGTTTCTCTATTTAATTTATTATCCGAATAAACATTTTGCGTCGCGACCTGATTCATTTTGATTCACTCTTTTTATTGCCCTTGATGCGCTGCGCTTAATAACTAATCTGAGCTAAGTTGATTTGCTATTAGATATAGTTGAAAAGCGACAAGCTGGTAGTTTTTACAAAGGATTGCTGTGCAGCCGTCAGAATGGTTTGCTGTTTGGTCAAGTCTGAAAGCGCTTGTGCATAATCTAAATCCTCCAAACCGGATAAGGTTTTACTCATTTGCAATACGGCGTCTTGTCCTGCCACTTCAATCCCATCTAGCTCTTTCAATTTTGTGCCGGCGATCGCACGTGAATTCAAAATATTGTCGAGTGTTTGATACATATTAGTATCCGCAGTCGCCAAGCCGGCAGTCAGCGCAGCGCGATCAGCTGCGGTATCAATGGGCGTGTCCAGTAAATTAGCCAGATCGTTAAGCGTTTTAAAGGCATCTAAGCCATTGCCTTGAAAGATGTTTTTCCCAGTATCGCTAATGGCCATTTTTCTACCATTGGAAACTTGCAGATACTGTTGATTATCATCACCCTGATATGTGGCGCCAGTTGCAGACTTCACATAGGTGGGCGTAGTGTTCTCGAAGCCGGAAAATAAATAATGGCCGGCACCATCTTTGGTGTTGGCAAGGCCGATCAACTGATCTAAAGAGGCACGAATCTCAGATGCCATATAGGAACGTTCACTGTTGCTGTAGCTACTGTTACCAGCACTTACCAGCGTAGATTGCACGGATAACACAAGGTCAGACACGCTGCCCAATACGTTGTCTACCATGCTTAATTGGTTTTGGGCAACAACCCGGTTGCTCGCTAGCTGTGCGTTGGTAGACAAGGCTTGCTTGATTTCGAGTGCACGTGATGAAGCAATAGGATCATCTGAGGGCGATAGGATTCGCTTGCCTGTGGAAATCTGCTGTTGCCGCCGGGATTGATCACTCTGCAACTCGCTGATTCTGTTAATGCCACTTTGGTAAATGGTATTGGTGCTGATTCTCACGTTAACTCCTTCATGCTATTCGTTAGCACTAAAATTATTGTCTACCTATGGTAAGGAGTACATCGAATAACTGACTGGCAATCTGCATCATCTTGCCGGCGGCCTGATAAGCCTGTTGGTAGCGCAAAAGGTTGGTCGCTTCTTCATCTAAATTGACGCCTGATTCGGACTCCTGAGCGGCAATTGCTTGAGTCAGCATTTGATTCTCTGCTTTACTGGTTACTTGTAATTCACGAGTCTTGTTGCCCACTAATGAAACCAGCTGGTTGAAAGCACCTTCGTAAGTACTCGTACCATTTGCCATAAAGCTACTGGTTTGCAAGCCTGCAAGTTGCAAGGCATTGCGATTATCGCCGTTGGCACTGTTGGTGTTAGGCGTCAATGTAAATTGATCACCATTGGCGATTGCGCCAGTCACCTGGAGTTTAACGCCTGCGAATTCGATCGTATCGCCGCTGGTATATGGCACTGGCGTGCCAGCCGGGTAGGTTGTGCTGACACCCGCCGTGGTAACCGTAACTGCTTCCCCCGCAGGGAATCCCGATAATGTATTGGTGCCACTGTTATAACTGAGTGTGACAGGCGCGCCTAATGGGGCTGCTGCATAAGCAGTACTGACGGTTATTCCGCTGATGCTGCCAGTGCCTGTATTGGTCGTCGCGTTTGCGGCACTCATGACTGGGGCGCCTGCGGCGATTTTGGCTGTATTGGAGATGACGAGTTTTAGATCTGCAGCCCCATTCACCGTGGGTTGAATAAGGAAGTTATCACCTGCCTGCATAGCGCCGGCACTTATTTGTATTATGATGCCATCGATGGTTTGCGGTAAACTTGCAAACGTCTGAGTCTGATTATCACTCAAGCGGGCGATTGTGTAATTGCTGCCATCAAATTTTAGCTTGTAATCACTACTGGTCAGTGCACGCGTATCGGCAATCTGACTCGTAATAGTTGCGTTACCCGCATTGGCTACATTTTGTGTTACCAATGGCACTGGCGGCGCAAAGAAATTCCCACCCGGTTTGCCCAGTGCATCTAGCCCTTGTGCGTGCTGCTCGTTAAAGGTTTGTGCGACTGTCACCGCAATCAAACCCAGCTGGTTTTTAATCGGATCTAGCGACTGCTCACGGAATTCCAATAAACCGCCTAATATACCGCCGGACATACTATTGGGGCTTAACAAAGTAGTCTTGCCATTGGCCACATATGCGACATCAAGACGTCCGCCATCCGTGGGTGAGTTGGCTGTTGTCAATTCGAATGTCTGTGTGCCAACTACCAGTGGCAGACCGCTGCCGATGAACAGGTTGTACTTACCGCCATCCTGATTCACTACAGTGGTTTTAACGAGTTTACTTAACTCTAAAACAAGGTGGTCACGCTGATCGAGTAAGTCGTTTGGCGGGGAGTTATGCGTGCCGTAAGATTTTTCAATGACATCATTCAGTTTTGCAATCGATTTTGCGTAAGCATTGATTTCATTGACGCCAGCAGTAAGCTGCGAATTCACGCTTTCACCTAACGCACTTAACCGATCGCCGATACTATGAAAACGGTCTACCAACGATTCGGCAGAGGATAAAGCTGCTTGCCTGGTAGCGGAATCGCCAGGGTTGCTGGTCAGTGTTTGAATGCTGTTGAAAAAATCTTGCAGGGCAGGTGAAAGACCCGCTGCAGAATCCGACAGCATATTATCAATCTGCACCATTTGCGTGTGGTATGTGGCTAAAGAACTACTCGTTGATTGTGCACTGACTACCTGACGCGCTAACACTTCGCTATAGATGCGCTGTATTGCGCTTACTTGAGTCCCTTGACCTACATAGCCATAGCCGAAATTTTGGGCATTTGCAGCGCTTTGAATGACCACTTGCCGAGAGTAGCCCGGGGTAGAAGCATTTGCAATATTGTGGCCGGTCGTGCTAATACCCACTTGTGCTGCAGAAAGTGCGCTTTGCCCGATGCTTAGAATATTAGATGCCATTGATTAGACTCTTTCTACGTGTATAAGACTATGTCGGCAAAAAAATGAGAAACTTTAGGTGGTAATGCAATAAATTTACTATGCACATTACACTGCAACCTTATTAACGACGCTGATTAACTTACTGGCATAATTGGGATCTGTCGCGTAGCCAGATTTTTGGATTGCCGCGGCATAATTATTCACATTATCCAAGTTCGCCATCACTCGCTCATAGCGCGGGTTATTTTTCATTAACTTAGCAAAGTCCTGAAAAGTTTCCGCGTAAGAATCATATGCTCTAAATTTTTCGATACGTTTCTGTTTGATACCATTTACGTACTCCGTAGTCATGGCTTCCACGACTTTACCTTTCCACGATGCATTGGCTTTGATTCCAAATAAATTATGGCTTGATGTGCCATCCGAGCCTTTAATCTCGCGTTTTCCCCAACCGCTTTCCAGTGCGGCTTGACCAATCATGAAATGGGCGGGTATTCCCGTCTCACGGCTCACTTGTTCTGCATGGCTAGCTACCCGATTTTTGAATGAAAGCGCATTGCCAGGCGATAGCTGTGTTGGCGAAACGTTACTACTTGTACGCTCAACTGGATTTATAGTATTAGCAGGTAATTTTTTTAATGAATGTAAATTCGACCCGCCAATTTCGACATCAGTATTGCTTTGCGGCACTATCCCTTTAGTTTCTGCGAAAGGCAGGTCACCCGGTTTAGAGTGAGACGCACGGGTTAATTGACGCGTTAATATGTCTGCAAGGCCAACACCATGCGATGCGATATTTTGGCTCAACTGCTGATCGAGCATCGCTGTAAACGTCTTAGTCTGCTCGTTATCAAACATGCCTTCTTGCGGTGTGGCATCACGCATACTTTTCAACATCATGTTGACAAACATGGCTTCAAACTGCGAAGCCACAGCTTTTACAGAGGCGGGCGAATTGTCTTTAGACGCGATTTTTAAGTCGCTTAAGCTGTTCGCATCAATCGCCAGTTTGCCGGTAAGGTTCGAATCAATCATGTGATATATTTAAGTTAAATAATCTCAAGCTCGGCTTTTAATGAACCGGATGCTTTCATTGCCTGCAGAATGGCCAGCAAGTCTTGCGGTGTTGCACCTATCGCGTTCAATGCTTTCACCACATCGGACAAAGAAACTGCGCTAGGAAGCATCAATACTTTGCCGGGTGCATTGTTGATTTCAATTTGGGAGACTTGTGTAGAAACCGTTCTACCCTCTGAAAACGGACCGGGTTGGCTGATTACTGGTGCGGTATTGATGACCACGGATAAATTGCCATGAGATACCGCACAACTTTCTAACATAACTGCCTGATTCATTACCACTGAACCTGTACGCGCATTTAGGATTATTTTCGCGCCACCCTTGGCTGGCATGACATTAATGGATTCCAATTTTCCCAAGAAAGCAACGCGGTCTTGAATGTTGGCCGGTGTTTGTACACGGATGACGCGACCATTCTCTGGAGTCGCAGTGTCATTGCCAAATCGTGCATTAATCGCATCAGCAACTATGCTTGCGGTAGAAAAATCTGATTCATTGAGCTCAAGATTGATGGTGCCATGCTGAGCGATGGGGTTGGGAAGTGAGCGTTCTACAGTCGCACCTGAAGAAATTCGACCAACGCCTAAATGATTGATTTGAGTTTTGCTGCCATTCGCAGAGGCGCCTACACCTCCTACAACGAGATTACCTTGCGCCATGGCATAAATCTGGTTATCGGCGCCTTTTAATGGTGTCATGAGCAAGGTGCCGCCGCGCAAACTTTTTGCGTTACCCATGGATGAAACCGTGACATCCAATGTTTGCCCGGCTTGAGCAAACGCGGGTAGGGCGCTCGTGACCATGACAGCCGCAACATTCTTCAATTGCAGATTAGTGCCTAGGGGCAGATTAACGCCCATTTGCTGCATCATGCTAATGATGCTTTGTACGGTAAAAGGTGTTTGGGTCGTTTGGTCACCGGTGCCATCCAAACCCACTACTAAGCCGTAGCCGATCAGTTGATTACTCCGTACTCCCTGAATCGAGGCCATATCTTTAAGTCGCTCGGCAAATACCGGACTTGCAAATAATAGGCTAAATAGCAAAAAGACATGCATTACTTTACTGTTTATCGTTCCGATGCGCATACTCATCTCGTTATAGCGGAATAAAGCTTAAAAAGAATCGCGTTAGAATGGAAGCGACCTGCGCAGCGTCAATGCGGCTATTAGTGCGGTATTCGATATGTGCGTCCGCAACTTGGGAAGAGGGCACTACGTTGCCTAACTTGATGTAGTCGGGGTTGACAACCCCTGAGAAACGTACAAACTCATTGCCTTTATCCAGGGCAATTTGTTTTTCGCCACTGACCACTAAATTGCCATTCGCAAGCACATCAATCACCGTGACAGAGAGCGTCCCGCTGAAAGTATTTCCAGAGTTTAGTGCGGATTTATCTTCATGCTTATTGCTGTTCGCTGCAGTGAAAGATGAATTGGGTACAACATTACCCATGAATACCCCGGCAGATGCATCAATGCTGCCAGTTTTGCTGGCCGAACTAGAACCTTGTTTTGATGCTGCTGTATTTTCGGTAATCATGATGGTGATAATGTCACCGATTGCGCGTGCGCGACGATCTTCAAAGAGCGGTTTGTACGCGGCATTATTGAAAATGCCACCATTTTTAGCTTCTAGTGGTATATAACCAGCTTTTGCCGTCATCGGTTGTTTGACTGAAGTATCGGGTGTCACCGCGCAACTGCACATGGCGACTACACTTGCACCTAGGATAAAACGAGCAATAAGACGATAGCCAGCTAACACATCACATGGAGATTTTGAGGCGTAATGGGTAACATTAGCTGACATCTTTCCGATATTGCTGAGAAAGTGCTTCAACATGTTCAATTCGATTTTTAAAAAATTCATCATATCGTGATTACATTTGAGAAAGCTTTTGTAACATCTGGTCAGAGGTCGTGATAGCTTTGCTGTTAATCTCATAAGCACGCTGCGTTTGAATCATATTCACCAGTTCTTCCACCACATTGACGTTTGATGTCTCAACATAACCTTGGGATAACAAACCTGCGCCATTACTACCGGGCGCATTCGTGCTAGGTGCACCTGAAGCTGCCGTTTCTGTATAAAGATTCTCACCTCTGGCTAATAATCCAGCCGGATTAATGAATGTAGAAAGTTGCAAAGTCCCCACTTGGGTTGTCTGTGCCGATCCCGCTTGGGTAATAGAAACTGTGCCGTCCCTTCCGATTGACATACTTTCCGCGTTGGCGGGAATGGTAATGGCGGGCTGTACGGCAAATCCGCTAGAGGTTACTAGCTGGCCTTGACTATCTATCTGGAATGAACCATCCCGTGTATAGGCAGTGCTGCCATCTGGTAACAGGATTTGGAAGAATCCTGTGCCTTGTATAGCGACATCTTTATCATTGCCTGTTTGCTGTAAGTTACCTTGGGTAAAAACGCGTTCAGTCGCAACGGGGCGCACACCGGTACCGAGCTGTAAGCCTGAGGGTGACTGGGTTTGCTGAGAAGTTTGCGCGCCAGGCTGACGGATGTTTTGATATAGCAAGTCTTCAAACACAGCGCGTGCGCGCTTGAAGCCATTCGTGCTGACGTTTGCCAAGTTATTGGCAATCACATCCATCTGCGTTTGTTGTGCGTCCAGACCGGTTTTTGAAATCCATAGTGAGCGAATCATGGTGCTTCCTTTTTTCAACACCTCGCCTGAGGCGAAGGTTAATCTTGAATAAATTGCTGCATTGAGACCATATTAATGCATGGCTTACGCAGTCAAATTGAAGAGCTGACTGGCTTTATTCGCGTTATTCTCAGCGGTTTGCATCAGTTTCATTTGTGAATCAAATTGGCGGGCAAGGCTGATCATATTCACCATAGCGTCAATCACGTTAACGTTGCTGCCTTCTAGTGAGCCTTGCACTACAGTAACGGTGGCATCGGCATCCGCTTCGCCATCTGCAGTATTGAAAAGTCCATCATCGGCGCGGACCATACTGGCCTCTTCCGGATTCACGAGCTTAAGGCGACCCACCACATTTGGTGCGGCAGAAGGCGTGACTTCTGAAATAGCTGAAATCGTGCCATCTTTGCCAATAGAGATCATAGAGTCAGGTGGAATGCTGACTGGACCGCCATCGCCTTGCACATTTAATCCAGCAGCGGTTTGTAATTGCCCGTTTTCATTGACTTTGAATGAACCATTGCGGGTATAAGCTTCAGTGCCATCATCCCGCAGGACCGCAAACCAGCCCTTGCCTTGAATGGCAACATCCAAATCGCGCCCGGTAGATTGAATGGCGCCCGGTGTCATATCCGCCCCAATTGTAGAATCTACCACCAGTGTGCGCGTGGCCAACGACTCACCCATGACAGGCATCGACCTAAAGCTGTCGATTTGCGCCCGAAAACCAGTCGATGTGGCATTGGCAAGGTTATGTGAATTAGTGGCCTGCTGATCCAGAATATGCTTCGCGCCGGTCATGGCGGTGTAAATCATACGATCCATATCATTCCCCTTATGCGAGCCTAATCATCAAGCTACTTAAGGTTCACAAGTGTTTGTAACACTTGGTCTTGCGTTTTGATGGTTTGAGCATTGGCTTGGTAAATACGCTGTGCCGTAATCATGTTGACGAGCTCTGCGGTCAGGTCCACGTTAGAGTCTTCAACTGCACTTGATTGCAAAACGCCCAAGTTTCCGGTGTTAGGCATACCGACTAAAGACGGGCCAGAATCAGCAGTTTCCGCCCAAGCATTGTTGCCTAGCGATTGCAATCCATTCGGGTTTGTGAAATTGGCTAATACTACTTGGCCTAATGTTGCAGATTGACCGTTTGTGTAGCGACCAACGATTGTGCCGTCACTGCTAAAGTTGAAACCTGATAACCGGCCTGAGGTATAACCATCCTGCGAGAGGCTATTTACACTGAAATTTGAACCATGTTGCGTGCTTTGTGAAAAATCGAGCGTGATATTAAAAGGTGTTGTAGCCCCGGTATCGACGGGAATGCTCACCGTGGGAACCGCTGGCGTAACGGTTGGGCCTAAGCCAGAACCGTTAAACACCATACTCGCCGTAGCAACTGGCGCACTTGGTGGAGTGTAGGTGATCGGGTTGCCATCCGCAGTGGTATAAACGTCCCATGCACCGGCATCGGTTTTCACAAAGAAGTTTTGCAGGATATGACTATTACCTAAGCTGTCGTATATGTTAATCGAAGTCGAGTGATGGTAAGTGGTTGGGTCAGTCGGGTCGAAATTTGCGGAGACTAGGGCAGTGCCTCTGGAGTCCAAGTTAAACAAACCGCCCACAGCGGTGGTTGATTGTGGCGCCAGATTTGCCGTGCTGATCTGCAGGTTTGCTGTACTACCGGTGGAGAGCACTCCATTTACCATGGTATAGCCGGTGAGGTTTTTACCTTGCGCATTTACAATAAAACCTTGTTTATCCAATTGGAACTGACCATTGCGTGTATAGGTGGTTGTGCCGTTATCGCTCAAGCGAAAGAAGCCGCCGCCATTAATTGCTATATCTAAAGGATTATTGGAATTGGTGACATTGCCCTGCGTAAATTGCTGTTGTACTTTAGCGACTTGAGTACCGATACCAATTTGTGACGAACCGCTACCGGTTAAGGAGCTGGCGAACACATCCGCAAATTGGGCTTGCGATTGCTTGAAGCCGACGGTGTTGGCATTGGCTACGTTATTGCCAATCACTTCCAGACTTTTGCTGGCAGCATTTAAACCACTTAAACCTTGTTGAAAACTCATGTTGCTCTCCTAATGATAAGTTAATTCTGGATTTGCTTGATTTGGCTCATGTTGACCGTGCCAAGTGATTGAAGATTGAGTTCGATGCCTAAGCTGCCGTTGTTGATGCCCACAACTTGATCATAACTGAGTGAGGTTGCGCTGGCTGACTGGCCTGCCACTTTGGCATTGACTTCGAATGTGTATTTGCCGTCATTCAAGCTATTGCCGGCATCGTTAAAACCATTCCATGACAAAGGCAAAATGCCGGCTTTTTGCGGACCCAGATTGACTTCCTTAACCAGGCTACCTGCAGCATCTTTAATTGACACGGTAAGTTGGTCGACATCGGCCGGCAGGTCGACCCCAAAGTAACTGGCGTTTTCGCTCAACCATAGGCTGTTTCCTGGCACCATCACATTGCGACCAATCATACCCGTGGCTTGAAAGGTCTGGCTGGATTGCACATTGCTGATGAGTGATTGCATCGTATTATTAAGCTTATCAATGCCCGTTACTGTAGAAAGCTGTGCAAGCTGACTGGTCATTTGCGCGTTATCCATCGGATTAAGCGGATCCTGGTTTTTCATCTGGGTGACTAATAAAGTCATAAATCGGTCTTGGGCCGCGTCTGCTGCAGAGGCGGCAGTTTTTGCCGGATTCATGGTGTTAAGCAACGTTTGCGAAACCGTGTTGTTTTGTATGGTCGTCATATAAATTTCCCGAGTTTTACCGGTTAACTTGCCCGGTTAGTTTTGGCCAATAGTGAGTGTTTTTAGAAGCATGCTTTTTGCGGCATTCATGGTGTCTACATTGTTTTGGTAAGCGCGTGATGCAGAAATCATATTGACCATTTCCTCAGTGACATTCACATTGGGCATGGCCACATAACCATTTTCATCCGCTTCAGGGTGCTTGGGGTCATACACCATTTTCGGTGGCGCGGTATCTTCGATTACTTGAGAGACTTTCACGCCCTGTGCATCCGCTGAGTTCATCTGCACGGCACTGAACATGACTTGCTTTGCCTTATATGGCTGGCCATTGACGCCCGTAGTGCTGTCAGCGTTCGCTAAATTACTGGCTACTACATTGAGACGCTGCGACTGCGCGCTCATGGCAGATCCGGCGATATTAAATACATTCAATAAAGACATAAAAAATCCTCGTAATTTTCGAACTGGGGTTTAGTCTTTTAGGCTTTAACCCTGTATCGCGCTCATTAAACCTTTGATTTTTGCGTTCAGCATGGTGAGGCTCGCTTCATACCGCAGTGCGTTATCCGTAAACTGGTTTCGCTCTACATCCATGTCCACCGTGTTGCCGTCGATACTGCTTTGTACTTCTTTGCGATACAGCGCATGGGACAAGCTGCTTTCCAGTGCGTTTCCGGGCAGGTGCTGGGTAGCGGTATTGGTAAGCGTTGCACTATTAGCATCATTGCCATTTAAGGCATCTGCCATTGCCTGGCTGAAATCAATATCACGGGCTTTGTAATTAGGCGTATCTGCATTGGCGATATTCGCTGCCAGCAGCTCCTGACGCTGTGCACGTACGCGTAAAGAAGATTGATGAAAATTCAGTGTCGCATCTAATGCATTCATTCTGATACCTCCGTAAACCAGGCTAAAGTTTCTTAACTTAATGCCGTTAATGAGAATGAGGCAAAGTGTAGGATGTTTTCATGCACATCAATTGCGTGATTAGAAGGGTATTGTTGAGCTTTTTCTGGAAATAGCTTGCTTGCCTCGCGCGTAGAATGCAGCTTATGATTTTCTACTAAGGCATGAACGACATGCATTGCAAATCGAGTAAACATTTGATTAAGGTAGCCATTGTAAGCTTGCTCACAGGTACATTTCCCTATGTGCAGGCGCAAGAAGTAGGGCGCGAAAATACTGTTTTTCAAAAACAGGATATTTCAGTATTAAAGCTGCGAGCAGAGGATTTTTTAAAGCGAGAGTCCAATGGACATCCCGGCGAAGTGAATGTGAATGTGACCGTCATTGATCGCAATCTTAAGTTAGCGCAATGCCCAAATCCCGAAGTGTCACTGCCGACTGGCAGTCGGGCGTGGGGTAAAACCAGCATGGTGATTAGCTGCGTGGCGCCTAAATGGACCATATACGTGCCAGCGACAGTAAGCGTAATCGCGGAGTACTATGTTGCGGCTATGCCGCTCTCGCAAGGGCATGTCATGATGCATAGCGATCTGCTGAAAATGAAGGGCGACCTTACAACATTACCCGCAGGCATCTTTACAGATGCGAATCAGGTGATTGGACGAACGGTCAGTGTTTCGTTGTTATCTGGCACCGTATTGAAGCAAGAAATGTTGAAAGTGCCGACGGTGATACAGCAAGGCCAAACCGTCACCTTGAAAACGGTTCGCGCTGGTTTCGAAGTCTCTACCGAAGCAAAAGCCTTGAACAACGCAGCAGATGGGCAAGCGGTACAAGTTAAAGTGGTCAACGGTGAAGTGATTGCCGGAATAGCAAGAAACGGTGGCCAAGTTGAGGTTGCTTTCTAGCGCTATTTGAATAAATCATCGTTAATTGTATTAAATGAGTCATATTGAGATCAAGATAGCTAAAGTTTGATCAAACATAGCCGATAAAAGATTATGATTAAATCATTTGGCACATTTAAAATGATTAACAACCTAAATTTGAGGGCAAAAAAATGAAGATTAATGACTCCGTACAAAAGAGCTTAGTACTCGGTACTGATAAATCTGATAATAAAGCTGCAAAAAAGCCTGACACAGCTACACCGGCGAAGGCCTCTGGCACCGTGACTTTATCACCGATGTCGACTAAGCTGCAGTCGTTGGAAGCTAAAGTCGCTGCAGATAATGTCTATGATGCTGAAAAAGTGGAATCAATCAAATTGGCGATCAAGAATGGTCAATTTAATGTGAGCGCTGAAAAAGTCGCAGACGGATTGATCAATAGCGTCAAAGATTTTTTACAGGCAAATCGCTAGTACTCCTTGTTGCGAGTTTCATTAGTAGCAAGTAAGTTTTGACTGTGTAATATTACTGAAAAGGTTAAGCATGAAAACTTTAGTTTCGTTTGTTTTAGAAGCAGAGCTTGCTAATAAATTACTGAGTTTGCTAGAAAGTGAGCAGTCGGCACTTATGACTTTTGAAGTAGATGCAATGGAAGCACTGCTGGAAGAAAAGTCTCTACTGTTGAACAACCTCAGTCACTGTTCCAAACAACGCTATCAAGTGCTGGCAGACAATGGTTATGAAGCCAGTGAATCTGGCATGAAAAACTGGCTGAGTAAAAATCCTAATACGCAACTGCACACATCTTGGCAGTCATTCCAAAACACACTATCCCTCAGCAAAGAAGCTAATCGCGTTAACGGTGTTTTGGTGACGAAACAATTCAACCGCAACCAGCAAATGCTTAATGCCTTGCAAGGTCCCAACGCAGCCACGAAGTTTTATGGCCCTAATGGTCAAACAGCTAATAGCAGCGCAATGCGAAATGGAATTGTTGCTTAAATACCAAGAGCAATACTCGAAAGAAATATGCATTGATAACCTCTGCTTAAGAGGTTTTTTATTTTTTTCTCATTGATAATTGGCCTTTGACAGAATCCCCTGCAACTTTAAAGATCAACTCTATGTGGTATCAATTCAATGTGTAGGAAGGATTTCAGAACCTTCGGATGGATTAGGGTTTGCATAAAGCAATGTCATGGAAACCCGCCGATTTTTGGCTCGGCCTTCTACGGTGTTGTTGTCGGCCAATGGCCTAGAAGCGCCGTAGCCCACTGCACTTAAACGCGGCTCTTCGATATCATTCATAACGAACATCCGCACTAAAGTGCTGGCCCGTACTGCTGAAAGCTCCCAGTTGGAAAAGAATTCCACATTGTGGATGGGTAGATTGTCGGTGTGACCTTCAATTTGCAGCCGATGATGGTCAGCTGCGAGTCCGTGAGCAATCTCTTGTAAAAGCTTAGTTGAAGAGGGTGCCAATGCTGCCGATCCAGGCGCAAAAAGGATGCTATCGCTAATTTCGATGCGTATCCCTTCATTGTTCTGTATCACACGTAGTTGACCCGCTTTAATTAAAGGTGAAAGGGTATTTGCAAGATTGATTGCAATACCCGTCATATTTTCACGCTCTTTGCGTAAACGCTCATGCTTAAGTTTATTTAACGGTAAACCGGGTAAATCAAGCGAGCTGTTTGCCGGACCACTTCGCACAGTTTCGGAGAGTGGCGTTTTATTAAGGGCTGAGTTCTGCTGTCCAAATGCGTTGTTTAATGAGCTGGTTAAATCGCGATATTTATTCTGATTTACTGTAGAAAGCGCATACATCACTACAAAAAAGGCAAACAATAGCGTAATGAAATCCGCGTAGGAAACAAGCCAGCGATCGTGGTTCTCGGCTTCTTCTTCATGAAATCTACGTCTTAAGCCCATAGAACCCCCTAACGAATATAGCTCTGCATGCGTTCTTCAATCACTTGCGGATGCTCACCATTCGCAATCGACATCATGCCCGCCAATATCATTTCGCGACGGGTAGTTTCAATATTCAACAACATGCGTAATTTGTTAGCGATGGGTAAAAACACCAAGTTGGCCAAGCCGACGCCATAAATGGTTGCTACAAAGGCAACAGCGATGCCGCTACCCAATAAATTAGGATCGGAAAGGTTCTCCATCACATGGATCAACCCAAGGACCGCGCCCAAAATCCCGACAGTGGGTGCGTAACCGCCCGCCGCATCCCAGATGCGAATAGCGCTACGTTCACTCATTTCATAGTTTTCGATATCAATGGAGAAAATTTCCCGTAATTTGTTGGGTGGCGTACCGTCAATCACATGTCGCAACCCTTTTCTTAAAAAAATATCCTGTTCAACTTTTAGATGATTTTCCAAAGTTAAAACACCCTCTTTACGCGCGATGTGTCCCCAAGCGCTCAATTTTCGCTGGAGAGTTTTCCTGTTATCAGCAGGCGTGACGATAATACATTTTAATAATGTAATACCATGAAAAAAGGTAGGAAGTTTAGTTTGCAGCATGACCGAGCCAACGGTGCCGCAGCAGACGATCACGAATGCAGCTGGTTGCAGCAAGGAAGCAATATTGCCACCTTCAATGCTTTGTCCTAATGCGATACCGCCAAGGGCGATAACAATGCCGACTAAACTACCCCAGTCCACGATTGCTCCTTAAGGCTGGCGCGCAATCTTGCAACAGATTGGCTGTGTAATTGAGAAACGCGCGATTCCGATACATTCATGATCGCGCCAATTTCTTTTAAGTTAAGTTCTTGCTCGTAGTAAAGCCCCATCAGCATTTTTTCACGGTCTGGCAGGCTTTCAATGGCATTGATCACAGCGTCCCTGAAATCAGTGGAAAGCAAGGCCTGGATAGGGTCTTGTGAAGAGCCATCCATATAACGATCCAGGAAACTTTCGCCACCGTCTTCATTACCAAAATCCTCATAGTAAATAAGTTGATGGCCGCCGCAATCCCCAAGCATCAAGTGATAGTCCTCAATACTTAACTCAAGATATTGAGCGACTTCACCCTCGGTCGGGGAGCGGCTTAACTTTTGCTCAAGCTTCTGAATGGCTGTTTCCACATCGCGCATGTTTTTACGCATGCTGCGAGGCAACCAGTCACTGCTCCGGAGTTCATCCAGCATGGCGCCCCGAACTCTCTGGGAGGCATAAGTGACAAACTGGGCACCATGATTATCCTCGTAGCGATTCACGGCATCTAACAGCCCCATCATGCCCACTTGTATCAAATCATCAAGCTCTACGCTGGCCGGCAGTTTGGCTTTGAGTTGATAGGCAATTTTCTTAACCAAGGCTGAGTTTTGCATCAGCAATGTGTTTTTGGAGTCTGGTTTATCAGCGTACGTTAACATGGCGCATCCTAAATCATTGTGTTTGTATCAAAGGTAGTAAACGGAGGATCCTGCCTTAGAAGGCGTTTGGAAAGCTCTCGATAGGTTTTTGCAATTACGGTAGTGGGGAATGCGTCTACGACACTGCGACCCATTTTGTAAGCTTGGTTCATATGTTCATCGGTAGGAACGTAGCCCATGTATTCAAGTTCTATGCCTAGAAAGCGCATGGCTACCGCGGCAATGTTATTGAACACAATGTCTGAGTTTTTGGCGGTATTACCATGGACTAAAATTCCGAAATCACGCTTCCCTAGTGTGCTATGCAGTTGCTTGATCAAGCTATAAGCCTGTTTAATGGACGCCGATTTTTGATTCATCTGGATGATAATGACGCCATCGTTTAATAGCTGCAAAGGCAAGCTTTGATTGGCATTGACCTTGGTTTCCACCATGACGATGTCATGCGATTTTGCGAGCAAAGTGATGTATTCGCTAAGCTGTGGCCCTAACTCAGGGTTCATTTTCCCAGTGTGACCTAGCCAACTGGAAGTAAAGTCGCTTCTTAATGTGCTAATGGCTTCTTTAAGCGGTTTTTGCGCTCGCATCACGTCAATGAGGCATGGTTTATTCAATAACCCATAATATTTCAAGGTGTCGATGTCATCATCTGCCCCATAAATAATGTGGGCTTTACCACCGTCTAGCTTAAACGAAGCAGCTAGGTTACCCAGTATCCGGTGTAATTCATTGGCACTGCCAGCGGTATTCCCAAGGGCCGATAGTATTGAAATGATTCTGGGCTGCGCGCGCACCATGATACGACGTAAACCTGCGGCCTGATCTAAATGCAAACTAGCCATGTGATAGCTCCCTTGCCATATTATGGGTTGATAAGTTTGCTAGATTTGCCATCAAGCTAGGCAACTCGATTTGCTGAATTCCGTAGATATCTTGCTTTGCTGTGCCCAATTTAAAAGCATGCTGTAACAGTTTTTGCTTATCGGCTAAATTCAGATCTTCCGGAACCCGCTGACCATTAGCGACGTAATATAAACTGAGTTTTTCACGAATAATGATGTCCAGTGCACCGCCGATAGTCGCGGCTTCATCTAGCTTAGTCATGATGGCGCCATCTAAACCTTGTCCTTTGTAGGCACGTGCCACATCGCTTAAGGTTTCCCCTGTGCAAGTTGCATTCAGGCACAGCAGTTTTTTGATGTTATTGTCCGCGCCGTGCAACATAGCAATCTGCTGGGCCACCATTTTGTCTCGCTGACTCACGCCTACGGTATCGATGAGGATCGTATGCTTGCCTTTCAATTCCTGTAGCGCAAGTTTTAGATCGGCTTGATCTTTGACCGCATGTACCATTACACCTAAGATTTTTCCGTAGATACGCAACTGTTCATGTCCGCCGATACGATAAGCATCTGTGGTAATTAAGGCGAGATTTTTTGCGCCATGTTTCATGACATAGCGGGCGGCGAGCTTGGCAGTGGTGGTCGTTTTACCCACGCCAGTGGGGCCAATCAGCGCGAATACACCACCATCATCTAATAGCTGACTCTCATTGGTTATAGCATTGAAATTGCGAGCGAGCACGTTATGCAGCCACTTCACAGCATCTGGAGTATTTTTAAAACTAGGCGCTTTCTCTGCGATGTATCTAGAAAGGGAAGCGCTAAATCCTGCTGAAATCATGTGGGTTAACAATTTTGATTTTATTGGGTCACGCTGTTGAATATTATTCCAGGACATTTCGGTCAGTTGTGACTGCAACATTTCACGCATGCTTTGCAATTCATTCTTGATGTAGTCAATCTCACTAGCATGCGTAGATTGTTGTTTCATCGTCTGACGGGGCTCAGGAATATATTTATCAAACTCTACAGGACCCTGATCTGCCATCTCTAGCGGGTGTTGCGCAAGATTCTCATCGCCATGATTTTTTCGGGTCAAAATGTCAATTTGCTTTTGGCTGTTTGAACTCAGCGCGACACTCGGTAAAGGTTTTGTTAGGGTATTCTGAGCTACGATCATCTGATCCATATCCTGCTCTTTCACCGCTAAGATCTCGGTACCACCATCCACCGCCCGATTGGACAATATGACAGCTTCCTCACCTAAAGCGAGTCGAACCTGGCTTAAAGCTTCGCGCGAGTTTCTGGCAAAAAATCTTTTAATGTTCATAACTTAACCTCCAATTAGGCTGTTAACACGTATTGTTTTTGAATCAGGTAATTCTTCATGCGCAAGTACGCACAAGTTTGGAATCAAACGACGTAAGAATTTGGATAAAGACTGTCTCAATGCACCCGGTACCAACAGGATAGGGGGCATTCCAAGTTGTTCCTGCTCTCTGGCGGCTTGTTCGGTTTCGCGAGACAATGTTTCAGCAAGTCCTGGCTCGATAATCGGGCCGCCCGCGGGGTTGGATTGCATCGCCTGCATCAATATTTTTTCTAGATTGTTATCCAGCGACATAACGGTCACTTCATTGCTGTTCGGGAAAAGTTGCTGAACAATCGCGCGGCCTAACTGGATACGGACTAGGCTCGTCAGATCATTTATATCTTGTGTGCGTGACGCATGTTCAGACAAGGTTTCTATAATTGTGCGCATATCGCGGATATGGACACGCTCAGCTAGCAGGTTTTGCAATACCTTTTGTACTACTGCCAAAGGTAATAACTTAGGCACCAAGTCCTCAATCAGCTTAGGTGAGTCTTGGCCGATATAGTCCAATAACTGTTGAACTTCTTGGCGACCTAACAATTCCGATGCATATATCGTAATAATATGATTCAGGTGCGTTGCAATGACTGTTCCAGCATCTACAACGGTATAGCCTAGTGTTTGGGCTTGGTCGCGCAAATCAGCTTCCACCCAAACTGCCGGCAGGCCAAAAGCAGGGTCTGTTGTAATGGCGCCCGGCAATGCACCAGCGACCATGCCAGGGTTGATGGCAAGGAATTGATTGGCATGCGATTCTCCTTTTGCGACTTCCACGCCTTTTAAGGTAATGCGGTATTCCGAGGGTTTAAGTTCCAAATTGTCGCGAATATGGATAGGCGGGGAGAGGAAGCCAACCTCCTGTGCGAATTTCTTACGGATGCCTTTGATACGTTTGAGCAACTCGCCACCTTGACCTTTATCCACCAATGGAATTAAGCGGTAGCCGACTTCCAGGCCAATCACATCGACTGGTAATACGTCGTTCCAGCTCGCTTCTTCCATCTCGCTAGGCACTTCGACGGTAGCTTCTTCAGGCGCAGCGGATTTTTCCATGCGTGATTTTTCTATAAAGTATGCGATGCCAGCCAGTACACCAGCCAAGAGTAAAAAGGCAAAATGTGGCATACCGGGAATGATACCCATGCTACCGACAATCCCCGCGGTGAGATAAAGCACTTTGGGGTTTGAGAATAATTGGTTGACTAATTGATTGCCGATATCTTGTTCATCTGCAACACGTGATACGACTAAACCTGCTGCAACCGAAATAATCAGCGAAGGAATTTGTGCCACCAAGCCATCACCAATCGCCAAAAGCGTGTAGTTTTTCACGGCTTCGGCAAAAGCCAGATCATGTTGCACCATACCTACAATCAAGCCGCCGACGATATTGATGATAATGACCAAAATGCCCGCAATCGCATCCCCACGCACATACTTACTGGCACCATCCATTGCGCCATAGAATTCCGATTCCTGCCCTACTTCGGTACGACGACGGCGCGCTTCGTCTTCGCCGATCAAGCCTGCATTTAAATCTGCATCAATCGCCATCTGTTTACCAGGCATGGCATCCAGGGTGAATCTTGCGCCAACCTCGGCAATACGGCCAGCCCCCTTAGTCACCACCGTAAAGTTGATGATTGTTAGGATAACGAATACTACGATACCCACGGTATAGTTGCCGCCAATCAAGAAATGGCCAAAAGCTTCAATGACTTTACCTGCGGCATCCGGGCCGCTATGACCATCCGTCAATACAATACGTGTAGAAGCTACGTTTAATGATAAGCGCAGCATGGTCGTCATGAGCAATACACTAGGGAACGCTATGAAATCCAGGGGTTTTGATGTATGCAAGCCAATCATCAATACCAGAATTGAAAGCGCGATATTGAAAGTAAAGAGGATGTCTAAAACGATAGGGGGCAAAGGCAATATCATCATTGCCAATAGCATCACAATCAATAATGGCGCTGCAGTGCTTTTTGTTGCAAGACCAGCCAGCCACGGAGGTAATGTCAGTTGGCTCATACACTCACTCCTTGTAATTGTTCTGCACTCATCTCTTCATGCGGATCTAATCCGCTCGGAATATCCAAAGCTTTGGAAAGAGTAGGCATCAAGCCACCGTCTTTCTTGAAAATGCGCATTTGGAATACATAAGCCAATACTTCAGCCACAGCCGAATATAACGTCTCAGGAATTTCATCGCCCAGTTCAGTATGCGCATACAGTGCACGCGCCAATTTAGGTGACTCTAAGGTCATGATGTGATGTTCACTGGCAATTTCACGTATTTTCAAGGCAACAGCATCTGCACCTTTAGCAATCACTTTGGGTGCGCGCATGCTGTCATCAGCATATTTAATGGCCACTGCGTAATGCGTAGGGTTGGTAATGACCACATCCGCTTTAGGAATTTCTGACATCATGCGACGTCTCGCCATTTCTCTTTGCTGCTGGCGAATACGTGCCTTGATTTGAGGATTGCCTTCTGATTCTTTCGCTTCCTGTTTGACTTCCTCTTTTGTCATTTTGAGTTTATCGGCATAGTGTTTGAGCTGATAGGGCACATCAATAACAGCAATCAATATCAAGGAAGCGACGATCATTAAAAAAGCCTTGAGCAGCAGACTTGCGGTTGCACCGATGGCTTCATCCACGGGTAATTGTGAAAGTGAAAGCATATGATCCAGATTGGCTTTGATCACAAGATATGCCACGCCGCCGACTAAAAGTGATTTAGCGACCGACTTAACGATCTCAACAGCTGAATTTTTTGATATCAGATTAGACAGGCCACGAATCGGATTGAGTTTGCTGAATTTAGGCATTAAAGCTTTGCCACTCATTAACCAGCCTCCAATTAACGCGGGTGAGGCAATCGCTACGATGATGATTAAAAGTGCGAGCGGAGCAAAGGCAATCATTAGGCTCAAAATCGAATCGGCGATTCTACTCAATAGAAATGTCGGATCAAACGCCGCTTGTCTTTCTAAATGCAGTAATCCACTCATGTTAGATTTAAGCGCGGTATTAATTGGCTGACCCAGCACAGAAAAACCTACGCCGGTAGCGAATAGCACAGTACAGGTCGCCAGTTCGCGTGAGCGGGGGACGTCGCCTTCTTCGCGTGCTTTCTCAAGCCGCTTGGCGGAGGCTTCTTCTGTTTTTTCTAAATCGCTATCTTCAGCCACTTTATTTCCTATGATCCAATCTTTTGTGTTTTAAGACGCATGAAGTGTATTGGAATGACATGGCTGCCATTATTGGTCAGCAATCTTTAGTTAGATTTCGGGAATAAGGGGGTGAAAATACGGTTAATCCTAAAGTTTTTTGAAATTCTGCCGATAAGGCACCAAGGAAACGCTGTATGAAAAACAAGAAAAGGGAGTGCAAAAGAAATTATTTAAAAATATTTTGTTTTTTTAGCTAATAAAATCATTAAGTTAAAAAATTATTCAAAATATTTTTTGTTTAACCCTAAAGTTTTTTAAATGCTTGCCGATAAGATATTTATAGAAAATTTATGATGGAAAATTATTTTTAAGCAGAAATAAAATTAAATTTCAATGAAACATTCGTTTCGTTATCAAAATTACCACTTTCAATAACATGATAAGTTGTTGATTGAGTTGTAAATAAATTAAGGGAATACAGCGCTTGTAAGACAAACGCTGTATTCCCTCATTGCGCTTGTCTGTCAAAAAATACCGATAGACTCCAATATAATTTCCACATCATAAACGTCAAAGTTCATCTCACGCACTCCTGCAAATTTAACGGAATGATTGGGAATAAAATGACTGACAGCGAAATGATCTCTGAAATACGCGATGCCAATTTGAACTATTTAATGTTGGCTCAAAAAATGATTCGCGAAGATAAATCTGCTGCAATTTTTAGGTTAGGTTTGAGTAAACCGATTGCCGATATCCTAGAAACTTTAAGCAGTGCACAAATTATTAAGATGTCCAGCTCAGACATGATGCTGGCTCGATTTAGGTTCGATGACAGCGTCATCCTAGGCATGTTAACTAACTACGATAAAGACACTGTGCTGGCAAAAGCGCATGCCATGATTTTGATGGCGAATCATGGTGCTGAGATGATTGCATAAGAGCGCTTTGTACCCAGTAAAAATGTGCTAGCTGCAAATTAAAAAAATTAAGAATTTAGGTGAATATGATGGCGAATAAAAGTGTAGTGAGTGATGCTGAACAAATCCAATTAAGTATCAAGTTAATCAACCTAGGGGCCCGATTGCAGCTATTAGAATCTCAAACTACTTTATCGCGTGAGCGTTTAATTAAGTTGTATAAAGAGTTAAAAGGGGTATCGCCACCTAAAGGCATGTTGCCTTTCTCATCCGATTGGTTTCTGACCTGGCAGCCTAATATTCACTCATCCATCTTCATGAGTATTTATAATTTTTTGCTGGAATATGCAGATGTAAAAGGGATTGAAGCCATCATGACGGCTTACAAAATTTATCTGCACCAAGCGAAAACTGATGCGGATTCAGAGCCGGTACTTTCCATGACTCGTGCGTGGACATTAGTGCGATTCGTGGAAGTTAAGTTGTTAAAAATGCATTCCTGCGCCTGTTGCCAAGGCAGGTTCTTAGTGAGTTCTTACGATCTTAATCAAGATTACCGTTGTAATTTATGTCACATTCCATCACGTGCAGGTAAAACTAAAAAAGCTAAAGAAATGGCTGAACTTAAATTAGCAACTCAATTACAAAATGAGCAATTATTAGCAAAACAAGCTTAATGACTGTTTAGTCATGTTTAAAACCGAATACCAATCAAGTAATTTTAAACAATGGCTTGGTGTCAAGAGTCGAGCAACACAGTGTTTGAATCCAGCAGGCCAAGCTTTGCTTATTCAGATACTGTCTTTAAGTTTAGTTCTTGTCAGTCATTATTTAGCTGCTTTAAGTGGCTTAAAGTTATCCCTACTCATGATGTTTGCATTGCAAGCGTTATTCGCCATCGGATTTTCTTATATTTTTTCTATGGCGGCATGGTGGCATGTTATCCACGGTTTATTCCCGCTGCTGGTGGGAGCCATGCTTAAGTATCCCATATCCCAGGCCTATTATTTCTACGGTTTGGTGTTTACTTCCGCGCTTTATTGGTCGACATTCCGTAGCCAAGTTCCTTATTTTCCTTCGAATAGTCATGTTCAAGCGTTAGTGAAAAATATAATCTCTAACAAAGGCCCAGTGCGGGTAATCGATATAGGTAGCGGATTAGGCGGCTTAATGATGCAGCTATCGAAAAACATGCCGCACTCGTCTTTTTATGGCATAGAAATAGCTCCGTTGCCATGGGTAATCAGTTTTTTACGCAGTAAAATTTTAAAATCATCAGCTAAGTTTTGCTATGGTGACTATCGAAACCTCAGTTTTGCTGATTACGATGTGATTTATGCCTATCTTTCTCCCGCAGTCATGAGCGCAGTTTGGCAAAAAGCAGCGAAGGAAATGACTTCAGGTAGTTTCTTGATCAGCAACGAATTTGAAATTATCGACAAACCTGCCGATTTGACGCTGCAAGCCGGCCCACAATCTCCCAAGCTTTATGTTTGGTGTATGTAACATTCTTTTTTACTTTCCTTAAAGTTTCGCCGGCATCTTCCGTAAGTATATTAGAAGCGGTTTAAGCCTTTTATTCCCGCATTTGTATTAATGGCCCAGTTGTTATTCTGCAAGCTATCAATAAAGCTATTTCTTGGGAGTCGATATAGTGTTAGTCATCGTTGGATATATTGTTGTACTTGCCTCAGTGTTTGGCGGATTCGCGCTTGCTGGTGGTCATCTTGCAGCACTTCTCCAGCCGCTGGAGTTACTGATGATTGGAGGCGGAGCTTTGGGAGCGTTTCTCGTCGGAAACGACATTAGGGCAGTGAAAGCAACACTTAAAAGTCTCCCCGGGTTATTCAAAGGCTCCAAACATTCTAAAGCTCGATATTTAGATTTATTAGCACTTTTATTCGAGATTCTTACCAAGATCCGTCGTGATGGCATGATGGCCATCGAGAAGGATATTGAAGATCCAGAACAAAGTTTGCTGTTCCAGAAGTATCCCGATTTACTAAAAGACCATCACTTTATTGATTTCATTTCCGACTATCTGCGCTTGATGGTCTCGGGCAATATGGACGCGTTCCAAATCGAAAATCTGATGGATAACGAAATTGAAACGCATCATCACGAAAGTATGGTGCCTTCACACTGTCTCGCAAAGCTGAGCGATGGTATGCCAGCCTTTGGTATCGTTGCCGCGGTGATGGGTGTAGTCCATACGATGGAGTCTATAGGCATTCCACCAGCAGAGTTAGGCATTTTGATTGCGCATGCTTTAGTCGGTACCTTTCTGGGTATCTTGCTGGCGTATGGTTTTATTGGCCCACTAGCAAGTTTACTCGAGCAAAAAGCGGACGAATCATCAAAAATGTTCCAGTGCGTGAAAGTTACTTTCCTAGCCAGTTTAAACGGATATCCCCCTGCAATCGCAGTTGAATTTGGCCGTAAAGTTTTGTACTCCACAGAACGTCCTAAATTCTTAGAGCTTGAAGAACACGTCAAACAAGCCAAAGCCAAATAACTATGCGTTCAATTATCCAATATCAAATACATCGAGTTTCATATGGCTGATGGCAATGTAATTGTCGTAAAACGCATCAAGAAAATCGTCCATGGCCACCACGGTGGCGCCTGGAAAATTGCCTATGCAGATTTTGTCACCGCCATGATGGCTTTTTTTCTGCTTATGTGGCTGTTAGGAACGTTGTCTGCAGGGGATTTAAAAGGGGTTGAAGAGTACTTCAAAACTCCGTTGAAAGTGGCCTTGATGGGTGGTCCGGCTGTGGGTGGCAGCCAGTCTGTGCTTAAAGGCGGAGGCAAAGATTTAACGCAGCAGGCGGGCCAGGTTAGAAAAGCAGAAGGTAAGGAAAGCATCAAAAAAATTGACATTAAGTCTGCCAAGGCCGAGCTTGAAAGGCTGGAAAAACAAAAGCTGGAAGATCTTAAACAAAAGCTGCAACAGGCTATTGACGCCAGTCCTACGATGAACCAGTTCAAAAACCAATTGCTGCTGGATATCACCACTGAAGGCTTACGTATTCAGATTGTGGATGACCAGAATCGTCCGATGTTTGCCTCTTCAAAAGCGGAGCTTCAGCCGTATGCAAGGCAGATATTGCATGAGATCGGCCAAGTGCTGAATGGCCTGCCGAACAAAATTAGCCTATCCGGACACACCGATGCGTCGCCATATCCTAATGGCGAAAAACTTTATAGTAACTGGGAGTTGTCCTCTGATCGTGCAAATGCTGCACGGCGTGAATTAGTTGCTGGTGGTATTGATGAAACAAAATTATTAAGGGTGGTGGGTCTTTCTTCTGCAGTGTTATTTGATCGGGCGAATCCTTTGAATCCGGTCAATCGCCGAATCAGCATTATCGTCATGAATAAGAAAGCCGAAGAGGACGTTTTGAATGATGACGCTGCAGTCAAAGTGAATAGCAATACCGTGCCTGGAGTAGAAAGCTTAAGCCCAAATTAACAGGTATTCGGACCTGTATTCATGTAATTGATTAGCACTACGTAAAGCTATTGTGTAGGTATGGATAGGAATAATTTACCAATGATTGAACTGCAGCGCTTACTCAGTCGCGTTTCTGAACATGGCAACCAGCATTTGCAAGCTGCAGAAGCGGACTTGGAACAGACCTCATTCTTGCTAGAGCAAGCGATTAAGACTTTAAGCGGCGGGTTTATGCAGATCAATCAACTGGTTAGTCAGCAACAGCAGTTATTGGGCGATGCGTTACAAACACATGATATTGAGGCAACGCAAAGGTTTGGTGTTTTGGCGCTACGCGAAAAAATTCATCTAGAAATCAACACTGTGGTGACTGGGTTGCAATTTCAAGACCTGACGAATCAACTGATCATGCGCACCGTAAAACGGATTTCTGGATTACGCGATTTATTAACTGTGTTAGCGAATCATCGCATGGATACGCATACCTCACAAAATGAATCTATTGAGGAGTTGCTGGAAAAAATACATGACAGCTTAAGTTTAAAGAGCGGGGCGCTTAAAGACGGCCTAAGTCAAGAAGTAAAGCAAAAACATATGGTCAGTGGCGAAATTGAGCTTTTCTAGTGGATTTACTTTTACAAATGTCATTGCCATACAGGGCAAACAAAAGCGTTATTAATTAATAACGATATATCGATACAAGATTATTGCGAGAAATATGATGACAAAAACGATTCTGGCTGTCGACGATTCTGGTTCACTCAGGCAAATGGTGGTCTTTAGTTTGAATGCTGCCGGGTACAAAGTAATTGAGGCCATCGATGGACAAGATGCATTAAATAAAGCCAAACAGCAAACGGTTGATCTTGTATTGACGGATCAGAACATGCCGGTTATGGATGGCCTTACGTTGATCCGCTCGCTACGTAACTTAGTGAGTTATCAAAAAGTCCCTATTTTGATGCTGACAACGGAATCCAGTGATGAAATGAAATCGCAAGGCCGTGCCGCAGGTGCGAATGGCTGGTTAGTAAAACCGTTTGACCCTAAAAAGCTCATTGAGATTGTACAAAAAGTCATCGGCTGATTCAGGTTAAATCGTGCTCATCATCCAACGGAAATTACAGTATCAGCAAGAAATATCGAAACGGAGCAGTACATGGCTATAGATATGACCCAGTTTTACCAAGTGTTCTTCGAAGAATCGGAAGAGCTTTTGGCAGAAGCGGAAAAATTATTACTCGATCTGGATGTGGCTAATCCAGATCCAGAGCACTTGAACGCTATCTTTAGGGCAGCGCATTCGATTAAAGGCGGCGCAGCCACTTTTAGTATGGTTGATATGACCGAGATTACGCATCTGCTTGAGTCACTGCTAGACAAAATTCGCAAAAACGAAATGCTGCTCACACTCGATCATGTCGATGCATTCTTGGTGGCCAAAGACGTATTGGTTATGCAACTGGATGGTCACCGTAACGGTACGACAGCTGATGAAGGCGTGGTAGAGGACATTAAGCTTAAACTGAGGAACTTCGCTGAAGGCGCAGCAATTGCACCTATAGCTGCTGTAGTCAAAGACGTAGAGCCTAATACGTTAGTTGAGGCGGCGTCTGCTGCTGTAAATGATAGTTCTGAAACCAGCCCTGAATATGTGATTACTTTAAAAGATCTATCGGAAAAAGATGCCGACAATCTTAAATCAGAACTTGAGTTACTCGGTATTGTGCAGGAAGAAAAGGTTGGTAAAGGGTATGTATTCAGATTAACTGGCGCGACATCCGTTGAAGATATCATTGCTATTTGTTCATTCATTGTCGACATTGATCCATCTGCAATTACACAGCCTCATCAATCTGCAGAGTCCGCTTCATCTTCACAGTCGTTATTGATCGTATCGCCAAAACTCACAGATAAAGAGGCTGCTGATCTACAGTCAGAACTAGAACTACTGGGCGCGGTGACCAAAGCAGTAAATTCTGATGGCCAATTAGTGTTTAATTTGGTGACCGATGCTGCACAGGCGGAAGTGTTATCTATTTGTTCATTTGTAGTAGATCCGGATACATTAAGTATTAGTGTTAACCAGCAGGTAGCTCAGCAAGAAACTACGAGGTCTTTTGTAGAGAATGTCGACTATGGTTTTTTCACGGAAGCGAATGATTCATCTTCGCCGAAAGTCGAATTAAGCGCTACACCAGCGCTGGCTTTACATCTTGTACAAAACACAGTTTCCGCACTAGATACTGAAAAATCACAAACGATGCGCCGCGAAGGCGATAAACAAGCAGTTAACCAAGAGAATAGCTCAATTCGCGTTGGCGTTGAGAAAGTTGACCAATTAATCAACCTGGTAGGCGAGTTGGTAATCACACAAGCCATGATTGAGCAGCGTATCAGCGCGTTAGATCCGGTTGAGCACGAACGTTTAATCAACAGCGTCAGCCAACTCACACGCAACACACGTGACTTGCAAGAAGCCGCTATGTCGATTCGCATGATGCCGATGGATTATGTGTTTTCCAGATTTCCAAGAATGGTGCGTGACCTGGCCAGCAAACTTGGCAAAAAGATTGAGTTTATTACGCAAGGTGCGGCTACCGAACTAGATAAAGGTTTAATCGAACGCATTATTGATCCATTAACCCATTTGGTCCGCAATAGTGTGGATCATGGGATTGAAATGCCAGAAACCCGCATTAAAGCAGGTAAGCATGAAATAGGCAGCCTGACCTTATTGGCAACCCACCGCGGGGGCAATATCGTTATCGAAGTAAGCGACGATGGCGGTGGCCTCAACCGCGAACGCATTTTAGCAAAAGCCAAACAAAACGGCCTAGATGTTAGCGACAACATGTCCGATAGCGATGTATGGCAGCTCATTTTTGCCCCAGGTTTTTCCACTGCAGAAACAGTCACCGATGTTTCAGGCCGTGGCGTGGGCATGGATGTGGTGAAACGTAACATCACTTCTATGAACGGTACGGTGGAGATTAAATCTGCTTTGGGCTTTGGCACCACCATTTCGATTTCATTGCCATTAACTTTAGCCATTCTAGATGGTATGTCAGTTTCTTTGGGTGACAGCGTTTATGTTATCCCACTCAATTTGATTGTAGAAACACTGCAACCCAACCCTGCCGATGTTCGCACCGTAACAGGACAAGGATACATGGTGCATGTCCGTGGTGAATATTTACCAATCATCGCTTTACATCAAATGTTCAATCAACAAAGTAAATACAAGGACCCAACGCAGGGAGTGCTCGTGTTGATTGAGTCTGAGGGTAAAAAGGCCGCTTTATTTATTGATAGTTTGGTTGGGCAGCAACAGGTAGTGATCAAAAGCTTAGAAACTGATTTTAGAAAAGTGAAGGGCGTTTCAGGTGCAACCATCATGGGTGATGGATCTGTAGCGCTTATTCTGGATATACCCGCCATTATCAATATTGGACAAACACAGCAGCTACAAAAGGAGTATGCAGCATGAGCATGAATATAGAATCCCTTACCAATTCCGCTAAAAAACAAGTCGAAAGTGTTGCAGGTGAATACCTGACCTTTGTTTTAGGTGGTGAAGAATACGGCATTGAAATATTGAAAGTGCAGGAAATCCGGGGTTACGACACCGTGACCAAAATCGCCAATACACCAACCTTTATCAAAGGGGTAGTTAACCTGCGCGGACGCATCGTTCCCATTGTTGATTTGCGCATCAAATTCAACCTTGAAAATAAACAATACGATGAATTCACTGTGGTGATCATTCTGAACTTACGAGGCCGCGTGGTCGGAATTGTCGTGGATGGCGTTTCAGATGTGCTGGATTTATCGACAGAACATATCCGCGAAGTGCCCGACTTGGTTTCGAACATTGATACGCAATATATCCTGGGGTTAGGCTCGATAGAAGAACGCATGCTCATTTTGATTGATATCGAAAAGCTGATGAATAGTCAAGAGATGGACTTACTCGACACAGTTGCAACCCATTAATGTATCAAAGAATATTTTAAATCGTGTTTTAACTGCAATTAGCTTAAACAATAGTTAATTACTGACGATATAGAAGTTAAGGAGAAATAAATGAAAAACTTAGGGTTAAGACGTTTAGGCCAATTATTGCAGGGTAAATATTTTCAGCAGCTTGAAAATGAAGTGGCTGAGTCCACTGCGATTAAAAAGGCGATTGATAAAGCGCGCTGTGTTGCTGAATATGATTTAGAAGGCAGAATTCTAAGTGTTAACAATAACTTTCTTAACGCTTTAGGTTTTGAAGAGCGCGAAGTTGTCGGCCAGCTCCATGCCCGTTTCCTCGAACCCAATCAAAATGATCGTGATTTATGGGATAAGTTTGCACTAGGTCAGAACGACACAGGCGAATATAAGTTTGTTGCAAAAAATGGAGAAGTGCATTGGTTTCAGGGATATTACAGTCCGATTCCCAATAACAATGGATCATATGTAAAAGTTACCAGCTATATGACTGATGTAACCAAATCTAAACTCCAATCCGCAGAGAATCAAGGGCTTATATCGGCGATTAGTAAGGCACAAGGTGTGATTGAATTCACTCTTGACGGTCGCATTGTGACAGCCAACCAAAATTTCCTGAATGTAGTGGGTTATACCCTCAATGAGATTAAAGGCCAACATCACAGCCTTTTTGTCGATTCGGCTTATAAGAACAGCCCTGAATATCGTAGTTTCTGGGAGAAACTAGCGCGCGGTGAATATGACGCAGGTCAGTATCAACGGGTAGGGAAAAACGGCAATCAAATCTGGTTGCAAGCCTCATACAACCCAATTCTAGATTTCAACGGTAAACCCTTCAAAGTGGTGAAATATGCCACAGACATTAGTACACAAAAAAATCTTGAGACACTGATTCGAGGGCAATTGAGTGCGATTGGCCAATCTTTAGGCGTGATTTCATTTACTCCCGATGGTCATGTAACTGAGGTCAATCAGAATTTCTTGGATTGCTTAGGTTATTCCGAGGTAGAAGCTATCGGCCAACACCATAGTTTATTTGTTGATCCTGCATACAGGACTAGCAGCGAATACAGCGACTTCTGGGCAAAACTCAACCGGGGTGAGTACGACAAAGGCGTTTACAAGCGATTTGGCAAAGGCGGTAAAGAGATTTGGATCCAAGCTTCTTACAATCCCATCAAAGATGTGAACGGAAAAGTCACCCAAGTGGTTAAATTTGCGTCTGATATCACCGCAGAAAAAAACAAAGCAGTAGATGCGAGCGGGCAATTGGATGCAATCAATAACCACCAGGCGGTCATTGAATTCACGCCTGATGGCAAAGTTATTCGCGTAAATGCCATCTTTCTTGATGTCATGGGGTATACCGAATCTGAAGCAATCGGTCAGCACCACAGCACATTTGTCGATCCTACCTACAAAGCCAGCACGGAATATCATGCCTTCTGGGAAAAGCTCGGCCGTGGGGAGTTTGATTCAGGACAATACCAATGCTTTGCTAAAGGAGGTCGCGAAGTTTGGTTACAAGCCTCTTATAACCCTATTTTAGATGTTAATGGCAAAGTTTCTAAAGTGGTGAAATTCGCCACCGAAATTACTTCAACAGTTCAAGCGCAACAAGCATTGATTAAAGCAGTTGGCGAAACGCAGGCGGTTGTGGGCGCTGCCAAAGCAGGTGACTTGACGCAGCGCATCACTACTTCAGACAAAACCGGCAATATTGCTGAGCTTTGCACAGGCATTAATTCACTTATCGATAACATGGGTGAAATTATTTCTCAGATTAAGCAAGCGGGCGACACCATTAATACGGCAGCGAAAGAGATTGCGCAAGGCAATGCCGACCTTTCCCAACGTACGGAAGAACAAGCCTCTTCACTTGAAGAGACTGCATCCAGCATGGAACAACTAGCATCTACTGTTAAACAGAATGCCGAGAACGCCAAACAGGCCAATCAACTAGCTACCACGGCCTCTACCGTCGCCATTAAAGGCGGCAGTGTGGTCGGCGAAGTGGTCAACACCATGACCGACATCAGCGCCAGCTCAGGCAAGATCGTAGAAATCATCAGCGTCATTGACAGTATCGCTTTCCAGACCAATATCCTAGCACTGAACGCAGCTGTGGAAGCGGCACGTGCAGGGGAACAGGGCAGGGGCTTTGCAGTAGTCGCCGGAGAAGTGCGCAACTTAGCACAACGCTCTGCCGCAGCGGCTAAAGAGATCAAGCAACTGATTTCAGACTCAGTCGAGAAAGTTAAAGGCGGAACCAAACTGGTTGAAGCTGCTGGCCACACCATGGAAGAGATTGTTTCATCTGTTAAACGCGTGACTGACATCATGGGTGAGATCGCGGCTGCTTCAATTGAGCAAAGTTCTGGTATTGACCAAGTTAATATTGCCATCACACAGATGGATGAAGTGACGCAACAGAATGCTGCGCTAGTGGAAGAAGCCACAGCAGCAGCTGAGTCGCTCGTCGACCAGGCAAATAGCTTGATGGAAGCTGTGAGCATATTCAAGGTGGATGAGCGCGCGGTAACCAGCAAGTCAGTTTCTAGTTCTAGCGCCCGAACAGTTGTAACGCCAATCAGTCGTGCGCCGGTAAAACAATTAGCGAGACCGAAACCACAATCTGTGAAGATGAATGGTACGCAGCATCTTGCAAAAGTGATTCCAGCCAATGGTGTAGATGGTGATTGGACTGAGTTTTAAGATTAGATTAGATAAGTATTAAATAGCCTAATGACAGCATTTAAAAAGATTGAGGAGTTTCAAATGTCAGTTACAAAACGTATTTATTTATTAGTATTGGCTGCGGTAATTGGATTTGTGGTGTTATCAGCTTTCAGTGCTTACAAAATGAAAGAAGTATTCCAAGAGGCTAATTACGCCAACGTGAGCAGCCTGCCTAATATGGCAAAGCTGAATAAAATCAGTTTGAGTTTCAGCACAATCCGTATCTGGATTGGCCGGCATATTATCGATCCAGATGTGGATCAGAAATTAGCCATGGAGGGAGATATAGCAAAATATCGTGCAGACCTGGACAAGACTTTCAATGAATATTCTAAATTGGTGAAGGATCCTAAGGAACAGAAAAAGTATGAACATATGCGCCTGATGGTGGGTAATTATTATTTGAAAATGTACCCGATCATTATCGCTTCACGCGAAAACAATTTACCAGAAGCAAGCAAGTTGTATATAGGGATATCTGCAGAAGCACGGAGTGCCAACGATGCTATCAATGACATGATCGCTTATAGCATTCAGCTTTCCAATGCAAAAGCTGACCACGCTCAGGCATCTCTCGAGCAGACCAGTTTGGTTTCAATCGGCATTACCTTGGTCATGCTTATCATGATGGGCGGCATGGGATACTACATTTTACGTAATCTGATGCGTCAATTAGGTGGTGAGCCCATTTTAGCTCTCGAAGTGGCTAATAAGATTTCCAGAGGCGATGTCACTACCAGAATCACATTAAAGCCCAACGATACAACAAGCTTGATGGCCACCATGTCCAGCATGCAAGATACGATTAAATCTGTAATCGCAGAGCAAACCTTTATAACCAGTGAAAATAAAGCAGGCCTAATCGATAGCAGAATTCATAGTGATAAATTCTATGGTAGCTACCGGGACATGGCGGATAACGTCAATCAAATGGCAAGCAACCAAGCAGACATCATGCGTAAGGTAACGGCTTGCCTGCAGGATTTCGCACAAGGCAATTTTGATAAGCCTTTACAACAATTTCCAGGCCAACAAAAATTCATCAATGATGGTATTGAAGGCTTGCGCAACAATATAAAAAACTTCATCGCTGATATGACCCGCATGTCACAAGATCACAGCCAAGGAAAGATTGCTGCGCGTATCGATACTAGTCAATACAAAGGGGCTTATCAAGTAATGGCAGTAGGCGTTAATGATATGGTTCAAGGCCATATTGCCGTAAACCAAAAAGTTTTGGCATGTGTGCAAGGCTTCGGCGATGGTAATTTTGATACGCCACTTGAGGATTTTCCAGGCCAACTTTCTTCAATCAATCAAAGCGTTGAACAAGTGCGCAGCAATCTAAAAGGCGTGATTGACTCTATCAAACAAATTACCGTAGAACATCAACAAGGCAATATTGATCAGCAGTTGCAGCATGAACGCTTCAATGGTGACTATGCAGTCATCATGCAAAGTATTAACGAGATGGTGGCGAATCATATTGAAGTTAACCGCAAAGCTTTGGCCTGTATGCAACAGTTTGGTGAGGGTAATTTTGACGCGGAACTAGAGCAGTTTCCCGGTAAACAAGCATATATCAATACTACCGTTGAGCAAATTCGTCATAATTTAAATGCTTTAAGGGCCGACGTACAAATGCTGGCTAATGCCGCGGAGCAAGGCCGTATTAGTGTGCGGGCCGATATTACTCGCCATCAAGGTGATTTCCGCAGGATTGTTGAAGTCATCAACGGTACTCTAGAAATGATTGTAGGGCCGATCGCAGCAGTCAAAGCTTCGGTTGACACCATTAATACGGCAGCGAAAGAGATTGCGCAAGGCAATGCCGACCTTTCCCAACGTACGGAAGAACAAGCCTCTTCACTTGAAGAGACTGCATCCAGCATGGAACAACTAGCATCTACTGTTAAACAGAATGCCGAGAACGCCAAACAGGCCAATCAACTAGCTACCACGGCCTCTACCGTCGCCATTAAAGGCGGCAGTGTGGTCGGCGAAGTGGTCAACACCATGACCGACATCAGCGCCAGCTCAGGCAAGATCGTAGAAATCATCAGCGTCATTGACAGTATCGCTTTCCAGACCAATATCCTAGCACTGAACGCAGCTGTGGAAGCGGCACGTGCAGGGGAACAGGGCAGGGGCTTTGCAGTAGTCGCCGGAGAAGTGCGCAACTTAGCACAACGCTCTGCCGCAGCGGCTAAAGAGATCAAGCAACTGATTTCAGACTCAGTCGAGAAAGTTAAAGGCGGAACCAAACTGGTTGAAGCTGCTGGCCACACCATGGAAGAGATTGTTTCATCTGTTAAACGCGTGACTGACATCATGGGTGAGATCGCGGCTGCTTCAATTGAGCAAAGTTCTGGTATTGACCAAGTTAATATTGCCATCACACAGATGGATGAAGTGACGCAACAGAATGCTGCGCTAGTGGAAGAAGCCGCTGCAGCAGCGGAAGCACTCATGAAGCAATCTGAGGAACTCTCTGATACGGTTAATGTGTTTATTTTGGATGAATCCTCTCCTGTTGAACCCATGGCTAAACCAGTGTTAATGGTTAGCAACGGATAATTAGTCAATCCTTGAAAGATATTATGAGAGCTGAAGGAAGAGCGACTGAGCGTGAGTTTCACTTTTCTGAAAACGATTTTCAGCGGGTGCGTAAGCTCATTTACAAACACGCAGGAATATCGCTTTCAAATGCTAAAAGCGATATGGTCTACAGTCGTCTAGCGCGTCGTTTGAGAGTGGTCGATATGTCATCGTTTAATGAATATCTCAATCAGTTAGAAGCGACGAGTGATGAGCGCGAGTGGGAAGCGTTCACAAATTGCCTGACGACTAATTTGACCTCGTTTTTCCGGGAGTCACATCACTTCCCAATTTTGCAGGAGCATCTCAAAAGCATTAAACAGCCTATTACGATTTGGTGTTCTGCGAGTTCGACTGGTGAAGAACCCTATTCAATTGCGATGGCGGCTTGCGAAGTGTTTAACACGTTAAAACCACCCGTTCAAATCATTGCTTCAGATATCGACACCAATGTGCTTAAAACTGCGGCGCAAGGGGTATACGCAATGGAGCGTATCGAAAAAATGGATCCTGCACTTTGCAAAAAATACCTATTAAGAGGTGTCGGCGCTAATGCGGGGTTTGTGCGCGTCCGTGATGAGTTACGGCAGATGATCCAATACATGCCGCTGAATCTGTTGGATGAAAAATGGCCGTTAACAGGTCCATTCGACATTATTTTCTGCCGCAATGTGATGATTTATTTTGATAAAGCGACACAGGCTACAATTTTGAACAGATTTGCGCCGTTAATGAAGCCGGATGCACTGCTGTTTGGCGGCCATTCAGAAAATTTTTTATACGTGACCAATGCATTCAAATTGCGCGGCAAAACGGTTTATGAGTTAAATGCACAGCAAAGAACGGTTGTATAAATGCAATCGCTCGTCACAACGAAAAGAGTGGGGAAGTGAGTAAAACCATTGCCGAACATATGGCCACCAACCTTTACTACGATAAGACATTTGATGCACAAGCAGCGAAAATATTACCGGGTGAATTTTATTTTACCGATAAAAATATGCTGATCGTCACAGTGCTTGGCTCTTGTGTTGCTGCTTGCATCCGTGATGTGAAATCCGGTATAGGCGGCATGAACCATTTTATGTTGCCGGAGGGAGGTATGAGCGATATCAATAGTCCGGTTTCTGCGTCTATGCGCTATGGCAACTATGCCATGGAAATCTTGATTAACCAGCTCATCAAACATGGTGCTAAACGTGAAAATCTTGAAGCCAAGATTTTTGGCGGTGGATCTGTATTGAAAGCCTTTACGGCGATTAACGTAGGTGAGCGTAATGCCGTCTTTGTAAAGAACTATCTAAAAACGGAAAACATCCGAATAGCGGGGGAAGATCTTAATGATATATACCCAAGAAAAGTCTATTTCTTTCCCCATACCGGCAGGGTTTTAGTAAAAAAGCTCAAGAAAGTCCATACCGATACCTTGGCTCAACGCGAAGAATTTTATGCATCCAGTTTACAAGCTACGGCTGTGTCTGGCGACGCAGAGTTATTTTAGATTCTGTGTTTGGTGAAAAGATAGAAAGGCCAATTTAATAATGAAAATAAAAAAAATTAAAGTATTGATCGTCGATGACTCTGCATTGATTAGAAGTTTACTGACGGAAATTATCAACAGTGAGCCTGATCTGGAAGTGGTAGGCGCAGCCCCTAATCCTTTAATAGCACGTGAGCTTATCAAGAAAACCAATCCAGATGTGCTCACACTGGATGTTGAAATGCCTAAAATGGATGGTCTGGACTTCCTAGAGCGTTTAATGCGCTTAAGACCTATGCCAGTGGTCATGATTTCGTCGCTTACTGAACGCGGTTCTGAGATCACATTGCGTGCATTGGAGCTGGGCGCAGTAGATTTCGTTACTAAGCCTAGACTATCGATAGCAGATGGCATTAAAGAATATGCTGACTTGATAGGCGATAAGATCCGCGCTGCTGCTTTAGCAAAAATCAAACAGCCGATTCAGGGTTCTAGAGAGCAGATTTCAGAAATACCTAAACTGAACAACCCACTTATAAGCAGTGAAAAACTTATTATTATTGGCGCGTCTACCGGCGGCACCGAAGCGTTGAAAGCGTTCTTAACCCAATTGCCTGCAGATGCGCCTGGTGTACTCGTGGCTCAGCATATGCCTGCTGGATTCACAAAGTCGTTTTCAGACCGCCTAAATTCCTTATGCAAAATTCAAGTCAGCGAAGCGCAGGGCGGGGAGAGAATTTTGCCAGGTCATGCCTTTATTGCACCCGGACATTCACATTTACTGTTGACTCGTAGCGGTGCCAATTATGTGACGGAGTTGAGTAACAGTGAGCCGGTCAATCGGCATAAACCCTCAGTGGACGTGTTATTCGATTCTGCAGCAGCCGTAGCCGGTAAAAACTGCGTAGGGGTCATATTGACCGGCATGGGCAAGGACGGCGCACAA
Organism: Methylotenera versatilis 79; assembly: GCF_000384375.1. Taxonomy (NCBI): domain Bacteria; kingdom Pseudomonadati; phylum Pseudomonadota; class Betaproteobacteria; order Nitrosomonadales; family Methylophilaceae; genus Methylotenera; species Methylotenera versatilis. Next base: position 126,431 of record NZ_ARVX01000001.1, on the reverse strand, counting down.
GGGATGCTCAGAATGCGCGAGGCTGGTAGTTACAATTTTGCACAAGATGAAGTGAGTTGTGTGGTGTACGGAATGCCAAAAGAAGCGGTGCATCTGGGTGGCGTCAATGAAGTACTGCCACTCAATGAGATGCCTTCTCGTGTGTTAGCTTATTTAGCGGCTAATAGTAGCCGTGCACTACGTGTTTAAAAGGTCAAATCGATAATTAACGGTAGATTTATGCCTGAATTCAACGATCCGTATTTATATGGGTAGTCGATAATGATATGAAGAGGTCAGTGCTATTTGTTTAGTACGTGACTGTTGTAATTATTTTTAAGTTTATGGAGTAAACATGGCTAATCTCAATACTAAATTTCTGATCGTAGATGACTTTTCTACGATGCGACGCATTATTAGAAATTTACTCAAAGATTTAGGCTACACCAACGTGGATGAGGCTGAAGACGGTGTAATGGGTTTAGCAAAACTTAAATCAGGTGGATTTGAGTTTGTGATTTCCGATTGGAATATGCCTAATATGGATGGCTTAACCATGCTGCAAAATATTCGTGCAGATGTAGACTTGTCAACATTGCCGGTTTTAATGGTAACGGCGGAAGCGAAAAAGGAAAATATAATTGCTGCCGCTCAAGCCGGTGCTAATGGGTATATTGTGAAGCCATTTACGGCAGCGACTCTAGATGAAAAGTTGGCGAAGATTTTCGAAAAAATGGAAAAGGCGACCGCTTGATGATGAATAATAAGCTTGCTTCCGAGGCCATAGAAGAGTTGTCTACAAGCCATGATACTCAAGAGAAGATGCTCAATCGTATTGGTCAGATGACGCGTACTTTGCATGATAGTTTACGCGGATTAGGTTTTGATAAATTGTTGGAAAAAGCGGCTAGTGACATTCCAGACGCTCGCGATCGGCTGGAATATGTAGCGCGCATGACAGAACAGGCTGCTGAGAAAGTCCTTAATGCAATTGACTTGGCAATACCTTTGCAGGATAAATTATCTAATGATGCAACCCTATTGAAAAGCCAATGGCAAGTAGTCCTTGGGACGCCTTCATTTAAAAGAGATTACGACAAAGTGGCGCAAGACACTTTGAATTATTTGGATCAAACTCATTTGCAAGTGGATCAAAGCAAAGAGTTACTCATGCAAATTATGATGGCACAAGATTTTCAGGATTTAACTGGACAAGTCATCAAGAAAATTACTGAGTTGGCGCAAAGTATTGAGCAACAACTGGTTCAGGTGCTGATCGATTTTACGCCAGAGCTTCCTAAAAAAGATAAGGAAAGCGGTTTACTTAATGGTCCCCAAATTAACCCTGAACAAAATATCGAGGCTGTTACTAACCAAGAGCAAGTAGACGATTTACTTGAGAGTCTAGGTTTTTAATCACTCACAATATCATTTTAATAACCTATCCATAGATAGATTGGTTATTTCTTCTTCTGCTTTACTCATAATCACGCATTAGCGTGATTTTTTGTTTAAACGTTCTCAACCTCACCATTAAGTACATCAAATGTAAAAGTGATGTAATCCTAACAGCCTCGACGAACTCACGACGTGCTCGACATGTATTTGTCTATGATTATTTATATAAGTAATAAAAAACATATGCTTATATGATGTAAATTAAATATTTACTTAGGTATAGTTTTTGCAATAAACATTATTAAGCAATACGACGATATTTGATTTTTTAAGCTCCAACATCAATTGGACTAAGTCTTATTATCGAACGGCACTTTCATTTAGGAAGCTTAATGTTTTTATTTGCATCACCAGTTGTTTTTCTTCTAATTGCGGTTCTATTTACCTTCATTTCTTTATTAGTTATTGGTATAAAAATCCTCAAGGTTGTTAAGGACAAGAAAAAGGCTAATACGGGCTTAACTGAAAATCGGCAGCTTGTATTAAGCATCACCAATTCCATGAGTGAGGGCATGTATGCGCTAGACAAAAATGGTTTGTTGGTATTTATGAATGCTGAAGCAGAACGTATTTTGGGATGGGAACAACACGAGTTGATGGGTAAAAACATCCACGATTTCATCCTGCCTGAACTTTTACCCCATACTTTTTCTGGCGATTTTCGAGACATCCCTGCCGAAGCTGTTCAAAAGAGTAATTTGGCTGTACATACTGAAGAGACTTTTACTACTCGAGCAGGAACAAAACTACCAGTCTCCGTTTTATCATCACCTAGAAAAGAGGGAGATGAAATCATTGGCGCCGTAATTACTTTTCGTAACATTGAAAAAGAAATTAGTACCAAAAAAAATCTTTTGAATCATGCTTCTAAAATGAGGGCATTATTAGAAAGTAGCCCAATTAGCGTGAGAATCGTTTCTAGAAAAACTGACAAAATACTTTTTGCCAACCATAGTTATGCAGAGTTATTCTCTTTAAATTTTAATGAAGTTTTAGGTAAAAATCCTCTTTCGTATTATCAAAACCCAGAAGTTTATGTGGAGGTTAAAAATCGATTGGATGAAGGTGAAGTCATTAAAAATTTACTGGTTGAATTTAAAAGAGATAGCCAGCCCAATGCATGGTTATCAGCGACTTACATGAACATGGACTATGAAGGTGAAAGTGCTTCAATTGGCTGGTTTTACGATGTAACGGAATTAAGAGGCGCAAAGCAACTTGCTGAAAATGCGGTCAAAATAAAGTCCGAGTTTTTATCGACGATGAGTCACGAAATTAGGACGCCAATGAATGGTGTGATCGGCATGATTGATTTGCTTGCTGAAACGCCTTTAAATGATGAACAAATTGATTATGTGAACACTATTAAGGATTCTTCAAACGCACTTTTAGATATTATTAATGACATTCTAGATTTTTCTAAAATTGAAGCCGGCATGCTTCAGATTGTAAAAAAAGAATTCTCAATCATTGCTTTGGTTGAAAGTTGTATAGATTTACTAGCACATCGGGCTCAGGAAAAAAATCTGATCTTTACTTATTTCATAGACCCTAGTCTTCCGACAACCCTTATCGGGGATGCGGGAAGGGTGCGTCAAATTCTTATTAACCTGCTGGGAAATGCAATTAAATTTACCGAAGTAGGGACCGTCACTTTAAATGTCATTCATCAAAATAATGTTAACGATTTATATAATGTAGGTTTTGTGATTGAAGATACAGGGATTGGGTTTGATCAAAATACCCGTGCAAATTTATTTAAACCTTTTTCTCAAGCTGATGGATCAATCACACGAAAATACGGCGGTACAGGGTTGGGGTTGTCTATTACCAAGCGCTTGGTGGAAGCTTTGCATGGCATTATTGAAGTTGAAAGCGAACTTAATCAAGGATCAAAATTTAGTTTCAGCATTGGCTTTCCAGTAGGGGAGGCAAAAACACAACTTCAATGTTGTTCCTTTATTGCTGGACATGAAATTTTGATTTTGGCAGCTGATTGCCATGAAAAGAATACATTAGCGCGTTATTTATATAGTTGGAATCTCAAGCCTACTATATGTGATATCCAAGAGTTATTAAATGGAAATGCTCAGATAGATTCTAAATATAAGTTAGCAATTTTAATCGGTCAAAAAATAGAGCCTTTGGTCATCAATAAGTTAAAAGCTGATAACCAAGATTTAAAAATATTGGTTATGAGGGATTTCGATCTTGTAGATGCGCTGGAAAGTGACAATATATATACATTGAAGTTATCGCTTTTGAAACAATCGACTTTTTTCAATACGATAATATCGATATTTGATCGACGGAAAAAACAAGTTAAAGTAGGTGCAGAACGCAGAAAAGTCACTACGATGAACAATAGCAACCAGACGTCGATGTCTGGTCATATATTGTTGGTAGACGATAATGAGTTCAATAGGAAAGTCGCGTTAAAACAACTTGATAAATTAGGTTGTTCCGTCACGGTGGCTATCGATGGTCACCAAGCATTTGACTATTATAGGAATACGAATTTTGATTTGATATTAATGGATTGCCATATGCCAATAATGGACGGCTATCAGGCAACCGCTTATATCCGCAATGTCGAATTATCAACGGGCATACATATACCGATTATTGCCATGACGGCGAATGCAATGCTGGGCGATAAAGAAATTTGTCTTAATGCTGGAATGGATGATTACTTATCGAAGCCCATTTTAATCAGTGAGTTAAGTAGTATTTTATTGAAATGGCTACCTCCGGTGTCCAGCAGGAAATATATATGCTCGGGGAGCGATAACGTAGACTCTACTAAAGTTGTGGATATACAACGATTGGCGGCCTTGTTCGGAAATGATAAACACAAAATCAATACAATAGCGCATCAATTTATAATTAGTATGCAGCCTATAAATAGCGCCTTAGATAGCGCAATTAAAAGAAACAATTTTCTTGAAGTACAGGCGCTTGGTCATCAAGTTAAGGGAGTCGCATTGAATTTAGGGATGGGCCGACTTGGAATAATTGCAGAGCAAATAGAGGGTGATGCGCAAACTAGACATTCAGAAAATTTAAAGTTGCTTTATGCGGAATTTAACAAATCACTCAATGAGGTGTGTGAATATTTTCCTCATAACTAGTAAATAGTTTTTAAGTTATTGATTTATATTCCCGTAGTTCAAATTTTAATGGGCGCTCGAATTGTTGCTGAACGGGTTAGTTAATCGTTTGGGAAGATTAAGGTTTTGAAATTTATAGTTGATAAATCTAAGTTTTTTTAGCTGAACTGGTTAGTGAAAAATAGGCGGATAACCAGCCAAGCGCGATTGAAATTATTAAAATAACCAAAAATTCATCAAATGATAAAAAGTGTAGATTGAAATCTGACTGGTAACTATTGGCGATGGTTTGGATGGTTTGATTCAAAAATAGTATCATCAACCATGTAATCAGCAATGCTAATACGCCGCCGCCAAAGCCATATAAACCACCAACATACAAAAATGGCCTGCGGATAAAACTCTTGGTTGCACCAATAAGCTGGCTTAGTTCTATTTCTGCGCTTTGCGTTAAGATTTGCATGCGGATGGTGTTACCAATTACCGCAACTAACGCAAAACCTAATAAACTCGCCAAAATAATTAAGATTTTTTTGCCCAAAAGCAGCATGGAATTTAGACGTTTTATCCAAGTGCCATCGACTAATACAGTTTCTACGCCCTCTAATTTGCTCAAGTCATTTTTCAGCGCGTCGATTGAATTAGCTTCCAGTAGTTTCGGCTCTATAAAAAATGCATCTGGCAGCGGATTGCCTTGTAAAGAATCCAGTATTGATTTATTCGCATCAATTGCAGCTAACTGTTCAAGCGCATCTTCTTTTGAAACATAGGTCACTTGTTGAATCGCTGGATTTTGTTTGAGCGTTTTTTCAATGCTTGTAACAAGTGCTTTATCATGCTTTTCCGTCAAAAAAACGCTGATTTTCGATTCACTCTTAACGCTACTGACCAAGCCATTTAAGTTGTCTAAAACAATATAAGCGACGCTTGGCAACGCAAGTGTTACGCCAATACTTAAGCAAATCAACAGGGTGCTGAGCTTGTTTTTTTTAAAACGTGATAAGACTAAGCGTAAAGCCTGCGCATGATGTGTCAGCCAAATTTTCATACGATGACCTCTGAAATATTTGTGCTAGTCAATTTGCCATGATTCAGATGCAACACTTTACTTTCCGGTTGTGTATTTTCATGCGAGATAGTTTGAGATTCCATTTTTTCGTTGGGCGATTGATTTTCGACATCTGCGCGCCCAAGCGCATCGTGCGTAGCGATGATAACAGTGACACCAACTTGTTGAAATGCTTTGAAAAGTGTCAAAATGTCCGCCGCATAATTTTTATCCAAATTACCAGTTGGTTCATCTGCAATCAAAATAGCGGGTTTGCTCACGACGGCGCGTGCAATCGCCAAACGTTGCTGCTCACCGCCAGATAATGTAATCGGCATAGATTTTTCACGACCTAGAAGTCCCACTTTATCCAACGCCGCACGAATGCGTTTAGCGGCTTCTTGCCCTGTAATGCCGTTAATAGCCAATGGCAATGCGACATTTTGAAAGCAATTGCGGTCATAAAGTAATTTATGATCCTGAAAAATTAAGCCAAATTTGCGGCGTATAAACGGCAAAGTGGCTTCTTTTAATTTGCTCACGTTTTGATTGTTAATCAATACCGTGCCGTTGGTTGGGCGCTCAATCGCGGCCATTAATTTAAGCAATGTGCTTTTGCCCGCGCCAGAATGGCCAGTGACGTAAACAAGCTCACCTTGCTCGATACTAAAGCTTACGTTGCTAATTGCATCGATGCTGCCAGGATAGCGTTTGGTGACGTTGTCGAAAGTAATCATAGATAGATTTTATTTGAAACCGAATTGAACTGCATGATGAAAATAGTATATCGCCTGAATAATAATTTTTAAGTGATTAAATAGTGTTAACTAAACGATTAATCAAATGGTCAACTTAATCAAACAGTGCCTCTACAAAAGCTTGCGCGTTAAACGGACGTAAATCGTCAATCGCTTCGCCGATGCCAATAAAGCGCACTGGAATTGGCCTCGCTTCTGCAATCGCCGCAATCACGCCGCCTTTGGCGGTTCCGTCTAACTTGCTTAATACCAGACCAGTCACACCTAGCGCATCATCAAACGCTTTCACTTGGCTAACGGCATTTTGGCCGGTGTTGGAATCGATGACTAACAAAATCTCATGCGGCGCGCCAGGGTAAGCTTTATCAATCACGCGCTGTACTTTTTTAATTTCATCCATTAAATGCATTTGTGTCGGCAAACGTCCTGCCGTATCAGCAATCACAATATCTATTTTTCTTGCAATGGCTGAGTTCACCGCATCAAATATAACCGCTGCCGCATCGCCACCTTCACTGGCAATCACATGCACATTATTACGCTCGCCCCATATCTGCAATTGCTCACGCGCGGCGGCTCTGAAAGTATCACCTGCGGCAATTAGAACACTTTTGCCTTGTGCTTGAAATAGTTTGGCCAGTTTGCCAATGGTAGTTGTTTTGCCCGCACCATTTACGCCTGCCAACATAATTACAAATGGCTTCTGCAGATTGGTTTGCAAAGGTATTTCTAACGGCGTTAATACTGCCAATAATTCAATCTTTAATGCTTGTTTAAGCGCTGTGGTATCTTGTAGATTTTCACGTTTGACGCGTTTTTTTAAATTATCCAGTAACCGCTGGGTAGCGGCTACGCCAATGTCGGATGTCAGCAGAATTGTTTCTAACTCTTCATAAGTTTCTGCATCGATTTTTCCGCCACCGAATAAGCTATTTAGCTGACCACCAAGCTGCTGGCGCGTTTTAGATAGACTTTGTTTTAAGCGCTCAGTAAAACTTAACTCTATTTTTTCTGTTACTTTTTTTTGCTCTGCCTCTTTCGGCACTACATCAGTTGGCTGTGCGATAACAGGCGTTGCACTTGGGGGTATTATCTCTGCCGGAAAACTTGCTTCATTATTGGGTTGATTAACAGCCTGTTCTTTTAAATCGTTGCTATCAGGCTGAGGTTTTTTCTTAAAAATATTAAACATGGCACACTTTAAATAACTATTAATGATCATTTTAGTCGTAAAATCGGCAACGTGCCATTAGTGGCAAGCAGGAACTAAATTTATTTAAGCTATGTCATTATTGGGCGTGTCATTCTCTATTTACATTAACTAGTTACATTCAATTAGTTATTTGCAAGCGCCTACTCATTTATTGATTTTTAAGAAAGATTTTTTGTGCGAACACCTATAAAAAAAGCGATAAAAAAAACAAATTCGAGATTAGTCTTACTATTATTGGCATTAAGCCCCTTGCTTATATCATCGTATGCGCAAGCTGAGATTCAAGAATTCAAATTGAGTAACGGCATGAAAGTAATCGTGCAAGAAGACCATCGCGCGCCAGTAGTGGTGTCACAAGTGTGGTATCGCGCAGGCAGTTTAGATGAAGTAAATGGTAAAACTGGTGTGGCGCATGTGCTGGAACACATGATGTTCAAAGGCACAAAACGGGTGCCAGCAGGGCAATTCTCACGCATAGTAGCAGCTGCAGGCGGTAAGGAAAACGCATTCACTGGTACAGATTACACTTGTTATTATCAGCAACTAGAAAAATCGCATTTGCCACTTTCTTTTAAGTTGGAGTCAGATCGCATGACCAATTTGGTCATCACAGATGAAGAATTTGCTAAAGAAATCAAAGTGGTAATGGAAGAACGTCGCTGGCGCACAGAAGATAAGCCACAATCAAAAGTGAACGAGCAGTTTCAATCCACCAGTTTTAATGCACACCCTTATGCAAGGCCAGTTGTTGGCTGGATGAACGATTTAGAGAATATGACTGCCGCCGATGCGCGTGAATGGTACAACACTTGGTATGCACCCAATAATGCGACTTTGGTTGTGGTGGGCGATGTGAAAACACAAGACGTCTTAAAATTAGCAAAACAATATTTTGGTGCGATAAAGCCTAAAGTATTGCCAGCTAGAAAACCACAGACGGAGCCAGCCCAAATCGGCGAGCGTCGCGTGGTGGTGAAAGCGCCAGGTAAATTACCATATTTGATGATGGGCTTTCATGCGCCAACTTTACATTCATCAACAGAATCAAAACCGACGACAGCAGAACAAGCTTGGGAACCGTATGCTTTAGATGTCTTATCTGGCGTATTAAGTGGTAATGATTCTGCTCGATTAAATCAGAAACTAGTGCGTGAAACTTCTATTGCTGTTGATGTTGGGACTGGTTATGACACAACCTCTCGCGGCCGCGAAGCCTTGTTTGAATTGGTTGGCACGCCAGCAGAAGGCAAAACCGTAGCGGAACTAGAGGCAGCTTTAGTGGCACAAATCGAATTGATTAAAAGCAATGGCGTCACACAGCAAGAGTTGGATCGTGTTAAAGCAGCAGTGATTGCGGCAGATATTTATCAGCGTGATTCGATGTTTTACCAGGGCATGCAAATCGGTCAACTTGAAACCATGGGTTACAGTTGGCGCTTACTGAAAGAGTATCCCGAGCGTCTGAAAGCGATTACATCAGAGCAAATTCAAGCTGTGGCAAAAAAATATCTGGTTAAAGACAATATGACGATTGCAACGCTAGACCCGCAGCCTATTGATCCGAATGCTAAGCCAGTCGGCAAACCCCACATCCACTAGTAAAAAATGCAAACCTTGTCGTCATACGTCGTTGTGCAATCTCTCGTGTACCTAATGTACACGTCGATATCGCACGCCTAGTCTGACTTAAAGCTTTGCATTTTTAATAATAAATAATTTTGAAAACAAAAATCCATTTAAGGTTTTAGAATGAAAACAATGCAATATTTAATCGTTTTTTTTGTGACTTTTTTAGCGTTAAGTGCTAACGCTGCCGTTAAGATTAATCATTGGCAAACAACTTCTGGTAGCGATGTATATTTTGTCGAAAATCATGATTTGCCGATTATTGATATAAGTGTGAATTTTCCTGCGGGTAGTTCGCACGATAGCAAAGCCACTTCTGGCGTTGCTGGTGTGACCAAATATATGATGACGCTGGGCGCTGACGGTTTGACTGAAGAAGCGATTACCAATCAGTTTGCAGACATCGGTGCTATTTTGGGTGGTGAGTTAGATTTGGATAGAGCAGCATTTAAATTGCGTACATTAACCAGTGAGCAAGCTAAAGCGCTGACTGTTTTTAATAAGATTTTGCACAAGCCTGATTTCCCTCAAGCGATTTTAGAACGCGAAAAAACACGTATCGTTGCTGGTTTACAAGAAGCCGCAACGCAACCTGAAAGCATTTCAAACAAAGCGTTTATGCAGGCTTTATATGGCGCGCACCCTTACAGTTTGGATGAAAGCGGTGAAATCGATACGATTCAAGCGATGAAACGCGATGACTTAACCAGTTTTTATCAGCAATATTACACTGCAAAAAGCGCCACAATCGCGCTGATAGGCGATATGACAGAAGCACAGGCGCGTGAGATAGCTGAAAATGTATCTAAAGGTTTGCCACAAGGCGCAGCGGTAGAAAAAATCGCACAAGTGACTTTACCAACTGCAGCCAACAATCAAACAATTAACCATCCAGCCAGCCAATCTCACATTTTGTTAGGTTATCCAGGTGTTAAGCGCGGCGATGCAGATTACTTTCCATTATATGTGGGCAACTACATTCTGGGCGGTGGTGGATTTGTCTCACGCTTGACCGAAGAAGTGCGTGAAAAACGTGGTTTGGTTTACAGCGTTTACAGCTATTTTATGCCAATGGGCGAGTTAGGTCCTTTTCAAATCGGTTTACAAACTAAGAGAGAACAAGCCAACGACGCGCTTAAAGTAGTGAACGAAACGGTGACCAAATTCATCCAAAATGGTGTGACTGAGAAAGAACTGAAAGCGGCTAAATCGAATATCATTGGCGGCTTTCCGATGCGCCTTGATAGCAATAGTAAGATATTAGATTACTTAAGTGTGATTGGATTTTACAAATTGCCGTTGACGTACCTAGAAGACTTTAATAAAGAAATTGAAAAAGTGACCACTGCGCAAATTAAAGATGCGTTCAAACGCCGTATCAAGCCAGACCACTTTGTATCGGTGATTGTTGGCGGACAATAGTGACGCAGTCAAATAGTATCAACTTGAGTCAGATCTGAAATTTAAGGCTTACTCAAGTTGATAAAAATTCTGTCATAACGCGTTAAAATACGGTTTTGCTGCTACTCAGTATTGATACAAAACCTTGTCAAAATCTAAACTTAACACTAAATCCAGCATCAAAACTGTCAGTAACCAAATCCGCATCAATGCTGGCGTTTGGCGTAGCCGCTTGCTCAAATTCCCCGATGTAGAAGGTTTGCGGCCCACGCCTGAACGCGTTCGGCAAACGGTTTTTAATTGGCTAGGGCAAGACTTAACAGGTAAAACTTGCTTAGATTTGTTCGCGGGAACAGGCGCGTTTGGGTTCGAAGCGTTATCGCGCAATGCTAAAAGTGTGGTGATGGTAGAAAGCTCAACGGCAGCTTATAAATCGCTTTTGCAAAATCAAACCTTGTTAAATGCGCAAAATTGCCAGATACATCAAGTTGATGCTTTAAATTTTCTAAGTCAGCCGACGCAAAAGATGGATATTATTTTTTGCGACCCGCCTTATAACAAAGATTGGCTTAACAAATTACTTCCACTATTAAATCAACACCTTGCCGCAGATGGTATTGTGTACATAGAAGCAGAATTTGAAGTGCTATCCAGCGATACTTGGCAAGTCATTAAGCAAAATAAAGCGGGCAACGTGTACTATCATTTGCTAAAATCGGTTTCAACTTCTTAATATGTTGCATTGATTTAAGGTTATCCATGAGCAAAAAACGCATTGCTGTCTATCCGGGAACATTTGATCCAATCACTTTAGGTCATGAAGATATCGTGCATCGTGCCGCTAATTTATTTGATGAATTGATTGTTGCCGTTGCGGGTAGCACCAATAAAAGCACCTTATTCACCTTAGAGGAGCGTGTCGCGCTTGCACAAAGTGGCTTTAAAAAATCCAGTAATATTAAAGTGGTTGGATTCAGTGGTTTGTTAATGCAGTTTGTGCAAGATCAAGGCGCGCAAATGGTGATTCGCGGCTTACGCGCTGCCAGCGATTTTGAATATGAGTTTCAATTAGCCGGCATGAATCGCAAGCTTTACCCAAAGTTAGAAACCTTGTTTTTGACGCCTGCAGAACAATATATGTTTGTATCCAGCAGTCTTGTGCGCGAAGTCGCCAAATTGGGAGGCGATGTGCATCAGTTTGTTTCATCAACGGTTGAAGAGGCCATTTTGCAAAAACTGAAAACTGACCAAAATTTAACAAATGCAGAAGTTTAAATGAGCATAATCTATGGCACTTTTTATAACAGATGAATGCATTAATTGCGATGTTTGTGAGCCTGAATGTCCGAATGAGGCAATTTATCAAGGTCAGGAAATCTACGAAATCAATCCTAATTTGTGCACAGAATGTGTAGGGCATTTTGATCAGCCGCAATGCGTAGCGGTGTGTCCAGTGAATTGCATTCCGCTAAATCCAGACATGGTTGAAACACAAGAGCAGTTGTTGAATAAGTATTATCAATTGACGCAATTAAAAACAGCCTAAGAATAACTGTTCTTAAAAATAAATTGTTTAAAAATAATGAATCTATAAAGCTCAAGGAGAGTTTGAAATGAGAATTTTGCATACGATGTTACGTGTTGGCAACTTAGAACAGTCGGTTAATTTCTATACAAAAGTGTTAGGAATGAAACTGATACGCCAACAAGATTATCCCGATGGCGAATTTACGCTGGCATTTGTCGGCTATGGTAATGAGTACGACAACAGCGTGCTTGAGCTTACTTATAACTATGGCAAAACCAGCTACGAAATGGGCGGCGCTTATGGTCACTTGGCACTTGAAGTGGATGATGCTTATAAAGCCTGTGAACAGGTGAAAGCCGCTGGCGGAAGCGTGATTCGTGAAGCAGGGCCAATGAAACACGGCACGATTGTGATTGCTTTTATTGAAGACCCTGACGGATACAAGATTGAGTTTATTCAAAAAGGCAGTATTGAATATCCCAGATAGCGAATGAATTAGGTCAATATTGATAAAAATATGACTGACAATAAGCAACAATTAAGAGTCGCAGTGCAAGCCGCTTTAGATGGCGATTGGGAAGCTGCGCATCATATTACGCAAGATTATTCTGATGCGACCGCCAATTGGCTACATGCAGTATTGCACAAGATAGAAGGTGATGTGGGCAATAGCTATTATTGGTATGCGCGCACTTCAATGAATTGCACTAATGCAAGAACATATGCCGACTTTAATGATGTGCGTGAAGAGTTAACGGCCATATTAAACAATCTAAAGTAAGATGTTTAAATTGATAATTTTTATACGTTAATCGCGCTAGTTCGATTCAATGGAAACACATTGTGTTTTTGCGCATCAATCTTGCTCACAAAAAACACCTGTGCCAAGCGCGAATCTTTTAAGGTTTTGCCAAAAAACTGGTTCGCCGCATGGTAATGGCGGCCTTCATATAAAATCAGCGTGTTATACATATTGTTCACGCGCACGATCTCATCAAACATATTGTGATAACTGGTATCCATCGCGATCTGACCGGCGTCAAACCGCTTGTCATTATCTTTCAATGCTTGCTCATATTTCACTGCATCAAAATTTTTGTTGGGTTTGAATAATGAGGTGCCAGAATCCAGTGGCGCATCCGGCGACAAATACAACACAGCCGCAAAAACCGTATTACTGTCTGTGTGAATCACGCCACGGTCAAACTCTGCTGAAACGCTTTGAAAGCTAGTGGTAATCGTCCAGCGCATATAATCGTGTTCAGAATTGTGAAATACAGAGACGATTTTACTGCAGACTTTTTCAAATAAAGGTTTGTTGATAATCGATAAGTCTTTAGTGCGACAACCAGGAAACACGTACTTGGCATCTTTTAAATCACGCCGAAATTGATACTTTTGACTCAACGCGAATTGCCGCACTGCATCAGGGTTTTCGTAAAAATTTTCAATAATGGTGACAGGATATAAATTCATAGAAGGCTTAAAAACAAATTGAGATGCGTGCTTTTCCACAGAAAAGCATTTGCAGTATATCTTGCGCTTTGTTTTTTATCTAGTTGTGCAATTGATGAGAAGCCAGAATTGGTTTTGCACAAAAAATTGATACATTTTATTGGTTAACTATTGATGCAGAGCATGATTGATGCGGTCAAATTGAAGTAATACTTCAATCAAATAAAAATGCCCGCATGTGCGGGCAAATTCTACGTTAACAGCTAAGCTGTTAACAACAAGTAAATTAATTAAATGGGGATTAAATAGTGTTAAACCGCATCAGTTAACGTCACGTATTTCATGTGACCATCAACCAATACAAACCTTGCATCCATCATGCCATGCGTCTTTAAAACTGCATCGTGGTAAACCCAAATAACACCAGCAATATCACCCGCTGAATTTTTCATCATCACAATTTCATCTGGCTTACCAAAATTACTCGCCAATTGATTAGGTGATGTGTGTTGCAATATATCTTGAAATTTAATCTCAGACATTACTTTGCCATCGTTTGCGGCATTTTGATTAAAGCCTGAAGCATTTGCTTTAAAAGATCCTAATGCCAAACTTGTTAATACCAAGCCGCCCAATAAAACACTTTTTACTAATTCTCTTTTCATTGCATTATCTCCATTTAATTAAGTTAAATGAATAATATCAAAGAGATATGTCGGTTTAATGACGCGCGTGTAACGAAAATGTAATCGATGAATAATTAACGTAAATGAAATGTTACAAATTGAAAATTAAAAACCTGCAATCGCAGGCTTTTAAAATATACTAAATAATGACTAGTTTCGCTGAAGATTTTAAACTATTCAAAAAAATCTTTTACTTTATCCATCCAGCTTTTATTTCGTGGGCTATGTTTACCAGAATCTGCTTGCGTGCTGATTTCAAACTCGCGTAATAAATCTTTTTGTTTTTCCGTTAATTTAACGGGTGTTTCAACTACAACATGCACCATTAAATCGCCATAATCAGATTGGCGTAACGGTTTAATGCCTTTGCCTTTAAGCCTGAAAACGCCGCCAGTTTGCGTTTCTGCTGGGATTTTCATTTTGGCAGAACCGCCTAAAGTAGGCACTTCAATCTCGCCACCAATGGCTGCGGTGCTGAAACTAATCGGCATTTCGCAATGTAAATTGCCGCCATCGCGTTGGAATATCTCATGTTGTTTTAAATGCACAACGACGTACAAATCACCCGTTGGGCCGCCGTTTACACCAGCTTCGCCTTCGCCTGTTAAACGAATACGATCGCCTTCATCCACGCCAGCGGGGATTTTAACTGATAAGGTTTTATTGATTTTTTGACGACCAGCACCATGACAAGTGCCGCATTTGTCTTCTTCTTTAATGATTTTGCCGCTTCCATGACATTTTGGACAAGTTTGCTGAACAGAAAAAAAGCCTTGCTGCATGCGCACTTGGCCATGACCAGCACAAGTGGAGCACGTAACTGGTGATTTGCCCGCTTTAGCGCCTGTGCCTTTGCAGGTTTCACACGCCGCTTGCACAGGAATGCGAATCTTGGTTTCAGTCCCTTTTGCCGCATCTTCTAACGAAATTTCCATGTTGTAACGCAAGTCTGCACCGCGGTACACATTGTTACGCTGACCGCCGCCTTGGCGCGCACCGCCAAAAATATCACCAAAAATATCGCCAAATGCATCACCAAAACCTGCACCACCAAATCCAGATGCGCCACCACCATGCTCAAAAGCCGCATGACCATATTGATCATAAGCCGCACGTTTTTGGTCGTCACTCAGCGTTTCATAGGCTTCTTTCGCCTCTTTAAATTGCTCTTCTGCTTTTGGATTATCAGGGTTGCGATCTGGATGATATTTCATCGCTAGTTTGCGATAAGACTTTTTAATTTCTTCATCGCTGGCATCTTTGTTAACGCCTAATACTTCGTAGTAATCTTTTTTGGTTGCCATGGTTTGATATTTATCTAATCTATTGTGAATCGTCAGTTATTTTTTAATGAATAGTTAATAACGAAAAATCGTTAGCATCATTTTAGGACGCTAACGATTATCGATTACTTAACTAAAAAACTTAGTCTTTTTTCACTTCTTCAAACTCAGCGTCCATCACTTCGGCATCAACCGTTTTTTCGCCTTCTGGGCTTGGTTGTGCATTGGCGGTATTCGCTTTTGCTTGCTCTTCTGCATACACTTTTTCACCCAGTTTTTGCGCTGCTTCGGTCAATGCATTGGTTTTCGCTTCAATCACGTCTTTGTCGTCAGATTGCAACACATCTTCAACATCTTTCAATGCCGTTTCAATCGCTGTTTTTTCCGCTTCATCCAACTTATCGCCATGCTCGCTCAATGATTTTTTCACTGAGTGAACCATGCCATCGGCTGCATTACGTGCATCAACCAATTCGCGATATTTCTTATCTTCATCCGCGTATTTAATTGCATCTTCTTCCATTTGCTGAATTTCAGCTTCAGACAAACCAGAGTTTGCTTTAATGGTGATTTTATTTTCTTTACCAGTGGCTTTGTCTTTAGCAGAAACGTGCAAAATACCGTTCGCATCAATATCAAAAGTTACTTCAATTTGCGGCATGCCACGTGGTGCTGGTGGAATGTCTGACAAATTAAATTGGCCAAGCGATTTATTGGCAGAAGCCATTTCACGCTCACCTTGCAACACTTGAATCGTCACTGCATTTTGGTTGTCATCAGCGGTTGAAAACGTTTGCGATGCCTTAGTTGGAATCGTCGTATTTTTCTTGATAACCTTAGTCATCACGCCGCCGAGTGTTTCAATACCTAATGACAATGGTGTAACGTCTAATAACAACACATCTTTAACGTCACCTTTCAACACGCCACCTTGAATCGCTGCACCTACTGCAACTGCTTCATCAGGGTTCACGTCTTTACGTGGTTCTTTGCCGAAAATCTCTTTTACTTTCTCTTGCACTTTAGGCATACGGCTTTGACCGCCAACTAAAATCACGTCAGTGATATCGTCAATTGAAACGCCAGCATCTTTAATCGCAGTGCGGCATGGTGCCATTGTGCGTTCGATCAAGTCTTCAACTAATGACTCTAACTTAGCACGTGTGATTTTCACCACTAAGTGTTTCGGGCCAGTCGCATCGGCTGTGATATACGGCAAGTTCACTTCAGTTTGTGTTGCGCCAGAAAGCTCGATTTTTGCTTTTTCAGCCGCTTCTTTCAAACGTTGTTTTGCCAATAGGTCATTGCGTAAATCTAAACCGCCGTTTTCTTTTTTGAACTCATCAGCCAAAAAGTCGATTAAACGGTTATCAAAGTCTTCACCACCTAGGAAAGTATCGCCGTTGGTACTCAAGACTTCAAATTGATGTTCGCCATCAATGCTTGAAATTTCAATGATTGAAACGTCGAATGTACCGCCACCCAAGTCATACACCGCAATCTTGCGATCACCTTCTTGTTTGTCTAAACCAAAGGCTAACGCAGCTGCAGTTGGCTCATTGATGATACGTTTCACATCTAAACCAGCAATACGGCCAGCATCTTTAGTCGCTTGGCGTTGGCTATCGTTAAAGTAAGCTGGCACAGTAATCACTGCCTCAGTCACTTCTTCGCCCAGATAGTCTTCCGCTGTTTTTTTCATTTTACGTAATACTTCAGCAGAAATTTGCGGTGGTGCCATTTTCACGCCGCGCACTTCAACCCATGCATCGCCGTTATCCGCTTTTGCAATCGTGTAAGGCATCAATTTGATGTCTTTTTGCACTTCTTTTTCTTCAAAGCGACGACCAATTAAACGCTTAACTGCATACAGCGTATTTTTCGGGTTAGTCACCGCTTGGCGTTTAGCTGGCGCGCCGGCTAAGATTTCGCCATCTTCTTGGTAGGCGATGATTGAAGGCGTTGTGCGCGTACCTTCTGAGTTTTCAATCACGCGTGGCTTGCCGCCTTCCATCACAGCGACGCAAGAGTTTGTTGTACCTAAATCAATACCAATAATTTTGCCCATGTTGCTTATTCCTTATCTTTCTAAATAACTATAAATTGAGTTATGCGTTCAAACTTTTGTTGAACAACTTAACAGTAATATTGGGTGAATTTTTTGCTTTTCAATAGCCTTAAAAGACTTGTGGCTATTCTATTTAAATGGCTTACTTTGCAACCATGACCAACGCAGGTCTTAATACGCGTTCGTTCAAGGTGTAGCCTTTTTGCAATACGCTAGTTACCGTATTTGGTTCGCCACTGTTTTCCAGCATCGAAATCGCTTGGTGTTTATTCGGATCGAATTTCTCACCGACTGGATTGACTTCTGCGATATGGAATTTTTCAAATACCGCCGCCAATTGTTTAATGGTGATTTGAATACCATCTTTATAAGACTGCACATCAGCCGCTTCAATCAGCACTGCTGCATCTAAACTATCTTTTACGGCTAATAATTCGCCACTGAATTTTTCCAGCGCAAATTTGCGCGCCTTATCAATATCATCATTGGCACGACGGCGAATATTTTCACCTTCAGCTTTAGTGTATAAAACACTGGCTTTCGCTTCTTCTAACGCCGCTTCTAATTCGGCAATGCGCTCTTCAGCTGTTTGCACGCTAGTTTCTTCAATTGGCGTTTCTGATTGTGAATTATCTAAATCTGCTTGTTTATCTTCTTGCATGTGTTTCCCCATTCATTAATAACACTGTTTTGAACGTGGGGATAAGCGGTTTTATTTCAAGTGTGCCAGCGCAAAATTTGCGCAATTTTTTGAGTTAAATTGAGTGTTAAGTTATTTGAGAGGGCGTTTGAATTTGACTGAGATGCGTCAAAACACTATCAACACTAGGTATTTCGCCAATATTGCCCAGATTAACGACTGGCGCACGACTACCTACAACGCCAGTTAGCGCTGGGTTAGTGTCAGTGTAAATAGCGATAGTTGGAATATTCAGTGCCGCCGACAAATGCGATAAACCTGTATCTACGCCAATGGCGGCTTTTGCTTGGCTGATTGTTGATGCTAATTCTGCTATGTTTGATTTTGGTAATACGACCGCATTCTCCAAACTCTGTGCAATCTCTTCGGCACGCGCCAATTCAGCAGCGTTCGACCAAGGTAGCATCATATTGAGTTGCTGGTTTTTTAAGGCTTTTCCAAGGTTAATCCAATGCTCAGTTGGCCACAGTTTGCTATCGCGGCTAGTGCCATGCAGCGCGATCAAAAAAGGTTTGCTGGGAATTGCATTTAAATCAACCTTAGCTTGTATGCCGTAATCAGGCGCATTCGTCGGCGCGGTATAACCTAAACTTAACGCCGCCAATGTACGATTTCTGCTGACGGCATGTTGCTGATAAGAAATAGCATAAGTTTTATCGTAAAAATGACTAGCAATAGCTTCGCGAATCGATTGTTTATCGTAGCCATGTTTGACGCCATTTGTCAGCCACGTAATGAACGCGCTTTTGAATAAACCTTGCGTATCAATCACCGCATCATATTGATTACTAGCGATTAACTGCTTGAATTGTTTGATTTCTGACCAGGTTTGAGTGTTAAGTAAGTGCTTACGCCAACGCCTGAATGCAACGGTGTACACTTGGTTAATGGCTGGATGCAGGCGTGGAATGTCAGCAAAACTTTCTTCCACTATCCAGTCAATCTGCGCGTTTGGAAAAGCGGCATGAATATCGTTGATGACAGGCAGGCAATGAATCACATCGCCCAGCGAAGAGGTTTTAACAATGAGAATTTTCATGAGTCTAAATATAATTTTTAGGCATTATTTTGAGCATTTTCGCATACAATCAACTTTTTCATGCATTGAAAAACCGCTCATTACCTCATGAAGTTTGCTTTTATTATTTTTAAATACTTTCCGTTTGGCGGCATGCAGCGCGATATGCTGCGCACCGCCAATGAACTGGTTAAACGCGGACATGCGGTAGAGATTTTTACCATGAGTTGGCAGGGCGACGCACCTGCCAATATCAAGGTGCATGAATTGCCACAAAAAGCTTGGTTTAATTATCAGCGTTATCAGCAATTTATACAGGTGACTTTTACGCAAATAAAAGACAATCATTTTGATTATGTGTTTGGCTACAACCGCATGGCGGGTTTGGATGCGCATTTTGCTGCAGACCCTTGTTTTATAGAGCGTGCGCACAAGCAGCGTCATTTCTTATATCGCCTATTGCCACGTTTTAAATGGTTTGCTGCATGTGAAAAAGCCGTGTTTTCAGCAGAACTTAACACGCAAATATTAGCAGTTTCTCTGACAGAAAAGCCGCATTTTCAGCATTGGTATGGCACACAAAGTGAGCGCTTTCACTATATTCCACCGTTTTTATCGCCACAGCGATTTGTGTTGCAAGATAAAGCTAAAATGCGCGCGCATTTACGCGATGCTTTCGGTTTTGCACCGCATGACTTTGTGTTCTTATTAACAGGTTCTGGCTTTGCGATGAAAGGCTTGGATCGGGCGATTCTGGCGCTTGCTGCATTGCCTGATGCGATGCGTGCGAATACAAAATTGGTCGCAGTAGGGCAAGATAATCCCAAGCAATTTCTAAAAATGGCAAAAAATCTGGACGTTCAAAATCATGTGGTGATATCAAAAGGCCGGCCCGATACGCCACAATTAATGCAGGGCGCCGATGTGTGCATTCACCCCGCTTATCGCGAAAATACTGGTTTGGTGATATTGGAAGGCATGGCGAGTGGCGCGCCAATGCTGGTGACGGCCAGTTGTGGTTATGCGCATCATGTAGCGGATGCTGATGCAGGAATCGTATCGACTTCACCTTTTAACCAAGATGAATTTAATCAACAGTTTTTGCAGATGATACAAACAGAGCAAAAAGCAAAGTGGTCGCAAAACGGTTTAGCTTATGTGCAGCAAATTATGCAAGCCAATGATGGCAGTGCAGAAGCTGGGATTTTAATTGCGCTTGCAGGCAAAAAAATAGCTGAGCAAAAACAGGCTTTGTACGAAAAAGAGAAGTCGCATGAATAATCATTTAGTGGTGCCTGAAGAAATTAAAAAACATCTTAGTGCTGATGTGTTTAACGCGTTGATACAAATGCCTGGCAAAGCTTTTCGTGATGTACGCGGCCGTAAAACCATACAAGTTACATTAGGTGGAAAAAGTTATTTTATTAAGCAGCATTTTGGCGTGGGCTGGGCTGAGATTTTTAAGAATCTAATTGCCTTTAAAAAGCCTATTCTGGGTGCGATGACAGAAGTAAACGCCATTCAAAAACTTAACGCAATTGGCATACCAACCACGCCGCTGGTGGCTTATGGTCAGCAGGGTTGTAATCCCGCGACAATGCAGTCTTTTGTGATGACAGAAGATCTTGGTGATATTGTCAGTTTGGAAGAACTTAGCGCGGATTGGTCTGCATATTCAGATAGTTTTAAGCAAGCATTGATGCAAGCAGTTGCTGAGTTAGCGAGCAAATTACATGGCGCAGAGCTTTGCCATCGTGATTTTTATTTATGCCACTTTGTTTTGAAGAAACATGACTTAAACTTTAAAGATTCAAGCATCAAAAATCTACACTTAATCGATTTGCATCGCATGTTAAAAGACCAGCCAAGCAATGGCAACGCGGTGATGAAAGATATCGCAGGGCTTTATTTTTCTGCCATGCAATACGGGTTAAGTACCAATGATTTAGCAATATTCAAGCAACATTACTTACCGCAAAGCCCAGATTTTTGGGCGCAAGTGGAGTCGCGTTCGCAGGCTTTGTTAACCAAATTTAATAGCCAGAAATTTCAGCAACGTTTGCAAAAAGAAAAGTCAGCTATTCGCTAGGATTTTTTGTGGATTTTGATTTCAATTCTGCAGTAGTTGCGGGCGCTTCCCGTTTTTCCATCGCATGCCGCCTTTGTTTATAGCGGTCATAACGCCATAAATATTGTGCTGGGTTTAGCGCGATTTGTTGCTCAATCGCATTATTTAGTAATGTTGTCGTGGCAATCGATTCCAAGCGGGTAATGTGAATATCAAAGCCAGTGCCATTTGCTAGTCGCTCACCAAATGCCATAATCACCGTCGCGCCAGTTTTTTCTGCTAGTTTGCTGGCTAGAGTCATCGTATAAGCCTGTTTCCCGAAAAAATCTGCCCATTCACCTTCGCCCGCAGCAGGTATTTGGTCGGGCAAAATGCCAATTGCTTCATTGCGTTTCAATGCTTGCATCAGCTTTCGTACGCCGCTTGCGCTTGCTTCTGCCAATGTGACGCCTTTGCGGGTGCGGCCTTGCAATATAAAGTTGTGCAATAGTTGCAATTTCGGTGGGCGATACAATACGGTGATGGGATGTTTTGAGCCATAATAAATGGACGTTATTTCAAAACAACCTAAATGCGGCGTTAAAAAGATAATCCCTTTACCCAGTTGCAAGGCATCTTTAACAGTTTGCCAGCCATGCACTTGTCTGACTAAACCCAGAATGTCCGTTTCTTTTTTCTGCCAAATACCAATCGTTTCAAATACAGCTTTGCCAGATTCCCCAATATTTGCATTTAAAATTTGCTTAAATTGCTGTGCACCTTTAGCTAACCCACTGGTTTTAATATTGTTTTTAATGGTGATTGACGATTTTGGCATGCACCAATAGATTAACCAACCAAGCACGACGCCCAAGCGGTGTAAACTCGGTAGTGATAAAATACCGAAAAATTTAAAAACAGCATTCAAAATAGTGTTAAAAATAAAATTGAGCATTTTTAAGTGTTAAGTATCAGCTTTACCATTTATAGCGCAGCAGTTTGATGGCGGCGCATGTTAGTTTAAAGATGACAGTTTAAAGGATATTTTTTGCAAAGCACTATTTCTCCCCAATATCAGCCATTGTTGCAGCAGCATCAATTAGCTAGCTTTGAGCAGTTGTGGCGCTATGAAGGTGATTGGTTTGAGCCGCCAAACCGTGAGCGTGGCGGCTGGAGTGGTGTCAATTATATTGAACTGACTGATGCGAGTGGCAAGTTGCAAGGGTTTTATCTTAAGCGGCAACAAGCACACATGCGCCGTACGTGGCGACATCCGTTTGTGGGTGAACCTACTTTTGTACGCGAATTTGAGATTTTAGAATATTTAGGCAAACGCAATGTGTCCACGCCAAAGTTGGTTTTTTTCGGTAATCAGCAAGACAAAGCGATATTGCTGACCGAAGCGTTAACAGGATTTATGGCGGCAGATGATTGGCTAAAAAATCACGCCAATATCAGCATTAATCAACAAAGAATGCTGATGCGCGCATTGGCAAATGCGGTGCGAAAACTGCACCAAGCGGGTGTTCAGCATCGCTCTCTTTACCTTAAGCATTTGTTTATTAAGGAAAATGGTGCTGGTTTTGAAGAAAATAATTTTGAAGTGGCTGCCATTGATTTTGAAAAATCACGTATCACGGCTTTTATCGCGTGGTTTCGATTTGCTGATTTAATCACGTTACATTATCGAGCGATTAATTTAAGGGCAAGCAACAAACTGGCTTTTTTTAAGCAGTATTTTGGTGTTAACTCTTTAACAGACAACACTTTAAACACACGGCATAAATTTTTATGTCGCTATTTAAATAAAAAATCATTACAAAAAAGCACATAAAACCATGCATTTAAACAATACAGACAAGATTTTAATATTGGCTTCGGCAAGTACAGGTAACAATGTTTTCTGTACGCCAGCCATCAAGTTCTTACGCAAACATCTGCCGCAAGCGACAATTGATGTAATCGCACTGAACAAATTAAGCGCAGAAGTTTTTGAAAATAGCCCAGACATTAATCGCTTAATCGTTTTAAATCGCTTCTTTGGCAATGCGCGTGCATTTGACCGATTGGCGAAAAACTATAATCAGCATATTTGCTTAAATATCAATGCGTTAAAAAAAATAAAAGGCAGAAAAACGGCGCTAAAGGTGATTCCAGAATATATAAATGGCGTTGCACGCGGCGAGCAGCAGTTGCAATTCGTGGCTTCTTTAATTAATCAACCGATTACAGATGCTGACAGACAATATGTGATTGGTAACGGAATTGCGGGCAAGTTTGCAGGCTTGGGTAAAGTCAGTACATCTGATGTGTTAGTAAATATTCACTTGGGCTGTGGCACCACCTCATTACATGGCTGGAAGTTTTTCTATAAGAATCGTGCTAATAACGATCGGCTTTGGTCGGTTGATCAATATATTGCGCTAGGACAAGCCTTAATTAAGGCGAATCCTGCGATTAGAATTGTGGTAACAGGCACTAGAAATGAGGCGTTTTTAGCTAAACAATTTCAACAAAGTGTGCCGAATACCATTAACTTAGTTGGTAAAACCAGCGCTAAAGATGTGTTCGATTTAATGCAGGACATGTCTTTATTCATAGCGCATGATTGTGGCGTTTTTCATCTTGCATCGGCTTCAACCGTGCCTATTGTTGGGCTATATGGCCCGACTGATCCTATCTTGGCGGGGCCGTATCCTGTGCGTCCGCAGCATCATATTATCAAAGCGGAATCGATGGCGGCAATTGAAACGGCAGAAGTGCTGGAAGCTGCTTTAAATTTATTAGCGAAGTTTCCACGCCTTGCAACTGCCTGATTTAAAATCGATAACCGCGCCTTGTGTGATGGCGTTTGATTTGCACCTGGCTGACGGCTCAACGCTGGCGATTAGTGGGATTGTACGCGTAGTGCCGAATAAACGTCTGGTTTGCAAAGCTGTTTGGAATCATACCAATGTTTATGCCAAGTTATTTATTGGTGCAAATGCTCAGCGTTATGCCCAGCGCGATAAGCAGGGCGTGCAAGCGTTGATTCAGGCGAATATTGCAACGCCAGACTTGCTGTTTACGGGTAATGCTGCTGTAAATGAGGTGTTAATATTTAAAGCAGTAGAACCCGTGCAAAATGCAGAGGTGCTTTATCTGCAATTAAACTCATCACAAGAAAAAGCGGCTCGTTTCAATTTAATGTTAAAACTCACTGCAATTGTCGCGCAATTGCATCGTGCAGACTTACAGCAAACAGATTTATATTTTAAAAACTTTCTAATCGATGCTGAAACTGTTTATGCCATTGATGGCGATGGTATTCAGTCATTCTCACCACTTTTTAAACAGCGCCAAAAGTATCGAAATTTAGCGATTTTATTCTCTAAAATGGATGCGCTAGATAGTGGCTGGATTGATGATTTTTATACACATTATTGCAAGTTAACTGGCGTGAAATACTCTGTATTACATTATGCAAATATCTACAACTTAACCCAAAAATTACGCCAAAAAGCCGCGAGTGATTATGCCGATAAGAAAGTGTTTAGAACTTGCAGTGATGTAAAAGTGAAGCAAACTTTTAAGCAATATGCGGCATTTTCTAGTGATTTCGATGCGACGGATTTGACCTTGCAGCAACTGGATTCTTCCCTAAATGAACCTGCAAATAGGCTGAAAAGCGGCAACACTTGCACGGTGGGAAAATCCATTGTCGCCCAGCAAAATGTGGTGATTAAACGCTATAACATTAAAAATATCTGGCATGGGTTGAAATTGAGTATTTCTCAAAGTCGTGCGGCGAAATCCTGGGCGAATGCGCACCGATTAAGCATTCTAAATATTACGACCGCAAAACCTTTGGCTTTAATTGAAACGCGTTTTGGCTGGATTAAGCGGCGCGCTTATTTTTTAAGTGCGTATATCGATGCGCCAGATATTGCGGAATTTTTTGCGTTAAGTAACGATATTGCGACCAAAGAAAAAGTCGCACATGAAACGGCCTTGCTGTTTTATAAGCTGAATCTATTGCAGATTTCACATGGTGATTGCAAGGCAAGCAATATTAAAGTCGTGGATTCTAAGCCTGTTTTAATCGATTTAGATAGTATGCAAGCGCATCGATGCACTTGGTGGTTTGAGAAAAAACATATCAAAGATTTAAAAAGATTCATGCAAAATTGGTCGAATAACGCTGAAACAAGCGCAATTTTTAAGCAGGCGTTTGTACAAGTCTATGATGAAATTGAAGATTACCAGTTCGCCACTATTTTAGAACGGGCAAAAATTGCCTAAACCCAGTAAAATGAGCAAGAAGTTAATATTGACTAGTTGAAATTGACTAATTGAAATCGAGAAGAAGCACAGTATGATTGTATTGGGATTATCGGGCGCGTTGGGACATGACGCTTCAGCCGCCATTTTAGTGGGTGGTAAAATCATCGCGGCGGCGGAAGAAGAGCGTTTTATTCGTGATAAACACGCGAAAAATAAATTTCCGTATGAAGCAGTAAAATTCTGCTTGAAACAATCAGGCATTAAAGCCGAAGATGTGGAGGTTGTGGCTTTTCCGTATGCAGAAATTCCATTAACCAGCAAGGCGCGCTGGCATTATGCCAAACGTCATTGGTATGCGCCAGATCGCGCTTTGGATGCGCTCTTCAACGGCAATCGCCGCTTTCGTCGCAACCGTGATAAATCGCTAAAATTGATGGCAGATTTAGGGTTAACTAACGCTAAATTCGTACCGGTAGAACATCATTTGGCGCATGCTTCTAGTGCTTATCATTTAAGTGGCTTTAAAGAAAAAACTGCCATTGTTGGCATCGATGGCAAAGGCGAATACGCCACGACTTTCTTTGGATATGGCGAAAACGGCAAAATCCATAAGATTAAAGAGTTTTACGATCCTGATTCTCTCGGTGGCATGTATGGCGCGATTACCGAGTATTTGGGTTTTGAGATGCTGGATGGCGAATTTAAAGTCATGGGTATGGCGCCATATGGCGATGCCAGTAAATATGATTTGTCACGCTTGGCGACTTTTGAGAATGGTGAGCTGATCATTGATACCAAGCTGGTGAATGTGGTCGGTTTGCGCCGTTACAAAGAAAACGGGCCGGATGGAAAATCTAAGGGCTATTATTTCACGCCAGAACTCATCGATTGGTTAGGCCCAAAACGTAGCGGCGACGAGATTGATAATCCATATATTCATTATGCGGCATCGATTCAGGCTTTGTTGGAAGATGTTGCGCTGAAAATGATTAATTATTATCTTGGTGACATCATTAAAGAAACCGGCAAAATCGTGATGGCAGGTGGCGTTGCGCTTAATGTTAAATTGAATCAACGCATTATTAATATGCCGCATGTGAAAGAGTTATTCGTACAGCCTGCATCTGGTGATGCAGGTACATCACTTGGCGCAGCAACTTATGCCGCAAATGACGCGGGCGATACGATTGAGCCAATGCAACACGCGTATTTAGGCCCAGCGTTTAGCAGTGCAGAATGTGTTGCCGCTTGCGAAGCGCATCCGAATAAACCGATATTCACTAAAGTGGATAATTTCCCTCAGAAAGCGGCTGAGTTATTAGCGGCTGGTAATCCATTGGCATGGCTGCAAGGCCGCATGGAGTTTGGCCCACGCTCATTAGGCTGTCGCAGTATTTTGGGCGACCCAAGCTTTCCTGGCGTGGCTGACCGCATCAACGCGCAGATTAAATACCGTGAACGCTGGCGTCCTTTTTGCCCAAGTATGTTAGATAGAGTTGCGCCAGAAATATTGCAAACCAATCATCCTGCGCCTTATATGACATTTACATTCGATGTGGCCGATTCTTGGAAATCGCGTATTCCAGAAGTGGTGCATGAAGATGGTACAGCGCGTGCGCAAGTGGTGACTCATGCAACTAATCCGCGTTATTACGAATTGATTGAGCATCTTGAAAAATTGCGCGGCACAGCAGTTGTGCTGAATACGTCATTGAATCGTCGCGGCGAACCGATGATTTGCTCACCAACTGACGCATTGAATATGTTTTACGGTTGCGATTTAGAATATTTGATGATGGAAGATATTCTTGTGACTAAAAAATAGAAAATTGTCTGTATTGTTTTGAATAAATTTTAAATATTCCTAAATCTAAATTGATGCGATTTTTAGCATTATTTTATTGTTAATCGCACATTTTGTTACACGCTTAATTTGACGGATAACGCTCAATTAGCGATAATCGGAGAGTTAGGTTTTTTATTCAAAACAGCAGTAACTCATTGTAAAAGCATCTATTATAAAAAAGCATCTATGAAACAATCCCTAGTAGAAGTGACCGAACGTATTATTGAACGCAGTCGCCCAACGCGGTCTGCCTATTTACATCGTGTTGATCAGATTATTAACCGTGAAAAAGGTGCTGACAGATTGGGCTGTGCGAACGTAGCCCACGCGGTTGCTGCTTTACCTGCGAATGATAAATTCAAAATCGTGGTGGAAAAAGCGCCGCATATTGGGATTGTCACTGCTTACAACGAGATGCTCTCTGCGCATCAACCATACGTCAATTACCCTGATATTCTGCGCGATGAAGCGCATAAATGTGGCGCAACCGTACAAGTGGCGGGTGGCGTGCCAGCGATGTGTGATGGCATTACGCAAGGTGAGCCTGGTATGGAACTGTCATTATTCAGCCGCGATAATATTGCGATGGGTACTGCGATTGCGTTATCCCACGATGTGTTTGATGCCGCTTTAATGTTGGGCGTATGCGATAAAATCGTACCAGGTTTATTGATTGGCGCTTTGCATTTTGGTCATTTGCCAACCGTATTTGTGCCTGCAGGCCCTATGAGCACTGGTTTGGATAACACCGCAAAATCTAAAGTGCGTGAAAAATACGCGCAAGGTTTAGTTGGTCGCGAAGAGTTATTCGCTTCAGAATCTGCGGCCTATCATGGTGCTGGCACCTGTACTTTTTATGGCACAGCAAATAGTAATCAAATGTTGCTAGAAGCGATGGGTTTGCATGTGCCAGGTGCAGCGTTCATTCATCCGCATGATGGCATGCGTGAAGACTTAACACGTGAAGCCGTGCGCTTAGTGTTAAATAATACCCGCAAAAATAACTTTATCCCAATTGGTAAACTGGTAGATGAACATGTGATTGTGAATGCGATGGTGGCTTTGTTGGCCACAGGCGGCTCAACTAATCACCTGATTCATTGGGTGGCTGTGGCGCGTGCTGCTGGTATTATTATTGATTGGACAGACTTCCATTACCTTGCAAAAGGCACGCCGTTATTAGCGAGTGTGTACCCAAATGGTAAAGCCGACGTAAACGAATTCCAAAATGCTGGTGGTCCAGGCTTTGTGATTCGCGAGCTGATTGAAGGCGGCTATATGTACCCAGATGTGTATACAGTAGCCAAAGGTGGTTTACGTGAGTTTGGTAAAAAACCAGTTAAAGAAGATGGGAAATTGGTATGGAAAGATTATCCAGCCGAAAGTGGTGATGAAACAGTTGTGCGTACAGCCGCGCATCCATTTAACGAATCTGGCGGTTTGCGTTTGCTAAAAGGCAATTTAGGCCGCAGTGTGATTAAGATCTCTGCCGTGCCAGAAGATCGCCACATTATTGAAGCGCCAGCCATTGTGTTTGATGCGCAAGAAGAATTGTTAGCCGCATTTGACCGCGGTGAACTAGAGCGTGATTTTGTTGCTGTGGTGCGTTTTCAAGGCCCTAAAGCCAATGGCATGCCCGAATTACATAAATTAACGCCGCCGCTTGCTGTGTTGCAAAACAAAGGTTTTATGGTGGCAATCGTGACGGATGGCCGCATGAGTGGCGCATCGGGTAAGATTCCGGCTGCGATTCACTTAAGCCCAGAAGCCAGCGCAGGCGGTGCAATCGCAAAAATTCGCACAGGCGATATTGTGCGTTTAAATGCGACTGTCGGCACACTGAATGTATTGGTGGATGAAGATACATGGGCTGACCGTGAACCAGAAGAGTTATCTGATGCCAAACGTAACATTAATTCGCATGGTATTGGGCGTGAGTTATTTGGTGGCATGCGCAAAAACGTACTGTCCGCCGAAGAGGGCGCAATCACTTGGCTCTAGCCGCTTGAAAATATAATTTGGGTGGCGTTACTTTCGCTTGCCGTACTAATCGTACTGTCTGCACTCAAGTGCCTTGCCTAAATTAATTTTGAAACAGCTAGCTGAATACCAAAATCTGTCTAATTTCGTTATTCCCAAGCTGATGGGAATCCATTTAAAAGTTTAAATATTCAATTTTTTAACTAGGTAAAAGTATGATTAACACATTAGATTTAGCAAAAGAAGGTCCAGTAATCCCGGTTATTGTGATTAACAAAGTAGAGGATGCGGTGCCAATGGCTGAGGCTCTGCTGGCTGGCGGTATTAGGGTTCTAGAAGTGACGTTACGTTCATCTTGCGCATTGCAAGCGATGGAACAAATTGCGAAACATGTGCCAGATGCAATTCTGGGTTCAGGCACTGTGCGCAATTTAAAAGATGCACAAGCGTCATTAGATGCAGGTTGTAAATTTGCTGTTAGTCCAGGCTATACGACAGAGTTAGGTCAATTTTCGCGCAAAATTGGTTTGCCATTATTGCCTGGTGTTTCAACTGGTTCGGAAATCATGACGGCCAATGCGGATGATTATTTCTTTTTAAAGCTATTCCCAGCAGTTGCAGTTGGTGGTATTAATTTATTAAAAGGTTTTGCAGGACCATTTGGCGATGTGAAATTTTGTCCAACTGGCGGCGTTACGGTTGATTCTGCACCACAGTTTTTAAGCTTACCTAATGTGGTGGTATGTGGTGGTACATGGTTAACGCCAGCCGATGCAGTTGCGCGTAAAGATTGGGCACACATTACCAAATTAGCCAAAGAAGCTAGCGCAATCAAACCAGCATAAGCGATTTGTTGCGTTAGAATTAGGGTTTGTGTTTTGCACAAACCCTTTTTTATTGAGCGCATATTTTTTTCAAATAAAATTTATTTAGTTAAATATAGAAATTAAAGTAAGGAAATTATTTGCAAGTTGATTTGAAAAAGTATAAAACAATCGTATTTGATTGCGATGGTGTGATTCTCGATTCAAATGTCGTGAAAACTGAAGCTTATTTCCGCACTGCAAAAAACTTAGGTGCAACAGATCAGCAAGCGCAGGCATTGGTTGATTATCACGTTAAGTTAGGCGGTATCTCGCGTTATCACAAGTTCGATTGGTATGTGCGCGAAGTGTTAAAACAGCCTGCGACAGAAGCAGCGATTCAAACTTTATTAGACGAGTTTAGCCGTGAGCTTGAAGAGGGCTTGATGCATTGCACCATTGCGGAAGGCTTACAAGAATTGCGCGATGCCACAGCTGATGCCAATTGGATGATACTTTCTGGTGGCGATCAGCAAGAGATTCGTGATTTATTTGTAAAACGCAATCTTGCTGATTTATTTGATGGTGGCTTATTTGGCAGCCCAGATAATAAAGACACCGTTTTGGCGCGCGAAAAAGACAATGGCAACTGCCAGATGCCAGCGTTATTTGTTGGCGATAGCAAATACGATCATGAAGCATCAACTGCTGCTGGTTTAGATTTTATCTTTGTCAGCGATTGGACAGAAGTGCCTGATTGGCAAACGTTCTGCAAAGAGAATAAAATTCACGTATTACCATCAATCAGTCAGCTACTTTAACTAAAATGACCTGCGAACTAAGATGAGATTTTGGGACATTAAAAGCAGTCCGATAACGACTGCGATGCTTGAAGCGCAAATACAATCAGCCGGAATCTTGGAACAAGATGGTCATGGTATAAAAATTGTAAGATTATCCAATGGCAATATACTCAAAATATTCAGAATCAAAAGTCTGATCAGTATCGCGCGTATTTATTCCTACGCGCGTCAGTTCTGCAACCGCACCAGTACACTTAAGTCGTTGAATGTTCCAACCGTCACAATCCTTTCACCTGATTGGAACCACAAGTCCGCAGTAGAATATCAGCCGTTAGAAATTTAACGCTCAGGCAATTGGCACAAAATCAGCAATTTGATGATGCAATACTGGAAAAATTAGGAAGGGTCATTGCAACATTACATGCTAAAGGCGTGTATTTTCGTTCATTGCATATGGGCAATATCGTATTGACGCCAGTTGCAGAATTCGGATTAATCGATATTGCAGATCTGCATGTTGAAAGAAAATCACTCAGTTATTACAAAATATTAAGGAATTTTCAACATTTTTTCGCGTTAAAATGATATCCAAACAATTGATAAAAATGATTGGAAAGTCTTTGTTAACGCATATATTCAGTAATGCGTGCTGTCTGATTGGGCAAAGGCAAATATGCAGAGGTATTTAAATAGCGAAAAAGCCACACAGTACTAATTCTTTTTTGATACAGTACGACTGATTTTTTAGCTTTAACCGCATTAAAACGCTGAATTTCTTGATATTCAGGTAATTTCTCCGCCACTAGTTTTTCTCTATCTTTATTTTTTTCCGAAAAACTAAGCAATAAATACTGGTATTGATTGATGCTTTTATCATCAATTGCCTTAGTAACGGCAAGCCAGTCATCTCCTATATCTTGAACAAATGGCAAGTCGGCGTAATATCGCATTCTTTTATCATCGAAAAATATATTCTGCTTAGATAAGTTATGTTCGTCTATCCAAGTTATCGCATTTTGGATGTAGTTATAGCCAGTTTGTTTAGGAAGTATATTTTTAATCAGACCAATTAGCATAAATGCCATTAAGCCAATAGCTAGCCATCTATGCTTTGTGTATGGTTTGTTTTTGTTCTCTATATATTGAAGTAGAACAGCTAAATAGAATGCAGCGAAAATCATCAATACAAATGATAATGCCAACACATAGCGGCTAGATAATACAAATACTTTGACGATGATTAGGCTCATATTCAGTACTGCGATTAAAGCCACAAAACTTAAGATATAAAATACTTGGTTGTTTAGTAAGTGTTTCTTTGATTTCGCAGCACAAATAGCTAATCCAATGTTAACCATTCCAGTTGCAGAAATTGCTTTGACGATAATCACATAAACGAAAGTAAGGAATAAACCAGGCACAGCAAACTCATCTAAATACCGACCCAAAACTTCACTAGACATAATTGCGGATTTTGTGAAAAACAGGTTAGTGAGTTGGTGAAATAAATTGACTGTGAATACTTCGTTAAGTCTTCCAAAGCTTTTCATAGAAAGCTGATCGTCAACTAAAATTGCGACGGAAATGCCAATGATTGCAATAATGCTCAAAAAATTGCTCTTTAAATATTGTGTAATTTTTTGTGTGAAAGTAACTTGTTGAAAGAAAAAAATACTTAAAGGCAAAACGATTAAATACGTGATTGCTTCTATTCTGAATAGCGTGGCCAGAATTGCGAATATTTGCCAGAAAAATGCATCTGCATAGCTGTTGCTTTTATAGAATCGTATAAAAAAAACTAAACTGGTTAGGAAGCACGCCCAAAACCCTTCATCTCTTAATAACATTGGCAAGACATCGCCAGTTAAATACGGTGAGCTAAATAGTATTAACGCCCCTGCAATGATCGTTCTATTATTACCAGCGGCTAAGTCAATGATTTTAATAAAACTGGCGGTAGTGATGCCAAAAAAAATGACATTAAGTAGTTGAGCGGAATGGTGGATAGTTAGATTGGTTAGTTGATGAGTAAGCGCAATCAATCCAGAATAAAGTGGCCAATTAAATATTTTGATTGCATCTTGCCAGTGACCAGCAGCAATTAATTTTGCTGATTCAAGATAAAGAACAGAGTCTGGGTTTATCCAGCCATGTTGTATATATTGAATTTGCGCAGCAATAAGCATCGACAAAAAAATCAAACCGATGTTTAATTTTTTTGTGTTCAATTCGTCAATTTTTTTAAGCATGCTAGCCATCATTCATTTTGTGGTTGGTTTTATTTTTGTAATTATAAAATGGATGCTTGAATCTTCAATGGCTTAATATCTTTTAAACAGCGCAAGTTTGCATCTCCCGATAACGGGCACTCTCTTTGAAAACAAGGGCTGCAATTCAGGTTTAAATATTCAACAACTGCTTTTTTCGACATGGGCGGTGTGTGATACGGATCGGATGAGCCGAAAATGGCGACTAGATTTTTATCTAACGCCGCAGCCACGTGCATCAGACCAGAATCGTTACTTACCACGGTATCGCACAAGCTTATTAAATCGATCACTTCGCCCAGTTTTGTTTTGCCGCCAAAGTCATGACAGCAGTTTTGTGTGAGTTGATTGATTTGATTGGTGACCGGGATATCTTTTTCTGAGCCAAATAGCCACACTTGCCAGCCTTTGTTTAACGCATCATTGGCAACGCTTGCATAATATTCTGCAGGCCAGCGTTTGGCTGTGCCATATTCTGCGCCTGGGCATAAGCCGAGTATTTTTTGTTCAGATGTTTGAATGCCTAATGTTGAAAGCGTTTTCAACGCATCTTCGGCACGGGTGATTAATTGTGGGTTTGGAATAATCGTTGGCAACGTTTCATTAATAGCTAGACCCAAAGTCACAAAACGATCGACTGTTCTTTTTAAAACGGTTTTATCCAAAGGGCGAATGTCGTTGATTAAACCATAACGCATTTCGCCCAAAAAACTGGTACGTTTTTTAATGCCAGCAGCCCAAGGTAACAATGCAGATTTAAGCGAATTAGTGAGAATAATACTTTGCGTGTAGCCTGCATTTTTTAAGCTTTTGCCAAAAGCGATGCGTTGCCAAAAAGCCAATTCGCCATGTTTAAAAGTTAACGCTATTTTATGGTTAACTTCCGGCATGCGTTCTAATAAAGGTAAAGTCCAAGCGGGTGCGGCTACATCGATAATACAATTTGGCCTATTTGCTTTAAGGGTTTTAAACAAGCTTTGCGCTAACACCATATCGCCAACCCACGCTGGGCCTAGCACTAATATTTTTTCAGGGGATTTTTCAGCAGACATTCTGAGTGGATACTTGAATTAGCTATTCAATTTTTTGATGATGTTGCTAGTGCTTCTACCTTTTACCAAATCTATTAACGCGATTTCACCGCCCCAAGAAAGTACCTCTTTGCCACCCACAACTTGGTCTGCAGTGTAGTCGCTGCCTTTGGCAATAATGTTGGGTTGAATAGCATTGATTAGATTAAGCGGCGTGTCTTCGTCAAATAGAATGACCGCATCCACACTTTCCAGCGCGGCTAATACACGGGCGCGATCATTTTCTGGCACAACAGGTCGTGTTGGGCCTTTAATCGCACTCACGGAGCGGTCTGTATTTAAGCCCAAAATCAATTTATCACCGCGTTTTTTTGCGGCTTCTAAGTAAGTAACGTGACCGGCATGCAGTAAATCAAAGCAACCATTGGTAAAAACGATACTTTGATTATCTTTTTTCCAAGTACTTACTTTGGCTTTTAATCGCGTTAAGTCACACACTTTGTGCGCTTGTTCGCTCTTTTGCTGGCTGGTAAGCGCTTCTATTAAATCAGCTTGTGAGATTGGTACCGTGCCGACTTTCCCCACCACCACAGCCGCTGCGATATTCGCTAACTGTAAACTTTGTAGCACTGAAAGATTGTGTATTAAGCCTGCTGCTAATGTGGCGATAACAGTATCACCCGCGCCAGAAACATCGAAAACTTGTTTGGCAATGGCGGATAAGTGATGCGTTGCATCATCAATTAACGTAATGCCTTCCTCACCGCGCGTAACGGCTAAAAAATCTAAATCTAATTGTTGTTTGAGTGCAGTCGCCTTGCTGATTAAACCGGTATCGTCAATCGTACTATTGCACGCTTCAGCCGTTTCTTTTTTATTAGGTGTTAACGCAGTAGCGCCTTTATATTTGCTGTAATCACGTCCTTTTGGATCAACTAGTACAGGAATGTTAACGGCTTTGCATTGTGTAATAATGGCTTGGCAAGTTTGCTCGCTTAACAAACCTTTAGCATAGTCCGACAGAATAACTACGCTAGGTTTCAATGCCAGCTGCGCTTGAATCGCCGCCATTAAGCCAATATTTTCAGCAGAATTAAAAGCCGCGTTGCTTTCTTGGTCTAGCCGTAACATTTGTTGATGACCGCTTAATACGCGGGTTTTGGCAATTGTTGGGCGGTTATCTGAGGTATAAATACCATTAGCATTCACATGCATTTGTTTGAGCAAATCTGTTAAAACCGCGCCTTCATTATCGTTGCCTACGCAGCCGACAATATGCGTTGTAATGCCCAATAAAGCTAAGTTAGCAGCAACATTCGCTGCACCTCCAGCACGTTCATTTTGCTGATTTAATAGTACAATTGGCACAGGTGCTTCTGGTGAAATACGGCCGACTGAACCAATTAAATAGCGATCTAACATTACATCGCCGATGACTAGAGCATGCTGTTTACTGCCATTATTGTGACCGAATTGCTTAACTGCCGAGAGTAAATGATCGGTTAGATGTTGTGACATATCAAGGCTCAATCTTTAAGACTCAAGAATTTCACATAAAGAATGACCAACAAAAATATGCGCTTCTTGAATGCGTGCAGTAACGGAAGATGGCATGACCAAATTAAAGTCACAAATGGCATTGAGTTTTCCACCGCTGCCGCCCGTTAATCCGACAGTGACTGCGCCAGCTTCTTTTGCTGCTTCCATACCGCGTACTACGTTGGCGCTATTGCCACTGGTGGTAATGCCAATGACTAAATCCTCTGGGCGGCAAAGTGCTTCTACTTGGCGCGCAAAAATGTAATCGTAGCCATAATCATTACCCACAGATGTGAGAATTGAGGTGTCAGTCGTCAATGCGATTGCTGGCATGCCTTTGCGTTCTTTTTTAAAACGGCCGACGATTTCTGCCGCAATATGTTGGCTATCTGCCGCGCTACCGCCGTTGCCCATAATCAAGATTTTCCCACCAAATTTAATACAGTCTTGCATCTTAATGCCGACCGCACTGATCATGGGAAAAAGTGGTTCAAGTGCATTAAACATCGCCATGTGTGCGGCGTGTTCACCTTTTAGGTAATTAATGTAATCCATCAGCAGTATTTGTCCTCACTTAATAGATAGTTTTGTACATAATCTTGCACGCCATCTTCAAGGCTAGTAAATGGTGCAGTGTAACCAGCAGCGCGTAATTTATCCATGCTGGCTTCCGTGAAATATTGGTATTTACCTTGCAAATCATCTGGCATGGCAATGTAATCAATTTGCGGCGTTTTGCCCATGCTTTGCATTACCGCGTTGGCTAAATCGTTAAAACTGCGGGCTTTGCCTGTACCAATGTTATAAATGCCGTTTGGCGCTGGGTTGTTAGCAACAGCTTGTTCAAAAAAGTACGCGATAATACTGGCGCAGTCTTTTACGTAGACAAAATCGCGACTTTGCATGCCGTCAGCAAAGTCTGCTTTATTGCTTTTAAATAACTTCATGCGGCCAGTGGCTTCTACTTGATTGAACGTATGAAAAGCCACGCTAGCCATGCGCTCTTTATGGTATTCATTAGGTCCGTAAACGTTAAAAAATTTAAAACCTGCCCAGGCGGGTGGTTGCGGCGCGTTTTCGGTGACTTGACGTAATGCCCATTGATCAAAAAAATGTTTTGAATAACCGTAACCATTCAAAGGTCGCAGATTTTCAATATTTGCATCGTTATAACCAGAGGTGCCATCGCCATAAGTGGCAGCCGAACTGGCGTAAAAGAAAGGTACATTTTTAGCTGCACACCAAGACCATAAATTTTGACTATAGTGAATATTGTCGGCAACCAGCTTGTCGAAATCGCGCTCAATGGTCGCGCTAATCGCGCCCATATGAATCACCGCATCAATATCGTTTCTATCTTGCAGCCATTCTAGCAACTGGTCTTTTTGCAGATATTGAACGTACTGACGTTTAACTAAGTTCTGCCACTGTTCTTCATGTGCAAGATGGTCAACAATAACCAAATCATCGCGGATTTGACCTTTTTCATTGCGACTATTGTTGAAGTGCCAGGCGATGATGGAACCAATCATGCCTGCGCCGCCAGTAATAACTATCATAAATCCATTCTATGAGCGAATCGCGTTGTCGCATGCTCACTCATTCCTTGCCTATCTAATTGATATATCTTCGTCATTCGCTCCGCGGCTCCTAGCACTTCATCTCATATAATGAATTTATCGAATCTGTGAAAGTATAACGCTTATTGATTTGCACCCAAAGCTTGCGCTCGTAATTTAGTCATCTCATTGTCTTTTTTCGCCAACGCGCTATCCCAATCACCAAGGGAATCAGTCGTCACCCAGCCTTGCAGGTTTTCCAGCGCAATTTCAGTCATCGCGTGAATCCAAGCATCATTTTCGTTGAGGGCAGGAATGTAATGATATTGGCCGCCGCCAACATGCGTGAAAATTTCTTTTCCTTCCATAGCGATTTCTTCTAAAGTCTCTAAACAATCGCTGCTGAATCCTGGACAAATCACATCAACACGCTTGGTTTTTGCTTTGCCTAGGGCTTCTAATGTTGATGCTAAATAGGGTTTCAGCCATTCTTGTTTACCAAAGCGCGATTGAAACGCGATGACATATTCGTCTTTACCTAAACCTAATGCCTCAGCCAATAAACGGCCCGTTTTATGACAAGCACAGTGATACGGGTCGCCTTTGGTTAAATGTACTTTCGGTACGCCGTGAAAGCTCATGACTAATTTAGTCGGCTTTCCGTTAATTTGCCAATGTGCCTGTACACTTTTTGCCAGCGCTGCAATATAAGCAGGATGGTTATGATAGCTGCGAATCGTGCGCACTGCAGGCACGTTACGCATTTTAAGTAGTACTTTCCACACGGCATCTAATGTCGCAGATGTACTGCTGGCGGCGTATTGCGGAAACAATGGAAAGACTAAAATCCTATCGCAATGCTGGGCTTTTAATTTTTCGATGGCCGATTGCATGCTGGGATTGCCATAGCTCATGCCTAACTCAACCGCGAATGGTGATTTGATTTTTTGCGCTAAAAAACCACGCAATAATTGGGT
Source organism: Methylotenera versatilis 79 (assembly GCF_000384375.1). Lineage (NCBI taxonomy): Bacteria > Pseudomonadati > Pseudomonadota > Betaproteobacteria > Nitrosomonadales > Methylophilaceae > Methylotenera > Methylotenera versatilis. The sequence goes on along the minus strand of NZ_ARVX01000001.1, from coordinate 87,985 downwards.
TTGTTTTTGCGCATGCACCAACAAAGGCGAACCTTCACTAGTCCATACTTGCGCGTATTTAGCGGCTGATTTTTTTGGGCGGATAAGCAAAATAATGCCGTTCAGAATAAACCACCAAATTGCACGTGGAATTTCGACCACACGCGTATCACTTAAAAACTGACGCAGATATGGCCGTAAAGCTTTGGCGGTGGGCGCATCTGGTGTGCCAAGATTCGCGATTAAGATACCGACTTTAAGTTGATCGCCATGGGAAAAAGATGGTTCGGAGTTGTAATAAGCCATATTAAATAATTTTAGAGTAAACGCTTGCCAATAGCTATTAACAACACGATAGCCGACAGGTTTAAGAGTTTGATAGCGCGTTTGACAGCAATTTCGCCGTCACATCCACAATCGGAATCACGCGTTCATAAGCCATTCTAGTTGGGCCAATAACGCCGAGCGTGCCGACCACCTGACCATCCGCCTCATAAGGCGCGGTAATCATGCTGCATTCGTCTAAAGGCAAATAGCCGCTTTCCCCACCGATAAAAATTTGAATACCTTCCGCACGCTGGCTGTTATCTAGCAATTGCATTAATGAAGTACGCCGTTCGAATATCTCAAACAATTTGCGCAAACTATTCACATTGGTGGAAAGTTCATCCACTTGTAATAAATTACGCTCACCAGCGATTACCACGCCATCGTTATCTACGGCTTTACTGCTAGCCTCTAATGCTGCCGCCATCAATTGATTAATATCAGTTTGCATTTGTTTCAGCTCAAGATGCAGTTTTTGCTGTACTTCTGTAAATGTTTGCCCAGAAAAATTAGCGTTAAAGTAATTGCTGGCTTGGGTTAACTCGCTAGCTGAATAAGGTTTTTCAGCCAAAATAATGCGGTTCTGCACATTGCCATCGCTGGTCACAATAATCACCAAAATGCGTTTGTCACTTAAAGGCAAAAATTCCAGGTGTTTAAATGCAACACGTTGCCGTTTGGGAATCATCACCACGCCTGCAAACTGCGTCAATTGCGACAACATATCTGCCGCGCTGCTGATTAACTCGTTTTGATTCGGCGAATTCAAACCCATTTTCATTAACTGAATGGCTTGGCTTTCAAGTGGCTGAACTGTTAGTAAAGAATCAACAAATAAGCGATAACCTTTTTGGGTGGGAATGCGGCCTGCAGATGTGTGCGGGCTGGCGATAAAACCGAGCTGTTCTAAATCAGACATCACGTTACGAATCGTCGCTGCGCTAACATCAAGCCCGCTATGTTGTAAAAGCGTGCGCGAGCCGATTGGCTGACCATCACTAATGTAATGTTCTACCAAGGTTTTTAGCAAGATTTGCGCGCGTTTGTCCAAATTGAATCAGCTGAATAAATCGTTAATTAACGGCCATTATATCGCTTAAGTCGTGTTTAATTTTTGAGTTTTAAGTGATTTTTAAAGCTGGGTCTATTTATGCCAGCTAAGTTCATGTTGGTACAGTTTTTTTGCCTATTTTTATACGCTCACTTTTTCAAATATCCTAATCTATGATTTAATAGTGAGATGACTCAACCGTTCAAATCTATCGCCATTATTGGCAAATACATGAATCAATTTGCGTTGCAGCAAATGCAAACGGACTTAGCGGATTTAGCACGCCACTTAAGAGCTAAAAATGTAGAAGTTTGGATAGAAGAAAATACGGCGAAATACGCGGAATTATCTGGTTTTAAAACTGCAGCATTGGCAAAGATAGGCAGCAAAGTAGATTTAGCTATTGTGATGGGCGGCGATGGCACTATGTTAAGTGTGGCAAGAAATCTGATTGATTATAATATTCCGTTGGTGGGCATTAACCGCGGCCGCTTTGGTTTTTTAACTGATTTGCGTGCAGAAGATATGCTGCGCTCATTGGATAGGATTCTATCCAATCGCTACCAAATCGAATCGCGCATGTTACTGAATGCCAAAATATTGCGTGGCGGAAAAACCATTTATCAAGGCTTGGCGTTTAACGATATCGTGATTAAAGGCGGCTTACGTTTGATTGAGATTGCGGTTGAAATCAATGGCAGTTTTGTGCACAAACAGCGCGCAGATGGTTTGATTTTAAGCACGCCAACTGGCACTACGGCTTATGCGCTAAGTGCGGGCGGGCCGATTTTGCATCCTAGTTTAGAAGCTATCGCGATTGTGCCAGTTAGCCCGCATACGCTCAGCAATCGGCCTATTGCGGTTAATAGTTCTAGCTTGATTCAAATTACCTTGATACAAAGCGATGACGGCCAAGTGAGTTATGACGGGCAATTTCAAATGTTGCTAGAAAGCGGCGACAGGATTTTAATCCAACGCGCAGAAAAAGAAGTGAAGTTGCTGCATCCAAGCGAATACTGTTATTTTGATATGTTGCGCAACAAGTTGAACTGGGGTTAGAAATTCAATTTATGCTAAAAATTAAACTATTTGCTGCGGCTTTTGCAATGTGTTGCATCAGCATAAACGCTTTTGCCGTTGAAGCTTATATCGGACAATTCCTATATCAATATAACTCAGGTAACACATATCGCGTGATTGCTAAAGACAATGAACACATGGCATGGGAATGCATAAAAGGGCCAGAAGTTGGCACAAAAGGTTTAGAAAAACCTCAGAGATATGAATTAAATAAGCATATCTATTACGTAACTTGGGTAGAAAAAACCGGTGTTCAAGTCAGTCAAGCGGTTAACTTTAGGCAAATGAAAGTCTATTCCACCATTATTGAAGGCAAAAACCGTTATGTGCTGGAAGGCACGATTGTTCGTGAAAAATAGACGGAAAGTCATACATGAAACTAAGATTTAATTTACTAGAATTTAACCTATTAAAACCAAGACTTAACCCATTTTTAGCATCAAAAAATAGTTAACTATGCTACAAGCACTTTCCATTCGCGATTTCATTATTGTAGACACGCTCGATTTAGAGTTTGAAAACGGCTTTACCACGCTAACCGGCGAAACTGGCGCGGGTAAATCCATTTTAATTGATGCGTTATCATTGGCTTTGGGTGCGCGAAATGATGGCTTGATTGCGCGCGCAGGCACAGATAAAGCCGATATTAGCGCGACTTTTTCCATTAATCAAAATATTGCCGCCAAAAATTGGTTAAGTGAAAACGAGATTGAGGCGGATGATTCGCTGATGTTACGGCGCGTGATTTATGCGGATGGACGCAGTCGCGGTTTTATTAATGGGGCATCTGCAACCGTTAATCAGATGAAAGAGTTAGGCGAGTTTTTGGTGGATATTTATAGCCAAAATGCGCATCACTCTTTACTTAAGCCGACTACCCAAAGACAAATTTTGGATGATTTTGCTAGTAGTTCAGCATTAACAAGCCAAGTAGCGAAACAATATAAAACTTGGGCGCAATTAAATAGCCAACGAATAGATGCTGAAAAAAATGCAGCGGCTTATGCCGATGAATTAGCAGAGTTGCGCGACCAAACGCGTGAGTTGAGTCAGCTAAATTTTTCGCTAGAAGATTGGCAGGAAACACAATCAGAACATCATCGTTTAGCTAACGGCGCTAGTTTGCTGGCAGGTTTAGAAGCGTGTATTTCGCTGTTAGATGAAAGCGATGTAAATGCTGCTGGCATGCTTGCCCAAGTGCAACAAAAGTTAGTCGCATTAGTAGAATTTGATAGGCAATTAAAAGAGGCGGCAGATGGTGTTGATTCTGCGCTAATACAACTGGAAGAAGCTAGTCGCGCGTTAAACCGCTATTTACAACGTGCGGAGTTAGATCCTGCAAGGTTGGCTGAAGTGGATAATCGCATTCAAGCCATACATAATATTGCGCGCAAATATCGCAGCAAGCCAGAAGAACTGCCCGATTTGCTAGTGATATGCCAAATGCGCATGACGGAATTAGAAAGCTTTGCCAATGATGGCGCGCTGGCGAAACAAGAGGCGGAAGCGTTAAAAATCTACCAAGATTTAGCTAAGCAATTAAGCCAAAGTCGCCAACAGGCAGCCAAAATATTAAGCCAAAAAATCAGCGCAGAAATGCAACGTTTATCATTAAGTGGCGGCAAATTTGATGTTGCATTAATTGCATGTGAGCCGTCAGTTAACGGTTTAGAAACAGTAGAATTTTTAGTGGCAGGTCATGCAGGCGTTGAGCCGCGACCATTAAATAAAGTGGCTTCTGGCGGCGAATTGTCACGCATCAGTTTAGCGCTACATGTTACAACGGCAAGCCAAGGCAGTGTGCCATGCATGATTTTTGATGAAGTCGATGTAGGTATCGGCGGTGGCGTAGCAGAAGTCGTTGGGCAATTGCTAAAACAATTAGGTGTAGAACGCCAAGTGTTAGTCATTACGCATTTGCCGCAAGTCGCATCGCAAGCCATGCAACATTTGCAAGTGAGCAAAACCCAAGAAAATGGTGCAACTTTAAGCCATATTCAAGCGTTAAATGTAGATGAGCGAGTAGAGGAGATCGCGCGTATGTTGGGAGGTTTGAATATAACCGAAACCACGCGTAGTCATGCAAAAGAGATGCTGGGTGTCTAATAATTTTTGAATTAAGGATCTAGCTAAACCAGTCCAGCTTGAATGATGGGTTAGGATGACAAGTTTCTTGAGACATAAGAAAATCATTTTTTTGTCACAATATTCCTAATTTCTTTGACTGAGTCATCAAGTGTTTTATTAATAAGAGATTTGATGTCAGACTCAGAAGCTCCAGCCCAAAAGTTTCTAGAATTTTGATTAGAGTAATCATTGTTCCCAACTTTTCCAGTTATTCGAATATAAACATTTTTTTTACCGCTCTCTATGCTATAAATGAGCGCTTCTGCTAAAGGCGTAACAGCTACTCCATTAGGCACCTGGGCAGAGGTGGCTTGTAGTCTTGCTTTGTCTATTGATACTGTGGGATCAGTTACAATCACTAGAAAGTCAGTAAGCACAATTTTTTTCCCAGTTAATTCAATGCTTAGATTTTGCTGAAGCATTCCTTTAAGCAATTGCGGCCCTGTTGGGTTTAGTGTGTTATCACCAAAATAAACATTTCTACCGCTAGAATCTGTTTGCTGATAAGAGCTTTTCTGCTTTTCAGAACGCTCATCTGCAAATAAGAAAGAGGCTTCGCTTGCAATGCTGTTTGATGAAAGATTAACAGAAGTTGCGGTTGCGCAACCACTGAGAGTAAAAACTAGAATCATCCAAAAGCGGAATCGCATTTTCATCCTAACGTAAAGTAGACCCCAAATCCGAACTTAATCTTTTATTTGGGTAGGTTGTTAAATTAATAGTGGTTTGCTTAATCATTTTTTAAATCAATTGGTTAAATATTTTTATCGCACCTGTTTTGACTAACGTGAAATGAATGCCCATTATTTCATTTAACCAGTTCGGCAGCCTCAACTACGACCTTATAAAGCTGCACTTCTTGCGCTGTTTTAATCCGCTCACCTACCGCAATTTGATTACGTTTACCTGCTGCAACGCCATTAATAACCATCGGTCTGCTTTGCCCAATCGCGCGACCAGTTTGTGCGTCATACTTCACTACGCGCACTTGCACACGACCGATTGGCACAGAAGTACCATTTTGCACAATCGCGTATAAATTACCTGCATTATCTGCTTGCACGCCGGATTGTATGTATTTAGCTGGATTGCGCGGTAAATCAATGCGCATGGCGCGCTCAGAGGCTTCTTTGCCAATTTCTGAATTTGAGCTGGCGGCCATTTGATAATTTTGTAAGGCTAAATCGGTTTGGCCGCGGCTTTCGGCAATTTGCCCCATTAATGCATATCCTGGCGCGGTGGGTAGTAATTCGTTTGCACGTTTTAAGTAAGGTTCGGCTTCGGTTTTTTTGCCTAAGTTAAATAAAGCAATGCCAGTTTGAATGTGTGGTTTAAAGTAATCGGGCTGCATTTTGATGGCTTTTTCGTAGTAGCCAATTGCTTCTTGCGATTTTTTATCGGTTAAAGCGATATCGCCTAACAGTTCTTGAAAACGTGCTTCGCGCGGTTCTCCTGCAATGGCTTGTTTTGCCAACTTGGTTGCAGTAACGGTATCTTTTTTGGCTAACGCTTTTACACCTTCATCGTAGGCTTTGTAGGCTGCCTCAGTAGCTTTTACCTTAGCGACTTTTTGCGCATAAACTTCTTTGCCTAGATTGCCGCCAGCACCAATTTTGGCTAGCGTTGCTTTGTTGGCATTCACGCGCTCTTGAGATGGTGGGTGGCTGGCAAATAGCCCAGTAATAAAATCACTTTTTTTGTCTGCGCTCAAGCGCACAAACGTTTCTTGTAAAGTGACTGCGGCGGAAGGGTCGTAACCTGCTTTTTTCATATACAACATGCCGTAATAATCAGATTCTGATTCTGCATCGCGACCATATTTACTAGTGGTTAATTGCGCACCAAGCTGTGATGCACCCACAATTAAATTGCCGTAATTACTGTTTTGCGCGCCAATGCCTACTGCAATCATTGCGCCTTGTAATAACATGCCGCGCTCCATGCCTTTTGCGCCGTGGCGTGCGGCCGCATGCACAATCTCATGACCCATAACAGCGGCTAATTCTGCTTCGCTATTTAATTCATATAATAAGCCACGATTAAACGCGATTTTGCCGCCCGGCATTGCCCAGGCATTTGGTACCGAGTCGTTCAACACGACAAACTCATAAGGCAATTCTGGGCGATCAGAAACCGCACCAAGGCGCTTGCCAATATCCTGCACATAGGCGGTTAACTCTGGGTCGATAATGTAATCGCCGCCTTGTGATTGGCGAGCAGGGGAGTAGTTTTCTTTACCAATCGCAATTTCTTTGTCTTCTGAAACAAACTGAAATTCTGTTTTTTTGGTAACCGGGTTCGTGCCGCAAGCGGAAAAATTTAAGCTGATTGCGACTGCAATGATTAGCGAAGAATAATGTTTAAACATGATTGACTCCGATTACGAAGTGATTCAAAAGCTAGCAAGTTAACCATTAACTATGGCAAAGTTTTGGATTTAAATAGGGCAGGCCAAATAACGATTTAAACTAAGCCACCGATTTATTGAGGACTGCCTATTTTTAGGTGTTAATTTTTTAATGTATTTATTTTTTCTTGCCGCAAGGCTGTACAGCGCAAATGCCATAAATCATCAGTGAATGTTCTTGCATTTTAAAACCGCGCGATTCAGCTGCTTCTTGCTGGCGTTTTTCGATTTCGGCATCATAGAATTCTTCTACACGACCACATTTAACACAGACGATATGATCATGATGCGTGCCTTCATTAATCTCAAATACGGCTTTGCCGCTTTCAAAATGATGGCGTGATAACAAACCTGCTTCTTCAAACTGGGTCAATACGCGATAAACCGTTGCTAGCCCAACATCTTCACCTGTAGTGATTAATATTTTATAGACATCTTCTGCCGATAAATGGCGCTCTTTGCTGTTTTCAAACAACTCTAAAATTTTCAAACGTGGCAAGGTTGCTTTTAATCCAGCGTTTTTTAAATCTTTTTGATCATGCATAGTAGGTACTCAATAATAATAGGATGATAATTTGTAGTTTTAGGCTGTTAGCCATCGTGGTATATTAACGCCAATTTAGTAATAAGTCTTTACCCATGCATAAAACCATGCGCAGTTTATTGTTTCCTTTATTCATTGCTTGCAGCACATTGATTGTTGGCTGCGGCTCTAGCGTGCCTGTCATCAGGCCGTTTAAAATGGATATTCAACAAGGTAATGTCGTTACATCCAAAATGCTATTGCAGTTGCGACCTGGTATGACCAAATCGCAAGTGAAATTTATTATGGGCACGCCGCTTGTGATTGATAGTTTTCATACCAATCGCTGGGATTATTTTTACCAGTTGCGTCAAGCTGGTAAAGTGGTTGAACAGCGGCGGGTTATCTTAGACTTTGAAAAAGATGTGCTAGCGCGTGTGCGTGGCGATGTTGTGCCACAGGGAACACCGGGCGCTGACACGGGCGCGGTTGTTTTATCTAAAGAACCAGTACCAGCAGCGGCTAAATCAACAGAAAAAGAAGGCGTTTTTGAGAATCTGAAGTTCTGGAGAAATCGTGAAGCGCCAAAAAATGACGAAACTCTAAAAAATAGTGATACGCAAGCAGTTGAGCCAATTGCTGTACCTGTAACGCCGGAATCAAAACCAGCAGAATCTGTGCCTGCCACAACAGCTCCTGATGCTTCGCCTACTGTTGAGACACCATCTTTATTGGTTGTGCCGATTACAATTGCGCCAAATGAAAACAGTCCAGCTGAAAATGCGCCTGCAGATAATAAACCAGTAGAAAGCGCGCCTGCTGTAGAGCCGCCAGCGGTTAAGTCTAAACCAGTAGAAGCTCAGCCAGCAGAAATTAAGCAGCCAATCATTGCACCTGAGAAAACAGCACCGTCTACTCCAGCGCCTGATTCGTCGACTAAATCCGATGATGAGGTTATTTTTAGGCTGGATAGAAATTTAGATACGAAAGAAGTTGAATCGAATAAAAGCTCGAATAAACCAGTGCAAAATAGCAGTAAAGAGTCAGTTAATAAAGAAACAACAAAACCAGTTAAAAGCCCTAATGCTGCAGAAGAGAAGCCACTTCCCGTTGAGGAAGAGCCTGGTTATTTTGAGAGAATGTTAGAAAAAATTGGTTTTTAAAAGCATATCAAGACTATAAAATATTAAGTATAAAAATGAGTAAAATAAAAATTGTCATTGCTGGCGTAACAGGTCGCATGGGTCATGCACTGTTGGAAGGTGTTTTCGCGGATAACGAACTGCAATTGCACGGCGCAGTAGATCGTGCCGATAGTACACAAATTGGCCGCGATGCAGGTGAGCAATTTGGCAAAAATACTGGCGTAAAAATCACTGGTGATATGGATGCAGCATTAAAAAATGCAGACGTTCTGATCGACTTTACAAGGCCAGAGGCTACTTTGCTGTATCTTGAAGCCTGCAAAAAAGCGCAGGTAAAACACGTGATTGGTACCACAGGATTGACAGTAGAGCAAAAAGCTTTAATTGAAGCTGCTGCAAAAGAAGTCGCCATTGTTTTTGCGCCCAACATGAGTGTTGGTGTGACTTTGTTAATTAACTTGGTTGAGCAAGCCGCAAAAGTGCTGAATGAAGGCTACGATATAGAAGTGGTTGAAATGCATCACCGTTATAAAGTGGATGCGCCCTCAGGCACTGCGTTAAGGTTGGGCGAAGCTGCTGCGCAAGGTTTAGGCAAGGAACTTAAAGATTGCGCTATTTATGCGCGCGAAGGTGTGACTGGTGAGCGCGAAGCGGGCACGATTGGTTTTGCAACTTTACGTGGCGGTGATGTCGTCGGTGATCATACCGTTGTGCTTGCTGGAATAGGCGAGCGCGTGGAGCTGACACACAAAGCCAGCAGTCGCGCTACGTTCGCGCAAGGCGCTTTGCGTGCTGCCAAATATTTAGGGGCTAAATCGACTGGTTTGTACGATATGAGAGATGTGCTGAATTTACGCTAGTTTTAAAGTATATGAATTTAAATAAATAAAGCCGCATAAAATGCGGCTTTATTATTGGTTAATAACTAATGTGTTATTAAACTGATTTACGTCTAAAGCCAGCGAAACCCATTAATGCAGAGCCAAATAACCAAGCTGCTGCTGGAACTGGAACTGCAGAAGGATTTGTGAACTCAGCTACGCCATTGTGTGAACTAATTGTGATTTTAACATCACCGTCATTAATGAAGTTAACGCTGCCGTTATAACCGGAAATTGCTTCAGATAAACTAAAGTCGTAAGTAGAAACAGCAAGAACATAGCTGCCAATATTCAAATTGCGGGAAATAAGTGAGTTGTTATTGAGAAAGCTCACATCGTCGCTAGATTCAATAAAGGTACCTACGCTTGCTGGACTAGCAAATAGATAAATATATGGATCTGTTAAGCTAAGAAATGATTCTACTGCGCTAATATTAAAAAGACCTGCGTCTGTTACTTTAAAATTAACATAAGCTACTGTTTGATTAATTGGCGCGTTATCAATTCTAACTGTTGTGCTAATTGTGTTTGCTTGAGCTGTACCTGCGATTAAAGCGATTGACGCTAATAAATATTTTAATAATTTCATTTTTATTTCCCCTTATTGATATTAGTTGAGCTAATAAATCCGTAAAATTTGACCACGGACTCATCATATTGAACTAACTAATCTAACAAAATAGCCCGAATGGGTATTCTCGGTGTTTTGGAATAGCCCATTCGGGTCATGCGAGGGAATTGGAATAAAATTCTATGTCATTAACACTTTAAGTGCGCCAAGGATGTTTAGGTACATCGCACACGCCAGCTACATCTACACCTGCTTGCGCCACAATATGATCGTTCTCAACCGTATCGCCACTTACGCCAATCGCGCCAACTAACATGCCTTCGTTATCGACGATTGGTAGTCCACCAGGGAATGTAATTAATCCATCATTAGAATGTTCTATGCCGTATAAAGGTGAGCCTGGCACTGAAAGTTTGCCAATTTCGCCAGATGGCATGGCGAAGTAACAGGCTGTTTTTGCTTTTTTAATCGCAATATCGATACTACCTACCCATGCATCATCCATTCGGCTGAAGCTTTTTAAATTGCCGCCTGAATCTAACACGGCGATACACATTTTTACGCCAATTTCTTTAGATTTTTCTACTGCTTTATCAATAATTTGTTGCGCTTGCTCAAAGCTTACATGCATGTGATTTTCCTTAATAAATTTATAACACTGATTTTGAAAGTTCTAAATAGTTAATGACGTAGTAACGTCATTAACACTCATCTTCAAAAGTAGACTTTTATATCTTTTTGCCACCTGGACCAGCAAAGAACCAAACGATTAAGCCTACTACAGGGAAGAATAACACGCCGAGAATCCACAATATTTTTTCTGTACCAGAAGCCGAGCTTTGAATGATTTTGATGATAGCGAATATATCTAATACTAGTATGAGTAAGCCAATGATTGAGGACATGTTGTTTCCCTTTTAATAAATTATTATAAATTTTAATTTAGACATTAACGCTTGAATAAATTGTACTTTGTTGCAAAGCAAAATGCTTAAATTTTTCCAGCATATTACTATTTTACAAACAGCATTTATCACTATTCTTAATGCTTTAAATATAAAAAAGCAGTACAAATATTACATTTGTACTGCTTTGAAATCGCATTCAATTACTTATTTTTGCGTTCCCAGTCAGAAATTTGTTTTTCTGCTTCTTCTTTATTAACGCCATAAGCTTCCTGAATTTTGCCCGCTAGTTGATCGCGCTTGCCTGCGATAATATCTAAATTATCATCAGTCAGTTTGCCCCATTGCTCTTTAACATTACCTTTTAATTGTTTCCAATTACCTTCAACTTGATCCCAATTCATGATTATTCCTTTAGTTTAATTGTTCATTGATAAATAGTCTTTAATTGCGCATGAATAAATGCATTAAATGACATGTGGCTATTTAAAACTCAAATTGCTGCTCCACACATCAGTATTGGGCTTAACTTTATGTCAGAATCGTCTGATAACCACCTATTTTTTGCTGGATTGCTGATGTTGTGAGATAGGAAATTGTGCAGTCTGAACTTGAGGTAAAAGTGAATTGCGACTATAATGTCTTAATTCTGAAAACGGGAAGAGTTTATAAAGCTTTTCCCGTTTTGCACATCTAACAATTGATGTGTACGCATCAAAATAAAGGAGCTTTACGGTGTCAAAAACAATTCCAGCGGTTTTAGTGTTAGCAGATGGGACTGTTTTTAAAGGCATTTCAATTGGCACTTCTGGGCATACAGTCGGCGAAGTGGTATTCAATACCGCGATGACTGGTTATCAAGAAATTCTGACCGACCCTTCTTATAGCAAACAAATCGTTACACTGACTTACCCGCACATTGGCAATACAGGCACAAATGCTGAAGATGTGGAATCTGATCAAGTTTATGCCGCTGGTTTAATCATTCGCGATTTACCGCTTTTAGAATCTAACTTTCGTAGTGCTCAAACATTATCTGAATATTTGGTCGCCAATAATGTACTTGCAATTGCCGATATTGATACGCGTAAGTTAACACGCATTTTGCGTGAAAAAGGCGCGCAAGCTGGCTGTATTTTGGCCGGCGAAAATGCCACTCAAGATATTGAGGTAAAAAAAGCGTTAAGTCTGGCGCAAAGCTTTCCGGGTTTAGCTGGTATGGATTTAGCGAAAGTGGTCAGCTGTAAAAAAGCCTATGAGTTTAGCGATGGCGAGTGGGCTTTGGGTAAAGGTTTTGAAAACCCCGAGAAAACCAAGTTTCATGTCGTCGCTTTTGATTATGGCGTTAAGCAAAATATCTTGCGCATGCTAGTTTCACGCGGTTGCAAAGTCACCGTGCTACCAGCACAAGCTACGGCAGAGGAAGCTTTAAGTTACCAACCAGACGGTATATTCTTATCAAATGGTCCTGGTGATCCTGAGCCTTGCGATTACGCAATCAAAGCGATTAAAACATTGGTGGATACTGGTATTCCAACATTTGGCATTTGTTTGGGCCATCAATTATTGGCTTTAGCCAGCGGCGCTAAAACCATAAAGATGAAATTTGGTCATCATGGTGCGAATCATCCAGTACAAGACGTTGTAACTAAGCGTGTTTACATCACCAGCCAAAACCACGGTTTTGCGGCAGATCCAGCAACATTGCCTTCTAATATTAAAATCACACATATCTCATTATTTGACGGCAGCCTACAAGGTATTGCACGGACAGATAAACCCGCATTTAGCTTTCAAGGTCACCCTGAAGCGAGCCCTGGCCCAACAGAAATGAGTGAGTTATTTGATCAATTTATATCGCTTATGCAGAAAAAGGAAGCAGCGTAATGGCTAAGCGTACCGACATTAAATCCATTCTAATTATTGGCGCGGGCCCAATTGTGATTGGTCAAGCTTGCGAGTTTGACTATTCTGGTGCGCAAGCTTGTAAAGCGTTGCGTGAAGAAGGTTACCGCGTTATTTTGGTTAACTCTAATCCTGCCACGATTATGACTGACCCTGAAATGGCAGATGCTACTTACATTGAGCCGATTACCTGGCGTGTGGTTGAAAAGATTATTGCCAAAGAAAGGCCGGACGTTTTATTGCCAACTATGGGTGGACAAACTGCGCTTAACTGTGCCCTCGATTTAGATAAGCACGGCGTATTGGCTAAGTACAATGTAGAGCTAATTGGTGCTTCAAAAGAGGCGATTGATAAAGCTGAAGATCGTCAAAAATTTAAAGAAGCCATGACCAAGATTGGCTTGGGTTCTGCACGCTCTAGCATCGCTCATTCAATGGAAGAAGCATTGCAAGTGCAGGCCAGTATTGGCTATCCAGCGATTATTCGTCCATCGTTCACCATGGGCGGTAGCGGCGGTGGTATTGCTTATAATCGTGAAGAATTTATCACCATTTGTGAGCGTGGCTTGGATGCATCGCCAACCAAAGAGCTATTGATTGAAGAATCAATGTTGGGTTGGAAAGAGTATGAGATGGAAGTGGTGCGCGACAAAGCGGACAACTGCATCATCATCTGTTCCATTGAAAATTTAGACCCAATGGGTGTGCATACAGGCGACAGTATTACCGTTGCACCAGCGCAAACCTTAACGGATAAAGAGTATCAAATTATGCGTAATGCCAGTTTGGCTGTGCTGCGTGAAATTGGTGTGGATACTGGCGGTTCGAATGTGCAATTTGCCATTAACCCAGTTGATGGGCGCATGATTGTGATTGAGATGAATCCACGCGTATCGCGGTCATCTGCATTAGCGTCAAAAGCCACTGGCTTCCCTATTGCGAAAGTGGCTGCTAAGTTAGCGGTTGGGTTTACGCTGGACGAGCTTAAGAATGATATTACTGGCGGCCAAACGCCAGCTTCGTTTGAGCCGAGTATTGACTATGTTGTGACTAAAATACCGCGGTTTGCTTTTGAAAAATTCCCGCAGGCGGATTCGCGTTTAACCACGCAAATGAAATCCGTAGGCGAAGTGATGGCGATCGGACGTACGTTCCAAGAGTCATTTCAAAAAGCACTGCGCGGGCTTGAAGTCGGCGTAGATGGCTTAGACTCCATCACGACTGACATTGACCGTATTACCAAAGAATTGGGCGAGCCTGGTCCCGAACGCATTTGGTATTTAGGTGATGCATTACGTCAAGGCATGACGATTGCGCAAATTTATGATATATCAAAAATTGACCACTGGTTTTTAGCGCAAATTAAAGACATTATTGACCGCGAAACAGCGTTAAGCGGTCAAAAAATTGCAGATCTAGATCGCGATGCATTGTTCCAATTGAAGCGTCGTGGTTTTTCTGATCGGCGTTTGGCAAAATTGTTAACGACGGATCAACACACCGTTCGCGAATATCGTCAAAATCTGAATATTCGCCCAGTTTATAAACGTGTCGATACTTGCGCGGCGGAATTTGCGACCGATACAGCGTATATGTATTCCAGCTATGAAGAGGAATGCGAAGCGCAGCCAACCAACAAGAAAAAAATCATGGTGTTAGGCGGCGGACCAAACCGTATCGGTCAAGGTATTGAGTTTGATTACTGCTGTGTACATGCGGCATTTGCCATGCGCGAAGATGGGTATGAAACCATCATGGTCAACTGTAATCCAGAAACGGTTTCAACCGATTACGATACGTCAGACCGCTTGTACTTCGAGCCAGTGACATTGGAAGACGTGCTTGAAATCGTACATATTGAAAAACCTGTTGGCGTGATTGTGCAATACGGCGGCCAGACACCGCTTAAGTTAGCACGTGATTTAGAAAAAGCTGGCGTGCCAATTATTGGTACTACGCCAGACGCGATTGACAGAGCCGAAGACCGTGAGCGTTTTCAGCAAATGTTGCATGAGCTAGGTTTAAAACAACCACCAAATCGCACTGCGCGTACGCCAGAAGCAGCATTAATCGCTGCGGTTGAGATTGGTTATCCGTTAGTTGTGCGCCCAAGTTATGTTTTGGGTGGCCGTGCCATGGAAATCGTGCATGAACAAAGTCAGCTAGAACGTTATATGCGTGAAGCGGTGAAAGTTTCTAACGAGTCTCCAGTATTGCTAGATCGCTTTTTAAACGACGCGCTGGAAATCGATGTAGACGCTATTTGTGACGGCGAAGATGTGTTAATAGGTGGCATCATGCAGCACGTTGAGCAAGCTGGTGTGCATTCTGGCGACTCTGCCTGCTCATTGCCGCCTTATAATTTAAGTGAAGAGTTGCAAGATGAATTGCGTGTGCAAACCGTGCAAATGGCCAAAGCATTAGGCGTAAAAGGCTTGATGAATGTGCAATTCGCTATTCAGACAGTGAATCAAGTGAGCACGGTTTATGTGTTAGAAGTGAATCCTAGAGCAAGTAGAACTGTGCCGTTTGTGTCTAAAGCCTGTGGATTGCAACTGGCTAAAATCGCCGCACGTTGTATGGCTGGCCAAAGTTTGAAATCGCAAGGTGTCACAAAAGAAGTGATTCCGCCTTATTTCTCTGTCAAAGAAGCCGTGTTCCCATTTATTAAGTTCCCTGGCGTCGATACTATTTTAGGTCCTGAAATGAAATCGACAGGCGAAGTAATGGGTGTCGGTGCGACTTTTGCGGAAGCCTTTGTTAAAGCGCAATTAGGCGCATCTGAAAAACTACCCAAAGGCGGTCGTGCATTCATTAGCGTGCGTAACGAAGATCACCAAAAAGTGGTCGATATTGCAAAAGATCTAGCGAAATTAGGCTTTACACTTGTAGCGACTAAAGGCACAGCAAAAGCATTAATCGCTCACGGCTTAACCGTTACGCCAGTGAATAAAGTAGCAGAAGGTCGTCCGCATATCGTTGATATGATTAAAAATAGCGAAATCAGCTTTATTGTAAATGTGACGGAAGACAAAAAAGCAGTGGCTGATTCTTACGAGATTCGTCGCAGTGCGTTGCAAAATAAAGTGACTTATTACACAACGCTTGCAGGTGCAAAAGCGGCGTGTATTGGCATGGCGCACATGGAAGAGCTGAATGTCGAATCACTACAAGATTTACATAAAAAACTGGTATAGAAATCTTATACAAGAAAGCTTTAAGCTTGCATAAAAAGCTTATCTAAAATACACTTTAATTTATCGACTACTTAAAACCACGCTCATCTTGGGTGTGGTTTATTTTTTTACCACTATTTAGAATGGTCTTACAGCATGGCATTAAATCAAATTCCCGTCACCGTTAAAGGCGCAGAACAACTCAAAGAAGAACTGTTGCGTTTACGTAGCGTTGATCGTCCTTCAGTGATTCAGGCAATTGCAGAAGCGCGCGCGCAAGGCGATTTATCTGAGAATGCAGAGTACGAAGCTGCCAAAGAAAAACAAAGTTTTATTGAAGGTCGCATTGCTGAGTTGGAGTCAAAACTATCTAATTTATTGGTGATCGACCCTGCGACTTTGCACGCTGAAGGCCGCGTGGTGTTTGGTGCAACTGTCAATATTGAGGATTTAGATTCTGGCGACAATAAAACCTATCAAATCGTCGGCGAAGATGAAGCAGATATTAAAGGCGGCAAAATTTCAGTTGGCTCACCGATAGCGCGTGCATTAATCGGCAAATCGGCAGGTGATGTGGCAGAAGTTTTAGCGCCAGGTGGCATTAAAGAATATGAAGTGCTAGATGTTCTTTATATTTAAGTATTTGTTATCGCTTAATATTAAGAGTTAACACAAATTTTGATACAAAAAATCTAGGATATTTAAACTAATGTTATTTCGGCTAAATCTGATTGTTGTCACATTGTGGGTTGGTGCATTGTGGATGACAGGTCTAAGCGCTTATGCATTATTCGATCATTTGCAAGACAAGCGCTTGGCAGGCAATATAGCTGGTCAATTGTTTACTATTGTCAGTTATATTGGCATGGCTAGCGCAACTTACTTATTGATTCAACGCCTGCTAGATTATGGCACTGCCACATTAAAACAAAGTTTTTTCTGGGCAGTGTTCGCCATGTTGCTTTTAGTATTAGCTGGACATTTCGGCATTCAACCTTTGCTGGCGCAACTCAAACATGCTGCCTTGCCGAATGATGTGATGCAAAGCGTTTTTGCTAGCCGCTTTAAAAACTGGCATGGTGTAGCCAGTGTGGCCTATTTGTTAGAATGCTTATTAGGTTTTGTTGTAGTGTTAAAAGTCAGGTAATAAGTAAGCAAGTTTTACAGACTTTTAGCATTATAGTTTTGGAATGATAACTTTAGCTTTTTCTTTTACGGTATTGCTTGCTCTATAAAATACCAACTGTTTACCAATATGATGTACTGGCGTTGCGTTAGTTTTTGTGAAAATTTCTGTGTACAAAGCCTTTCGCGCATCACGGTCATCGCCCGCCACTTGCACTTTAATCAATTCGTGCGCATTTAAGTTAAGCTCAATTTCTTTTAAAACGCTTTCAGTCAGGCCGTTATTGCCTATCATGACAACAGGGTTTAAGCTGTGTGCTAAGCCGCGTAAATGCGCAATTTGTTTGGTGCTAAGTTTCATTTGTTAACCTTTTAAATAATGCGTTATTTTATCATGAACAGCCGTTATTGATTTGAAAGCCATTTTACTTTGAAATTTTCCCATCCCAATAAAAAACGCTTATTTTGTAAGCGGTTATATAACGTGAAATACATTAAATTTTGAAACCTACCAGAACCAGTAAAGCTTGGATGCAAGAGCATCTGAATGACGAATTTGTTAAGCGTGCCCAAAAAGAAGGCTATCGCGCGCGCGCTGCTTATAAGTTAATTGAAATTGATGATAAAGATAAATTAATCAAACCAGGCATGACAGTGGTCGATTTAGGATCAACACCTGGAAGTTGGTCGCAAGTGGTGGTACAGCGCTTAAAAGGCCAAGGCAATGTAATTGCATTAGATATTTTAGAGATGCAAGCGATTCCTGGTGTGACTTTCATACAGGGCGATTTTCGGGAAGATGCGGTATTAAAAGAACTTGAAAATACCCTAAATGGTAAAAAAGTAGACCTTGTAATTGCAGATATGGCACCCAATATAAGTGGTATTAAAGATGTTGACTTGGCGGGCTCGGCGTATTTAACCGAGTTGGCCTTAGCGTTTAGCTCGGTATGGCTGAAACCAGACGGACATTTTTTAGTCAAAGTTTTTATAGGCGCAGGTTTTGAAGAGATTGTAAAAATGATGCGATCACAATTTGGCAAAGTAGTTACCCGCAAGCCAAAAGCGTCGCGCGATCGTAGCAGTGAAGTGTATTTGCTCGGTCTGAATAAAAAAGCCCTTGAATAAAAAGGGTTAAGTCTTCATATATGCAGCGTAGTGTTAATAAATTAACAGTGCACACAGTTGAAATAGTTTAAAATAAGTAAGTCACTTATGACTTAAATTCCCCAATTTTTAAGGAATGGGCACGTGAATAATATCGCAAAAAGTATCGCAATTTGGCTAGCCGTAGCGCTTGTACTAATGATGGTGTTCAATCAATTTGGCGCATCTAGCAAGGCAGATAGCCAAATGGTTTACTCACAATTCATGCAAGAGGTGAAAAATGGTCGTATTGCCAAAGTGCAAATTGACGGTCGTGTTGTGCATGGAAAAACGCAGGATGGTAAAGACTTTAGCACTTATGCCCCAAATGACTTATGGATGGTGAACGACTTATTAAAATATAACGTTGTGGTTGAAGCCAAACCAGAGCAACAACGCTCAGTCTTGCTAGAACTTTTCATGTCATGGTTCCCAATGATTTTACTCATTGGCGTATGGATTTTCTTTATGCGTCAAATGCAAGGTGGCGGCAAGGGTGGCGGACCATTTTCGTTCGGTAAGAGTAAAGCACGTCAATTAGACGAAAGCTCAAATCAAACGACTTTTGCCGATGTGGCTGGTTGCGATGAAGCCAAAGAAGAAGTCACTGAATTGGTCGACTTCTTAAAAGAACCAACTAAATTTCAAAAATTAGGTGGTCGTATTCCACGTGGCGTCTTACTTGTTGGCCCTCCTGGTACAGGTAAAACCTTGCTTGCGCGCGCTATTGCGGGCGAAGCAAAAGTGCCATTCTTCTCAATCTCTGGTTCAGACTTTGTGGAAATGTTTGTCGGTGTGGGTGCAGCGCGTGTACGTGATATGTTTGAAACCGCTAAGAAAAACTCACCTTGCATTATCTTTATTGATGAGATTGATGCGGTAGGTCGTAGCCGTGGCGCGGGTACTGGCGGTGGTAACGATGAGCGTGAACAGACATTGAACCAATTATTAGTTGAGATGGATGGTTTTGAGGCGAGTTCTGGCGTGATTATTATTGCTGCAACTAACCGTGCAGATGTTTTAGATAAAGCTTTGTTACGTCCAGGTCGTTTTGACCGTCAAGTAATGGTTGGCTTGCCAGATATTAAAGGTCGCGAACAGATTTTACTTGTTCACATGAGAAAAGTGCCAATTGATCCTGATGTAAAAGCGGACATTTTGGCACGCGGCACGCCAGGTTTTAGTGGTGCAGACTTAGCCAACTTGGTAAATGAAGCTGCTTTATTTGCGGCACGTCGTAGCAAACGCACAGTGGATATGGAAGATTTTGAAGATGCTAAAGACAAAATCTACATGGGTCCTGAACGTAAATCGATGGTGATGCGTGAAGAGGAGCGTCGTAATACTGCGTATCATGAAAGTGGTCATGCAGTAGTAGCGAAGTTGTTACCTAAAGCTGACCCTGTGCATAAAGTAACGATTATGCCGCGTGGTTGGGCGCTTGGATTAACATGGCAGTTGCCTGAGTTTGATCGCATCAGTAACTATAAAGACAAGATGCTGGAAGAAATTTCGATTCTGTTTGGTGGTCGTATTGCTGAAGAAATCTTTATGCATCAAATGAGTACTGGCGCATCGAATGACTTTGAACGTGCGACTAAATTAGCGCGTGATATGGTAACTAAATACGGTATGAGTGATGCACTTGGCACGATGGTTTATGCTGGTAGTGAGCAGGATTCATTTTTTGGCAATATGAGTTCTAAAACGGTGAGTGAAGCGACACAGCAAAAAGTGGACGCTGAAATCCGCCGTATTTTGGATGAGCAATATGGTATCGCGCGCAAGTTATTAGAAGATAATCGCGATAAAGTAGAAGCGATGACTGCTGCGTTGATGGAGTTCGAAACCATTGATGCGGATCAAATCAATGACATTATGGCGAGTCTGCCAGTGCGTGCGCCTAAACCGCGTCAGCCAAAAGTAAAGCCAACTGATAGCGGTGGATCTTCTGGCACCACAGTAACGCCAGCGCCGCAACCTGCAGCAAAAAGTGAGTAAAATTAACGAGTTAAGTCTGCGTTAATACTCAAACATAAGTGGTGTTAAAATAAGGGTTGGATTCGTTCCAGCCCTTTTTTATTGTGTCTAACTTTGCAACACTTAAGTAAATAATGATTTTTAATTGTGGAAAATTTCAACTCAATCTCAATCGCCCACATGTGATGGGTATTGTGAATGTGACGCCTGATTCATTTTCGGATGGTGGAAAATTTACGCAGACGCATTTGGCCATTGAGCATGCATTAATGTTGATAGAGGAAGGCGCAGATGTTCTGGATATTGGCGGTGAATCCACCCGCCCAAATGCAACGCCAGTGAGTTTGCAAGAAGAGTTAGGCCGCGTGATTCCAGTGATTGAGGGGCTTGTAAGCCAAGTTAACGTTCCAATTTCTATCGATACTTATAAGCCACAAGTGATGCAAGCAGCGATTGCTGCTGGTGCAAGTATTGTGAACGATATACGTGCATTACAAGAAAATGATGCTTTGAATATTGTTGCAGCTTCTGATGTTGGCGTGTGTCTAATGCATATGCAAGGCACGCCACAGACCATGCAAATTAATCCGCAATATAACGATGTTGTGAGTGAAGTAAAAGCCTTTTTGCAACAACGGCTACTTGTGTGTGAAATGGCAGGCATTGCAAAAGACCGCATTTTGCTGGACCCTGGCTTTGGCTTTGGTAAAACGCGCGCGCATAATATTACGTTAATCCAGCATCTGGCTAGTTTTTCATCATTAGGGCAGCCCTTATTGGTAGGGCTGTCACGTAAATCTGTATTAGGACAAGTGACAGGGTACGATGTCGATGCGCGACTGTATGCCAGCGTGGCGGCATCGGTTATATCAGCAATGGTTGGTGCTAAAATAATGCGCGTACACGATGTTAAAGCGACTGTAGAAGCATTGAAAATAGTCAGCGCGATTCAGCAATAATCACAGAATTTCAATCAATTTAAAACTGCAACAACGATAAGAGTAAATAATATGAGTAAACAATATTTCGGCACTGATGGGATTCGTGGAAAAGTGGGCGAACACCCGATTACGCCTGATTTTGTGATGCGTTTAGGTTATGCAGCTGGTCGCGTATTGGCTGTTCGGGCAGGTGATTTGGCAAAAGGTGCGCGCCCTGCCGTGTTAATCGGCAAGGACACGCGCATTTCTGGCTATATGTTAGAAGCCGCTTTAGAAGCGGGTTTATCGGCGGCTGGCGTTGATGTATTGTTAACAGGTCCAATGCCCACGCCAGCTGTGGCTTATCTAACTCGCGCTTTACGTGCGCAGGCTGGCATTGTCATTTCCGCCTCGCATAATCCTTATTACGACAACGGCATTAAATTTTTCTCTAGTCTTGGTGCCAAATTGCCAGATGAGATTGAGCATGCTATCGAGGCCGAACTTGAAAATCCTATGCAAATAATGGAGTCGGCAAAGCTAGGAAAAGCACGTCGCATTGATGATGCGACGGGGCGTTATATTGAGTTTTGCAAAAGCACTTTTCCTAATCAATTAGATTTACGTGGCTTAAAAATCGTGCTGGATTGCGCGCATGGCGCAACTTACCACGTGGCACCACCTGTTTTTCATGAGCTGGGTGCAGAAGTGATTGCAATCGGCAATAAACCAGATGGTTTGAATATCAATGAGCAAGTTGGCTCAACCCATCCGCAAGCTTTGCAAAAAGCCGTGTTAGAGAATAAAGCCGATTTAGGCATCGCTTTTGATGGCGATGGCGACCGCGTGATGATGGTAGATAACCTTGGCAATTTGCTGGATGGCGACCAACTTTTGTATATTATTGCGCTGGGTTTGTATGCCAAAGGTAAGCTAAAAGGTGGCGTTGCCGGCACGTTAATGACTAATTTAGCGCTGGAACATGCGCTAAAAAAACACCAAATACCCTTTGCACGTGCCAACGTGGGAGACCGTTATGTGTTGGAATTGCTGAACCAGAAAAACTGGAAATTAGGCGGTGAAAATTCTGGTCATATTTTAACGTTGGATAAACATAGCAGTGGTGATGCAATTATTGCTGCCTTACAAGTGCTGCAAGCACTGGCTGAAAGTGGCAAAACACTGGCAGAAATGGGCGCGAGTTTAACTTTATATCCGCAAGTGTTGATCAATGTGACGACTAAAGAAAAGCTGGATTTACAGCATGTTGATATTCAACATGCCGTTAAAACAGCTGAAACAAAACTGAATGGCACAGGTCGCGTATTGTTGCGCGCTTCTGGCACTGAACCAAAAATTCGCGTGATGGTAGAAGGACAAGACGCTGCTTTGGTGCAAAAACTGGCTGAAGACATTGCAGTAGTTGTTAAAAAAGCTGCAGAATAAAATAAGAGCATAAAAATGAATTTAAACGCCGTTGAGATTAAAGCTTTTGTGCCTGCAAAAGACTACGCATTGTCCAAACAGTTTTATCAAGATATTGGTTTTGTCATGGCGTCCGAGGGCGGAGGCGTCGCCTATTTTCATCATCAAAATGTGAGTTTTTTATTGCAAGATTTTTATGTAAAAGAATTTGCTGATAACTTGATGATGCATTTGCTGGTGGAAGATGTTGAGGCATGGTGGAACAAAATACAAAACGCCAATATTGCCAAAAAATATAGCGTTAATATTGGTGCAATTGAGCAACAGCCATGGCGTATGCGCGATTTTGTAATAATCGACCCTAGCGGTGTGCTTTGGCGAATTGGGCAAAATACCGATTGAACTTAACACATAATTTAACCTAATATTAAAAACAATATTATTATTTAATAATTTAAATCAATAGGTTACGTCAAAAAAACTTCATTTAACTGACATTAATCATTCACATTATCCTGACACACTGCCAGCATCAATAAGTGTAAGGAGAGTGAAATGTCAAATAAAATGCGCTTACAGTTATACCTTAGCCGTATGCATGCGCTAGATAGCGAATTGTGCGTGACAGTGAGTCATACTAATCAATATCGTTTGATTCGCGATTGGTTTAGGTTAATCAGCCGTTTGGGCGATGGTGTATTTTGGTATGGCCTAATGCTGGCGATTATCGTCACGCAGCAAGCCGACGGCATTAAACCTGTTTTGCATATGCTGGCCGCTGGCTTAACTGGCACGCTGATTTATAAATGGTTAAAGCAAAAAACCCACAGACCACGTCCTTTTCAGGTGCGACAAGATGTTTGGGTGGTCGGCAAGCCGCTAGATCATTTTAGTTTCCCCTCTGGCCACACCTTGCATGCCGTCGCATTCAGTATGGTGGCGATGCATTACTATCCACCGTTGGCCATTATATTAGTGCCGTTTATGTTAATGGTTGCGATGTCACGCGTGATTTTAGGGCTGCATTATCCGAGTGATGTGCTGGCGGGCGCAAGTATCGGTTACCTTATCGCTCAGCTATATTTAATGCTATAGATTTAAAGTTTAGTCTAATTTTTGAAGTAAATTTTTAGTTAAGTTGAATTTGATTTAACTGTATTTTGGATTTAACAGTAATTTAAGCACAACTTAATCAGCCACAACGTTATAAAAATGAATCGGCGTTGCTAAACGTTTGGTTAAATCTGTTAAACATTTCTCCCGCCAAACAATCATCTCGGCGGCATTCAAATGCTTTAGTTCTGGCTCCCACATTGGCCGATTGCCTTGAACGGATTGGTCAAAATGCGTTAATGCATTTTTAGTCTTAACCAAATAATATTCCAAATTTTTCACAAATCGTTTATCTTTAAAATTGATTAAGGCCAATACCGCAGATGATAATCGACTTTTTCTTAAGACATAATCTGCCCAAGCTAATCGCTTTAAGTGCACAGATGCTTGTGCAGAAAAATATGCTGGTGAATATTTAAAATCAATGTCGTCATTAAAAAAACACGGTGCTACAAACGCGCTTAACTCATCTATATGCAAACGTATTAACTGATTCGGCGTGTATTCAATATGTTTGGCAATGTGTGCATCCATCGCCCATTCTGAAGCGATATGCGTAATCAGCGTGTTATTCAACCAAGGTATGCGTTTCCATTTTGCCTCAAATGCAGGCACAAAGTGATTATGCGCGACCACATCAACAAATAGGTGGCTGGTGTAACCCACCGCAATTGCTATCTCTTGTTCTGAATGCGCATTTTCTATCATCCATTCGGCTTTTTGCCATTGATGCGTGGTGTGAAAATGTTTTGAAATAATCGCAAGGTCCGGCAAACAAGCGCCAGCCAAAACCAGTGTGGGGAATTTTTTAATCGCTTGTTGAATCTTTGGATCTAGCAAAGGGCTTGCCATCAACAGCCATTGTGCAAAATAAATATGCGTATATAAGCCCCAAGCGTTGGCATCTATTGAAAAGAGACTAAGCGGTAAACACCATAAAAAATTACGGGGGAAATGACGGGAAAAATGACGAAGTAAACGCTTTTTCATGCCCGCCACTTTGTCATCACTGCATGAATTTCACATGACAGCGCCATGATAATTGCGTGACACATTCATATTAAAAGTGTGGCTAAGACTTTGATATATTCATTAATCTGTCACAAACAAAAGTTAGTATAAATAAAACTTTTATGGTTAAGTGAATGAATATATTACTGATTTCAGATGTTTATTTCCCACGCGTCAACGGCGTTTCCACTTCAATTCGAACGTTTACTCAGCAATTACAAGCTCTAGGTCACCACGTACATCTTATTGCGCCAGATTATGGCGTAACCACTGAGGATGAAGCGTGGATCACGCGCGTGCCCGCACGTTCTATCTATTTTGATCCTGAAGATAAGTTGATGAAATATAACGAAGTGCTGCGTATCGCACCTTCGCTAAAAGCAAAGCGTTTTGATGTGATTCATATTCATACGCCATTTGTTGCGCATTATGCGGGTTTTAAATTATCCAAGCTGCTGCAAATTCCAGTATTGGAAACCTACCATACTTTTTTTGAAGATTATTTACATCATTATTTGCCATGGATTCCACAATTCGCAGCACGTGGTTTGGCGCGATTAATCTCTAAAAAGCAGTGTAATCAAGTAGATGCGATTGTTGCACCATCACAACCGATGTTAGATGTGTTGCGTACTTACGGCATCGATACATTGGCAGAAGTGATTGCGACAGGCTTGCAACCGAGCAGCTTTAGCGCTGCAGATGGAAATGCGTTTAAACAGAAGCATGGCATAGCGCCAGAGCGCCCGATGATTTTATATGTCGGTCGTGTAGCGCATGAAAAAAACATTGGATTTTTATTAGTAGTCGCTAAATTATTAAGCGATGTAATGCCTGATGTGTTGTTGGTGATTGCTGGCGAAGGTCCCGCTTTGCCTAGTTTGCGCGCATTGGTTAAAGCACATCATATTGAAAAAAATGTGCAATTTATTGGCTATCTAGATCGTGCGACAGAATTGAATAGCTGCTATAAATCGGCTGATGTATTCGTGTTTGCTTCAAAAAGTGAAACGCAAGGGTTGGTGATTTTAGAAGCGATGGCACAAGGCACGCCTGTTGTAGCGATTGCAGAACTGGGCACAGCTTCTATTTTGATAGAAGGACAGGGCGCGCTGATTTCAACTGAAAATGAATCTGAATTCGTGCAAAAAGTGCATAGCCTGTTAATTAACCCACAACGTCGCCAGCAATTAAGCGAATCTGCACGTCATTATGCGCAACAAAAATGGTCTGCTGCTACGCAAGCAGAACGCATGATTAAATATTATATGGTGATTGCCGGCATGCAAAATAGCGTTTTAAATAAGCCAGCAGTATTGAATACACAACAGAGTTAACACTCAAAATTGCTCAATATTTATTGGTTAATAAGTTGAATTTGAGTGAATAAAAAGTTAGCAACAAAAAAGCCAGCAATGCTGGCTTTTTTGTTTAGCTTAAAATATTGAGCTAAATAAAGTGTTAACCAAATTTACCCGTAATGTAATCTTCGGTTTCTTTGCGCGTCGGACGGGTGAAAATCATATCGGTATCGCCATATTCAATCAATTCGCCTAAGTACATATACGCGGTGTAATCTGACACGCGCGCCGCTTGTTGCATATTGTGTGTAACAACTAATATCGTTAATTTATTGCGCAATTCGCTCATCAACTCTTCAATATTGGCGGTAGCGATTGGGTCAAGTGCAGAAGTCGGTTCATCAAACAACATGATTTCTGGATCTGTCGCCAATGCGCGCGCGATACACAGACGTTGTTGCTGACCGCCAGATAAGTTGAAAGCTAAATCGTGCAAACGGTCTTTTACTTCGTTCCACAATGCACCGCCTTTTAACGCTTCCTCTACTTTGTCATCGACCATACGCTTATTTTTTTCGCCACGTACGCGCAAGCCGTAAGCCACATTCTCGTAAATAGATTTAGGAAAAGGATTCGGCTTTTGAAACACCATGCTAATGCGCATGCGCACTTCGATTGGATCTACACCCGGCTCCAAAATGTTGGTGTTATCCGGCTGCATGACGATTTGACCTTGGTATTTATTGCCAGGATACAGATCGTGCATGCGGTTAAAACAGCGTAAGAATGTAGATTTACCACAGCCTGATGGACCAATTAATGCGGTGATTTTATTTTCGTACAAAGGCATATTCACACTTTTTAAAGCTTGCATGCCGTTGCTGTAAAAAAAGTTTAAATCACGCGACTCTGCTTTAATTGCGGTTGTTACATTGGCCATAAATTTTTCCCGAAAATACCTTTAATTTTTTAAATCTTTTTATTTCTAAAATTGGTTCTATTGATTACCACTTAATGTTTTTACGAATCTTGTAGCGTAAATAAATAGCTGTGCCGTTCATCAGTAAGGTGACGATAATAATAATGGCGCCAGTTGCTGCGGCATTGATATGGAATGCGTGATCTGGGCGCGATAGCCAATTGAACATTTGAATCGGCAAGACGGTAAAGCCAGAAGTTAACCAATCGAAATTGATAAAAGGCGGCGTTTCAGTTATGGGTGAGGGCGGCAAAAACGCAATAAATGTGAGTGCGCCAATCGTAATTACAGGTGCTGTTTCGCCCAATGCGCGCGCCATACCGATAATCACGCCAGTTAAAATACCACCTTGTGAGTATTTTAAAACATGGTCTTTGACCACTTGCCATTTGGTGGCGCCAACCGCATAAGCGGCTTCGCGTATCGCCACAGGAATCGCTCGGATGGATTCACGTGTAGAAACGATGACGATAGGTAAAATCAGTAAACCCAGCGTTAGACCTGCGGTTAAAATACTTTGGCCTAAACCTAAACCATAAACGAATAATCCCAGCGCTAATAAGCCGTAAACAATAGAAGGCACGCCAGCTAAGTTTGAAACGTTGATTTCGATTAAATCTGAAAGCCAACCTTTTTTTGCATATTCTTCTAAATACAAACCAGCTGCAACGCCCATTGGCACTGCGGTTAAAAAGGTGACTGTCATCACTAATAGTGAGCCGACCCAAGCAGATAACAAACCCGCGCGCGCGGCACGGCGAGAAGGAAAGTTGGTCAAAAAATCGATATTAAAACGGCCGTATCCATCGACGATTAAATCGATAAACAGCGTACATAAAGTCAGCAAGCCAATCATCAATGCGATTAAGCCGATGATGGAAAACAAAATATCATTACGTTTGTGGCGCCGAATCATCGCACGCACGCTATCCAAGTTATCCAGCACACTGATCTGCGTTTTTTTAGCTAATTCATTCATAGTAATTAATGGCTGCTTTAATGATTGTTCTTATCGATATATTAATAGTTTTGGCGGAATTTTTTGCGTGCGACGTGGCCAAGAATATTGAATGTTAAAGTCATTAACATCAGCACTAAACCAGCCGCAAAAATACTTTGGTAACCAATGCTGCCGTGCGGCAAGTCACCCAGAGCAACTTGCACGATATAAGCCGTGATTGTCGCTGCGCTTTCCATCGGATTAAAGGTTAAGTTAGGCTGTTGGCCTGCGGCGATAGCGACCACCATCGTCTCACCCACTGCACGCGAAATCGCTAAAATATAAGCGGCGATAATGCCTGACAGCGCTGCTGGTGTAACCACTTTAACCGCTGTTTGAAAGCGCGTTGCGCCCATGGCGTAACTACCTTCACGCATACTCATCGGCACGGCGCGCATCGCATCTTCAGCCACTGAGCTGATATAAGGAATAATCATAATGCCGATGACGATACCTGGACCTAACATGTTAAAACCAGGCAAATCGGGGAATATTTTTTGTAATAACGGTGTGACGAATAACAGCGCAAAGTAACCAAAAACCACTGTTGGTACGCCCACTAATAACTCTAAAATGGGCTTAACGATTTCGCGCACTTTATGGCTGGCGAATTCAGATAAGTAAATAGCACCAATCGTACCCAGTGGAATCGCTACACACAGCGCGATAAATGAGGTAGTTAATGTACCCGCAACCAGCGGCATAATGCCAAAATGGGCATCCTCAAATAACGGTGTCCATTGTGTATCCGTTAGAAAATCAAACAATGAAACCGCTTTAAAAAACGTTAAAGACTCAACGATTAACACCGCAACAATCGCAAAAGTGGTTAATACCGCAGATAACGCCGCTAACATTAAAATAAATTCAATAATGCGTTCGCGCACGTTACGTTTAATATTTTTGGCTAAACGTGGACTAATTGAAGTATTGTGATTTGCAGTGGCCATTGTTTAGGAACTTTATGTTTGTGACTTTAGTGTTATAAGCTTTATGCTTTGTGACCGTATTGTAATGAATTAATGTGACAAATATAAGACAATTTACATTTGCGTTGCTTGGCGGGGTGTTTAATTTGCGATGATAACGCGCTTAAGTCGGCTATCAAATCTAATGCGCCTGCTTGAATACTTAACAAAGGTAGGCACATATTTAGATAATAAAAAAGACGACATGAAGTCGTCTTTTTTGCCATGCAAAAGTTACTTAATACGTGCTAATAACTCTTCGATTTTAACACCGACCTCTGGTGTACCGTCAAAGCCTGTACCAGGTTTTAACGCTTTCCAGTGCTTGTTTACAGCAGCATACTCATTAGCTGGCAACGGAATATATTTCACTTCTTTTACTAAAGTTGGTGCGTTTTCTAAATAGAAATTAACGAATGCTTTAATCTCTGGTTTAAATGCAGCAGAAGCAGCATTCACGTAAATAAACAATGGGCGTGCAAGCGGTTGATATGTACCGTTTTTAACTGTTTCAAATGAAGGCATCACCGCAGCAGCACCTTTTTTAGCCACGATTGGCACCGCTTTTAATTTGTCTTGGTTTTCTTCAAAGTAAGCAAAACCAAAATAACCTAAACCGCCTTTATCTGATTGCACGCCTTGCACTAATACGTTGTCATCTTCTGAAGCCGTGTAATCGCCGCGGCTAGATTTTGCTTTGCCTACGATTGCTTCTGTAAAATAATCGAACGTTCCAGAGTCTGAGCCTGCGCCAAACAATTTAAGTGGTGTATCAGGGAAAGCTGGATTCACTTGTTTCCAAGATTTAATTTTGCCTTGCGCTGCTGGTTCCCACATTGTTTTCAGCTCTTCAACCGTTAAGCTTTTTACGAAATCATTATTTTTGTTCACCACAACGGTTAAACCATCATAAGCGACTGGCAATTCAATGTATTGAATACCTGCTTCTTTACAAGCATCCATCTCTTTTTTTAAGATTGGGCGTGATGCATTTTGCACATCTGTTTCGCCGCGGCAGAATTTTTTAAAACCGCCACCCGTGCCAGAAATACCAACCGTTACTTTTACTTTAGTGGCGATTTGATACTCTTCAGCCACCGCTTCAGTAATCGGATAAACGGTACTTGAACCATCAATCTTAACGATTTTTTCAGCTGCAAAACCATGTGATGTTGATAAAGTTGCAGCAACCAGCGCTGCAACTTGTAATGACTTGCCAAACAGGGTGTTCATAAAATCTCCATTTAATTAACTGCTAATTGCGACTATCTACATATATACAATTTGAATAAACAGAACTTTAGTTGGATAGTGTGACAAATTTATGACAAAAATATGAACAAGAAGCAGATGGCATCAATAGTCCGTACTTCTTGCGCATTTTAGTGATTTGAAAGGATTGCCTTACATTTTTAATATTAAGCCCAGGTGATAGCAAAGCGCAGAAATCAATGCGGCGCAGGGAATAGTTAACACCCAAGCCCAAACGATGCGTGATGCTAAGCCCCAGCGCACGGCAGAAGCGCGGCGCGATAAACCAACTCCAATAATCGCACCGGTGATTGTGTGCGTGGTGGACACGGGAATACCAAGTGAAGTGGCTAAAAATAATGCAATCGCGCCAGAAGTCTGTGCACAAAATCCGCCAGATGGACGGATGCGCGTAATGCCCATGCCCATGGTACGTACAATGCGCCAGCCGCCAAATAGCGTACCAGCCGCCATGGCGATTTGACAGGCAATCACCACCCAAAATGGCACATAGAAATCTCCTTGAATATAGCCATTTGCGTACAGTAAAACGGCGATGATACCCATGGTTTTTTGTGCGTCATTGCCGCCGTGGCCTAAGCTGTATAAAGAAGACGAGAGAAATTGCAATTTATTGAAACGGCGTTCAGTTGGGTAGGGCGATGATTTCTCAAACAGCCATAACACCGCAATCATCAAAATCAATGCCAGCAACATGCCAAATAAAGGCGAAAGAATAATCGCCACTGAAGTTTTAATTAAGCCTTGTGCAACAACCGCGCTTGTACCTGCTTTTGCTAAACCAGCGCCCACTAAACCACCAACCAATGCGTGTGAAGATGAAGATGGAATACCAAACCACCATGTGATTAAATTCCACGAGATCGCGCCACCAAGCGCGCCAAATATTACTGCATTATCAATCACTTCTTTATTGATGATGCCAGAACCTACGGTATTGGCGACATGCAAACCAAAAAATAGAAACGCGATTAAATTGAAAAAAGCTGCCCAAACTACGGCAGCTTGTGGTGTTAATAATCGCGTTGAAACCATCAGTGCGATGGAATTTGCCGCGTCGTGAAAGCCATTCATAAAATCAAATATTAGGGCCACAAACACCAGCAAGCCCATGATAATCATTGCGTGCTCGATCATATGCGTTCTAACACCACACCATGAATCACGTCTGAAACGTCTTGGCAGCTATCAACCGCCTCTTCAAACATATCGTAAAGCTCTCTTGAGCGAATCAGCGTGCGCGCGTCAGTTTCTTCAGCAAACAAGCGGCGCATCCCTGCGCGCATCACATGGTCAGCTTCACCTTCAATATTATTGATTTCCTCACATGTGCGTAAAATCTTCTCGGCATTTTTCATGTCAGAAAGCATGTTGACTGCCTCGCGCACTTTTTCTGATGCGCGCAATAGAATCTGCCCAAGCGCGACCATTTCTGGTGTGAAATTGCTGCGACCATAAATGCTGGCACTTTGCGGAATGTTTTCCATGTAATCGATAATGTCGTCTAACGCCATTGCCAACTCACGGATCTCACGACGGTCAAACGGGGTGATAAATGTTTTGTGAAGAGAAAGAAGAATATCTTTGGTGTATTCGTCGGCTTCACTCTCAATGCGACAAATCTCTTTAAATTGCGCGTCAAATTGGCTTGCATCATTTACAGCAGTCATCATTGCCAGCACCTTAGAACCTTCTACCGCACAGTCTGCCAAGCTATTGAATTGTCTAAAATAGTTGTCACTGCGTGGTGAAATGGATGCCATCAGTCTGCTGAATATTCCATTAGCCATAAATCAATCTCCCAAAAGTTGCGTTTTTAATTATGACAATAATGTTACAGCAGGCTGGCCTAAACTGCATCAATTAAAGACAATATTGCATGTTAAAATCTGCGCGAAATAATGCATATGATGCAAATATTGAGTCAAAAAAAGCATTAACTATGATGAGAGAACTATGGAAAAAGTCACGATTTATCACAATCCGTCATGCGGCACGTCACGCAACACTTTGGCTATGATACGCGCCAGCGGTGTTGAGCCAGTGGTGATTGAGTATTTAAAAACGCCGCCAAATCGTGAAAAGTTAACCGAATTAATCGCGCAGATGGGCATCACGCCACGTGAACTATTGCGCGAAAAAGGCACGCCTTATGATGCGCTTGGTTTGAGTGATTTAAGTCTATCAGATGAAGCATTAATCGACGCGATGCTGCAAAATCCTATTTTAATCAATCGTCCCATTGTGGTGACAGCAAAAGGCGCTAAGTTATGTCGTCCGTCAGAATTGGTGTTAGACATTCTGGAAAATCCAAACTTGACTGAATTTACTAAAGAAGACGGTGAAGTTGTAAAGGTTGAAGTAGTGAGGATTCTACCTAAATAGAGAGGCTAATAAGGCTGCTCAATATGGCTTCAGCCTTTGCTGTATAATGCTGCTTTTTAGTCATTAGCAAGCCAAAATGGAAGCCGAACAACTCAATATTATTGCCAATCGTTTAACGGATTTAAGCGCGCGCAACCAAGCCCTTCGGGGGTATCTTTGACTTTGAGAATAAGTCACAAAAACTAGAAGAAGTAAACGGCTTACTAGAAGATCCGAAGATTTGGGATAACGCCAAAAAAGCCCAAGAATTAGGTAAAGAAAAGCGCATGCTCGAAATGGTGGTGCATAACTTGCAAAACCTTGAGAATGGCTTAAAAGACGGCCAAGAATTATTCGACATGGCGCGTGAAGAAAATGACGATGAAACATTGTTAAGTGTCGACTCAGACACGCAAAAGATTGAAACGCAAATCGCTGCCATGGAATTCAGGCGCATGTTTTCTGGTGAATTAGATGCAAATAACTGCTTTATTGAATTCCAATCCGGCAGTGGCGGCACTGAAGCGCAAGACTGGTGCAATATGTTGTTGCGCATGTATTTGCGTTATGCCGAGCGCAAAGGTTTTAAAGTAGAAGTACTAGAATTATCTGATGGTGATGTGGCGGGCATTAAAGGCGCATCTATTAAAATCACTGGTGATTATGCCTACGGAACCTTAAGAACTGAAAATGGCGTACATAGGCTGGTGCGTAAATCACCATTCGATTCAAACGCCAAGCGCCACACCAGTTTCGCCAGCGTGCAAATTTTCCCAGAAGTAGATGACAGTATTGAAATCGATATCAATCCTGCCGATTTGCGTATCGATACATATCGCGCGAGTGGCGCAGGTGGTCAGCATATTAATAAAACCGATTCCGCCGTACGTATCACGCATTTACCTACAAACGTAGTCGTGCAATGCCAAAATGATAGAAGCCAGCATCGCAACCGCGAAGAAGCGATGAATATGCTGAAAGGTGCGCTTTATAATTTAGAGCTCAATAAGCGCAATGCCGACAAACAAGCGCTGGAAGATGCTAAAACCGATATCGGCTGGGGACATCAAATTCGGTCTTATGTGTTAGATCAGGGCCGCATCAAAGATTTACGGACCAATGTTGAGATTGGCAATACACAAGGTGTGCTGGATGGCGACCTTGACCCATTTATACAAGTTAGTTTGAAGCAGGGAGTTTAAGCGTGAGTGATAATAACCAACAAAACAATGAGATAGCACCAATTGACGAAAACCACGTCATCGCAGAGCGTCGTGAAAAATTAAAAGCCATTCGTGAAGCAACACAAGGTGTGGCTTTCCCTAATGATTTTAAGCCCTTGCACAAGGCAGATGCTCTACAGCAACAATATGGCGAATTTGATAAAGAAACGTTAGATCCACAGGCAGTTTCAGCGACAGTTGCTGGTCGCATGATGTTAAAGCGTGTCATGGGTAAAGCCAGTTTTGCTACGATTCAAGATGCCAGCGGACCAAGTGCAGGCGGTCGCATTCAGTTATATATTGCGCGCGATGAAGTCGGTGAAGACGTCTACGAAAGTTTTAAACATTGGGACATGGGCGATTTTTTAGGAGCCACTGGCCGTTTATTTAAAACACGTACGGGTGAATTGTCGATTCATGTGACTGAATTAAGGTTGCTGACAAAATCACTGCGCCCATTACCGGAAAAATTTCATGGTCTGCAAGATCAAGAAGTGAAATATCGCCAGCGTTATGTCGATTTGATTACCAGTGAAGAAACGCGCGCGACATTTATTGCGCGCAGCAAGGTGGTTTCTGCGATTCGCAATTTTATGATTCAAAATGAATTTTTAGAAGTCGAAACGCCGATGTTGCACCCGATTCCTGGTGGCGCTTCAGCCAAGCCATTTATCACGCATCACAATGCGCTAGATATGCAAATGTTTATGCGTATCGCGCCAGAGTTATATTTGAAACGTTTGGTAGTCGGCGGATTTGAGCGTGTTTTTGAGATTAACCGCAATTTCCGTAATGAAGGCTTAAGCGTTCGCCATAATCCAGAATTTACCATGATGGAATTTTATGCAGCTTATACCGATTATCAGTGGTTAATGGATTTTACCGAACAATGTATTCGCGCTGCTGCGATTGCTGCGCGTGGCACAGCGACGCTGACTTATGACGGCAAAGAAGTCGATTTAAGCAAACCATTCGAACGTTTAACGATTGTAGGTGCAATACAAAAATATGCGCCGCAATATACGCTTGAGCAATTAAATGACACTGCATTTTTGCGCGCAGAAATATTAAAACATGGCACAAAACCATTTGACCACGCTGGTTTAGGCGCATTGCAATTAGCGTTGTTTGAAGAAACTGCTGAAAGCCAATTGTGGCAACCGACTTATATTATCGATTACCCTGTTGAAGTTTCACCTTTAGCACGCGCGTCTGACAAAAATCCTGAGATCACCGAACGCTTTGAGCTATTTATCACAGGGCGTGAGGTAGCAAATGGCTTTAGTGAGCTAAACGATGCAGAAGACCAAGCAGCAAGATTCCATGCACAAATGAAAGCCAAAGAAGCGGGCGATGCAGAAGCGATGTACTACGATGCCGATTTTATCCGTGCATTAGAATACGGTATGCCACCTGCAGGCGGTTGTGGTATTGGTATTGACCGATTAGTCATGTTAATTACCGATAGCCCTAGCATCCGCGATGTGATCCTGTTCCCACATATGCGGACTGAGTCTTAAATTTCTGAGATATGTGTTTGTAAATCACGTCATTAAAAGTTGTTAAATTAAAAAGTTAACCCAAAAAAGTGGTTAACTTTTTTATCAGCAACGTATCAGTCAAATACTTAAACTATCTGAAAACCATCCCTTAGAAATATCGGATGGTTTTTTATTTTGTTGTAAAAATGCAACGTTAGGTGACGTTTTTGTGAAATAGCGGACTATTACCAAGTATGTAGCTAACTGTCATAAATTTGTCATGTTGTCACACCAAAATCCATCCTGTTGAATAAACGAAGTGAAGCAGTTTAATTTTAGGGGATTTTGGGATGAGTTTCAAACTACGTAAAATGATGGCAACAGCATTAACCAGCAGCGCTTTAATGGGCGGTGATGCGATGGCTGATGCTAATTTGGATTTAGTACAAGCATTGGTGAGTAAAGGCGTTCTGACAGAAGAAGAAGGCGCATTATTGACAAAAGGCCGCGCTGAAGAGATGGGCGTTCAAAAGAAAAAAGAGAGCAAATTCTCAACTAACAGCGTTAAATTACGCGGCTACGTACAAGTGCGCAATACCACCATGTTAGGTGGAGATGACGGTATTAATTTATGGTCTGACCGCTCTGTGGGTGATGATAAATCACTTGGCGATGCAGATAAAAACTTCTTGATTCGCCGTGCACGTTTGGTGATTTATGGTGATTATGGTGATCATTTGAGTTATTACATTCAGCCAGATTTTGCGAGTTCAGTCGGTGGTACAACCAACTCAAACGCCAGTGGCGCGGGTAACTTTGCACAATTGCGCGATGCTTATGGTGATATCTATTTTGATAAAACACGCGTGCATCGTATTCGTGTGGGTCAATCAAAAATTCCGTTTGGTTTTGAAAACTTACAATCCAGCCAAAACCGTTTAGCGTTAGATCGTAACGATGCATTAAACAGTGCGGTACGTGATGAGCGTGACTTAGGTGCGTTCTACTATTACACACCAGAAACCACTCAAGCTTTGTTTGAAGAAATCGGAAAATTAGGTTTAAAACATACGGGTAATTATGGTCAATTTGGTATCGGTGCGTATAACGGCCAAGGTGCCAATGCACGTGATCAAAACGATAATTACCACGTCGTTGCGCGTTACACATATCCTTGGAAAACTGAAAGTGGCCAAATTTATGAGGCGGGTATTCAAGGTTACAAAGGTGAATATGTGTCGACTACTGGTGCATACAGCAGACGTAATGCGGTTGGCACGCTTGCATCAGTTACGCCAACTTTAGGTACGGGTACGCCGCTTTCAGGTCGTAACGGTATTGACGATGAGCGTGTGGGTTTAAGTTTTATGATGTATCCACAGCCGTTTGGTTTACAAGCAGAGTGGAACTGGGGTAAAACGCCAGGGTTAGATTTAGCCTCTAATTCTATTGAGAAAAAGAATCTAAACGGTGGTTATGTGCAAGCGATGTACAAAATCGATAATGTGCATTTCTTCGATACTAACGGTACGGTAATTCCATTTATTAAATATCAATATTTTGATGGTTACAATAAAGCGGAAACCAACTCACCTAAAAATCAGGTACATGATTGGGAACTGGGCGTAGAGTGGCAAATCGCACCAGAGGTAGAAGTGACTGCAGTTTACCATCGCATGAATCGTACTAATTTGGTAACAGGTAATCGAGCGACCGCAAGTGCAAGCAACAATTTACCGGCCAGAGAAGATTACGAAAATTTCAATGCAGATGCATTGCGTGTTCAAGTGCAATATAACTACTAAGTTTAAAGTGATTATTTAGGGTATTAATATAAATAGTTAACCCGATTTTTAGCTTAATATTTAAAAAATCAGCATCAAATCAAACCCGCTTCGGCGGGTTTTTTATATGCAAATACTGCATTGTTATACACAATGCCAATTAACATATTTAGTTTGCGCAAGCGTATGATGAATATACTGTTTCTAATGAAAGATTAAAATGGCTGGTCGCCGTAACCCCAAAAGTAATGTTTTTTTATCCAGATTAAGCCCCGCGATTTATGAGCAGCTTTCGCCAGACTTGCAATTAATCTCTTTGCCAAGAGACTGTGATATTTACCGAACTGCAGGAAAAATCGATTATATTTACTTTCCAATCAGCAGTATTGTTGCGGTTGTAAAAGTGTTAATGGATGGCGAAGCACCAGAAATAGCGGCAATCGGCAATGATGGATTAGTGGGCACAGATGCTTTTATGGGCGTTTACTCGCCAACTAGCCGTGCAATCGTACAAAGTGCAGGTATGGCATATCGTTTAAAAACTAGTGTTGCTAAAAAAATGTTTGACTCAGAACCTGAATTTAGGGCGTTGGTGATGCGATATATCCATGTGATATTTTCGCATTCTGCGCAGATTGCTGCATGCAATCGTTACCATCACTTACAACAGCAAGTATGCCGATTTTTATTAACCAGCTTAGATCGTTGGGCAAGCAATCGCATCAGTTTAACGCATCAACGCATATCGGACTTGCTCGGCGTAAGGCGTTCAGGCGTTTCTGAAGTTTCATCCAATTTAGCCAAGCTAGGTTTGATTAAATATCACCGTGGCTGCGTGACGATTTTGGACCGAGAAGGGTTAGAAAAAATGGTCTGTGAATGTTACACAGTGATTAAACAAGAGAGTGATTTGTTTTTGGAATAACGTTTTAAAAAGTGATTAAATCCAGTTTTTATTTCAGGCAAAATAGCATAAAATCCGTCCGCCATTTTTTTAATATTCGTACTGCCCTATATTAAGACCCCAGTGTGAAATGCTATCGTTTGTACGCTAGCAGACAGATTTTTTTGTGGCATAAATCTAATATGCTAAACATTCAATTGGTGTATTTGTAAATTGGATATGAATAGTTAACCTTTGAAAGTGGGAAGAAAATGAGTGGCAATCAACAAAATTTAAAAGAACAAAATCGCTTATCGGCATTGTTAAAGCTGAAAGTATTAGACTCTCCTTTTGAAACGATTTTTGATACCATCACGCGCCTTGCAAGTGATGTTTGCGGTACGCCTATCGCGCTTATTACGCTGGTGGATGATAAGCGTCAGTGGTTTAAATCTAGCGTAGGTATGGGATCCGTCACAGAAACGCCACGCGAGATTTCTTTTTGTACACACACCATTCAAAATGATCATTTGTTAGAAGTGCAAGATGCAACGCAAGATGAACGGTTTTGGGATAACCCACTAGTGACAGGCAACCCGGATATTCGATTTTATTGCGGCGCACCGATTAAATTGCCGATGGGTGAGAATATCGGCTCACTTTGCGTGATCGATACCAAGCCAAATTATTTGAACGAGCATCAACGCAAAACCATAGAAGGTCTGGCAACGCTGGTTTCGCAATTATTAATATTGCGCGAAATCAACCTTAAGAATTGCAATTTAGACACTACAAAATAATGCCTGAAAAATATGATGATTAAACAATGTTGTAAATTATTGCCAGCCATATTGGCTGGCTTTTTTTTTGGAAATGCACAAGCGGAAACCGAAGAGGATGGCCGCTATTGGTTAAATTTTAGTTTAGCAGGCAAGTTGCCAGCCGAAAGTTGGCTATGGACTTTCGATTTTCGACCGCGTTGGCGCGAAGAGGGCAGTGAATTTGATCAGTATATTGCGTCTGGCTATGTGATCAAGCAATTGAATAAGCAAGCCAGTTTGGGGCTGGGGATCGATCATATCGTTACGCATCCTGCAGGCGGAAAATCATTTGAAGAAAATCGGTTAACGCCACAATTACTGTATAAATTTGACGAGTTTTTAGGTGTTAAGTTAATCAGTAGAACGCGTTTTGAACTCCGTCACCGTGAAAATGCGGATGACACGGCTTACCGACTACGTGAGCAGTTACGGGCAATGTGGGCTTTTCCGAATTTAAATCGATTGTCTTTGGTTGTTTCGAATGAGTTAATGCTGAATCTAAATGATACCGATTGGAATGTCCGGCGCGGCATCGATCAAAATCGCGCTTTCGTTGGATTGAATTGGAAAACCAGCCAGCAAACATCGGTAGATTTTGGCTATCAGAATCAATATATCAACACGCGCAATGTTGATCGCGAAAATCATATTTTAATGGGTACGTTATTTGTTAATTTCTAAATAAATAATGAATGTTTAGATTAAGTTAATTTTAAAGTGTTTTAACCCAATCCTTTAATCACTTTTTATCAATAAACTTAATCCTCCAAGCCGCTATTCACAGCGGCTTTTTAAATCGTATTTCCCGTTATTTTTACCAATGCTTTTCCTATGCACTCATGCACCAATTAAGTCATTGGCATGCACTGAAAGCGTGCGTAATCACTTCATTATATTGATAATATTATTTAAATTAAATTGGATTAATCGCCTATATCGGCTTTCTAAGCCACATCCAAGCCACTTCAGAAAATATTGATATTAGCTGGAATGCTAATTGCTAAACCTTAACTGTAGCAACGTTGTTTGTACTAAATCTAACTTGAATTAAGAACCAGTAAAGATTAGTTGCGGATAAGGAAGCAAGATGATTAAACATGACCTAATTAAGCTTTATAAATTTGCATGTACATTAATGCTAGTTTTGTGCGCGGCAAATAGTGCGTGGGCAGTGCCAACGGCAGAAATGGTGAGCGACCTCAATAACAGTGTGTTGCGCGTAAAAGTGAAGCTGCCAAATGGTAATCTTGGGTTAGGTTCAGCTGTAGTTATCGCTAAGAATGAAGTGATAACCAATTGCCATGTTGTGACCGATGCAACCAATATTGCAGTGATTGTGAATGGCGAGCCGCACGCAGCAACGGCGATTAAAGCGGATTGGCATCACGATTTGTGCATGCTGACTGTTGAAAACTTGGATGCGCCTGTTGTTAAATTGGGTGCTAGCAAAGATCTTCAATACGAAGAATCTGTTTTTACCATCGGTTATCCAGACGAAACCAAACAACCTGTTAGCACATTTGGTGCGGTCAAAGGCCTTTTTCCGATGGATGATAGCGTGATTATTCGTGCAAGCAGTCCATTTAGATTGGGTGCTAGTGGCGGCGGCGCATTTGACGATACAGGCAACTTAGTAGGAATTATCACGTTGAAGAGTCGTGGTGATACTGCTTACTTTTACTATATGCCGGTGGAATGGGTGCAAGCTTTGATGAGTAAACCTGCACAATCTCTTGGTGTAAAAAGTGAAAAACCTTTTTGGGCGATGGATGTTAAGCAACGGCCGTATTTTATGCAAGTTGTGCAGCCATACTTAACGCAAGAGTGGAAAACGCTATTAAAAGTGGCAACACAATGGGTGCAAACTGAGCCAAACACAGCGGAATCTTGGTTCTATTTAGCTGCTGCAGAATACGCGACAAAAGACTATAGCCATGCCGAAGAGCACTTTAAAAAGGTGTTGGCGCTGAATCATTCGCATAGCCAAGCAATGGATTATTTAGCAAAGCTTGCTGAAAAGACGGCAAAGTTGGATGTGGTTTCAAACAAAGTTGCGCTGCTAAACTAAAGCGCATTTAAAAACGGATCAACGTTAATAGTTAAGTCTAATTTCAATCATTCACATCATTTCTCAATTATTCAGAGACTTGATGTGAATGATTAACTGGTTTTATTTCAGTGTTAAGTGATTTTAGATGGCGATACAAAATACGTGTTTCTAGTAAATTCCAAACGCGTAACATGGCTTCAATCGTATCAAATGGTTTAGTTAAAAAGTCTTTCGCACCAAGTGCTAAGGCTTTTCTTTTGGCTACTATCGTAGCATCTGCAGTCAGCACTAACACTGGCAAGTATTCATCTTTCGGAATATGGCGTGACAACATCTCTAACACCGCATAGCCATCCAGTTCTGGCATCATTAAATCCAATAGAATCAAATCAGGTTGAAAGGCTTTGAATAAATCTAAAGCACGTGTCGAGTCTGCTGTACTGATGACTTGATGAAAACCTTCTCTTGCCAACAAATCTTCTAGCAGTTTCAAGTTCGCCTCTGCATCATCAATGATTAAAATCTTGGCATTTAAAATAGCGGCTTCATTCATGTTAATGGTGTTTTCTACTTAATTTGTTTTTTATGTTTAATTTGTTTCAAGTTCTGGCTTACTTCTATTTAACTTACAACTCATAACTGACTTTAATTAAAAGGCTTTAAATTTCAATTAATTCTCTTACTTTTTTGTTAAACATGGCAACATCCAAAGGCTTGGTCATGTAATGCTCTACGCCAGCAGCATTTAAGCGGGCGATGGTTTCAGGCAATGCATCCGCACTCAATATCATAATCGGTATATCGCGATATTTGACGTCTGATTTAATATAACTGACCAAGCTTTCGCCTGAGCCATCTGGTAGATTTAAATCAATGAGTAATAGCGAAGGTGAGATTTCCGCTAGATATTGTTTAGCATCTTTCATCGTTGTGACGCAATGGATACGCAAATCACGCTGACGGTAGATGATTGCTTCGACCAATGCGCGATTACTAATATTGTCTTCTACGTAAAGTATAGAATGTTTGTTAGTAAGCGCCAGCGGCTTTTTGCTTTGGGTTGATTGAATCAATTCGTTGGATTCTTCACTTGGCTCACTTGCGCCAATTTCTATCCAGAATAAGCTTTTATCCTCTGCAACGTGAATGCTGCCGTTCATGGCCAGCATAATTTGTTTAGAAAGTGCAAGGCCAAGACCAGTGCCTTCGACTTTTGTTTGCTCAGCGCCTAATCTATCAAAAGGCGTGAATAATC
This sequence comes from Methylotenera versatilis 79, assembly GCF_000384375.1. Taxonomy (NCBI): domain Bacteria; kingdom Pseudomonadati; phylum Pseudomonadota; class Betaproteobacteria; order Nitrosomonadales; family Methylophilaceae; genus Methylotenera; species Methylotenera versatilis. The sequence continues at coordinate 45,807 of NZ_ARVX01000001.1, read as the reverse complement.
GTTCTTTCAATTTGGCTGGAATGCCTGTGCCGCTATCTTGCACCTCAATGATGATTTTGCCTTGACGACTGAAGGCATTTAATTGCACGACAGCATTTGCTGGGCCGTATTTAAGCGCATTCGACAGCAGGTTAAGCACGACTTGTAGCAATTTTTGTCGATTAGCCAGTGCCCAAAGGTCAGGAGTAATATCACTTCTAATTTCGATATCTCGAATTTTGCCAATCGGCGCAATGTAGTGCGTGGCTTCTTCTAGCAGTGTATTCACATCTATTGAGGTTAACTCTAAAGAGATTTCTCCCGATTCGATTCTGGCAGTTTCTAGTACTTCGTTGATTAATTTGAGTAAATGCTTTCCTGCGCCTAAGATGAGTGACACGCTATCGCGCTGCTTTCCAGGGGATAAATCCTGTTCTAATAACTGCGCAAATCCTAAAATAGCATTGAGCGGCGTTCTCAGTTCGTGGCTAGTTCTGGATAAAAACATACTTTTCGACGCACTGGCATCTTCTGCTTCTTGTTTTGCTTGAATCGAATCGCTGATATTTTTAGCCAATAATTGCGATGCATGATCAAGCTCATCAGATAATTGACCCAACTCATCTCGGCTACTTGAAGGCAAATCCAATTTCTCTGCTTTGGCAAGATGTGCGGCTGAATCTCGTAACAACCGCACGCGTTTAACGATGGTGCGAGAGAAAATCCACACTGCCGCTAATGAGCCAATGATGCCAGATACTGCGGCAATCAACGTGATGATGATGTGGCGTTGACGTTGATTAAAAACATCTTGCTGATCTTTTGCCACTAAAATCGCTTCTTCCGCATTCAGGCGTTCGATTTCATTTCTGAGCTTATCTAAGGTGTTAACTTGGGATTTGAACTTAGCGATTAAGCTATCTGAGGCGACATTGGATTCATATTCTGAAAGAATCCTTAAGTCATGCAGATTTTTTTCAACCAGTGGATTAATCGCAGCAAGGCGTTTTTTCTGCTCTTCATTATCCAGTTGGATTTCTAACTCATTCAATATGGCAGGCAGTTGTTTTTCTACTTGGAAAAAAATATTCAGGAAATGCTTGTCACCAGTTAGCAAATAATCTCTGACACCGGTAGATGCTTCAATTAGCAAAGTATGCACTTTTTGAATATCGCGCTGGTTTTGTAAAGCGAGCCTCAATTTGTTTTCAAGTTGAGTAGATTCTTGCTCTCTGATATATAAAGAGCCTAACGAAGCCAATAAAACTAACAGTGGTAGCGCGATGACGCAAACACCTTTTATTCCCAAAGATAGATTTTGCCATGTCTGGGCAATCCAACTAAGTAGCTGAAAGTGATTGTTTTTAACAGATTGTGTTTGCGTATTTTTCATCACGAGAACTATTTAATAATTAAAATTTTTAATGATTAAAACTGGGTTTAAGTTAAGGCTTTTTTAAGTGAATAATTGCTTAAATTAATAGGGTTAATAGTTAACACATATTATTGGTTAATATTTTATTTATGATCTGTAACCAAGTTCAACCGCTTTAACAGCGGCTTGCGTTCTATCTTTTACGCCAAGCTTATTTAAAATACGTTCAACGTGAATTTTAGCGGTACCAGATGCGATTCCCAGCTTAGTACCAAGCTCATTATTGCTTAATCCAGAGGGTAAAAGGGCCAGAATCTCGCGCTCTCTTGGGGTTAATGCTTCTAAAATCGTCTGATCGCCTTCGCTACGAACTGGCCCTTGATGTTGTGATATGGCTAATCCAACTAGTCCTGCAAATGCTTGTAAGGTTTCAAATTCTGCTGATTCTAGCGTGAGTTTTTTGCCAGAGAGGCCAATAACACCTTTGCCATGTTTACCTAACGCGAGTGGAATTAAGCATTCATGATGGCTCGCATCATTGTGTGTCCACAATTGCGTGCCTTTATTTTCATACAAAGTAAACTGTACTGGATTTTTAAGCATCATCGCTAAAATACCCATCATCGGAATCCTTGAGCCGACTGGCAATGTTTGACCGACCTGATTAAACACCACCAATTTGCCGGAATTTTCTATTGCTAATAAAGCATGTTGTGCGGAAACCAAAGTACAAAGTGAATGTAATAGACTGGATGATGCACCCACGCCCCAGCCATGCTCAAAAAGTTGTTGGCCAAGATTAAGATAAAGCCGTAAGTGCGTATCGTTAGCCTGAGTTTTTTTAAGGCTCTCCCTAAGCGCGCGTGCACTTGTTGGCTGCTGCGTATTATTCAGCTCAGTAGGATTGAGTAGGTCATTTGACATATGCCGAACAGTATATACCGTTCTACCTATTATGGTAGATTTTTACTTTATTTACACCGCGCATAATGCATCACATCGGGAAAGCAATAAATAACCCGAATAACTAAAGTAAATTGGAGAAGAGAAATGAAAAGTTTAAATTTAGCAGTGATTGTTTCTTCAGCAGTTTTAATGCTTTCAGGCGTTGCATACGCTGAAGATACTTACAAAAATAGTCATCATCAAAATCTGTCAAAACGCCCATATAGCCAGCCGCTTCCAGATAGCGCTTATCAAAAAACAGGTGAATTTGAAGGTGCAACACTGGTGCGTGGTGAGTTGAGTGAGCAAGAGTTAACTGCAAACAAACATCAACAAGTAATGCGTTTGAATCAGTTATCTAAACGCCCATATTAACTGTATCTAAGTTAACGATATAAGTTTGTGAGAATTGAGGAGATGATCATGAAAAGCAAAAGTCTTATTGGCAATGTTCTTGGATTGGCAGCAGCGCTGCTGTTGACCACTGGCATTGCTCAAGCAGGGGATGATAAAGCGAATAATGTCATCGACCAAAATATATCAAAACGGCCTTATCAAGCGCCTAATGAGCCTGCTGCGAATAAAGCAGATAACTGGGATGGCGCAACGTTGGTGAAAGAAGAAGCCAAAACTGGCCCAACTAACTATCAACAATTGCGCATCCGTATGTTGGGGCAACGTCCTTATATGCATAAGAGTGGCGAGTAAGTAAAAATGTAGTTTGTTTGACCTAAATAGTCTGGTTGAGTAAAACCAGTTATTTAATAAAGAAAAGTGCTTATTGTCATGAAAGTGGCACTTTTTTTTTGTTACACTGTAATGGATATCACTAATTTTTAGAGGCAGCACATTGAATACACAGGCATGGTTTAAAGAAATTAAAAGTGATTTACCGGCGAGTATCGTCGTGTTTTTTGTTGCGCTGCCACTTTGTTTGGGTATTGCGCTAGCTTCAGGCGCACCGCTGTTTTCAGGGGTGATTGCTGGCATTATTGGCGGCATTGTCGTTGGTATGTTTAGTGGTTCGCAATTGGGCGTCAGCGGCCCAGCTGCCGGATTAGCTGTTGTTGTTTTAACCGCAATTGCTACTTTAGGCTCGTTTGAGGCGTTTTTATTAGCCGTTGTTTTAGCGGGCATTATCCAGTTTTTGCTAGGTTATTTTAAAGCTGGCTTTATTGCTTATTTTGTACCTTCATCTGTCATTAAAGGCATGTTAACGGGTATTGGATTGCTGATTATCCTAAAGCAAATTCCACATGCCTTAGGTTATAGCGCGGATTTTGAAGGTGATGAATCATTTTCGCAGATAGATGGTGGAAATACATTTACATCGATTATGCATGCATGGGATTTGTTAACGCCAGGCGCCATCGTCATTGCATTGGTGTCGATGGCTATTCTGATTTTTTGGGATGCTGTTCTGCTTAAAAAACATCGGTTTTTTCAAATCTTACAAGGCCCAATCGTTGTTGTGTTGATGGGTATTGTATTTAACTATTTGTACTTAAAAGGTTTTTTTGGTTTAAGTCTGCAGCCAGATCAACTAGTTACACTGCCTGTGGCTGATGGCCTTGGTGGTTTCGTTAAATTATTTACTTATCCAGATTTTTCACAATGGGCTAACCCGGAAATTATCAAAATCGCAATCGTGATGGCGATTATCGCTAGTTTAGAAACCTTACTTTGCGTAGAAGCGGCAGATAAATTAGACCCACTTAAGCGCGTGACGCCAACTAATCAAGAGCTTAAAGCGCAAGGTATTGGCAATATTATTTCTGGTCTTATCGGTGGTTTACCGATTACACAAGTGATTGTACGTAGTTCTGCAAATATTTCATTTGGTGCAAAAACTAAATTATCGACCATTTTTCACGGCTTCTTTATGTTGATCAGTGCCGTCACTATCGCGGAATTTTTAAATATGATTCCGCTGGCGAGTTTGGCGGCGATTCTATTGATGGTCGGTTATAAATTAGCGAAACCGAGTTTGTTCAAACAAATGTTCGATTTGGGCTATGAACAATTTATCCCGTTTATCGTGACTATTGTAGCGATTGTGTTAACTGATCTATTGACAGGTATTGGGATTGGTTTAGCCATATCCATTTTGTTTACGCTGCATCACAGTTTCCGCAATTCACATTACATTAAAGATGTGACGACGACAGAGGATGACAAAGTTGTACATCATTTAGTATTAGCCGAGGAAGTATCGTTTTTTAACAAAGCCAGTATTGTAGAAGTGTTAGAGGCAATACCAAAAAATTCAAAAGTGATTATTGATTGCAGCAATAGCAAGGCGATTGATTATGATGTAGCGGAATTTATTCGCGATTATCAATTGCATGCAAGCATCAAAAATATCACCGTAGAAACAATTGGATTTATTGCGCCTAAATCTTAATTAACTTACCGAGTTAACCAAGTATTTATATTAAAAAATATTTAATTAATAGCGTAACTAAATTAAAAAAGTGACGAGTATTAATAGCAAAGGTAGTCGTAAGTCAGAGCAAAGTTTTTTGATTGAAAAGTTTTAATTAACCAAGAGAGTTGTGTATTTATGTATAAGCACCCAATATTAAACCGTGAAAATATGACGCCGCAAGAAGCGTTGGATATTTTAATTGAAGGCAACAATCGTTTTATGAATAACTATGTTGCCAATAAAGACATGCAAACGCTTGTGCAGATTGTGAAAGAGAAACAGCATCCTTTTGCTTCTTTTTTAAGTTGCAGCGATTCTCGTGCGCCTGTTGAGTTGCTATTTGATCAGGCACTAGGTGATATTTTTAGCGTGCGTTTGGCTGGCGGTATCGCTTCAGATAAAGCGATTGGATCTTTGGAATTCAGTAGCAAATATCTGGATAGCAAATTGATTGTTGTGATGGGACATAGCAGTTGCGGTGCGGTAAAAGCGGCTTGTGATGATTTTAAAGATGGTCACATTGGTGAGATTATCAATATGATTAAGCCAGCGATTCGTCACGAAAAAACCATCACTAATCCAGAAGATCGTACTTCTAAAAATCCTGAGTTCGTTGAAAAGATTAACGAGCTGAATGTGCGCTATCAAATTGATACGATTATTCGCTTAAGCGATATTGTGGATGAAATGTTAGAGAAACATCAACTGGGTATTATTGGTGGTATGTATGATTTGAATACTGGCAAAGTGAATTTCTTAGAAGATACATTCGTTTCTTAATATGTCACTTGATATTTTGATTAAAAAAAACCGCCAATTGGCGGTTTTTTTTGTATTGAGTACTTAAGAAAAATTCAAAAGTTAAATTATCGATGACCTTCTTTTGCCATATTGATACTGTATTTAGGTATTTCTACAACTAAGTCTTGTGACCCAATCAATGCTTGGCAACTCAAACGTGAATTGGGTTCTAAGCCCCAAGCTTTATCCAATAAATCATCTTCCATATCGTCAGAAGGTTCGATTGTTTTAAAGCCTTCGCGAATGATTACGTGGCAAGTTGTACAGGCGCAAGCCATGTCACAAGCGTGATCAATATCAATATCATTTTTTAACAATGTTTCACAGATTGAGTCGCCTGTTTTAGCTTCAAGCGAAGCGCCTTTTGGGCAAAGTTCAGCGTGGGGTAATACGATAATTTGAGGCATCTGTTTGTCGTTCCAATTATAAATCTAAGGTATTCAATTCTTTACCGCTTAATGCGCGTTTAACTGATGCGTCCATACGAGCTGCTGCAAAACTTTCAGTTGCATGGTTCAACTTCTCAACCGCTTGATTAATCGCATCAGCATCTTCAGTTTTTGCAATAGCTTGCAAATCTTGCATTTCAGCTTCAATCGCCTGTTTTTCTTTTGAGCTGATTAACTCGCCATCTACTGCTAATGCGGCAGTCACAGCTTCAATAATCGCACCGGCATCTACACGCGCTTCTGCCAATATACGTGCTTTTTTATCGGTTTCTGCACTGTTGAACGAAGCTTTAAGCATGTTGGTTATTTCATCTTCACTTAAACCATAAGAAGGTTTAACCGTGATATTTGCCTCAATATTGCTAGAAGTTTCGCGTGCTGAAACCGATAATAATCCATCCGCATCCACAGTAAAAGTCACGCGAATTCTTGCTGAGCCAGCCACCATCGGCGGAATGCCACGCAGCTCAAAACGTGCCAATGAACGACAATCACTCACTAATTCACGCTCACCTTGCACCACATGAATGCTCATCGCGGTTTGCCCATCTTTATAAGTGGTGAATTCTTGCGCGCGTGCCACTGGTAATGTGCTATTGCGATGAATAACTTTTTCGGCCAAGCCACCAAAGGTTTCTAAGCCTAGTGAAAGCGGGATTACATCTAGTAATAATAAGTCTGCATCACTTTTATTGCCGGCTAATATATTGGCTTGAATCGCTGCGCCAAGTGCGACGACTTTATCAGGATCCAAATTAGTGAGCGGCGCCTGCTTAAAATACTCTGCCACTGTTTTGCGGATTTGCGGCATTCTGGTTGCACCGCCAACCATCACAACACCTTTGATATCTTCAATTGCCAAACCTGCATCACGCATCGCTTTACGCGTAGGGCCCAAAGTTTTTTGTACTAAGTTACAAGTTAACGCAATAAATTCATTAGTTTTGAGGGTTAAGTCAACGAATTCACCATCGCTCAACATGCAGCTGATATTGGCTTCTGCATGTTCAGTTAGCCATTCTTTGGCTTCACGCGCTTTGGTTAATAAAAGTCGGGTATCTTTTGCATTGCGTGGCGAAAGTTTGGCTGTTTCTAAAATCCAACAGAAGATGCGTTGGTCAAAATCATCGCCACCCAATGCAGAGTCACCATTAGTAGCCAATACTTCAAATACGCCTTTAGTCAGCTTGAGTATGGAAATATCAAATGTGCCGCCGCCTAAGTCGTAGATAACATACGTACCTTCGCTGGCATTATCTAAACCATACGCCACTGCAGCGGCAGTTGGCTCATTCAGCAAACGTAATACATTCAAGCCTGCTAGCCGTGCGGCATCTTTGGTCGCTTGGCGTTGCGCATCATCAAAATAGGCGGGCACCGTAATTACCGCGCCGACTAACTCACCGCCCAAAGCAGTTTCTGCGCGCATTTTTAATATTTTTAAAATCTCAGCAGAAATTTCCACTGGGCTTTTAATGCCTGCACGTGTTTCAATTTGCAGCATAGCTGTTTGAGGCACATCCGTTGATTCTATAAACTTGTAAGGCAATTGGGATGCATCAATGTCTTTTAAACCGCGTCCCATAAAGCGTTTAGCAGAAACGATGGTATTGTGCGGGTCTTGATTTTGTTTTTTCTGCGCATCAAAACCCACCTCTACAATATTCTCAGTAGAGTAGTGCACAACTGAAGGTAAGAGGGTATGACCATGTTCGTCTGGTAACACGCTACTTAAGCCGCTGCGCACGGTGGCAACCAGTGAGTTGGTTGTGCCTAAATCAATACCGACAGCCAATCGATGCTGATGCGGTGCGGCACTCATGCCAGGTTCGGAGATTTGCAACAATGCCATCTAACTAGTTCTCTATTTGTTCAATTACTTTATTAATATCGGCACAAACTTTGTCGATAAATATCAGTTTGCGTGTTGCGCCGGTTGCAGTTGCGTAATCCTGTTTCAGATCAATCAAAGAAACCAATTCTGTATTTAACGATTTTGTCTCTTGCTGGATCTCATTGAGTAAATTATCTATTGCAGCAATATCTTTAGCGGCTTTTGCATCTTCTAAAGTCTCACGCCATTCCATTTGCTGCATCAAAAAATCAGCAGGCATTGCAGTGTTAGTTTCGCTAATGGCTTCAATACCTTGCAACTCTAATAAATATTTAGCCCGTGATGCAGGTTTCTTGAGTGTTTGATAAGCCTCGTTTGCCAGTGTGGCTAATTGCATGGACTTCAGTTTTTCAGTGGGCGCTGCATTCACAAAGCGATCGGGATGCGATTCTGACTGTATCTTGCGGTAATGATTTTCTAATGTAGCTAAATCAATATTGAACGCTGATTGCAGCCCGAACAATTCAAAATAACTTTGCACTGCATTATTTTGTATCACGTTGCTTTGAATCAAACGGTAAAGCTTTCGCCGCAACCGCACTCATCTTTCACGTTTGGGTTGTTGAACTTAAATCCTTCGTTCAAACCTTCTTTGGTGAAATCTAATTCTGTGCCATCAATATAGACAAGGCTTTTTGGGTCAACAATAATCTTAACGCCGTGGCTTTCAAACGTGGTGTCTTCACCATTTAAGTCATCCACAAACTCTAAAGTGTAAGCCATGCCAGAACAGCCTGTGGTCTTAACTCCCAAGCGAAGACCAACGCCTTTGCCACGATTGGCAAGGAATTTTTCTACACGGTTTGCCGCGGTTTCCGTTAAAGTAATTGCCATAAGTTAAACGGTTTCTTTAGCCAATTGTTTGGCTTTGATATCTGCCACAGCGGCCTTAATCGCATCTTCAGCTAATACAGAGCAATGGATTTTTACTGGTGGCAAAGCCAATTCTTCAGCAATAGCAGAATTTTTAATCGCATACGCTTCATCAATGGTTTTACCTTTTAACCATTCTGTTACCAATGAGCTAGAGGCAATCGCTGAGCCGCAGCCATAGGTTTTGAATTTAGCATCTTCAATAATGCCACTATCATTTACCTTAATCATTAGTTTCATTACATCGCCGCAAGCAGGCGCGCCGACCATGCCGGTACCGACATTTGGGTCATTTTTATCTAAGCTGCCCACGTTACGCGGGTTTTCATAATGGTCTAAAACTTTGTCTGAATATGCCATGGTGTATCTCCTTTATACATTTGAAAATATTTCAAATGTCAAAACTTCATTTATGTTTAATTTTTAATTAAATTCTAATAAATTATTTAATGCGCAGCCCACTGAACCTTAGATATATCAATACCATCTTTGAACATATCCCAAAGCGGTGATAACTCACGCAATTTACTAACTTTATTTTTTAGCAGCTCAATTGTGTAATCGACATCTGCTTCTGTGGTAAAACGCCCAATCGAAAAGCGGATCGAGCTATGTGCCAATTCATCATTACGGCCTAACGCACGCAATACATAACTTGGCTCAAGACTGGCTGAAGTACAGGCAGAACCACTTGATACCGCAATATCTTTAATCGCCATAATCAGTGATTCGCCTTCTACATAATTAAAACTAATGTTTAGATTATGTGGGATGCGATGATCTAAATCGCCATTTACATACGTTTCTTCAATGGTTTGCAAACCATGCAATAACTTATCGCGCAATTTGCGAATACGTGCATTTTCAAATTCCATTTCTTCGCGCGCGATACGAAACGCTTCACCCATGCCCACAATTTGGTGCGTAGCCAAGGTGCCAGAACGCATGCCGCGTTCATGACCGCCACCATGCATTTGCGCTTCGATGCGAATACGCGGTTTGCGACGTACATATAAAGCGCCGACGCCTTTAGGGCCGTAGGTTTTATGCGCACTAAAACTCATTAAGTCTACTGGCAATTTTTCCAGATTAATCGCTACTTTGCCTGTCGCTTGCGCAGCGTCCACATGAAAAATCACACCGTTTTCGCGGCAAATATTGCCAAGTGCTTCGATATCTTGAATCACGCCAATTTCGTTATTAACCAACATCACGCTGGCTAAAACCGTGTCAGGCTGAATCGCGGCTTTAAATTTAGCTAAATCCACCAAGCCATCTGGCTCAGGCTGCAAATAAGTTGCCGTAAAGCCAACGCGTTCAAGCTCACGTACTGTGTCAATGACTGCTTTATGTTCGGTAGCAATCGTTAAAATATGCTTGCCTTTAGTGGACGCGTAAAAATTAGCTGCGCCTTTAATCGCTAGATTGTTGGATTCTGTTGCGCCAGATGTCCATACGATTTCACGCGGATCAGCACCAACTAAACGAGCGACTTCTTCACGCGCGTTCTCAACTGCTTTTTCAGCAGTCCAGCCAAATGGATGGCTACGTGACGCAGGATTACCAAAATGCTCGGTAATAAACGGAATCATTTTGTCTGCCACACGCTGATCAACTGGTGTGGTGGCAGAATAATCTAGGTAAATCGGTTGTCTTTCTGACATTTAGTTACTCTCTCAAAATTATCTAAATACTTTTAAACGCTTAATTCTTTAAATACTTAAGTTATTAATTAATAAGATTTAAGCAGTCATTGCGATTAAGTTTCTCAATCGCGCCAATTCGTTTTCAAGCACAGCTAAAAATTGTTGTACTTGCTCTATGGTATTGCTTAATCCAAAACTCACTCGCACAGCGCCGCGTGCTAAATCGGCATCAATACCCATCGCCAGCAATACATGGCTAGGTTCTCCGCTATCGCTAGAGCAGGCAGATCCGCTGGCGACCGCAAAACCTTTACGATCTAACGCCATCACCAATGTTTCGCCATCAATATTTGGGAAAGCGAAAAAACTGGTATTGGCGATGCGATTTGCATGATTGGCAAACAAATGAGCGCCTAACTTAATCAAACCAATTTCACAAAAATCACGCAATTTTTGCGTATGTGCTGTAAAAGCATTTATATTTTTAACCGCTAATTCGCATGCAGTACCGAAACCCACAATCGCCGCTAAATTTTCTGTGCCGCTGCGTAAACCTTTTTCCTGTCCACCGCCATGCAATAGTGGAAGAACATCTAAGCGTTTATCCATAATAAATGCGCCTGCGCCAAGTGGGCCGCCAACTTTATGGCTGGAAATCGTCATTGCATGTACATTTAAATCTGCAAAATCAACGGGGATTTTGCCTAGCGCTTGCACTGCATCCGTATGCACAAATGCTTTATGCTGAGCGGCTAAATCTGCAATCACGACCAAATCTTGTATCGCGCCAGTTTCGTTATTCGCTAACATCACTGATACTAAATTAGTGGGGGTCAATAGCAAATTATGCAAGTGATGCATGTCTAATTTGCAATCAGCATCTACTGCAATATCTACTGCTTGCCAGCCGCGCGATTGCATCGCTAGGGCAGGGCGCGATACACACGGGTGTTCAATCGCGCTAATTAATATTTGACCATGACTCAAATTACTATTAATACCATTTATTGCAAAGTTATTGGCTTCCGTTCCACTTGCGGTGAATATCACTTGGCTTGGGTGCGCATTCACTGCATCGGCCACTTGCTCGCGAGCCTGCTCAACTGCAGCGCGAGCTTTACGGCCAAAAGCATGGCGGCTAGTGGCGTTGCCTTGTTGTTCTACCATAAACGGCAACATCACTTCAAGCACTTCTGGTTTGAGTGCCGTTGTGCTGTTATGATCAAAAAAAACATGTGCCATTTTTTAAGTGTTTTGTGTGGTTAAGTCTTTATTAAAAGTTGTTAATAAATATTACTGGACAGTCGCTTCTTCACGTTTCGCTTCACTATCTGCATTGTTAACGCATGATTTAGATTGCAAATTACGTGGTGAAAAATGCACTGTGCTACTAGATAAACCCACATCTGAGTCAGCAGCTAAACCTTCGTCATTTTGACGTTGAGTTTTCACCATATCCGCCAAAGTGATGCCTGACAAATAATCTAAAATCTTATCGTTAAGCGATGCCCATAAATCGTGCGTCATGCAACGTCCCGTATCGCGGCAGTTTTCTTGTCCGCCACATTGTGTCGCGTCAATTAATTCATCCACAGCCGTAATAATGTTAGAAACCGAAATCTCATTATGTGCTTTAGCAACACGATAACCGCCACCTGGGCCACGTACACTTGTGACCAAGCCTTGGCGACGTAAACGACTAAACAACTGTTCTAAGTAAGAAAGCGAAATCGCTTGTCGCTCGCTGATGCCAGCCAGTGTTACAGGCTTTGCGTTACCATGAATGGTTTCGTTCAAAGCGAGGTCTAACATAGCGGTTACTGCAAAACGACCTTTAGTGGTGAGTCTCATAAATAGTGTATTAAAGTAATGTGCTTAACATGATGATTGACCTAAATTGTATAATAACCTACTAAATTAGTCAATTATTAATCGCTGAAGTTCGCGGCTTAAATTGGTCTGATTTTTGATGAGCGTTTAATGTTTTTTAGACGCAAAAGCTTCACCTAGTTCAGCATCCGCATTCGCATCTGATAATTGAGCTAATTGTTGTTTTAGTTCCGCAATTACAATGTCCTGCTTATCTGCGTGGTCTAGCAGTTTATGAATCGCTTTTGTGACTGGGTCGTTGTTGTCATCACCCACAGCGTAAGCACTAAAGCCAATTTTTTGTGCAGTTTCATCACGCTTCTTGGCTTTTTCTTCTTCCAGAATGCGCGCAGGGATACCCACAGCAGTTGCATTTTCTGGCACATCTTTCACTACAACGGCATTTGAGCCGATTTTTGCATTTTTACCAATCGTAATCGGGCCAAGCACTTTAGCACCCGCGCCAATTACCACGCCTTGTTCAAGTGTCGGATGGCGTTTGCCTTTGTTCCAAGATGTGCCGCCAAGCGTTACGCCATGATACAGCGTACAGTCGTCACCAATAATAGCCGTTTCGCCAATCACCACGCCCATGCCGTGGTCAATAAATACGCGCTTACCAATGGTGGCGCCTGGATGAATTTCAATGCCAGTCAAAAAGCGGCCAATATGCGAAAAAAGCCGGCCAAGCCAATAAAAACGTGCATTCCATAACCAATGACTAAAACGGTGCATAATAAGTGCATGTACGCCAGGGTAAGTGGTCAGAATCTCAAAGTGCGTACGCGCCGCTGGATCACGGTCAAAAACGATTGAAATGTCTTCTTTAATATGGTTAAACATCGATTTTTTGACTAAATTTTAAAAGCGATATTATGCCATAAAAGTGAATTGTTGACTAATTTAGTAGGTTTATATTTGGTGGTGACTTATTTAGATTTATAAATCAGTTAATAGTTACATTTTTAGCAGTATTTCATTTGCCATTTTTTCCATGCGGTCAAGACTTACATCCGCTTTTTGTAAAAAATCATCATCATATTGATTAGGATTTGCCCAGTGCTTGCCTTTTATTTGGCAGCGCTTTGCCAATTTAGTGATGCCAATATCCTGCAATTCAAAGCCTAAATCTGTCCAGCTAATGGCTAAGCGCGCTTCAGTTTCATGATTTTGTTTTCCAGTTTCTTGCAATTGGCGAATATAAACCGCTGTTTCTCTTGAGGCTTTAATAACGCCTCTTAATGCTTTAACTGACTGTTCTTTTCTTAATTTACTTGCACGGCCTAAATTCGAAAGCCAAGATTTTGTATGTTTTAAAATCTCCCAAATTAGCTCTGAACCTAAAATATCCATGATTATCTTTCAGTTACTTAATATTTATTATGTTTTCTAGGCTCTTGCGTCAGCGTTAAAACGCCTCTTAATAAATTGACTTCTTCTTTTTCCAATCTTGCGCGGGCGTAGATCCTACGTAAACGTTCGCTTAGTTTTTTAGGTGCAGCGGGGTTTAAATAACCAATGTGCAGCAGCGTTTGTTCTAAATGCGCATAAAAGCCTTCTAATGCGTCATTAGTGGCAAGTTCATTCACTTCTGTCACATCAATCTTACCTTCTAAGATTGCCATTCTCAGCTCATAACACATTACCTGCACTGCAGCGGCTAGGTTTAAAGAGGAGTATTCTGGATTAGCCGGAATCATCGCCAGCATTTGGCAGCAATCCAATTCTGCATTGCTTAAGCCGCTCATCTCTGTGCCAAATACTAAGGCAACTGGCTGAGTACTTGCGATTTTGCTCACTTCAACAGCTGCCACACGCGCATTGACGGTTTCATGAGAAAGATAACGTTTTCTGGCGCTCATCCCAATCGCAAACGCACAGCCAGTTAAAGCTTCACTTAATGTTTCTGTGACGATTGCACGTTCTAACAAATCAGCCGCACCTGTTGAAAGCGCCGTAGCATGCGCATCGGGGAATTTATCGGGCTTAACTAAATATAAATGCTGTAAACCCATGGTTTTCATGGCGCGTGCTGCAGAGCCAATGTTGCCTGGATGGCTGGTTTGGCAAAGTACAATGCGAATGTTATCGAAAATATTTTGTGGCGTCATGAAATGGCTTTGGCTACGAAGTTAACGGGTTTAGTTTGGTAATAAATGAGATAAAAGCTAAAATAGTATTTTAACAGCTCTTTTAACACTCACCTCAAAGTAAAGTAACCACACAATGCATCCAATGCTCTCCATCGCCGTCAAAGCCGCTCGCGAAGCTGGCCGTATTATCAACAAAGGCTCCAATGATGTTGGTGCGCTTACTGTTCAAAGTAAAGACTTTAACGATTTTGTCAGTGAAATCGATCGTGGCGCGGAGCAGGCGATTATTGATACATTGAAATATGCGTATCCAGACCACGGATTTTTGGGCGAGGAAAGTGGTAATACCAATCAAGAATCTGAAAATATCTGGATAATCGATCCGCTAGATGGCACAACTAATTTCTTACACAATTTCCCACAATATTGCGTATCGATTGCCTTGCAACAAAAAGGTGTTCTAACACAAGCTGTGATTTACGACCCAGTGCGTAACGATTTATTTACCGCAACTAAAGGACGCGGTGCTTTTTTAAACGATAAACGTATTCGCGTGGCTAATCGTGGAAAATTACAAAGCGCATTGATTGGTACGGGCTTCCCATTTAAAGACTTTACGCATTTAAAAACTTATATGGGCATGTTAGAAGACATGATCAAAAGTACCAGTGGTATTCGCCGCCCAGGTTCAGCCGCACTTGATTTGGCTTACGTTGCGGCAGGTTTTACCGATGGTTTCTTTGAGATGAATCTATCTGCTTGGGATATTGCCGCAGGCGCTTTGCTGGTGCAAGAAGCGGGCGGCATTGTGGGCGATTTTGAAGGCAATGAAAGTTGGCTGACTACTGGAAATATTGTGGCAGCAAACCCGAAAGTATTTTCTCAAATGCTGCAAGTGTTAAGCCCGCACTTAACACCAGCGCAAAAAACCCAGTTTGCTTAAGAATTAGTTTCTCAAATTTAGTCTTCATCGATTCAGTTTCTTTCATGTGTTTATCAAAAATCATTTAATGCACTGAATCGGTTTCAATCAAGGTGCGGTTGATAATAAAAGCCATATTAAACAACTCGTCATCTGCGGTTAATGCAACACGTTGAAAAAAATCGGCTTTATATTCTTCATCTGAAGCCAGTTTTTCAACATCAAAAGGTCCCATTATTTCACGGCAACGGATTAAAAATTGAGCGTACATATCATATTGGTTTTTCATCATTGTCGTGTCCTTTAAATTTAAAAATTCAGTTATTACTTAATTGATATTTAATTTCTGATTGTTAAATAGTCTTTTCTGTTAAATACCTAATTGCACAACTTGTGCCAGCTTTTATAAAAAAGTTAACAAAGTTAATAGCCTGTTTTATTTGAAGTTTTTTTAACGCATGACTGTTGAGCGATGAAATATTTACAATTAGTGTCGATAAATTGAACATATCGTCGAAAATGTTTATAAAATAGCTCTCAACCAATTTCTAGAACGTATCCTTGTGACGACATCAGTCAAACCCGCAATGCCTAATACTCAAGCCCAAGCAGCCAATCATACGCCGATGATGCGTCAATACTTGGGCTTAAAAGCGCAGCATCCCGATATGTTGTTGTTTTATCGTATGGGTGATTTCTATGAACTGTTTTTTGAAGATGCTCAGAAAGCCTCACGCTTATTAGGTATTACACTCACCAGCCGTGGCAGCAGTAATGGCGAGCCGATTAAAATGGCTGGTGTGCCATATCATGCGGCTGAACAATATTTGGCCAAGCTTGCCAAAATGGGCGAAGCAGTCGCGATTTGTGAACAAGTTGGCGATCCAGCCACATCTAAAGGCCCCGTTGAGCGAAAAGTGACGCGTTTGCTGACGCCAGGCACGTTGACTGATAGTGCGTTATTAGATGAAACGCGCAACAATGTGTTGTTAAGTATTTGTTTTGGTGAAGGTTTAATTGGCTTGGCGCAATTAAATCTAGCTTCAGGTGCTTTTATATTAAGCGAAATCGCGCTGGGGCAATTGGCACAAGAGTTGGCGCGGATTAACCCTGCGGAAATTGTATGTGAAGAGCATTTAAAATCTGCGGCCCAAGATGAAATTATTAAGCAGCATAAAGCGCCTAAAAAACGCTTAAGTGCCTGGCAGTTTGAACATGCCGCGGCTATTGCAGGTTTAACTAAACAGCTCAACACTTTGGATTTGAACGGTTTTGGTTGTGCTGATTTAAAGCCGGCGATTTGTGCGGCCGGTGCGTTGCTAGAGTATGTCAAACATACGCAACGTGCTGCGCTACCGCATATTAATTCCATTAGTGTCGAATCCATCAGTGACACGATTCAACTAGATGCAGCCACGCGTCGCAATTTAGAAATCGATCAAACTTTGCGTGGTGAAACCTCACCAACGCTATATTCATTGCTGAATACAACAAAAACTGCGATGGGCGCGCGGTTGTTACGGCATTGGTTGCATCATCCTTTGCGCAATCAAAACTTAGTGCTTAAGCGGCATGATGCTGTAGCGGAGTTGATTCAGACTTCCCATTATCAGCAACTTCAAAATCATTTAAAAGTGATTGGCGATATTGAGCGAATCACCGCGCGCATCGCACTCAAAACCGCTAGACCGCGCGACCTGTCTGGCTTAAGTGTTAGTTTGCTGCAATTGCCTTTACTGCAGCAACTATTGATCTCTAGCAAAGCCATGCTTTTGGAAACACTGGGCGCCAATTTACAGGCGCCAATCGCATTAGTTAACTTGTTAAATAAAGCCATTAAAGCAGAGCCTTCATCTTTGTTGCGCGAAGGTGGTGTGATTGCCGATGGTTTTGATGCAGATTTAGATGAGTTGCGTAGCATACAAACCAATCATGGCGATTTTCTGCTGCAATTTGAAGCGGCCGAAAAAGCGCGTACAGGTTTAACCAATTTAAAAGTAGAGTACAACAGCGTTCACGGCTTTTATATTGAGATTAGCCGAGCGCAGGCTGAAAACGCACCACCAGAATATCGCCGCCGACAAACTCTTAAAAACGTAGAACGTTTTATCACGCCTGAATTGAAATTATTCGAAGATAAAGTGTTAAGTGCCAATGACAGGGCGTTGGCGCGGGAAAAAATGTTGTATGAACAAGTCATCGAAAAACTGGGTGAATTCATACCTGCCTTGCAAACAAATAGCGGCGCGGTTGCCAGCTTGGATGTTCTATGTTGTTTCGCCGAGCGCGCGTTGGCTTTAAATTATGTGCAGCCGCAATTTACCCAAGAACTAGGTATTGATATCAAGGCTGGGCGACACCCAGTTGTGGAAAGTATTTCTGTTGCCAATAACAGCCAGCCATTTATTAGTAATGATGTACAACTCAATCCGTATCGGCAATTATTATTAATTACTGGTCCAAATATGGGTGGTAAATCGACATTTATGCGCCAAACTGCACTGATTGTTTTGCTGGCGCACTGTGGTAGCTTTGTTCCGGCTAATGTAGCTAAAATAGGCGAAATTGATCGTATCTTCACAAGAATTGGCGCATCGGATGATTTGGCCGGTGGCCGGTCTACGTTTATGGTTGAGATGACCGAAACCGCTAATATTCTGCACCACGCCACCCATAAAAGTTTGGTGTTGCTGGATGAAATAGGTCGCGGTACTAGCACGTTTGACGGCTTAAGTCTGGCGTGGGCAGTTGCTAAACAGATACTAGAAAAAAATAAAAGTTATACATTATTTGCCACGCATTACTTTGAATTGACGCGTATTGTGGATGAAGCAAAGCAAGCGGCAAACGTCCATTTAGACGCAGTGGAGCACGGCAGCAATATTGTGTTTATGCATAAGGTGGAAGAGGGCGCAGCCCACATGAGTTACGGCATACAAGTGGCTCAGCTGGCGGGAATTCCTAAAAATGTCGTTGCGATTGCCAAACGTAAATTAATACAATTAGAAAATAATCAAGTCGCACAAAATAGCCATCAGCCAGATATGTTTACAGCGAATATTGAACCAGAGTCTCTGCCATCGCATCCATTGATTGATGCGATGGATGCTATTCAGCCAGATGATTTAACGCCTAAAATGGCATTGGAATTACTGTATAAACTGAAAGAGTTAACTTAATTTTTAACAAGATTTAGGATGTTAAGCTGTGAATGAAAATTGGGTTAGAGCGAAGGTAAGTACGGTTTTTAACTAAAAAATTGAAGCAGATAATCAGTATTGATGATGTGTCATTTACACATCATCAATACTGATGGTGTTACTTGAAAGGCTTAGCTTTAGTGATGATGTCCGCCAGCACCATGTACGTGCTGATGTGTTACTTCTTCTTTATTTGCGGTGCGTACATCGGCAATTGTGGCTGTAAATAATAAACGCTCGCCAGCCCAAGGATGATTGCCATCAACCACCACTTTGCCATCGGCAATTTCGGTTACTGTATACAAGATCACTTCGCCAGTGTCGTCTTCACCTTCAAACTGCATACCTACTTTAAGTTCTGCGGCTGGGAAAGCTTCGGCAGGTTCAATTTGCACTAGCTCTTCATCATACTCACCAAAACCATCTTCAGGCTCTAGGCTGACTTCTACCACATCACCCACGTTTTTGCCGTGCATGGCTTCTTCCACTTTTGGGAATATATTGTCATATCCGCCATGTAAGTAAGCAACAGGTTCAGCGCTCGATTCAAGCACTTCGCCGTTGGCGTTTTTAAGTTGATAAGTCATAGTAACAACGGTGTTCATGGCGACTTGCATGTTCATTTCCTGAAAGTTGTGAAATTAAAGTTTTAATATTTTAATCTAAAATTAGGCAATCGTTTGATTAAATTGCTTTGCAAATTAGTATTTGCGCTGATACTTTTGTCGCCATTGCCAAGGCGGTACTGGGTTTTTTCGTTTCCATAAGCCTAATTTATTTCTGCGTGATTCTTGCTCAATAATATCAAGCGTGTAGTCCATTGAGTAACGTCTGTTAAACCACGCATGGCCATTTTTAAGCATGTAAATACTGGCATCTTGGGTGTTGCACACGAGTTTTCCCAATTTGCGCTGATATTTATCTGTACCTGTTATATAAACTTTTATATCGGCGTTTTGACATAATTTAATCAGCGCGCGGCGTGCTGTTTTACCGTAAGTTTGATTGCGTTCGGGCGCGTCGATATCGGTTAGTCGTAATTTATATTCACTTAAAGCGTCTTTGATTTTAACGGTGTCGCCATCGTAAAAGTAAGTGATTTTAGGTGTTAAGTCAGCAGCATAAGCATGCAAGTTAACACTTAAAATCAGGCAAAAAATACCAAACAGTTTAAAACGCAAACGACTAATCTTAACTTCCCTGCTTACTATCCAACAAGCTGTAATATTTCGATGGTTCCAACACGGTAGGGATCGCTTCGCCGAGTAAATCCGGGTAATCTTTACTATAATGCAAACCACGACTTTCATGGCGTTCAATTGCACTTTTTACAATTAATTCAGCCACTTGTAATAAATTACGTAACTCGATTAAATCATTACTGACTTTAAAATTGCTGTAAAACTCGTTCACTTCATCACGCAACATATGAATGCGGTGAAGCGCGCGGCTTAAGCGTTTATTGGTGCGCACAATGCCCACATAATTCCACATAAATCGACGTAATTCATTCCATGTGTGCGTGATTAATACCTCTTCATCGGCGTCAGTCACGCGGCTTTCATCCCAATGTGGCAAATCGCCAAATTTTTGGCTTGGCGCATTTAAAATGGCTTTTGCCGCCGCTTGGCCAAATACCAGGCATTCTAATAATGAATTACTCGCCAACCGATTTGCGCCATGTAAACCCGTACAAGCGGTTTCGCCGATGGCATATAAGCAAGCAATATCGGTCGCGCCAGTAGAGTCTGTCATTACGCCGCCGCAACTATAATGCGCGGCTGGCACTACGGGAATTGCTTGTTTGGTGATATCAATGCCTAATTCTAAGCAGCGCGCATAAATATTCGGAAAGTGTTCTTGAATGAATTCGGCGGGTTTATGCGTGATATCTAAATACACACAATCTAAACCACGTTTTTTCATCTCAAAGTCAATCGCACGCGCTACCACATCACGCGGCGCAAGTTCTTCGCGGGAATCGTGTTCTGGCATAAAGCGTGTACCATCTGGCAATTTGAGTAAACCGCCTTCGCCTCGAACAACTTCACTGATTAAAAAAGATTTAGCATGCGGATGATAGAGGCAAGTGGGGTGGAACTGAATGAATTCCATATTGGCAATACGACAACCAGCGCGCCAAGCCATCGCGATGCCGTCGCCAGTGCTGACATCTGGATTGGTGGTGTACAAATAAACTTTGCCAGCGCCGCCAGTGGCTAAAACAGTTTGCTGGGCGGCAATGGTAATCACTTTCCCCGTGCTGTTATCCAGTACATAAGCGCCTTTGCAAGAATCGCTTTGCGTTGAATCAATTTTTGACTTTTTATTGAGTTTTTTGCTGGTTAATAGATCAATCGCAATATGATTTTCTAGCAAGGTTATATTGGCGTGCTCACGTACTTTTTGCGCTAAAGTTTTTTGTACCGCTTGGCCAGTCGCATCGGCTACATGTACCACGCGTCGATGGCTGTGACCACCTTCGCGTGTTAAATGGAAGTGTCGATTATCGGCTTCGCGCGTAAACTCAACGCCTTGGTTAATCAGCCATTCAATGGCAGCAAAACCTTGTGTGGCAACCATGCGTGTTACTTCTACATCGCACAACCCAGCGCCTGCAATTAAAGTGTCTTGGATATGCTCTTCAATGGTGTCGTCGCTATTGAGTACTGCTGCAATCCCGCCTTGCGCCCAACTGCTGGCACTATCTGACAACTCTCTTTTGCTGACTAAACAGACGCTTTTATGGTCTGCTACCTGCAACGCCATGGTCAACCCAGCAAGGCCGCTACCAATAATCAGCACATCAAATTGTTGTGACATAAAACTCGTGAGAACGAATGAACTTATAGCAGTTTATCTTTGTCTTTAACCATAAGCCAGCAATATAAAAAATGTGCTTAATAGTAGTATTTAAAACGGTATAACAAGTAACATTTAGACGATATAAAGATGCATATAGAGATATAAATAAAGTGACTAGATATTCTGGAGGATAGAAATGTTACAAACAGCAAAGATTGAAGCATTGTCCCGTTCAAGTTTCGTAGAACCCGCTCCGCATGCGTATAATAGCGGCTACAAAACGAATCAAAACGGAAGTGGACAATTAATGGCTGATAAGCCAAACGGCAATGGCCCAACAACAAGTTCTGGCGCGGGGAATCGCGAGCTTGATCAAGCGTTGGTTGTGCGCGCGCAGCAAGGCGACAAAAAAGCGTTTGGCATGCTGGTAGAAAAGTATCACCGCAAGCTTGGGCGCCTACTTTCGCGGATGATTCGCGATCAAGCTGAAGTAGAAGATGTGGTGCAGGAATCGTTTATCAAAGCGTATCGCGCTTTGCATAATTTTAGAGGCGATAGCGCCTTTTATACTTGGTTGTATCGTATCGGCATTAACACGGCTAAAAATTATTTGGTATCAATGGGTCGTAGGCCGCAAGTGTTGCAGGATGTTGAAATTGAAGATGTAGAAAACTTTGAAGACGGCAGCGAAATGCGCACGATGGAAACGCCAGAAACGGCCATGATGACTAAAGAAATCGCGCAAACGGTCAATGACACAGTGGCGAGTTTGCCAGAAGAATTGCGTACCGCCATCACTTTGCGTGAGTTAGAAGGTTTAAGTTATGAGGAAATTGCGACTTTAATGCAATGTCCGATTGGTACGGTGCGCTCACGTATATTCAGAGCGCGTGAAACCATTGCCTTAAAACTCAAGCCATTGTTGGATACGCCAGATGGAAAACGTTGGTAATTATTGACTGATTTATTGGGTTAAGTAATTTAACTTGGGTTAAGCAATTTGATTAGTTAAGTTAATTTTAAGTGTGGGTAATTAACGGTTAAGTAATGTTAAAAAACATTACTTTTTAACAGTATTTAGATATTAAGTATTAGAGGTTATAAAAATGAAAGATCAATTATCTGCGCTTATTGATGGCGAGTTTGATGTGGCGAGTGCCGAACATCTGATCACATCTGTTCAATCGGGCGGCGAGCTGGAAGGCTGTTGGCAAAACTATCATTTAATTGGTGATGCGATGCGTGGCGATCGTTATTTGAGTGCAGATTTTAGTGCGCGCGTGATGAATGCTTTAGCAGATGAGCCAACAGTATTGGCGCCGAAAGCGGCGACAGATAATCAAATTCAGCATAAAAAAAACCTACTTCAGTCCAACCAATTTTGGTCAATCGCGGCTTCAGTTGCTGCTGTGATGTTTGTCGGGTTAATGGTGTTGCAACAGCAATTCACTGGTTCCGAAGAAATGATGCCAGTAGAAATCGCGCAAACTTTGCCGCTTGAATATTTAGAAGCGCACCAAGCTGCAGCGCCAAGTGGAGCAGCTTATTACATCCAAAATGTTAATGCTAATATGAACAGCGCAGGACAATAATTAACATGCTTCGACCTGCAACTGCACTATTTCTTTACGGCTTTACGCTGACCAGTTTTAGTTTAAATGCATTCGCAGGAGAAGACGCATGGCTTATCCTACAAAAAGCTGCTTTCGCAGCACGTGAACTCAATTATCAGGGTGTGTTTATCTACCAAAATGGTGATCAAGCGCGCTCTGTGCAAATTACCCACATGAATGACGGTGGGCGTGAATTTACCCGCAATATGGTGTTAGACAACAAACTGCAAGTTGGTCAGCCACGCGAGGTGTTTAGCCAAGGTAGCGATATTGTTATTTTTCATCCTAAAAATAACAAAGTCATTATTGAAAAACGCCGTGGACAGAATTTGTTTCCTGCAATGCTGCCCGCAAATCTGCAATCGCTTAAATTAAGTTACGCAGCACGCGTTGGTATGTTAGATAGTGTCGCGGGCCGTCAGGCGCAAATCATTGAGCTAATTCCCAAAGATGCTTATCGTTACAGTTACAAAATCTGGACTGATACCGAGTATGGTTTATTGGTTAAGATGACGTTGCTTAACGATAAGACGGAAACATTAGAGCAAATTGCCTTTCAAGAATTGAGCATGCTTAACTCACACGATTTAAATTGGTTTCAGCCAAAAATTGATACCAGCAAAAATTATGTGATGGAAGATGCAACATTACCTAACCGTGTGAATACCAACTGGATTATCGCCGAGTTACCTCCAGGTTACGTAAAAGTAGATCATATTGAATTGATGGTTAACGGTAAAACTTCGCCAATAAATCAATTGATTTTCTCAGATGGTATCGCCTCTGTTTCACTATTTATTGAGCCGATCTCTAAAGGTATGCGTCCTAAAATGGGACACAAGTTAGTCGGCTCTACTAATATTTGCGCCAATGTTCTTGATGGCTATCAAGTTGTCGTCGTAGGTGAAGTGCCATTGGCAACAGTGCAACAAATTGCTAAAGCAGTCAGCTTTAAAAAACAAACCGCTTCAAATAGATAACCCAAACAATCTTTCTCCATTAATTGATTAATGCAAAATCAGGGTGAAAAAACGCGTAATAATTCTGGCAATAGAACGCAATCGCCATCACTTAAAAGATTGTATAGGTAGACACTTGTAACCATAATAATTGACGCAATATTCGGTGAGTAAGTAGTTAAATCAGCAGTAACTAAATCAGTGGTAATACGAACAGCAGTAAACTTTCATAACAATTGATGTAAGGTAAGGAAAAAACAGATGTTGAAAAAATGGATTTCTACAACGACTTTAACCATTGCCACTTTAACCAGTGCATTCGTCTTTAATGGTGCAAGCCAAGCAGTGATGGCTAAAGATTTGCCCGACTTTACTGAACTAGCTGAAAAGCATGGTGCAGAAGTGGTGAATATTAGCGTGACGCAAGTGCTGCAAAACAACGGCAATGTTGGTATGCCTTTTCCAGGTATGCCTGATGACGAAAATATACAGGAGTTTTTTAAACGATTCGGTATTCCAGGAATGCCAGGAGCGCCTGGTCAGGGCGCACCAGATGGGCAAGACTACAAATCCTCTTCTTTAGGCTCAGGCTTTATTATCAGTAGCGATGGCTATATTTTAACTAATGCGCATGTGGTCAACGCGGCGGATGAAGTATTAGTAAAGTTATCTGATAAGCGTGAATTTAAAGCCAAGATTATTGGTGCTGATAAACGTACCGATGTGGCTTTAATTAAAATTGAGGCAACAAATTTACCAAAAGTAACGATTGGCAACCCGGCTGCACTTAAAGTTGGACAATGGGTGGCAGCGATTGGCTCACCTTTTGGCTTAGAGAATACCATGACTGCAGGTATTGTTAGTGCCAAAGGTCGCGCATTGCCGCAAGAGAATTTCGTACCATTCATACAAACTGATGTGGCGATTAATCCGGGTAATTCAGGTGGTCCGCTATTCAATTTGGCAGGTGAGGTAGTTGGTATTAACTCTCAAATTTACAGTCGTTCTGGCGGCTCAGTTGGTTTGTCTTTCAGCATTCCGATAGACGTAGCGATTGATATTTCTAATCAACTTAAATCTACTGGAAAAATAACGCGCGGTTGGTTAGGCATTGCCATACAAGAGTTAACTAAAGAATTATCAGAGTCATTTGGTATGAAAAATACCAATGGCGCATTGATTGCCGGCGTAGAAAAAGGCGGTCCAGCAGAAAAAGGTGGTTTAGAGCCTGGCGATGTCATCACTAAATTTGATGGCAAACCAATTGTAACTTCAAGTGATTTGCCGCGTGTTGTCGGTGCCACCAAACCCGGTAAAGCAACAGCAGTTGAAATTTTACGTAAAGGCGCGGTGAAGAACTTGACGATTGCTGTGGGTGAGATGCCAACAGATCCAAATGAAGTTGTTGCTGCTAGTAAACCAACCGCTAAAGCCGAATCCAATAAAGTTGGCTTAACATTAAAAGAGTTAACAGCGGTACAAAAGAAAAGATTGAATGGCAAGAATGGTCTGTTGGTAGTGGATAGTGTTGGTGCAGCTGCGCAGGCCGGCATTCGCCGTGGCGACGTTATTTTGGGTTTGAATAACTCTGAAAGTCAGAGTGTGGAGCTGTTTAATAAACAAGTTAACGCCGTAGCAGCAGGCAAAACCGTCGCAATGTTGGTGTTGCGTGGTGAAAATACTTTGTATGTGCCGATTAAGGTAACCAAGTAACAAAGTCTATCGCAACAAAGATAATGGCAATCTATTAGATTGATTTAAAAACCCGCATTAATGCGGGTTTTTTTATGGTTCTATTTTTAGGCATAATAATGCGCATTAAAATGTATCGAATTAATTAATTACAACGTTTTCAAGCATTTGCTGTAAAATCACGCTTATTGAAATAAGGCGCTCATGGCGTCTTATTTGTTTCTAAAGCGAGTCTTTTTATCAAGACCATTTGTTTGTAAAACCCATAAGTAAACATGAAAAACATCCGTAATTTCTCTATTATTGCCCACATTGATCATGGCAAATCCACCTTGGCAGACCGTATTATTCATCTTTGTGGTGGTTTGGCGGATCGTGAAATGGAAGCGCAAGTGCTGGATAGTATGGATATTGAGCGCGAACGTGGCATTACCATCAAGGCGCAAACAGCGGCTTTGCATTACAAAGCAGATGACGGTGAGACTTATCAATTAAATTTGATTGACACGCCTGGTCATGTGGATTTTAGCTACGAAGTATCACGTTCACTTTCTGCATGCGAAGGTGCGTTGCTAGTGGTTGATGCGTCGCAAGGTGTTGAAGCGCAAAGTGTTGCTAACTGTTATACCGCGTTAGATTTAGGTGTGGAAGTCACAGCAGTTCTAAATAAAATCGATTTACCTTCCGCTGACCCAGAGCGCGTGAAGCAAGAAATCGAAGATGTCATCGGTGTTGATGCCAGCGACGCTGTGCTATGTTCAGCTAAAACAGGTTTAGGCGTGCGCGATGTATTAGAAGCCGTGATTGCAAAAGTGCCGCCGCCTGTGGGCGATGTAACTAAGCCACTTAAAGCGCTGGTGATTGATGCATGGTTTGATAACTATGTTGGCGTGGTGATGTTGGTGCGTGTAATTGATGGCGTGCTTAAGCCTAAAGATAAGATTCGCTTAATGGCAACCCATACTGAATTTTTGTGTGAGCAAGTGGGTGTTTTCACACCAAAATCGTTGCAAAAGACCTCGCTTTCAGCGGGTGAAGTAGGCTTTGTTATCGCCGGCATTAAAGAGCTTGCCAGCGCTAAAGTAGGTGATACCGTTACCTTAGCAACTAGACCTGCCGCAGAACCATTAGCGGGTTTTAAAGAGGTGAAACCGCAAGTGTTTGCTGGTTTGTATCCAGTAGAATCTAATCAATTTGAAGCGTTAAGAACAGCGCTTGAAAAACTGAGTTTAAACGATGCCAGCTTGTTATTTGAGCCAGAAAATTCTACTGCCCTTGGATTTGGTTTTAGATGCGGCTTTTTAGGTTTGTTGCATATGGAAATCGTACAAGAACGCTTAGAGCGCGAATACGATATGGATTTGATTACAACGGCGCCTACCGTTGTGTATGAGCTCATGCTAAAAGATGGAACAGTTGAACAAATTGAGAATCCTTCACGTTTACCAGATATGTCGCGTATTGAAGAAATTCGTGAGCCTGTGATTAATGTCAATTTGCTGATGCCACAAGATTATGTAGGGCCAGTGATGACGCTTTGCAATAATAAGCGCGGGATACAAAAGAATATGCAGTATATGGGCAGGCAAGTAATGCTCAGCTATGAAATGCCGTTGAACGAAGTGGTGCTGGATTTTTTTGATAAATTAAAATCGGTATCGCGCGGTTATGCATCCATGGATTACGAGTTTTTAGAATTTCGTGCTGCAGATTTGGTTAAGTTAGATATTATGGTGAACGGTGAACGTGTTGACGCGCTGAGCTTGATTGTACATCGCGCCAATAGCCGATACCGAGGTGGTCAAGTGGCAGAGAAAATGCGCGAACTGATTCCACGCCAGATGTTCGATGTGGCGATTCAAGCATCAATTGGTGCTAATATTATTGCACGCGAAACGGTAAAAGCCATGCGTAAAAACGTGATTGCAAAATGTTATGGCGGCGATGTATCGCGTAAACGTAAATTGCTAGACAAGCAAAAAGAAGGCAAAAAACGCATGAAACAAGTGGGTAATGTAGAAATTCCACAAGAAGCGTTTTTAGCGATATTAAGAGTCGAAGATAAATAAGAAATTAAGATAAAAAAGGTATTAACACATGTATTTTGCTTTGTTTATGATTGCAATTTTGGTGGTAACAGGTTTAATCTGGCTACTGGATATTTGGGTGTTGCGTAAAAACCGTGGTGATCAAGCTGAGCCTTGGTATGTGGAATACAGCAAAAGCTTTTTCCCGGTTATTTTGTTGGTATTTACGCTACGCTCATTTTTGGTGGAACCGTTTAAAATTCCATCCGGTTCAATGATGCCGACTTTACTTGCAGGTGATTATATTTTAGTGAATAAATTCACCTACGGTCTACGTGTGCCAGTGCTGAATAATACCTTCATTGAAATGAACCATCCTAAACGTGGCGATGTATTTGTTTTTCATTATCCGCCTGAACCGACGATTGATTATATCAAGCGTGTGGTTGGTTTGCCGGGCGATGTGATTCAATATCAAGATAAACATTTAACGATAAATGGGCAAAAATTAGACGTTAAGTTCACCGATAATTACACTTACACCATGTCTTTTAAAGATCGTGATGGCAGTGACCAAGAAAATAGCATGACTGCGCAACAATCGACCGAGCAACTTGGTGATGTGAAACATGACATTTTGATTCATGATATTCCGAATCAATATCCATCTGGATCGCCAGGCGAAAAATTTCTGAATGGCGAAGCGGTAACGGTGCCAGCAGGGCATTACTTTGCGATGGGCGATAATCGCGATAACAGCGCGGATAGTCGTGTGTGGGGTTTTGTACCAGAACATAATCTAGTGGGAAAAGCTTTTTTTATCTGGTTTAATTTTGATCAGTTTCATCGAATTGGTACTGCAATCAAATAGCTTGCAGTTAATCGATTTTAAAATTCAAGCGGGAGTAAATATGTACAACAATCAAAAAGGCGCATCATTTATTGGCATGGTCATCGTGATTGCAGCAATCGTGTTTTGGGGGTTGCTGGGCATGAAAGTTGGACCTGCTTATTTAGAGTTTATGAACGTTAAAAGTGCGATTAAAAGAGCGGTTACTTCAACCGATGTGACCGATAAAAAAACGATTGCAGCTGCGTTTGATAAGTCAGCACGTGTGGATAATATTACGGTTGTTAAAGGTTCAGATTTAGTCGTTAACAATGGCGTGGTTTCTGTTGAATATCAAGTGGTTATCCCTGTTATGGCAAATGCTAGTGCGTTGTTGGATTTTAATGCGACATCTGCAAAGTAGTATCACAATCAGCCATTGGAACATTCGCCATTTGAGTATCCGTTATATCAACAGCAGAGTATGTGATGATGTCTACGGATAATCTTGCCAGCCGTCTTGGATATCAGTTTAAAAATGCAGCGCTATTGACGCAGGCGCTTACCCATCGTAGTTTCGCGTCTAATAATAATGAGCGACTAGAGTTTTTGGGTGATGGCGCACTTAATTTTATTATCGCTAATCAACTGTATAATCGTTTTAGTAAATTGCCTGAAGGTGATTTAAGTCGTCTACGGGCGCAGTTGGTTAAAGAATCGACGCTTTGTGAGATTGCTATTAGCTTAAGTATTGGTGAATCGCTTAAATTGGGCGAAGGTGAAATGAAAAGCGCTGGTTGGAAGCGACCTTCAATATTGGCTGATGCACTGGAAGCGATTGTTGGCGCGGTTTATATCGATGGAGGACATCTTGCGGCAGAAGCTTTGGTGCTGCAATTGTTTAACGCAAGGATTAGTCAGATTGATCCAAAAATCATTGATAAAGACGCTAAATCACAGTTGCAGGAATATCTACAGGCAAAAAAAATCGCCTTACCAGATTACAACGTGGTGTTAATTGAAGGTGAAGCGCATGCACAAACCTTTAAAATCGCCTGCATCATCGAAAAATTGAATATTAATGTTGCTGGCGAAGGGTCTAGCCGCCGCAATGCTGAACAACAAGCAGCTCAACTTGCCTTAGAAAAAATACTGGCCTTATAAAATATTGGACAGTCCCAAATGAAACAATTGAAAAACATACAGTCAGGCGCGCAATGACGCAAGAAAACACAACACCGGAAAACTTATCGCTAGAAGCTGATAAGCCGAAAACCAACAACAGTTTTAGATGCGGTACAGTCGCGATTGTTGGCCGTCCGAATGTAGGTAAATCGACTTTACTTAACCATATTTTGGGCATGAAATTGGCGATTACGTCGCGTAAAGCGCAGACGACAAGACATCGTTTGTTGGGTATTCATACCACCGAAGATACACAATTCTTGTTTGTGGACACACCAGGTTTTCAACAAAAACATTTGAATGCATTGAATAAAGGTTTGAATAAAACCGTGACGCAAGTGCTGACAGAAGTAGACGTCGTGCTATTTGTCATAGAGCCAATGAAACTGGGCGAAGCGGATAAAAAAGTATTAAGTTTGCTGCCGCAAGATAAACCAGTTTTATTAGTGGTGAATAAATCCGATTTGATGGGTGATAAAAACAATTTATTGCCGTTGATTCAAGATTTTGATTTATTGCATCCGTTTGTTGGCATTATTCCTGTTAGCGCAAAAAAATCACTACATTTAGATGAGTTGTTAGAAACGACGCGTCAGTATTTACCAGAGCAGCCAGCGATTTATGGTGAAGATGAGTTAACCGATAAAAACGAACGATTTTTGGCGGCGGAACTGATTCGCGAAAAAATATTCAGATTATTAGGCGATGAAATACCGTATTCAGTGACGGTGGAAATTGAAAAGTTTGAAGCTGTTAAAAATCTGCGCCGCATTTTTGCCGCGATTATTGTGGATAAAGATAGCCAAAAACCGATGTTAATCGGTAAAAATGGGGAAAAAATGAAGCAAATTTCCACCGAAGCACGTCAGGATATGGAAAAATTATTTGGCAGCAAAGTGTATCTAGAAACTTGGGTGAAAGTTAAAGGCGGCTGGGCAGATGACGAAAGGGCGCTAAAAAGCTTGGGTTATTAAGTGTCGTATTTTTGAAAATATTTTGATTAAAATACTGAATGTTAACGATAAGATTTAGGCTATAAAAAGATGTCTGAACACAATGTTTTTAATCTGCCGATTTATGGCAAGCCGATTGAGTTAGATGACGCCGGTATTTATTACGCGATTAATCGCAATACTGGCAGTATTAATAATGTCTTTCATCTGTTATATGAAGAGGATGATTGGTATTTATATCAGCTGAAAAATACCGGTAAAAATGGCGAAATGGGCTGGGTGATTTTGGCGGATAATGGTGATTACCCGCTCAAAAGTTTGACCAGTGAAGACATCAAACACCATTTTGATAAGCCTGAGTATGCAGAGCCCAAAGGTGGCTGGCAATTAATGCGTAACTCGCGATATGGATTTGGAAAATTTACGCCGATTCAAGCCGATGACGCGATCCAATATGCCATGATTTTATTCTCAGGCGCTGAAATGTTAATGCCTTTGCTAATAAAAAAAGCCGAAGATGAAGTCTTGCAAAGTTTGAGTCAATTAGAGCGTTAACTTTGGGACGGTTCTAATTTGGCCTTGGCATCAAACAATCAAAAAATAAGTGATCATCGGGTAGCCAATCAGCCTGTTTACGTTTTACATACTTATCCTTTTAAAGAAACCAGCTTAGTGGTGGAATTATTTAGCCAACAGTTTGGGCGTACTGCAGCAGTC
Organism: Methylotenera versatilis 79; assembly: GCF_000384375.1. NCBI lineage: Bacteria > Pseudomonadati > Pseudomonadota > Betaproteobacteria > Nitrosomonadales > Methylophilaceae > Methylotenera > Methylotenera versatilis. Next base: position 14,553 of record NZ_ARVX01000001.1, on the reverse strand, counting down.
GCCAAAGGTGCGCGCAGGCCGCATTCAGCCATGCGCGGTATGTTGCAGTCTTTTCAAATGCTTTCAGGCGCATGGTCTGGCAAAAACGAACTTAAAACCTTACACAGCTTAGATTGGCACGCTGGCTTGACGCTGATTAAAGGCGAGGCATTGATGTGTGGCTTTTATATGAATGAGCTTTTATTGCGATTGCTGCCACGCGAAGATGCACATGAGAACTTGTTTGAATACTATGACGCAACGCTTAAAACGCTGGCCAGTGAACAAGACTTAACGGCAAACCAAAGTTTAAATAATAGTAAAAACTTAGCCATTACTTTACGACGTTTTGAGCTAAAGCTGTTACAAGAAATGGGCTATGCCGTGCCTTTGTTAACAGATGAAAACGACATAGAGATTTCTGCCGATAAAAGCTATCGCTATGAAGCCGAGTACGGCGCATGTGAGCTTAGCGTCACCAAAAATGGCGTACAATTGAGCGGGTTAACTTTGCTCAATATGGCAAATGACGATTACACCGATAGCCAAACGCAAAACCAAAGTAAACAATTAATGCGCTATTTGTTGGCGCATTATTTAGGCGATAAGCCTTTGCATACAAGGCAATTACTCATTGATTTACAAGGTTTATAAGTTATTTTTTTGTGATTTGATAATAGAAATTAAAAATGATTAAATTAGGTGTCAACATCGACCACGTCGCAACCATTCGCCAAGCGCGTGGCACTAAATATCCCAGCGTGGTGCAAGCTGCGTTGCGTGCCGAGCAAGCGGGTGCAGATAGCATTACGTTACATTTGCGTGAAGATCGCCGTCATATGCAAGACGCTGATATTTTCGCCTTGCGCCCCTTGTTGCAAACTAAAATGAATTTAGAAGTGGCTGTGACCGATGAAATGATTGGTATTGCTTGCCAAGTGAAACCGCAAGACGTTTGCCTGGTACCTGAGCGTCGTGAAGAACGCACGACAGAAGGCGGACTTGATGTGGTGATGCATTTTGATAAAGTAAAAGCTGCTTGTGAAAAATTAGCCGCACATGGCATTCGTGTTTCGCTTTTTATTGGTCCAGATATCGCACAGATTGACGCCGCTAAAAAAATGGGCGCGCCAGTGATTGAATTACATACAGGTACTTTTGCAGATGCAGAAACCGAATCAGTAAAAGCAATAGAATTAACACGCATTAAACAGGCCGTTGCGCATGCTAAAAAACTGGGTTTAGTGGTGAATGCAGGTCATGGCCTGCATTATCACAATGTGCATGAAGTCGCCGAAATACAAGGGTTAGAAGAGCTGAATATTGGCCATGCCATCGTCGCGCATGCGATTTTTGTGGGTTGGGATAATGCGGTGGCGGAGATGAAGTCGTTAATGAAAGAGTCTGCGCCAGCGTAGTTGATCATGATTTTTGGAATCGGTACAGATATTGTAGAAGTCAGTCGAATCGAAGCTTCTATTGCACAATTTGGCGATGATTTTGCTAAACGTATTTTAGCGGATAGCGAGTTCGCGAGCTATCAACAATCGCAAATAAAGCCGCGATTTTTAGCTAAGCGTTTTGCAGCAAAAGAAGCTTTCTCAAAAGCGCTTGGCACGGGTTTGCGTGCGCCAGCCACTTTCCAAAATATCGCGGTTTCGCATGATGCTTTAGGTAAGCCAATATTGGTTTTAGCGGCAGAGTTACAGGCGATGTTGTTAACTAAAAATATCACGCAAACACATATTAGTATTAGTGATGAAAAGAACTTAGCGGCAGCTTTTGTCATATTAGAAACATGACTGGCGAATTGGATTTTGAGCGCCGTTTTGGTGGCGTAAAACGCTTGTATGGCGAAGCAGGATTGAAAAAACTCAATACTGCGCATGCCGTTGTGATTGGTATTGGCGGCGTAGGGAGTTGGGCAGCAGAAGCGCTGGCACGCAATGCGGTGGGTACGATTACACTGATTGACTTGGATAATATCGCAGAGAGTAACGTGAATCGCCAATTGCATGCAGTAGATGGCGCATTTGGACAAGCAAAAGTCAGCGCGATGCGTGAACGTATTTTGAGCATTAATCCGCTTTGCAACGTGCGCGAAATTGAAGATTTTATTACGACGCAAAATATTACAACAATTCTGAGCTTTGAATGTGACGTGATATTAGATTGTATTGACGACGCGCAAGCCAAAATTGCTTTGGCAGATTTTTGTAAGCGCAAGCAAATACCACTTATCATGGCTGGCAGTGCAGGTGGGCGGCTTGATCCTACGCGCATTCAAGTGGCCGATCTAGCGCATGTGACTGGTGATAGATTATTGTCTAAAGTACGCAATCAATTGCGCCGCGATTATGCTTTCCCCAAAGTACTTAACACTAAAAAACCAGCAAAATTTGGCATTGATTGTGTTTTTTCGGATGAACAGGCCATTAAGCCAGACTCAACCAAAGCAAGTACATCTGAAACAGAAGATGCATGTGAAGTCGAACCTACCTCAATCACTGGCTTAAATTGTGCTGGATATGGCTCTAGCGTTTGCGTTACCGCACCATTTGGATTTACTGCTGCGCAATTAGCAATCAACTACATTCTGCTTTAATCTACATCAGTTTGAACCTCACGAAGTAAAAGACAGTCACTTAATAGTGACTAATATTTCTTTATTCAAAGCCAATAATCGACATTACCCCGCAAGCCTCGAGTGAAATACAGACGTGAAATAATATATCGGCTGAAAATTGGGTTAAAAAATTACATGGGCGTGAAATATTCTGCCGACAATTGCTGCAAAAATAAAAGCATGTGCTCAATCGAGCATACAGGTTTCACAAAACTGTCATAATAAAACAGGAAATTTGTCATAAAATATTTACCTATGATAATGCCAATAACAAAGCTGCTTGATCGTGATTTAAGTATTCTCAGTTTTAACCAGCGCGTGCTACGTCTGGCACAACGCCAAGATTATCCACTATTAGAACGGTTAAAGTTTTTGTGCATTGTTGCCTCAAACTTGGATGAGTTTTTTGAGGTGCGCATGGAAGCGCAAATCGATGCCATGCAACGACACACCAAAAAAGGCGTTGTCACCGTTAATAGTTTCAACGCAGTTTCTGAGCAAGCGCATGCATTAATCGCGCAGCAATATGCGATTTTCAATGACGAGTTGATGCCCGCTTTAAAACAAGCGGGTGTGGATATTGTAGCTGGACACGAGCGCACACCAGCGCAAAAAAAATGGGTCGCTAAATATTTTGAGGATAATGTTAAACCGCTGTTATTACCGATTGCATTAGACCGCGCGCATCCGTTTCCTTTGGTGGCTGGCAAGGCATTGCATTTTATTGTAGAACTAGCGCCAGACAAGTCTAATAGTCCGCCCAATATTAATATTATTCGCGTGCCACGCATTTTGCCAAGAGTGATGCAGTTGCCAAACATTGATGGTACGCAGCAACATTTTGTTACCTTAACCAGTATTATCGCCGCGCATTTACCCGATTTATTTGGGAAAAAAAAGTTGTTAAGTTACTCTCAGTTTAGGGTTACACGTCATTCAGATTTGGCATTGGATGAAGATGATATCCATGATTTACCCAAGGCGTTGCGTCAAGAGTTAGCACAGCGGCCATTTGGCGAAGCGGTGCGTTTAGAAGTTTCGCAAAGTTGTGTGACGCATTTGTCTGATTTTCTGTTAGCAGAATTTAACTTAACGCCTGCATCACTTTACCTCGTCCAGGGCCCTGTCAATTTGGGCCGATTGATTCAGTTAACTGGTTTAGCGCAAGGTGTTGATTCAAATGGTAGAGATTTAGCCTTTGTGCCTTTTCAGCCGCTTTGGCCTAAAGATTTAAACCAAGAAGAATCATTTTTTACCCAGCTTAAACAAAAAGATGTGCTGATTCATCGTCCTTACGAAAGTTTTGAAGCGGTCATCAAGTTTTTACACGAAGCAGTGCATGATCCAAAAGTATTGGCGATTCATCAAACGATTTACCGCACAGGTAGCGATCCGCGCATGCTTAATCTGCTGCAAGAGGCGGTGCGCCGCGGTAAAGAAGTGCTGGTTATTGTAGAAATTAAAGCGCGTTTTGATGAAGAAACCAATATTAACTGGGCGGAGTCACTTGAGGCGATTGGCGCGCAAATCGTCTATGGCATGGTTGGACTAAAAACGCATGCAAAAATGTTACTGGTGATGCGCCAAGAAGGTAAACGCATCAAGCGCTATGCACACGTTTCAACCGGAAATTACAATGCAAACACTGCGAAGTTGTATACCGATATTTGCATGCTCACCAGTAATTTAACGCTCACGCGTGAGGTGGAATATGTGTTCAGGCATTTGACTAGCCAAATTGCACTGCCGCGCATGCGCCAATTATTGGTCGCTCCTTTTAATCTGCAAGCGACCATGTTACGGAGAATTACAGCGGCAAAACGCGCTTGCGTATTAGGCGGACAAGCAAAAATTATCGCAAAAATGAATTCGTTAACGGATACTCTGTTGGTTAAAGCGTTAATTGGCGCGGCGCAACAGGGCGTTACGATTGATTTGATTATTCGCGGCGCGTGTATTTTGCCGATTGATGCGCCGGGCGTAAATGGTCGCATTCATATTCGCTCGATTGTCGGGCGATTTTTAGAGCATTCGCGCATTTTTTACTTTGAGATTAATCCAATCAAGGGCAATCAAATCAAGCGAATGTGGCTTTCTAGCGCCGATTGGATGAGTCGCAACATGGTTCGCCGTGTAGAAATTGCCTGGCCAATTTTAGACAGTGAAATGCAAACGCGCGTGATGCAAGAATGTTTATTGCCTTATTTAGAAGATACCGAAGATGCTTGGGTGCTCATAGAGAACGGCGCATATCAGCAATTGGATATGCAAAATATTAGCCATAGCAAACGGTTAAGTACGCAGAAAACATTAATAAAAGCCTACACGCCAAGCGAAAAATGACCGAAAAATTAGCATTAACTAAAGTTAGTCATACTAAGTTTGAGCAAATTAAGTTTGACAATATCATCGTCTGGCGCCACGCAGAGGCAGAACCAGCAGATTTTGAGCTGGGCGAAAATGATGATGCGCGCCAATTAACGCATAAAGGACAGTCGCAAGCCAAACGTATGGCGCGTTGGCTAAAACAACATTTGCCGGATGAAACGCGAATGATTTGCAGCCCAGCCGTGCGTGCGCTGCAAACTGCAGAAGCATTGGATGATAAGATTCAATTACATGATGCATTAAAACCCAGCGCTAGTTTGGCGGATGTATTAGCTGTTTTAATACAACTTCAACATCAAAAAAATCCGCCTAAAAATGTGTTAATCGTTGGGCATCAACCATGGATGGGGCAGTTGGTTTCTTATTTATTTGAGCAAGCTGAAGCAAGCGCTGGACGAGCTAATCGCGAAAATAATACCAGCATAAAAAAAGGCGCAGTATGGTGGCTGCGCCTTCATTCTAATGACAATCACTTAACGACTAATCGGCGGTATAAATTATTTACTTTGCAAACGCCGAGCTTGCTGTGATTATTTAGATTAAATATCTTTTTAACCTACTACTTTTAACTAGTTAAATAAAATTTATTAGTCTTTTTTATTCGGTCTACCAGTTTTAATCACCGGAATTTTAGCCAAAGTCGTTTTAAGTGTATTGTCAGACATCGCTGCTAATAGTTTGATACCAGCGCGCAATAATTCACTTTTCTTAGCAGGTTGACCTAATACAGTTAAGCGCGATTTCAGCACAGCAATTTGCGCGTACTCATCTTTCGGCATGGTAAAGCTATCGCGTTCCATTTTTACTTTTTCTGATTTTGGTTTTTTATCATCTGATTTTTTGTTGTCTTTTGATTTAGCTACTGTCGTTTTAACTGCTGCTGTTTTAAGCGTAACGGTTGGCTTTGCAGCAGATTTTACAGCGGGTTTTGCTGCCGCAGTTTTTGCTTTAGCAGCAACTGCAGGTTTTGCTGTTGGTTTAGCAGTAACTTTTGGCGCCGTGGTTACTGGTTTAGTCGCTTGATTAGCCGTTGGACTTGTCGCGGCGGCTTTTGCAGCTGTAGGTTTTAAACCAAGTGCTTTGGCTTGAATCGGTGAGATTTTAGACATGTATAAACTCCTTTAAATAAGCATTTGTATATTGTAAGTAGCGCTTTTTAAAATTATTTTCAAAATCCAAAGGTTCAATATATTTTAAAAAACAGTGTAAACAGTTTATACCGTTTATTTTGCATGTCAAATAATTTTAATAACGTTAAATCATCATCGAATCATGCAGTTAAGCAACTGTTTAAAATGCGTCTTTTTAATTAGTTAACCAGTTTTATTGGTTAACTAATTAAGTCTTGGTCTAATCTGGCGTAGAGACCACCAAGCTCCAGTTGGTTTTTTGCCAGGCCAAAATTTCTTCTTCCAATAAATAACACGTTTGCGGAAAGGCTTGTTGCCATGCGCTTGGCAGGCTCAACATAAAGATATTGCCAGCGCGTTCTAGCTTGATATTTTTAAGCACAGGCATATTGCGTGAGTGGCAGAAAATGACGGCCAATCTTAACGCCAATAATTTGCTAATAAAATGCTCGTCATCAAAATCCGCTTCTAATTTCTTCAGCTTGCCGCAATGACCTAAAACCAGCAAGCTTAGACGATGCAGTTCACTTTGTGAGAATCCCATCAACTCCGTATTATCTAAAATATACGCGCCATGTTTTTGTGATTCACTATGCGAAATAGCTGCGCCAATTTCGTGGCTTAAAGCCGCCCAACCTAATATCTGCCTTGGTTTGGTGAGTTGTATTCTGCCGGATTCATTTTCAGTTTTTTGCAAGGTGGGCGATATGGCATCAAAAAACCCGAGTGCGACTTTAGCCACATTTTTTGCATGTTGCATATTCACGCCGAAACGTTTCGTCAGGCGCATGATTGACGCATCGCATAAATCTTCAGGCGCATCGATTTCTTCATTCATCATGTCGTATAACAAACCATGACGCAGCGCGCCTTTTGCGACAATTAATTCATCTAATTTCAATAAATCGAATATGCCGATTAAGATGCTTAAACCGCCGCCAATCACTGCTTTTCGGTCTTCTTTTAAGCCAATCAAATCCAGTCTATCTGCGGTTTTTGCTTTAATCAGTTGGCTGCGCAACCACGCCAAGCCTTCCCGCGTGATTTTACTATCATCGAATCCAGCGTAACCTAACACTTCTGCCACTGCGCCCACCGTGCCAGATGCGCCATAAGCGACATCCCATTTATTGCGTTGATAAATCGGTGCGACTGCATCTAAAAATGATTCAGCAGCGATTTCTGCACGTTGTAGATTTCTCTCGGTTAATTGGCCATCGGCAAAATATTTGAGTGACCATGCGACAGACCCAACGCGTAGTGAATCGGTAGTTTCTGCATCTAAATGCTGACCCAAAATAAACTCGGTCGAGCGGCCACCAATATCAATCACCAAGCGTTTTTCATTGGATTGCGGCAATAAACGGCTCACGCCCTGATAAATCAAACGCGCTTCTTCTACACCAGAAATCACTTCTACATCAAAGCCTAAGGCTTTTTTTGCTTGCTTTAAAAACTCATCGCGATTTTTAGCTTCGCGCAAAGTTTGTGTGGCAACAGCGCGCACATGATGTTTAGGAAAACCTTTTAAGGTTTCGCCAAAACGCGCCAGACATTTCAGTCCGCGCTCGATTGCTTCAGGCTTTAAATTGCGTTCCTCATCTAAATCGCCACCTTGGCGCACGGTTTCTTTTAAATAATCGACACGTTGAATCTGACCATTCTCATAACGGCCAACTTCCAGTCTAAAACTGTTAGAACCCAAATCTACAGCCGCTAGTAGCGTTTCATTAGAAACAATATTATCGTTTTTCACATCATTTTTCATAATGCTTTTATAGCATATTTGCTGGTTAATAAGATGACAAAATAGCTAATTAAAGCCGAATTAACCCAAAATAATCATTAAAAATAACAATCATCAATAACGTTTGAATTTAAATGTTTGTGCTTGAAATAACTGGCTGTAGCCCAATATGTAATTATCGATTAATCAAAGTAACTGTAATTAAAATAAAGCTTAAATTTAAGCAACCCATTTAAAACTAAAAATTTAAGGAGATAAGATGGCTTCAAAGAACTCAGTTCCAGAGAATGACGTTTCGGAAAAACCAGCATCAGAAAAATTAGCCTTTCAGGCCGAAGTAAAACAATTATTGCAATTGATGATTCATTCGCTGTACAGCAACAAAGAGATTGTGCTGCGCGAGTTGATCTCTAATGCATCAGATGCGGCAGATAAGTTGCGATTTGAAGCGCTGGCGAATGGTGCGCTGTATGAAAATGATAGCGAGTTGAAAATTCAGATTGGCTTTGATAAAGCCAAACGCACGCTAACAATTTCAGATAACGGTATCGGGATGAGTCGCGATGAAGTCATCGCCAATATTGGTACGATTGCGAAATCTGGCACAAAAGAATTCTTTAATGCGTTAACTGGCGACCAAGCTAAAGATGCCAATCTAATCGGTCAATTCGGCGTTGGTTTTTATTCTGCGTTTATTATTGCAGATAAAGTGACGTTAACTACTCGCCGCGCTGGCAGTACTGAAGCGGTTAAATGGACAAGTTCTGGTGAAGGCGATTACACGCTGGATGCAGTAGAAAAAGCATCGCGCGGTACAGAAATCACTTTGCATTTGCGTAAAGATGAAGACGAATTTTTAAACGATTGGCAATTAAAATCGATTATCCGCAAATATTCTGACCATATTACTTTGCCGATCGTGATGCTTAAATCGGAATGGAAAGAGGGCGCAGACGGCGCGGATGGTACGAAACTGCCAGGCGAAATGGTGACGACTGATGAGTTGGAAACCATCAATAAAGCTTCTGCACTTTGGGCGCGCAGCAAAAATGATATTACAACAGACGAATATAACGAGTTTTATAAACATGTTTCGCATGATTATGAAGCGCCGCTTGGCTATACGCACAGCCGTGTAGAAGGCAAACAGGAATATATTTCATTGTTATATATTCCGAGCAAAGCGCCATTTGACTTGTATGACCGTGAACGTCGTCAAGGCATTAAATTGTATGTGAAACGCGTATTTATTATGGAAGACGCGGAAAAGCTAATGCCACAGTACTTAAGATTCGTGCGCGGCGTGATTGATTCTGCTGATTTGCCTTTGAACGTATCGCGCGAAATTCTGCAAGATAGCCGCGATGTCGATGCGATTAAAAATGGTTCGGTTAAAAAGGTACTGGGTTTACTAGAAGAGCTAGCAAAAGATAAACCAGAGGATTACGCTAAATTTTGGACAGAATTTGGTCGCGTATTAAAAGAAGGTCCAGGCGAAGATTTTGCCAACAAAGATAGAATCGCTGGTTTATTGAGATTTGCTAGTACGCAAGCAGATACCGATGTGCAAAACGTCTCATTTGCTGACTATATTGGGCGCATGAAGCCTGAGCAAGAAGCGATTTACTATATTACGGCGGATACTTTTGCTGCAGCGCAACACAGCCCACATTTGGAAATCTTCCGCAAAAAAGGTATTGAAGTGTTACTGATGAGTGACAAAGTGGATGAGTGGTTATTGGGCAGCTTAACCGAGTTTGAAGGCAAGAAACTGCAGTCAATCGCTAAAGGTGATTTGGATTTGGGTAAATTGGAAGATGAGTCTGAAAAAGAAGCCAAAGCAAAAATTGAGGAAGATGCGAAAAGTTTGATTGAGCGCATTAAAACTTCATTGGGCGATGCAGTGAAAGAAGTGCGTGTGACGCATCGCTTAACTGATTCACCAGCTTGTTTGGTGGCGGGCGAGCATGATGTTTCAGCTAATCTTGCGCGTATTTTAAAAGCCGCAGGACAAAATGCGCCAGATAGTAAGCCCGTTTTAGAGGTTAACCCTGCGCATAAATTGGTGAAACGTTTAGAGGCTGAAGCCGATGAAGCTAAGTTTAAAGATTTAGCGCATTTGGTTTTTGATCAGGCTTTGCTGGCAGAAGGTGGTCAATTGAACGACCCTGCAAGTTTTGTGCGACGCATGAATAGTTTATTAGTGTGACCTAATATTTATTCTGCATTAATTTAGTTGTAGTTTGAAAATATTTAAGCCTGCTATTAAAAGCAGGCTTTTTTATTATTTGGACATAAAATTAAATATTCAAACTTGTCCCAAAACAGATTGTCATAAAACATTGGCTTGGTATTTGCTAAAATACATTCATCGGTAACCGTTCAGTATTCTTCAGAAAGCCATATTTAAATGAAAAACACGACTAAACCTGCAAAAAAAGAAACCACCGTTTTGCCCAAATTAACGCCTATTAAACAGGCGTTACAAAACCACTTAATCTTCTCATGCTTTAAGACAGACAAGGTTGCGACGGCCAGAGATTGGTATCACACCGCTGCTTACACCGTGCGCGATCATGTGGTTGAGCGTTGGGTTAGAACGTCTGCATCCTATTATGATCATGACCCTAAACGTGTTTATTACCTCTCATTAGAGTTTTTAATTGGTCGCATGCTGACAAACGCTGCACTTAATTTGGGCATTAAAGATGAGTTAAGCGACAGTTTAGGTGCATTAGGTCGCAGCATGGAGGCCGCCGCAGAAATGGAAAATGATGCGGCTTTGGGAAATGGTGGTTTAGGTCGTTTAGCTGCTTGCTTTTTAGATTCAATGGCCACCATGGATATACCTGCGACTGGCTACGGTATTCGCTATGAATACGGTATGTTCAAACAATCTATTGAGCACGGCCAACAAATGGAAAACCCAGATAATTGGCTACGTTACGGCAATGTGTGGGAATTTCAACGTCCAGAGGCTACATACGATATTAAGTTTTATGGGCACGTAGTGCCAGTGAACGATGAGCATGGCGTGAGGCATCATTGGTGCAAGGCACAACATGTTGTTGCGATGGCCTATGATATTCCCGTGCCAGGCTACGGAACTGATACCGTCAATAATCTAAGGCTTTGGAGCGCGAAAGCGACGAAAGACTTCGATTTGCACCAATTTAACGATGGCAATTATGAGCAATCGGTAGAAGAGCGCACTGATTCGGAGACGATTTCAAAAGTCTTATATCCTAACGATTCATCTGCATCCGGGCGTGAGTTGCGATTAAAGCAACAATATTTCTTCGTATCAGCTTCTATTCAAGATATTCTGCGTCGATTTACCACCACGCGTGAGGTGAAAACGGAGAAAGACTGGGCTGATCTGCCAAACAAAGTCGCCATCCAGCTTAACGACACCCATCCAGCGATTGGTGTGGCGGAAATGATGCATCAACTGGTTGATATTCATGGCTTGGCATGGAATTTTGCTTGGGATTTAGTTGTTAAGATATTTGCTTACACTAATCATACTTTAATGCCAGAAGCGCTTGAAACTTGGTCTGTGGACTTGTTCGGTAGTTTGCTGCCGCGTCATCTGGAAATTATCTACGAAATCAATAAGCAGTTTATCACCATGGTGAATCATCATTTTCCTGGCGATACAGACCTCATCAGACGTGTTTCGATTATTGATGAAACGCATGGCCGCCGCGTACGCATGGCACATTTGGCGGTAGTTGGCAGTCATACAGTGAACGGCGTGGCAGCTTTGCATAGCGAATTATTAAAAACCACACTGTTTGCTGATTTCAATAAAATCTACCCGAACAAACTTACCAATGTGACGAATGGGATTACGCCGCGTCGCTGGTTGAATCAAGCTAATCCGCAACTGACTAGCTTAATTACTAAAGCCATTGGCGATGGCTTTCAAAAAGATTTGACGCAACTGGTTAAGTTAACGCCTTTAGCCGATGATAAAGACTTCCGTAAAGCATTTCGTGCAGTAAAACAGGATAGGAAGTTACGCCTGGCGCATAAAATTGAGGCGGTGACAGGTGTTAAGTTGAATCCTGATTCATTGTTTGATGTGCAAATTAAGCGCATTCACGAATATAAGCGCCAGCTACTGAATGTGTTGCATGTGATTACGCTTTATAACCGTATTCGACATGGTGAAAAAGATATCACGCCACGCACCGTCATATTCGGCGGTAAAGCGGCTCCAGGTTATTGGATGGCGAAACTGATTATTCGATTGATTAATGATGTCGCGGCTATCGTGAATGACGACCCAGTTGTCGGTGACAAGCTCAAAGTCGTGTTCTATCCCAACTATGAAGTCTCTGCCGCTGAAATTCTATTTCCGGGCAGCGATTTATCTGAGCAAATTTCCACAGCAGGTACCGAGGCAAGTGGTACTGGTAATATGAAAATGGCGTTAAATGGCGCGTTAACTATTGGTACGTTGGACGGCGCCAATGTGGAAATTAAAGAAGAAGTCGGTGACGAGAATATTTTCATCTTTGGTTTAACCACGCCGCAAGTGGCAGAAACTAAGGCGAAAGGCTATAACCCACGCGATTATTACTATCAAAACCCAGCGTTAAGAGAAGTGTTAGATATGATTGGTAGCGGCTTCTTTTCGCTGGAAGAGCCAAGTCGCTATCAAGCAATTGTGGATAGTTTGTTAAATAATGACAATTATCTATTGCTCGCCGATTACGCGAGTTATATCGCTTGCCAAGATGAAGTGTCCAGCGTTTATCAAGATCAAGAAGAGTGGTCGCGTCGTGCTATCTTAAACGTGGCGCGCATGGCCAAATTTTCTAGCGATAGAACGATTTGTGAATATGCGGACAAAATATGGCAAGTTAAATCACTCAAGCAAAAATAAGTTAAGATTAAGTTTGGTTATTAATTCATAGTGATTTTTGTTGTTAACTATTAAGAGAATGATGCAACGGTAAAGTGAATATAAAGTAAACCCTAATTCAACTATTCCGTTGTATGATTTAGTCACCAATCTTAACGCTAAGGAAAGTCATGAAAAAAATTCTCTTAACAACCTTATTAACCTTGTTTGTTTCACAGGCAAACGCTTTGGCTGTAAGTGATTTAAGTAATGATGAAGCCAGTAGCGGTTTGAAAGCAGCGCTTATGCAAGGCGCAGACAAAGCAGTCAGTAAACTTGGTGCCGCAGATGGTTTTTTTGGTAACAAGCAAGTCAAGATACCGTTACCAGAATCTATGAGAAAAGCCGAAAAAGCTATGCGTATGTTTGGCATGGGTAAACAAGCCGATGAATTGGTACTTAAAATGAATCGTGCTGCTGAAGCCGCTGTGCCAGAAGCTAAAGCACTGCTTGTTGATTCTGTAAAGAAAATGTCTCTGGCTGATGCAAAGTCGATTTTAACTGGCCCAGAAGATTCAGCCACGCAGTACTTTAAAAGAACGACCTCGTTGCCGATGGGAGAAAAGTTTTTACCTATCGTCAAAAAAGCCACTGAAAATGTCCAATTAGCGCAGCAATATAATAAGTTTGCTGAAATGGGCGGTAAATATGGACTGGTTAAAAAAGAGGATGCAAACTTAGAGCAATATGTCACCCAAAAAACACTGGATGGTGTGTATTTAATGATGGCGCAAGAAGAGGCCGCCATCCGTAAAGACCCTGTTGGACAAGCAAGTGGTTTGATTAAGAAAGTATTTGGTGCGATTGGTAATTAAATTAACCCGATTTAATCAGCAAGTAAGCCTTTATTCTATATAGATTTTCACGCGATTTAAGCTGTTCTAGCGTTTATCTAAACGAGCAAATCTTAAATAAAATGCTCAATACTGTTTGACACAAATACCTCCTCTTGCTATAGTCTCATTTCTCGGCGGCATGTACGTCGAATCGGACGCGGGATGGAGCAGTCTGGCAGCTCGTCGGGCTCATAACCCGAAGGTCACAGGTTCAAATCCTGTTCCCGCAACCAATATTTCTCTTGTAGGAATTAGCTCTTTAACAATTTGAACGACTGATAAGTGTGGGTGTTTGTGGTTAAGACACATTTACTTGGACGCAATGAATGCTTGGTTTCGGCCTTGAATGTTTTGTTGTTTGGTTTAAGTAAATACTCAAGATAACAAATGCTTACACTTAAATTTATGACAAGTATGTAATAAGGCTTATTTAGTAATAGATAAGCAGTACACAAACCTTGACAATGAATTTGAGAAAAACAGCTCAACACATACTTAGAATTTCTCTAGGAGATGATTGAGTTGCAAAGCAAAAAGCGAATACCACCTCGAAAGAGGAAAAAGTAATAGTTGTGAATTAAACTGAAGAGTTTGATCATGGCTCAGATTGAACGCTGGCGGAATGCTTTACACATGCAAGTCGAACGGCAGCACGGACTTCGGTCTGGTGGCGAGTGGCGAACGGGTGAGTAATATATCGGAACGTATCCAATAATGGGGGATAACTAATCGAAAGGTTGGCTAATACCGCATACGCCCTAAGGGGGAAAGCAGGGGATCTTCGGACCTTGCGTTAATGGAGCGGCCGATATCTGATTAGCTAGTTGGTGGGGTAAAGGCCCACCAAGGCGACGATCAGTAGCTGGTCTGAGAGGACGACCAGCCACACTGGAACTGAGACACGGTCCAGACTCCTACGGGAGGCAGCAGTGGGG